>JBNKKC010000082.1:0-50286 GCA_050291625.1 Desulfobacteraceae bacterium
CAAGGAAGTTATCGGCGTTGTGGTCAATACCGCCAATCGCGGCGGGACCACCTTGCGCAAACGATTTACCGTACAAACCAACGATCCTCAGAACCCGGCATTCAAGCTGGTCGTGAAGGGATCGGTCCAGGCCTATATCCCCCTGACACCCAATCGCGTGCGACTCAGGGGCCGAGTCGGCGAACAGGTGCAAGAGACGGTTCTTATCGAGCGCCTGAAAACCCATCCCTTTCATATCAAGGCTGTCAAGGCCAGGGATGGCAAGAACCTGCGATACGAGCTCAAAGAGGGCAATCCCGGCAAGGATGGGTATCGGCTGGTGGTGACCAATACCATGCAGACCGCGGGAAGCTATCATGATGTCATCTCCATCGAAACCGACAGCAAGGCCAGGCCCACATTGCGAATTCCCATTTCCGCCCAAATTTTGGCGGCGGCAAAATAAATGTCAAACGATTTTTCCAGCGTAACGGTTGTCGCCTTTGACTGCGATGGCGTCATGTTCGATTCGTCCCACTCAAACCGGGCGTATTACGACGACGTGCTGCAGCACCTTGGACTGCCGGCTATGACCGCCGAGCAGTTCGACTATGCCCATATGCACACGGTTGACGAAACGCTCAACTTTTTGATTCAGGATGCGCAGATGCTGGAGACCGCTCATCGCTATCGCCGCAAGAGGAGCTATCTGCCGTTTATTCGCCACATGGTGCCTGAGCCGAATTTAAAGTCGGTATTGCCCAAACTCCGATCCCGTTATAAAACCGCCATTGCCACCAACCGCACCGATACCATGGAGCACGTCCTTGTCGAGCACGGGCTTGAAGGCCAGTTCGACCTTGTAGTGACGGCCATGGATGTGCCGATGCCCAAGCCGCACCCCGGGCAGTTGGTGGCCGTGTTGGAGCATTTTGAGATTGCACCGCCAAAAATGGTTTATATCGGCGACTCTTTGCTGGACGCCCAGGCCTCTCAGGCCGCGGGCGTTCCGTTTATCGCATTCCGGAATAGCGAACTGCAGGCCGATCTGCACATTCAAGCGCTTTCCCAGTTGCCGGCGATCCTCGGGCTGGCTTGATGCAATGACAGGTCAGGATTCTGCCCATCAGCGTTAAATTGATTTTCAAGGAGAAGCGCTCATGTGTACAGGGTGCCCCCTGAGGGGAGAGGCATGTTTTGCGTTTATCGGCAGCTTGCTCTAAGAGGGATTAACCATCATGGATCTGACAAAACGGATCGGTCTGGCCGTCGGCATCCTGGCATTGGACGCGGTTTTCTTTTTTCTGCCGTTGACGGCCATCTTCCTGGCCTATGTTCTCATCTTCAACCCGCCGTGGTTCCGCCAGTTCATAAATCGATTAGAACCGTAATTTATTGATTTCCGAATCCATTCTGTTCACCGCAATCGGGGCATTGCCAGGTGATGCCGTTGCAGGTCATCCCCCAGGCGTTTTCATGCATACACGCTTGGCATATTTGAAAACCGCACCGGCAGCCCCAGCAAAACGGAAAGGATTGACGGCAGCAATGGCAATCCTGAACCCTGGGTCTGCTCCGCCGGTGCTTTTTGCGGGGTGTCGAATGTGGGTCGGCCATCGATGAATCGCTCCATATTTGTGCCGGATGGCAACGGCGTGCACTGTCCGGTTTGCTTGTTGTTTCACAGGATACATGGTACTAACCGCTGAACAGCCCTGAGCACGCCGCCTGTGAGCGGAAGAAACGTAAACCGCCGCGACGCCGCTGTCAAGCCTGACACAACGCATCAGGCGATTGATAAAATGGCCCGAAGGGACCGCTGCGACCCCCTGAGACCACTAACTGAAAAGTTGACACGATGACACCAGAAACAGAAACCGAGGGTATGCGCACGATTTTCCTGATCGACGGAAGCGCTTATGTTTATCGCGCCTTTCACGCTGTACGCGGACTGGCCAATTCATCGGGCATGCCGACCAATGCCGTATTTGGTTTCACGCGTATGTTGATCAAATTGATGCAGGAGCAGACGCCGCAATACGTGGGAATGTTTTTTGATTCCAAAGGCCCCACCTTCCGTCATGAGATGTTTGACCAGTACAAGGCCAATCGGCCGCCCATGCCCGACGAACTCGTCGCCCAGCTGCCCTATATCAAAAAAGTGACCGCCGGTTTCAATATTCCGGTCATCGAGATGGGCGGATTCGAGGCGGATGATCTGATCGGAACCTATGCGCGCCTGGCCGAATCGGACGGATTTGACGTGGTCATTGTCACAGGGGACAAAGATTTCGTCCAGCTCGTTACGGAAAAGACGTCCATCTGGGACCCCATGAAAGATAAACGTATCGACATGCAGACGGTGCTTGATGATTTTGCGCTGCTGCCGGAGCAGATCATTGATATGATGGGACTGTCCGGCGACGCCTCCGACAACGTGCCCGGCGTGCCGGGCATCGGCCCCAAAACCGCACTGAAGTTAATTCAGGATTTCGGGAGCATCGATGCCCTCTATGGAAAGCTCAACGATCTGCCGCGTAACAAGCAGCGCGAAAATCTTGAGAAGTTCAAAGAACAGGCGTTGCTGAGTCGACGTCTGGTGACCATCGACACCCATGCCCCTGTCACCTTTGACTCGCAAGCGCTTCAGATCCAGTCGCCGGATGAAGCCGCTTTGGGAAAACTATTTCAGGACCTGGAATTTCGCGGGCTGCAGAAGGAATTTCAACAGTCGCAACCGGAGAAACCGGCCCGGTACAGCGCGATTTTCAGTCAACAGGAGTTGGATGAGCTGATTGGGCGTCTGGAATCATGCCGGCGCTTTGCCATCGATACGGAAACCACGTCTCAACATCCCATGGCGGCTGCGATCGTAGGGCTGTCGGTTGCCCTGGAACCCTACGAGGCATTTTATATTCCCTGCGGGCATCGGTATATGGGAGCGCCGAAGCAGCTTTCCCTCGATGATGTCCTGGAGCGGATGGCGCCGGTGCTGATGGATGATTCCATCGAAAAAATCGGTCAGAATATTAAATACGACTGGACCGTGCTGCGCCGTCATGGAGCCGATCTTCGCGGAGTCTCCTTCGACACGATGCTGGCCTCCTATTTACTAAACCCGTCCAAGCGGGCTCACAATCTGGATCAGATTGCACTCGATTTTCTGGGGCATAAGAATATTTCTTTCTCCGAGGTGGCGGGCAAGGGCAAAAATGCTCTGACATTCGACCAGGTGACCCTGGAGCAGGCCATACCCTATGCCTGCGAAGACGCGGATATCACCTTGCGGGCTTTTGAGGTCCTGCGGCCCCGGCTGGAAGAAGTGAATTTGATGCCTTTGATGGAAAACGTCGAAATGCCGCTCGTCTCGGTACTCATGGAGATGGAGATGGCGGGGATTTGCCTGGATCTGGAAAAACTTCGTCATTTGTCGACGACATTTGACAGTCAACTGCACAAGCTTAAAGACGATATCTATGGGTTGGCGGGAGAGACTTTCAACATTCAATCTTCGCAGCAACTGGGGCGCATTCTTTTCGAAAAGCTCAAATTGCCGGTTGTTAAAAAAACCAAGAAGAAAACGGGCTATTCTACGGACGTCGAGGTGCTGTCGAAGCTGGCCGAAAAACATGAGCTCCCTGCCTTTATCCTGCGGCACCGATCCCTGGCCAAGCTCAAATCGACCTACGTGGATGCTCTGCTGGACCAGGTCGATCGATCATCCGGCCGCATTCATACCTCTTATAACCAGACGGTTGCAGCCACCGGGCGTTTGAGCAGCAGCGATCCCAACCTTCAGAATATTCCCATCCGTACTGCCGAGGGGCGTGAAATACGCGAAGCGTTTGTGGCGCCGGAAGGGCGCTGTCTCATGTCGGCAGATTATTCTCAGATTGAACTGCGTCTGCTGGCTCACTATGCAGATGATCCAATTCTTATCCAATCCTTTGAAAAAGATGAAGATATTCACCGTCGAACGGCCAGTGAAGTGTTTGGGCTGCCGCCGGATGATGTCACCGACGAACTGCGCCGGCAGGCCAAGGCCATCAATTTTGGCATCATGTACGGCATGAGCGCCTACGGCCTCTCGAGAGAGCTGGGTATTGCACCCAAGATGGCCAAGACCTATATCGATCACTACTTTGAGCGTTACAGCGGAATCAAGCGCTACATGGAGCAGACCATTGAGCAGGCCCGGCAAACCCGTCGGACCAGCACGCTGCTGGGACGGCTGCGGCTGTTGCCGGATATTGCCAGCAGCAACGCCAATGTCAGGCAGTTTGCCGAGCGCACCGCCATCAATACGCCCATCCAGGGTACTGCCGCCGACCTGATTAAAGTAGCCATGATTCAACTGGCCGAAGCCCTGGGGCGGAAGCGGATGAAGACCGTTATGCTGTTGTCGGTCCATGATGAAATTGTGTTTGAAGTGCCCGATGAGGAGCTTGAAACGATGAAACGGCTGGCGCCGGAGATCATGGAATGCGTGTGGACGCTTAAAGTCCCGTTGAAAGTAAATGTGGCGTGGGGTAAGAACTGGGCGCAGGCGCACTAGAAGTGGCTTCAAAACCTCCCCTCGGGTCCAAATCCTGCGTTGGAGCGTGGCGCCCAATCCTCAAAATACTTAATGTATTCCTGCGGTTGGACGCCACGCTCCGCCTTGACTTTGAACCCGATTGAAGGTCTTGAAACCACTTCAGTAAACTAGTGTTGTGTCCCGGAAGTTGAGTTAAAATATTTGTTCAATTCGAATGCCTTTTTCCTTTAAGTCATTCCGGCGCAAGCCGGAATCAAGAGGGTTTTCAGCTGGACTCCGGCTTGCGCCGGAGTGACATTCGTTTTTGAATTTATTTGCAGGACACAACAGTAAAATAAATGGAGGAATAACCATGAGAATCTGGATGCCATTGATGGTTATCGTGGTGGTGTTGGCAACTATCGCTTGCTCGTTGCCCAATATAAACCTCTTTCCCGAAGCCGGTCCCTTGAAAGAGGTGACCCTGGAAGGAAGTGGAGAAGAAAAAATATTGGTCCTGTCCATCCAGGGGACTATTTCGGATCGGCCCAGGGAGAAATTATTACGCACACAACCCAGCATGGTTCAGGAAGTCATCTCGCAGCTGAAGCGGGCAGAAAAGGATCCGCAGATCAAGGCGGTTTTGATGAAGGTCAATTCGCCGGGCGGAACCGTAACGGCCAGCGATATTCTTTATCATGAGATTCGATCGTATAAAGAACGATCCGGTGTAAAGCTGGTCGTGGCCATGATGAATCTGGCTGCATCGGGAGGCTACTATCTGTCGCTTCCGGCCGATTGGATTATGGCGCACCCCACCACCATCACAGGTTCGATTGGCGTTATTTTTTCCCGGCCCAGCATAAGCGGGTTTATGGATAAATTGGGACTGGCCCTGCATGTCAGCAAGTCCGGCGAACTCAAAGATATGGGGTCGCCGTTTCGGGATCCGACCGAAACCGATGAGGCGATTTTTCAGTCATTGACCGATCAGATGGCGGAGCGTTTCATCGATCTTGTTTTGAAACACAGGACCATCTCAGCCGATCAGCAGCAACGCATTGTCACCGCACGCGTTTTTCTGGCCAAGGAGGCTCTGCAGGTCGGTCTGATTGACCAGATCGGGTATTTGACAGATGCCATCGAAAAAACAAAATCCCTGGCGAACCTCAGCCCGGATGCGAAAGTCGTGACCTATCGCCGCTATGAAACCGAGGATGACAATATCTACAACCCGGCCATTCGTCAATTTGATGCGCCCGACATCAATTCTTCTGCCTTGAGCACCTTGAGCGTGGTCCAGGAAGCGGGATTCTATTACATCTGGCCGGCGGCCTTGGGGCAATAACAGGCCGGAGGCCTCTATGGCTCTTGATCCGTTCGATCGGACGCCTCGTGCCGTACTGTCGAGTCGATGGTCTGGTAAATATCTTTGAAGGTTTGATTGAAACTGCTGGGACTGAGCCGTCCGACTTCGATGAATTTGACTGCGATCTCTTTGCTCGCCCTCAGAACCTGCTCCTGCATCGATGGTTTGGCCATGAGATTTGTTCCTGGTTTCTGGTTTTGGGTGTTATCTCTGATAACATCGTTTGACAGGTGGCCGCAAATTTTTTATTAACAGAGACTTTTTTCGAGGAGTTTGTTGATAATATGAGCAATTCATCCGACAGGCCAGTGACCTATTCCATTCAAAAACCCGAAGTGGTTCGTGCAGAGGTGCTGGACCCGATCGAGTATGGATACCATGGCAAGCGTGATATCGTCATATCCATCCGTCAGCCGGAGTTTACATCGGTATGTCCCATGACCGGCTTGCCGGATTTCGGCACGATTACCATCCGATACACCCCGGACAGAATGATCGTCGAACTCAAATCCTTGAAATACTATTTGCTCCAATATCGCAATGTCGGGATATTCTACGAGCATGTGGTGAATCGAATACTGGATGATCTGGTCAGCGTATTGAGCCCCAAATGGATGGAGGTGCACGGTGCCTTCACGGCCCGCGGTGGGATAGATTCTGAAGTGACAGCCCGGCACAATCCCCATGCAAAAAAGGAGTGAAAACGTATGAAAGTACAATCATGGTGCGCCTGTGCGCTTTTTGCGCTGGGCGTTGCCTGCTGGGGATGTGCCGGCGGAATGGATCGGGCGGCAACATCGGATGCTGCAGTGTTCAGCACTCAGTACGATCCGGGCTATATCAAGCGGGTCGGCCTGGGCGTCGTTTACTCACCATCTACTGAATTGGGGCATGAATCCGCCAGATTTGTGGCACAAGCGATAGCTGCCGTACTGAAAGCGGGAGTGCCGCGTTTGAATTTGGGTACCGCCTGGGAAACCGGGTCCGTCAAAACGGCGATCGATTTGCTCAAAAGCGATGATATCGATCTGGCCGCGGCAGGCTGGCGCAAAGCCGGCTTCCAAGACATCGCGACAGTGGCGTTGCTGGACCTGCGCCTGGTGGCGGAAAAAACCGGGGCCTTATGGTTCCGAAAACAACGTCATTTTATCAGGTATTCGATGGTGTTCGATCTGTACGACACACTTACCGGCACAAAGCTTGTGAGTGAAGTATCTGAAAATTCATTAAAAATAAGTAAAAATGACTATGAGGCGCTCCAGTCCGGGACAGTGCTGCATATCGAAGACCTGGATGATTCATTGGCGGATCTGGCCGACGATTTTGGGGAACAGGCCGCTGAAGCGCTGAAGAATCAGCCGTGGCAGACATCGATCATCAGCGTCGAGGAGAAACGAATCGTTTTCGCTGGCGGCCGGGCGTCGGGCATTCAGGTTGGAGACCGTCTGGCTGTCTATCGCGGGAATCGGCATGTGACAGGGCCGAAAGGAACATTCATGCTGCCCGGAATGAAAGTCGTCGACGTTGATGTCGAACAGGTGGATGAGCAGCGATCTTATGCCGTTGCCCCTCAAGACGGTGCCCCGCAAGCCGGCGACATTGCCATGCCCATCGGACGCAACCCGTCACCATGAGCCTTGAAGAAGGTCTCGACCCCATAAGCGCAAGGTTATTAATGCCATTGTATTCCCTCTCCCTCGAGGGAGAGGGTTAGGGTGAGGGTGAACCTCGCCAAAGACCACCCCCTCACCTGACCTCTCCCCCTGAGGGGGAGAGGAATGGTTCAGCTTAGAGCGTCTCCCCCTGAGGGGGAGAGGAATGGTTCAGCTTAGAGCGTCCCCCCCCTGAGGGGGAGAGGAAAAGGGCGTGCAACCCGGACATGGGAAACACTTTAAACCGAGGACATGGGTTACACTTTTTGCAGATGGATCCGACACATCGTTGCCTCTCCCTTGAGTGAGAGGGGCAGGGTGGGGGCGTACTGCGCTATAGGCCAATCCCCACATCCATTGGCGACTGAACCGTCTATGGCAGCGACAACTCGGCGCAGTAATCGGCAATGATCTTTTTAGCCTCCCGTTCCGTTTCCACCCTGCGGATGGCATGACGAAATCGGCTGGCTTTTTCCAATCCTTTCACGAACCAGCCAAGGCGGCTGCGCATCATGTAACACGCTTTTTTTTCACCTAAATATCGTACGGATGCCTCAAGGTAGCGGATCATCATGTCGATGCGCTCCCTGTCGGTGATGGTTCTGGCTTTGCGGCCGGCCAGGCAGTCGGAGATCTGGGCGAACAGCAATGGATTGCCCATGGCCGCGCGGCCCACCATCACTGCAGCGCAGCCGGTTTGCTCCATCATCGCCATTGCATCCGCTGCAGTTTCAATATCGCCGTTGCCGATGACGGGAATGTGCAGTTGCTGTTTGAGTTTAGCGATCAGAGACCAGTCCGCCCGGCCGCCGAAACCTTGTCGGGCCGTACGGGGATGCAGGGTAACTGCCTCGACGCCGTTTTGCTCGGCGATCCGCGCCAGGTGCAGTGCCTCGTCGCCCGAAGCATCCCAACCCGCGCGCATCTTGATGGTCAGGGGTACCGTGATGGCCTGGCGCACTGCCTTGATCAGCATTTCCGCTTTTTGCGGCTCCCGCATCAAGGCGGAGCCGGATCCGCTTTTCAAAATCTTGCGGACCGAGCACCCGAAATTGATATCGATGATATCGGCCCCGGCATCCTGCACCCGCGATGCGGCCTCGGCCATGATGGCCCAATCGCTTCCGAAAATCTGTACTGAAAGCGGTTTTTCAGCCGATGTGGTATCGAGCAGGGCCGACGTTTTCTCTGAACCGTAGACCAGCCCGCAGGCGCTGACCATTTCCGAGCAAACCAGGCCGCAGCCCGCCTCCTTGGCCATCAGTCGCAGCGGCAGGTTTGTGATGCCCGCCAAGGGAGCCAAGACGGTGGGATTGTCGAGTTTGATGGTGCCGATATTCATTTTTCCCTCTCTTGATCGACCGCGGGATTGGCGTAGCAATAGAGGCAATTGTGCCGGCAGGGGTGCAGACTGTAGCTCCCGATGTCTTTGGAAACGCCGCAGCCACAACCTGCCGCGCGCCTTTGACCTTTGTCTCTGGCCACCGATATGCCGGGTCCGTACATGTCGATCAGCCGATGACTGGGGATGCATGCGGCAGCTGTTACGGGCAATTCAGGCGGCAGGTTCTGCATGAGATCGTTTTCGCAGCACAGATGGAGCTGCATGTGCAAGGCGCTCAAACTGTCGGCCATCTTCCCGACCAGAGCGATTTTTTCCGGCATCGGCGGATCCAATAACACCAGATCGGAGTGCTTTTTGAATCGTCTGCAGACTTTTTTGTAATGGTCGACGAGACTCGTGATACAGACGCGAATCCCATGAGTGGATGCACGTGCTGCGATACGATGAAATTGATCCAGATTGTCTGTGCGCCGGCCGGCGGCATCGCTGAAAATGCAGACCGGGTCGAATCGCCACTGAATGGCTGCCGATCCGAAGCGCATGGCCAGCTGGTCGAGCTGCTCAAGCCGCTTTGCCAAAGACGGCATACAGGGCTCCAGCGTCTTGTGCGGGGAGTTGATGGTAAAATTGAAAAAAAGGTGATAGCCCACGTTCACCAGTCGCTCGCCGTAGTTTCCATCGAGGAAGGGGCCGAAATTCTTGGACCAGAAAACGATGGTATGCACCTGGTCCGGCGAGGCCGGTACCTGATGCGCGATGCGATTGTACGGATTGACAACAGTGAAACGGCCGGCGTTGATGCCGTTCATGAACCATGGCATATAGAAGGCGGGGATGTCGGTACGGCGCGAGGCCGATAAAACCAGCTTGGGCATTTACTTCTTTTTAAGATCGGTCAGGGAGATGACCTTGGCTTTGGCGTCCGGGACCTTTTCATCATCCTGTGAGAGAGGCCTATCCTGATCAGGGGGCGCGTTCATTTGCCATTCCTCCTGGGGGCACTCCACCTTTTCCAGGCGCATCTCTTTGCCGCCCATGGTGAAGATCTCTCCGTCAATGTAAACATCGCGCAGGATCCAGGTGACCACCTGCAGCGGAACCTGCAGCATGAGCAGTTTGACGTGAAACCAGCCCCGCTTGTGATCCGGTTCGATCGACTCGATACGGGCGAAAGCCAGTGGACTGCCCTCCATATAGATTAAGACGATATCGTTGATCGTTGTCATGGGTTTCTTCTCTATGAGCTCCTGTTGCAAGGTGCACCATGATGGTATCAATGGATGACCGCTTTTGCAGAAGTGGTATATTGTCATACTCGCCTGCGCTTGTAAAGGCATGGAAATGAATTATCATTCACTCTGCTTCCGAGGCGCTCCCATGATGGTCCGGCTCAGCCCTAAATATAAAGTATTAATAATAATAACAATGAATAATGGCACTTTTTACAATTTTGAATTTGTGCTTGACAGCGCATGCCACTCTCTGATAGATGAATGAATACTCATTCATTAATTTTTTTTTAATCGTAACATGATAGATATCCACATGGCGGTTTCAATCCGCCAGGATCGACAAACCGTTATAGGAGGATGGGTTATGACTCGCAAAATCAGACACGCAGCGGTCATCGGGTCCGGTGTGATGGGCGGCGGCATTGCGGCGCTGATGGCCAGCGCCGGTATCAGGACGACGCTGTTGGACATCGTTCCGTTTGACCTGAGCGATGATGAAAAGACAGACCCCAAGGCACGCAATCGAATTGTGCAGGCCGGAATCGATGCCCTTCGCGCTTCCAGTCCGGCATTGATGATGCACCCCAAGGATCTGGATCGGGTCTCTATCGGCAATCTGGAGGATGATTTGAACCAGTTGGCTCAATGCGACTGGATCATCGAGGTGGTCGTGGAGAACATCAAGATCAAGCAGGAGCTGTTTCAGAAAATCGATGTCGTACGCAAACCCGATGCGATTGTCTCCACCAATACATCCGGGCTGCCGTTGAAGCAGTTGAGCAAAGGGCTGAGCGAGGGGTTCAAGCAGCATTTTCTGGGCACTCACTTTTTCAATCCCGTACGATACATGAAGCTTCTCGAGATCATTCCCGGCGCCGAAACCGACAAAGAGGTGCTGGACTTTGTGGCCGATTTCGGCGAACGCATCCTGGGAAAGGGCATTGTTTGGGCGAAAGACACGCCCAACTTCGTCGGCAATCGCATCGGCGTCCAGGGAATGGTGCGCGCCATGCAACTCATGCAGGAGCGGGGATTGACCATACCGGAAGTCGATGCCATTTTCGGGCCGGCCATGGGCCGCCCCAAAACAGCCATGTTCAAAACGTCGGACCTGGTCGGCCTGGACGTACTGGGTCATGTGGCCCGCAATACCTATGATCTGGTCCCGGATGACGAAGCCCGGGATCATTTCGTGCTGCCCGACTACTACCATCGGATGGTGGAGCGCAAACTACTCGGAAAGAAAACGCAGGCCGGTTTTTACAAAACCGATTTGACACCGGAATGGAAGAAGGTCCGCAAGGTTATCGATCTGAAGACGTTTGAATATGCCGAGTATGAGAAACCGGAATTTGCCTGTCTGACAGCGGCCAGGAAAGCCAAAACACTTCCGGAAAAGATGCAGGCCATCGTTTTTGGCGATGACAAGGGAGCCCAATTTGCCTGGCGCGCAGTGGCCGACAATCTGATTTACGCCGCAAACCGGATACCGGAGATTTCCGATACCATCGTGGAGATCGACAACGCCATGCGCTGGGGGTTTAATTTTGAAATGGGCCCCTTTGAAACCTGGGATGCTTTGGGTGTTGCGCGCACGGTGGAGCGTATGCGCAAGGATAAACTGGAAGTGCCGGAAGCCGTTGTTCACATGCTGGAGGCGGGCTGCGACGCGTTCTATAAAATCGAAAAGGGCCGGCGCCTCTATTACGATTTCAGCAGCAAATCCTACCAGGTGATCCAGGTCAGCGAGTCGGTCATTTCCCTGGCTGCCCTCAAGGCGGACGGCAAGACAGCGCTCTCCTGCCCATCAGCTTCGCTGGTCGATTTGGGCGACGGGGTGTTTTGCTGTGAATTTCATACCAAGATGAATGCCCTGAACAGTGACATCATCGACTTCATGGGACAGGTCCTCGATTATGTCGATGCCAATGGTGTGGGACTGGTGATCGGAAACCAGGCCGGCGGCATGCCGGGGGCATTCTCCGCCGGGGCGGATCTGAGCTATATGCTGGACCTGATTCAGAACGAAAAATACGATGAAATCGAGGCCTTTCTGAAGCGAGCCCAATCGAGTATTCAGCGGGCCCGCTATGCCAGCTTTCCCGTCGTTGCGGCCCCATATGGGTTGACCCTTGGGGGCGGTTGCGAAGTATGCCTGGGGGCGGATCGGATTGTGGCCCATGCCGAATTATACATGGGACTGGTCGAGATAGGGGTGGGCCTGCTGCCGGCCGGCGGCGGCTGCACCAATTTGTGGAAAAAATTCGTCGGAACGCTTCCCGAGGCGGTGCCGGATGCCGATTTGGGCAAGTTTTTCGTTCCGACATTTATGAATATTGCCATGGCCAAAATCTCCACTTCAGCCGCCGATGCACGGGCCAATGGATTTCTAGGCCCCCAGGATCGGATTGTCTTCAACCGCGACTACCTGATCGGTGAGGCCAAAAAAGAGGTGCTCTCCATGGTTGACGCGGGTTATGCGCCCCCGCCCAAAAAGCCGATGGCGGTGATGGGCGAGGCCGGCCAGGGCATGATCGACGCCGAGCTGTTCAATATGACATCGGCAAGGTTTATCAGTGAGCACGATGCGTACCTGGCCAGTCGCATTGCTTTTGTGCTCAGCGGCGGCGAGGTACGGTCCGGCAGCAAGATCGATGAAGATGTCATCCTTACGCTGGAACGCCAGGCATTCATTGATTTTGTGAAAGAGGAAAAGAGTATCGCCCGCATCGAAAGCATGCTCAAAACCGGCAAACCGTTGCGGAACTAGTACCGTATTGACAGACAACTTTCCGAGTTAACTACCAGGGAGGCATATCATGAAAGAGGCCTATATCGTCAGCTCAGTGAGAACACCGGGCTGTAAACGCAGCAAGGGTGCATTCAAGGACACTTTGCCGCAGGATCTGCTGGCATTCATTCTCAATGCAGCCGCCGAGAAGGTGCCGCAATTGGATAAAAACGACATCGAAGATGTGATGGTGGGGTGTGCGTTTCCCGAAGCCGAGCAGGGCTTGAATATCGGACGCATCGCCGCCCAGATAGCCGGATTTCCCGATGCGGTGCCGGGTGCGACGGTCAACCGGTTTTGTTCCTCGGGCCTCGAGGCCATCGCCCTGAGCGCTCTGCGCATCATGGCCGGCTGGTCCGATGTGGCCGTTGGCGCCGGTGTGGAATCGATGACCTTCGTGCCGATGGCGGGCAATCTGCCGCGCCCTCATCCGAAATATTCCAGGCAGCACGCCGCCTTGTATGCCTCCATGGGCATCACGGCCGAAAATGTCGCCCGGCGCTATGATGTCAGTCGAGAACAGCAGGATGCGTTTGCTGCGGCCAGTCACCAGAAAGCAGCGCAGGCCCAAAAGGAGGGCCGCTTCACAGAAGTGATTCCGACGCCGGCGACGCGTTTTGTGGTGACGGAGGATGGGACCTACCAGCGGGAGACGTTTTTGCAGGACTTTGACGACGGCGTGCGCGCCACGACAACGCCGGAAGGGCTGGCCGGATTGCATCCGGTTTTTGCCGCGAATGGATCCGTTACCGCGGGAAACTCTTCTCAGATGACCGATGGCGCTGCAGCCACGATTCTGATGAGCGAAGAAAAGATCAAGCAGTTGGGAATCAAGCCCATTGCCAAGGTGAAGCTCTATACCGCTATCGGCTGCCGGGCGGATGAGATGGGCGTCGGGCCACGCTATGCCATTCCGAAGTTATTGGATAAGGCGGGATTGAGCGTCGACGATATCGGGCTGTGGGAAATCAATGAAGCCTTTGCTTCCCAGGCGCTTTACTGCATCCGGGAGCTGGGCCTGGAAAAGTATATGGACAACATCAATATCAATGGCGGCGCCATTGCACTGGGACATCCGTTGGGGTGTACCGGCGCCAAGCTGTGTGCCACACTGCTGGCCAATATGCAGGCCCGCGGCGTGCAATATGGCGTCGAGTCCATGTGCGTCGGCGGCGGCATGGGGGCAGCGGCGTTGTTTGAGCTGTGTGACTAAATTAAGCTTTTCCGACGAGACCTTGGCTCAAAGCCTCCAGCGGCGGAGGCTTCATCACTGCGGCATGAGACCCCGGCCTTAAGGCCGGGGTCTATTAAAATTCTGCTTTCATCATTTTAGAAGTTTCTTTCGGGAAAAAGGAACATAGCCCTTTTAGATCGGCCTCCCGGGATGTGAAATACAACCGGCCAATTCTTTGCATTGTAAACCACATATTCATTGATAAAATGCATTAAAGTTGTTATAAAATAATGCATTATGAAAAAACGCCAACCGGCCAAAGAACCGGCCAAAACTGACCGCTACGCCTTGACGCCCTTTTTGCCCGGCCAAGCAGCCCGCGGTCCACTGAAGGATCTGGCTCAGGAAATCGTTGCCGCCTCGGCCCGACTGGAGGGAAGGGTGGCGCCGGAAACCGCCGCGGTGCTTGGCGATCAGCTGAGGCTGCTCAACAGCTATTACAGCAACCTGATCGAAGGGCACAAAACCACCATTCCCGATATCGAATCGGCTCTGCGGGATCGATACGATCAAAACCCGGAAAAAAAATACGCCCAGGAACTTTGTGCCGCCCATGTCCAGGTCGAAAAACGCTTTATGCGGCATCTGGCGTCGCGATCCCGCCCGAATATATGCGATCGGCAGTTCTTGTGCGATCTGCATGCCGCTTTTTATGCTCGTCTGTCACAAGAGCATTTATATACCCATACGGCGAACGGATTCACCCGTTTCCCGGTTCAACCGGGGCACTTGCGCGACGTCGATGTGTCGGTGGACGGGCGATCCATTCACGGACCCGGTTTCCAAGACCTGCCGGAGTTGCTGTCATCGTTCGCCCGGGCCTATGCGCCGCAGCGGTGGCATGGAGACGACCGGCTCATTGCCATGGCGGCAAGCCACCACCGATTGACCTGGCTGCATCCCTTCAGAGACGGCAACGGCCGCGTTGCCCGCCTTTTCTCAGGTTTGTATCTGGCGGCCTCGGGAATCAATCAAAGCAATTTATGGTCCTTATCCCGGGGATTATCACGCAGCAAAAAACGATATATGTTCGAGTTGTGGGCCACGGACGCGCCGGATGAGGAGAGCAACTTCCATTTCAATGAAGATCTTCTGACCGATTTTTGCGAATACTTTCTTAGCGTCTGCCTGGACCAGATCGGTTTCATGGAAAAGTTGCTGCGGCTGGACCAGATTGAGGCCCGCATCGACTGGTACGTGCAAAGCCGACACAGGCAAAACCATCAATCCATTCATCCAGGAGCGGCCAAGCTGTTGCGAGCGGTGTTTATGATGGGCTCCATAGCCAGGGGCAAGGCTCCGGAGATACTCAATATGAGTGAGCGCAGTGCCAGAAGGGTCGTCAGCGCTCTGCTGGATGACGGACTTCTGCACTCTTCAAGCCACAGGGCGCCGCTGACCGCCGGGCTTCCCCTTGCAGCGCTGCCGTTCTATTTCCCCGATCTCTACGATCCCTCCGTGATCGGCGAGGCATACACCCCTCAACTATCGGAGTGAACTACTTTGAAACGGTCACCATCTCTTCGGAGAGCGCGAACTTCCAGATCAGGAAGAGGCTGACATAAACATTGTTGCTGGTGCGCACCAGCGGGCTGTCTTCGAATACGGCGCCGCTGATATTTTGCCATCGGCAATAGCCGCCGACGGCCCATCGCTCGGTCAGGTCCTTATAGAGTGCGCTGGACACGTAGACACCCGTATATCCTGGATCGGCGTTGTAATGCTCCCTGTCCGGAGTGACAAATTCGGTTTGAACATCGTAAAAATAGCCGTTGAGGATATCGTCGGCATAACTTGTTCCGGTGGACAAGTAGAAGCTCAGATGGTGATCTTTGAATAAGGACTCGTTTTTGAACTTCAGATCGAGGGTGTAGCGCTGGCCGCGCCAGTTGGCGTCGATGTCGAACCCGCCGTTGAATGCAATCGAAAAGGCCCCGCGCCATGCCGCCTGCAGGTAAAGGTGGTCCGACTCGCCGCGTCGGTGAAAATAATAGCGGATGGCCGGGCCCATCTCCGCCAGTGTATCAAGCTCCGGCATGTCCTCCCGGGCCTCGTTGTTTTTCGAGGCGACCGGCAGGTTGCCGCCGAATGAGATGTCGGTTTCAATTCGATCGGTCTGAAAGAAGAGCCCGCGCAGTCCGTCGCGATCCGATTTCAAGATTTCCCCTCGATAGACGAAGTAAGGAAACGGCAGGGCAAAGGTGTAATACTCATCCGAACCCACGTAGTGGGGAAGGGTCAGGGCAACCCCCATGACGCCGGCTTCCCAGAGCGGCTTGCGTTCTGCGCGCTCCAGAAGTATGCCTTCTTCTTCCTGGGCGAAAACGATTCCCGAAGGCCACAGACAACAGATAAACAAAGCAACGGGCAAAATACCACACAGACGGGTCATAGAGGCTCCTTCAGCGGGCACCAAACTAATTAGGCCGGCGGCAATCAATTATCTTCGGATAACATTGTAGCGGCCCTGTCCCATTTTTACAACAATGCTCGCTGGCAGGCTATCCGTTCTGTTTTTCAAAGGTCTTCATGAAATCCACCAGGGCCTCCACCGCCGCCGTGGGGGTTGGGTTGTATATCGACGCCCGACAGCCGCCCACCGAGCGATGCCCCTTCAGCCCGCCCAGGTCGCTGGCCAACGCCTCCGCAACAAATTTCTGCTCCAGATCCTCACCGGGCAGTCGGAACGTGACATTCATCATGGAGCGGCTCGCCTTGTCGGTCGTACCGCTGTAAAAATCGCTGGCGTCGATCGTGTCGTAAAGCAGCGAGGCTTTCAGCCGATTGATTTCGGCCATCTTTTCCAGGCCGCCGATTTGCTCTTCAAGCCATTTGAGAACCATGTGAACGGTGTAAATGGCGAAACAGGGCGGCGTATTGAACATGGAGTTTTTGGCGCTGTGCGTCGTATACTTGAGCATCGTCGGCAACTGATCCGGCACCAGTTCGAGCATGTCTTTCCGGATCACCACCAGGCAGACACCCGCGGGCCCCATATTTTTTTGAGCTCCGGCGTAGAATAGTCCGAAGCGGCTGGTGTCGAATGGGCGTGAAAAAATATCGGAAGACATATCCGCCACTATAGGTACACCGCCGGTATCGGGAAAATCGGCCCACTGGGTTCCCTTGATGGTGTTGTTCGACGTGATGTGGGCGTAAGTGGCGCCGGCATTGAATTCGATCTCCGTTGGAATATATGAAAAATTGCGGTCTTCGGAAGAGGCCACCACCTGAACGGGCTTGTTCTGAATTTGAGCCTCTTTAATGGCTTTCGTCGACCATGTGCCGGTGTTGACATAGTCCGCCGTGCGGCCGTCGGAGAGAAAATTCATGGGTACCATGCAAAACTGCAGACTGGCTCCCCCCTGTAAAAAAAGGACCTCGAAATTGTCATCCAGTTTGAGCAGTCGCCTGATTCGCGCAACCGTATCGTTGATCACGTCATCGAACCATTTGGACCGATGGCTGATTTCTGTGATGGACATACCGGATCCTCCGAAATCAAGAAATTCGGCTTGAATTTGCTCGAGCACAACCTGGGGCAGGGCGGCAGGGCCCGCATTGAAATTGTAGATTCGCTTCACGGACATTATATCAACCTCCATTGTAATAATATCGGTACCGGGCAGAACGGAGTATAACCAATAAAAGTGTCAAACTACAGCAAACAGACAATATGTCAACTAAAATAGAATAGATCTGCAGGCTTTAGGGCAGTGCCATCAACTTGAGCTGTTTTCATCGGGACCGCTATCGAAAGGGTTCCCCCAACTGTGCCAAAAGCATTATCTTAACACCTGCAGGGCCCAAAAAGTTGACAACACATGGCAATGGCATTAAATCTTAGCCTCTGCTGATCTAAATCGATTGGCTGGTCTGGCCGCAGGGTGGCGGCTTAGACGGCAGATGCCGACCATGATGCTGAACTGTGAAAGGACGCCGGGAATGAAAATATATCACTATCCTTCAGATGCCGCTGAAAAACGACTGAGGCGAATCGAAACGCGTGGACTGGCGACTCGGCCCAAGGAGGAGGCCGCGGTACGGCGAATCTTGAAGGATGTGCAGGCCAACGGCGACAGGGCCTTGATCAAATACAGTCGTGAGTTTGACGCTCCGCGATTGAAAATCGATCAGTTGCTTGTCAGCAAAGATGAGATGACCGCCGCACAGCGGCAGGTGGACCGTCGCTTCAAGCGTGCGCTGAATCGTGCCGCGGACCAAATCGAGAACTTTCACTTCAAACAGCGGCAGCGGTCATGGATTGACACGCCGCGACCCGGTACCGTGATGGGGCAGATGGTGTATCCGCTGGACGCCGCAGGCGTTTATGTTCCCGGAGCTCAGGGCGGTTCGACGCCTCTGGTCTCTTCGGTATTGATGGGCGCCATACCTGCGAAGATTGCCGGCGTACCCCGCATCATCATGGCGACGCCGCCGATGCGCAACGGTACCGTCAACCCATACCTTCTGGCAGCGGCCCACAAGGCCGGTGTGGATGCCGTTTACAAAGCGGGCAGCGCCTGGGCCATTGCGGCCATGGCATACGGCACCCAGACCATCCCCAAGGTGGATGTGATTGTCGGACCCGGCAACATCTATGTCGCCCTTGCCAAAAAACTGGTGGCCGGTACGGTCAAAATCGATATGGTGGCCGGACCAAGTGAGATTCTGGTTCTGGCGGAGTCTGGCGCGGATCCGGAATTTATTGCAGCGGATATGCTTTCCCAGGCAGAACACGATCCGCTGGCCTCGGCCGTATTGATCACGCCGTCCAAAGAGTTGGCCGGGGCGGTCGATCAGGCCATACAGGATCAGTTGGCGAAGCTGAGCCGCGGCGACATTGCGAGACAATCCCTTCATTCCTATGGCGCCCTGATGGTCGTTGCGGATCTGGATGCCGGCATCGATCTGGCCAATCGCATTGCCCCGGAGCACCTGGAACTCCAGATTGCGGAACCTTTCACGCGAATCGGTCAGATCCGACATGCCGGAGCCATATTTATCGGGTCTCATACGCCTGAGCCGATAGGGGATTACATTGCCGGACCGAATCATGTTTTACCTACTGCCGGAACCGCACGCTTTTCGTCGCCGTTGTCGGTGGATGTTTTCGTTAAAAAAACCAGCTTGATTCACTATGCCCGGAGCGCCTTTAAAAGGGAAGCCGCAGACGTGCTGGAACTGGCGCGTATTGAAGGCTTGGATGCGCATGGGCAATCGATTCAAATTCGGCTCGATCGTTTCCGAAAACAGTGAGCATGATCGCTTCGATGACCAGGCCCCAAAAGGCCCGGCCTGCGATTTGACAACCCAAGACGCCTATTATGTGGTATAGTCGTTCCATACGGGCCCGTTTCCAAAAAGGATCCTTCTGGACCGACCACTCTGGGTTGCCTTCAAGCCGTGTATCATGGTGTTTGTTTCCCGGTTTCTCGAGGAGTAATTCGCATTCCGGCGTTTGCTTCAAAACCGCTCATGGAAAAAATGCCCGGCTTTTTCATGCAAAGGCAGATCGATGAAAAAAGAATCCCCAGGCATTTGTGAAATCATCATGGTGGTGGATGATGACCTCACCGTATGCCAGGTCATGCAGGCGGGAATCGAACAGGCCGGTTACGTTTGCCTCATTGCCGACAACCCGCGCAAAGCACTGTCGATCCTGGAACAGCAATGCATCGATGTGCTTGTTGCCGATATCCGGATGCCCGACATGAGCGGCATCGAACTGGGTCAGATTGTCAAATCGCGGTTTGGCGCCGATGTGATCATTATGACCGGTTTTATCAGCGATTTTAATTACGAAGATATTGTCGAACAAGGGGCAAGCGACTTTATTCAGAAACCGGTTCGGATTGCGGAGTTCATCGCCCGTCTCAAGCGTGTATTGACGGAGCGTGCGGCGAAGCATAAACTCAAACAAACCCTCGAACAGAGTCAGCTGAACCTGGATAAGTTCCAGCGCGCCATGGAGGGCATTGTTCAGGCCATCTCCGTTGCAGTAGAATTGCGCGATCCTTACACGGCCGGACACCAGCAGCGTGTGGCGGATCTGTCGTGCGCCATGGCGCAATTGATGGGGATCCATCAGGATGATATCTATGGCTTGCGCATGGCCAGTGTGATTCATGACCTGGGGAAAATATCAGTGCCGACGGGAATTCTCAGCAAACCGGGCAGACTTTCGGAATTGGAATATGAGCTGATCAAAAACCATGTCCGGGCCGGATACGATATTCTCAAGCAGATCGAATTCCCCTGGCCCATCGCCGACATTATTCTTCAGCATCATGAGCGCCTGGACGGCTCCGGTTATCCTCAGGGATTGAAGGAAGACCAGATCATGCCACTGGCCCGCATCCTGGCGGTCGCAGATGTTTTTGAGACCATTGCTTCGCATCGTCCCTACCGCCCCGCTTTGGGGCTTCAACCAGCCATCGATGAGATCCGTAAGAATCGGGGCAAACTCTATGATCCCCAGGTCGTCGATGTTTGCCTGACACTGGTCGAGAAAGGTGAGTTCAATTTCGAGGGCACCCCTGAGGTTGCATCCAAAAGGTGGCGAACGGTTCAAAAAGTCTTATAAGCGATGAATAATTTTCTCCAACATCGGGTTAAGCCTTAACATAGCATAAAAAAGATGGCGAAAGGTTTTAAATATTATGATATGACACCAACAGAGAGCCATTAGGCGCGACCCTTTATAAGTTACTGAAGGATTGACTCCCGTTCATGTTTGGCCTTTTTCGAAAATCACTCAATCTTCCGCCGCTAAGCGAATTTTCCCTATCTAAATATCGGCACGATTTTTCACTCGATCGGCTGGTTCCCGGCGTCGACAATATCCGCTATGATGTCAACATCAGTCAGGTCTTTGTCACGGCCACACAGAAGATCGTCGAGCAACTCGTCGTGCGTCATGCGGGGCTTGAAAAACGTTTGGCTGAACCGAAACAGAAACAGGTCAACTGGGTCAAAGAGGTCGATCGGTATAAACAACTCTATGAGGATTTACTGGAAGAGGCTGTCAACAAGGCCAAGGGTGAAGGCGAGATCCAGATAGAATATCTCGCCCAGACCGCACTGTGCAAATTGCTGATAGAGCAGCTCAATGCCCAATATGAGCGGGTGATTCGGCGTCTTAAAAAATCGGTACGAAAATCCGAGCTGGCGACGCACAACGACTTGGCCGAATCACCGAAGCTAAAAGGCAAACTTCAACGCCTTCTCCAGGACCGGGACACCATTCTCAAACAGGTCGGATTGGAGATATTCCGCTTCTGGGGGGAAGTCGAGAAAAAGCAAGTGCGTCCCATGCACGAGGCTGTTTTTGGCGAACGCGCCGCTTTCTTTGAAGACTGTTTGAAAAATCCGATGTTTCATGTGTCTCATGCGAACAACGAGTATTTCATGATTACGGAATATGACCTGGCGCTCGGAAAGCGAATCGAGGATTCGGATAAATATGAAACGCTTCTGTACATGATTCGGCAGATGCTCAATTTAATCGACGCTAATAATCCAGACGCGAAAGGCGTCCCTCTCGAACAACGCATGGCGCTGGTCGATTTGCCGGACGACGATGAAGCGGCACAGCGTCGTCGCAGTTACAACCAGGAAATTGACAGTATGTTGCTATGCCCCGAAAATATCAACAGACTGTTGAACTGGCAGGAAACAAAAGAAAGCTTAAACGCTTTAAAAAAGAAGAATAACGATAGAGAGCTCTCAGCGAAACTCAAGAAAAAGATCAACTGCCAGAAAAAAGTACTGCAGTTCTTCTACCGCCAGTTCTGCCGAAATGGAATTATGGAACGGATTGCCGCTTCATACGTCATGCAGCCGGAATATCAGGAATATTGCCCCCCCCTGCTGCCACAGCAGATTGTACAATACCTGGCTGTCCCCAGGTCCCGCAAAGTGCTGAAAAGCAGACTCAAACGCATGAAGAAGGTCTATGGGCGCGTATTTTCGCTGCGTCCTCTGGCGAAGAAAATAAAATCGATGGAGCAAATGGCCGTCGCCACTAAAAAAGTTTATCTGGTCCGCTTTCTCAATGCATTTATCAGGTTTCACAAAGATTGGTGCAATGCGGAATTGATGCGCGAGGCGATGGAGCGGGTTCATCTGGCAACCGATGAAAAGGCGATTACCTTGTCCCGGGAGAACAATACCTTATACGAGTTCCTGCTGCCGCAGGAGCAGGTTCTGGAGAAGGCGCCCATCATCAACCATGTCGTTATCAAGGCCGATGTACGGGGATCAACGGATATCACGCATCAAATGATCGAGCGGGGGCTGAACCCGGCATCCTACTTCAGTTTGAATTTTTTCGATCCGATATCTGCCATTATCTCGGAATATGGCGCTTCCAAAATATTCATCGAGGGCGATGCCCTTATCCTGTCCCTGTTTGAGCATAAAAATACGCCTGGCGGTTGGTACAGCGTCGCCCGGGCCTGCGGCCTGGCGCTGAACATGCTGATGATTATCCAGCGCTATAATGAAAAAAGCAGAAAGTATCATCTGCCCATCCTTGAGTTGGGCATCGGAATCGTTTATCGCGAAGATGCTCCGACGTTTCTATTTGACGGCAATAACCGGATTATGATCTCATCGGCCATCAACCTGGCGGATCGGCTTTCCAGCTGCTCCAAAACGGGGCGAAAAATGTTCGCCAATAAAAAAACATCGTTCAACCTGTACACCTTTCAGACAATGTCGGATGAGGCCATGGCTCATACATCCGATGATCTGTTCACCCGTTTCAACGTCAACGGCATTGAATTGAATGCCGCCGGATTTGAAAAGCTCTCCCGTGAAATTGATCTGAAATTGATGCAAGGCAATTTTAAGGACCGTTTCAGTCAGAAGTCGAATATTTACCACGGCAGATTTCCAACCAAAGGCGGACGTCTCCAGACATTGGTGATCCGTGAAGCCCAGGTTCCCGTCGTCGATCCCGACACCCTCAAGGTAAAAACAATTTCGTCCCGCAAATACTTCGAGGTTTGCACCCATCCGAAATTGTATGCTCTGGCGCGCAAGGCAAGTTAATCCTCCTGCAATTCGGCAATCTGCCCGAAATAATCCAGGCACTCCGGATTGCGCAGGGCGTCTTTGTTTTTAACTTCCTGCCCATGGATGATCTTGCGAACCGCCAATTCCACTTTTTTCATGTTGAGCGTGTAGGGAATGTCCGGGACGGCGATGATTTTCGCCGGGGTGTGGCGGGGAGAGGCGCTGGTGGCAATGGCCTTCTTAATCTCCTGCCGCAGTGCGTCGGTAAGCTCATACCCCTGAGCCATTTTGACGAACAGAATCACCCTGACGTCATTTTTCCAGTTCTGACCGACGACAACCGCGTCTTCGACGGCCTCCATGGGGTCGAGCCGGCGGTATATTTCGGCCGTTCCGATTCGTACGCCGCCGGGATTGAGGGTTGCGTCGGAACGGCCATATATGATCACGCCTCCCTGCTCGGTGATCTGGATGAAGTCGCCATGCCGCCAGACCCCCGGGAATTGATCGAAGTAGGCCGCATGATATTTGCTGCCGTCCGGATCGTTCCAGAAATAGATGGGCATGGATGGAAAGGCCTGGGTGCAGACAAGTTCGCCCTGCCGGCCGATGACCGGGGTGCCCGTTTCATCGAAGGCTTCCACCTTCATGGCCAGCCCGCGGCACTGCAGCTGCCCGGCATAGACCGGCCCCATGGGATTTCCCAAGGCAAAGCAGCCGTTCAGGTCGGTGCCGCCTGAAATGGATGCCAGTTGCAGGTCCTGTTTGATATCGCTGTAGACAAATTCAAAGCCTTCGATGGACAGTGGCGAGCCAGTGGAGAGCAATGCCCGCAAGGAGGACAGGTCGAATGCCTGCGCCGGTTTCAGGCCGGTGTTCAGCAGGGCGGACAGGTATCCGGCGCTGGTACCGAAAACCGTCATCTTTTCATCCTGCGCCATCTGCCACAGGGCTTCAGGTCCCGGATGGAAGGGATTGCCGTCATAGAGGATCAGCGTCGCCCCTACGGCGAGAGAGCTGACCAGCCAGTTCCACATCATCCACCCGCAGGTTGTGAAGTAGAAAATGTTGTCTTCCCGTTTCAGATCCGTATGCAGCACCAGTTCCTTAAGATGATGCATCAGAATACCGCCGGCGCTTTGGACCATGCATTTGGGCAGTCCCGTCGTTCCGGATGAATACATGATATAGAGCGGGTGATCGAACGGCAGCTGTTCGAATGACAGCTCCGCGGCCGCGCCAAAATCGTTGAAAAAGACCGCTTCCCTGATCCCGCCGATATTTGGGTTGGGTTGGGCGTATGGGGTTACGACGACTGTTTCGATGGAAGGGATCTGATCGACAATTTTTTCCACGCGCGGCAGCACGTCGATATGGCGGCCCTTGAAAAAATAGCCGTCAACGGTGAATAGTATTTTCGGCTGGATCTGGCCGAAACGGTCCAGCACGCCTTTGATGCCGAAATCGGGCGAACAGCTTGACCAGACGGCGCCAAGACTGGCGGCGGCCAGCATGGCGACGATGGTTTCCGGCATGTTGGGCATGAACCCCACCACACGATCGCCCGTTTCCACACCGGCCGACTTAAGGGCTCCCGCCACCTTTGCTACGTCGTCATACAGTTCCGCGTAGGTCAACCTGCGCCGGACTTTGTCTTCGCCGTAAAACACGAGGGCGACCCGGTCGTCGCGATAGCGCAGCAGATTCTGGGCAAAATTGAGCCGTGACCCGGCAAACCATTTTGCTCCCGGCATTTTGCGGATATCGTCAACGACCTGATCATAGGGTTGCGATGCGATGATCCGCGCGTACTCCCACCAGGCGGCCCAGAAATCCTCGCCATGATCGATCGACCACTGGTAAAGCGCCGGATAGGCGTCAAAATTCCGGGTATATCTGTCATTGACCCATTGCATGAACCGGTACATGTTCGTGGTTTCGATGCGTTCCCGGCTGGGGGTCCAGAGCGGATTGTTCATGTTACCTCCAATGTTTTTGAATCGCATAACCGTATAAATTCATAGCAAGAAAATCGTGATTTTTCAATTCCTGATGAATGCCTTGCAGGCGGCTGCGGAAAGCGTTACATTGACTTGTTTTTATTTTCAGCATGCGGAGGAGATTATGCATTACGAGGGAAATATCATCCGGCCGCCCAGCGAAGCCAACTCGATTCTGTTGCAGATCACCGTTGGCTGCTCCCGCAATAAGTGTACGTTCTGCGGGACCTACCAGGGCGAACGGTTCAAAATCAAACCGGACAAAATCATTTTGTCGGATATCGAATTTGCGGCAACCTATTGCCGCCGGCAGAGACGTGTTTTCCTGTGTGACGGCGATGCCCTGATTGTTCCGCAGAAGCGGTTGCTCGATATTCTGGACCGGATCAAGGAGCGGCTGCCCTGGGTGACCCGTGTGGGAGCCTACGCCAATGCCAAGAGCCTGAAAATGAAGACCATGGACGAACTCCAGGCATTGCGGCAGCGTGGGCTGGGAATCCTCTACATGGGGTTGGAGAGCGGTGATAACGCCACCCTCAAGGCCATCAACAAAGGGGCTACCGCCTCGGCCATGATCGACATGGGCAGAAAAGCCAAGGCGGCCGGTTTCAAGCTTTCCGTCACGGTTCTATTGGGAATTGCAGGCAGGGAGCGTTCCCGGATTCACGCCCGGGAGACCGGTCGCGTGCTCTCGGCCCTCGATCCGGATTATATCGGTGCGCTGAGCCTGATGTTGATTCCAGGTACGCCGCTCTACGACGACCACCAGGCCGGCCGCTTTCCATTGCTCGATGCCGAAGAGATGTTGGCGGAACTGCGCACGATGTTTGCCAATACGCACATCAGCAAAGGTCTGTTTCATGCGAACCATGCTTCCAATTATCTGCCCATCAAGGCCAGGCTGCCCAGGGACCGCGAATCGGTTTTGCAATTGATCGACCAGGCGCTGGCCGGTGAGGTGGGGCTCAAGCCTGAGTGGATGCGGGCTCTGTGATGTGGATTCTTGCTCTTGCATCGCGATACGATCCAGTGATACAAGCCATCAATTGTGCACAGCTACCAGCTGAACAGGATTAGAAGGAGATCCCAAAATGTCCGACCCAATTTCCATTGATCAGAAATGTGTCAACACGATCCGAACCCTTGCCATGGATGCCATTCAAAAAGCCAACTCCGGTCATCCGGGGGCGCCGATGGGGCTGGCGCCGGCCGGATACGTGCTTTGGACCCGAATCATGAAGCACAATCCGGGCAATCCCGATTGGCCTGATCGGGACCGGTTCGTTTTATCCGGCGGCCACGCTTCGATGCTCCTCTACAGCCTGCTGCATCTGACCGGGTATGATCTAAGCCTGGATGATTTAAAGAATTTCCGCCAATGGGGCAGCAAGACGCCCGGGCATCCGGAATACGGCCATACGCCTGGGGTCGAAACCACAACCGGGCCCTTGGGGCAAGGCTTTGCCAATGCGGTAGGGATGGCTATGGCAGAGCGTCATCTGGCGGCGCGTTTTAATCAGCCGGACCATTCGATCGTCGATCACTTTACCTACACCGTATGCGGCGACGGAGACCTGATGGAAGGCGTCGCCGCCGAGGCTGCCTCCATGGCCGGCCATTTGGGACTGGGACGCCTGATCTGTATCTATGACGACAATCGGATCACCATCGAAGGCGACACCAGTATCGCTTTTACCGAAGATGTGGCCCGCCGCTTCGAGGCATATCATTGGCAGGTGCTGCGCGTCGACGACGGCAATGACCTTGACGCCATCGAGGCGGCGATTCGCAAGGGGCAGGCCGACCAGCAGCGGCCCACCTTGATTATGCTGCGCACCCATATTGCTTATGGCAGCCCCAACAAACAGGACTCCCACGAAGCACACGGCGCACCGCTTGGGGAAGAAGAGGTGTGCCTGACCAAGGAATGCCTGGGGTGCAACAAGGATGCGAAGTTTTGCATATCGGACGATGTGCTGAATCATTGCCGCAAAGCACTCGAAAGAGGGCGGACCGCCGAAGACGCCTGGAAAGCGGCTTACAAGGCTTTTGCACAGGCCAAACCGGACCTGGCGGATGCCTGGGTAAATGCCCTGAGCGGGTTTCTGCCGAGGGGCTGGCAGCAGTCCCTGCCGGAAATGACGCCGGCCGACGGCCCCGTGGCCACCCGGGCTGCTTCAGGCAAGGCTCTCAACGCACTCGCAACGCAAATTCCCACCCTGATGGGCGGCTCAGCCGATCTGGCACCCTCCAATAAAACATTCCTGGATGGCGAGCAGGTGTTCCAAAAAGACAACTATGCCGGCCGAAACATTCGCTTTGGCGTGCGCGAGCATGCCATGGGCGCCCTGTTGTCGGGCATGTTCCTGCACGGCGGCATTCGGCCGTACGGCGGCACCTTCCTGGTATTTGCCGATTATGTCCGACCTGCCATACGTGTCGCCGCTTTAATGAACCTGCCGGTGATTTACGTCTTTACGCACGATTCCATTGCGGTAGGGGAAGACGGCCCCACGCATCAACCGGTGGAACAGCTCGCATCTTTGCGGGCCATGCCCAATCTGCTGGTGCTGCGGCCCTGCGATGCCAATGAAACCGCCGATGCCTGGTGCCAGGCCGTCAAAACCAATGACCGGCCGGTCGCCATGCTGTTCAGCCGCCAGAAACTGCCTGTTCTGCCGCGTCAGCAGACGGCCGGCGGCCTTGCCCGGGGAGCGTATGTGCTGTCGGACTGTGATACGACGCCGGAGATTATTCTGATGGCCAGTGGTGCGGAAGTTCACCAGGCACTCGGCGCGCAGAAGATATTGAAAGAAAAAGGCGTGGCCGCAAGAGTGGTCAACATGCCTTCCTGGGAACTGTTTGAACAGCAGTCGCCGGAATATAGACGCGATGTTCTGCCGCCTCAAATTACGGCGCGTCTGGCCGTGGAGGCCGGAGCCAGCATGGGCTGGGAGCGCTACGTTGGAGACCGGGGCGCCGTGATCGGCATCGATCGCTTCGGTTCATCCGCCCCCGGCGGCGAAGTGCTGGCCCGTTATGGGTTTACGGATGAAAATGTGGCGGAAAAAGCCATGTCGCTGATCCAACAGTAGTTTAGGGCAGCGGAAGAAATCAATTCCCTCCGCTGTCCTTATATTTTGCGTCAAACGCGCCCGCTTAGCTGGCGCGTTTTTTTGTCTCTTCCACGAACCTTTTGCGTATAGCATTTATCGTGAATAAATGACCGTTATAAGGGTCTTGTCCAAGGCATGCTGATTCAGATGAAAGCCCACCATTGCAGCGGTTGCCGAACTGTCCAACGCCAGTGATTCGACATCCAGGGCAAACACTGTGAAGATATAGCGGTGAGCGCCGTGACCTTTGGGAGGGCATGCGCCGCCATAACCTGGTTTGCCAAAATCGGTCATGCTTTGGACACTTCCTTTAGGTGCCAGTGGAAGATTCACATTTCCGGCATCCGCGTGCAGCCCGCCAACGTCGGCATCGATATTAAAAATCACCCAATGCCACCAGCCGCTTCCGGTAGGCGCATCCGGATCATAGGCCGTCACTGCGAAGCTTTTTGTACCTGCAGGAGGATTTTTCCACACGAGTTCCGGCGATCTGTTTTTGCCCGTGCATCCAAAACCGTTGTAAATTTGATCCACTGCCATCGTTCCGCCGTCTCTGAGCTGAGGGCTGGAAACGTGAAAACCGTCCGCCCATGCGCTGTCTGAACCAAACAATACAATAACAAAAAGCAGACAACTCAATGTGAATCTTTGACATTTTTTCATACCCATTCTCCTAATCTGATGATGATTGTCAATGATGGGTAGATACAACTGATTGCGTCATCGCGTTCGCCCGATTCCACCAATTGTTATGCAGATTCGGTCAATGTTTTTCTCAGTTGAGAGGGTGTGACGTGAAAGCGCTGTCGAAAGCGAGCGGAAAAGCGGGAAGCCGATTGGTACCCGCAGTTTGCGGCAATTCGCCCAATGGGCAGCCGCGTCATTTGTACCTGCACAAGGCCTTGGCCCAGCCGAACATCATCCAGAACCAATTGAAAGGATGCGTTCTCTTGTCGGAGATTTCTGCGGAGCGTGCTTTCGCTGACTGCCAGCAGACGGCAAACATCTTGAGCCCGCCATGCTTTGGCGGGGTCCGTTAGAAACAGTGATGCCAATCGTTGACGCCATTGATCGCTCATGGACAGAAGCATGTGAGAGGCGGCGCTATTCTTAACCAGGCACAATAGAATTTCCAACAGGCGATGCTCCAGCACATCTCGATCTTGGCCCGGAGAGTCGGCCATTTGAAGAAAATGAAGCACTGCGGTGTAAAGCGTGTCATAGCCTTTAATCGGTATGGCACTTTTTTGATGATCGCCCAATGTCATCCCTCGATAGAACTGCAAGAAGCGCTCGATCAGCCTTGATTCAAATGGAATGCAAAGCGCCACGTACTGGCGGGTATCCTCGTCGGGTTCGTTGACCATATCAAAACTGGCGGGTGCCGGAATGGCTAAAAACTCGCCGGGCGCACAACTGTCAATTTTGTCTCCATTACTGACGGTTTTTTGCCCGCTTAGAACCATGATCAAACTGGGTTGTAAAAAAGGCACGCGGCGAATCCGTTGTTTGCGGCGGCAACAAATAATCCCGCAATTGGCCATTGCGATGATGTCATTGGCGGAGGTATTTTTTCGGACCACCGCCTGGACGGTGGTATTGATCTTTTTGATATATTGTCTGTGCTCCGTGCATGGCATGACGGTCGCTAATCCTCTGACGCTAGAAAATCGATAATCGCTCGGGACGTATACTCTCCGGTGTCCGCCAGGGCATCGACGGGCAGAAAAGCAGAGGCGTTGTTTGAGAGCAGACAGGTGGCTGATGCGGGGAAATCCTCGTCGGCTTTATAAAAGATATAGCACAGCACGATTTTCGGCAGCGGGCGAACGATCAGGGCGCCGTCGCCGCTGAGGTGGGTGGGCGCAGGCATGCCGACAAAATGGTCGATGAGCGAATGCCGCTTGTCCAGGATGCGATCCACCAGCGGCGTCAGCGGATGCTCTGTGTGACTGGAAAATGCGCCGGCGTATGGCGCACTGTTGGGCAGTTCCTTAAAGGCTTTGAACGGCTCGATACGGCAGTCTTCGGTAATGGCGTGGAGGGCGTACAGGGAGAGAATGATGCCCACCGGCCCGGTCTGCCGCTCGTCGTTGAGCCATACCCCATCGGCCGCAAGGCGGCATCGGGCCCCGAAGGCCTTGAATACCACTGCCGGGCCGTCGAGCTCGGCCCCCATGGCTGCGGCGCGGGACGGCAGATCGTCACTGAAGAGGATATTGATATTCTGTTCGACGATTTCAGCGTATTTGCTTGGCATATCAGCTCTCTAAGTCAATTTCAGGTGGCAAGCATCCGTTGAATGACCGATGCCTGATCGCTCATGTTCATGGTGCTGAGCGTTTGTTGCAGTGACAGAAACACTTCGCGTACCACGGCCGTTTTAGGCTGAGGCGACAACATGTGAATTTCGATGGTCTTGATATCCATCACCAGTGTTTCCATCTGAGGATACGATACGCTGTTTTTCCCCACGGCATTTTTGATTCCTTCCAAGGCGGTCTCGACCGCCGCACGGTCGTTTTCATCCAGAATAGTGGAGCCGCTCAGGCGCCGGCCGGCAGAACCGGTCGTTTCCGTACCGGTGTTTGCCGATTCAATGCCGAGCTGCGTGATGCCGATACCGCCTGACAAGGTTCTGATTTCTATATACCCCTGTGCGATCAACTCTTCAGCAAGCCTGCCGGCCGCCTCGCGCTCCAATCCGATGGCAGCCCCCACATCGTGCATGGACGCCTGTACGGTCGGGTCGCCGCCGGTCACGCGGAACAATTCTTCAAGGTAGCTTTCCTGCTGCGAACTCATCTCGCTCATGGGATATCCTTTCAATGGTCCGTTTCACATACGGTCGCATCACCATAGCATGCTTTTTGGATGAAGGAAACGCGTCCATCAAAATTAGGAATTGAACCTCCGTTCGTTTTCAACTATTGATAAGACTGGCATTAATCGGAGTGTGCCGAGATGAAAGTACTGGTCAGCGGAAATTTACCGGACGATATAATGGCCCGCATCAGCGCCGGGCATGAGGTTCAAGGCCATTGCTGCGATCATCCCATGGATCGCGACGATCTGCTTGCCGCCGCAGCGGATATCCACGGCCTGGTGTGCATGATCACCGACACCATCGATGCCCCGCTGCTGGCAAAGGCAGCGCAACTTAAGATGATTGCGAATTTTGGGGTAGGCTATAATAACATCGATGTCGAGGCGGCGACAGCGCTCGGTATCATGGTTTCCAACACCCCGGACGTGTTGACGGATGCCACAGCCGATCTGACCATGGCGCTGATCCTGGGCATCGGACGGCGCGTCGTGGAAGCCGATCGCCACACGCGCGACGGCAAGTTTCGTTTTTGGGCGCCGTTTTATTTTCTGGGCCATGAGGTTTCCGGAAAAACGCTTGGCATTGTCGGCCTTGGCCGTATCGGGCGCGCCGTTGCCCGGCGCGCCGCCGGCTTTGATATGAATATTGTCTATTACCATCGCCGGCCCTTAGCACCTGACGAGGCGGAGCGGCTGGGCGTGCGCTATATGGCATTGAACGATCTGCTCGAAACGGCGGATTTTATCTCGCTGCATGTGCCTCTGACGTCTGAAACCCGCCACCTGATCGGAGCCGGAGAATTGTCGTGCATGAAATCGAGCGCCTTCCTGATCAACACGGCGCGCGGTCCCGTGGTGGATGAGACCGCGCTGGTGGAAGCCCTGCAACGGGGGCGAATTGCCGGAGCCGGACTGGATGTGTACGAGCACGAACCCGCATTGACACCCGGACTGACGGACCTGCCAAATGCTGTGCTGCTGCCTCATGTGGGCAGTGCGACCATGGAAACCCGGCGGCGTATGGCGGATTTGGCTGTTGATAATCTTTTAATCGGACTGACCGGTCAAGTGCCACCCAATTGCATCAATGCCCGGCAGCTTGGATTTGGACCAGCTGTATGAACGAGTTTTTTCAGGTATCAAGTATCGAAGACGTTCTTTTGTTTAAAGAGCAGTTTGCTCATGTCAACCGCGATATCGTCGGTCTGGATCACGCACATGGACGGGTGTTGGCCGATGCCGTCGTTTCACCGGCCGATATTCCAGGTTTCGATCGCGCCACCATGGATGGATTCGCCGTCCAGTCCGCTTCCACCTTTGGCGCTTCCGAGAGCAATCCGGCCTATCTGGAAGTGGTGGGCAATGTCCAGATGGGCAGTGCGCCGGGGTTCACAATTGAAGCCGGCCAGGCCGCCCGCATTCCCACTGGAGGGATGCTGCCCGCCGGTGCCGATGCCGTGGTGATGATCGAGCATACAGACGCCGTAGATGGCAACACCGTCGAAATTCATCGAAGCGTCGCCCCCGGGCAGCACATGGTCTCCAGGGATGACGATGCCGCTCAAGGCCAGGTGGTTCTGCCGGCCGGTTGCCGGCTGCGGCCGCAGCACATCGGCATGCTGGCGGCTGTCGGCTGCGAGAAGGTGGAGGTATACTGTCGGCCGCGGGTCGGTATTATTTCGACAGGAGATGAGGTCCTGCCGCCGGACCAGGTACCGGGGCCGGGCCAAGTGCGGGACATCAACACCCACACCCTCAGCGCTCTGACCGACGCAGCCGGAGGAAACGCCACCGGCTACGGGATCGTCGGCGACGATGCGGCATCGCTGTTTGCAACCTTTGAGAAGGCGTTGTCGGAAAATGATATGGTACTGGTTTCCGGAGGCAGTTCTGTGGGGATGCGCGATCTGACTTACGATGCCTTGAATACGCTTCCGCAGAGCCGGATTCTGGTGCATGGCGTATCGATCCGGCCCGGGAAACCAACCATCCTGGCCCGGTGCGGCAAAAAAGCCTTTTGGGGGTTGCCAGGCCATGTCACATCGGCCATGATTGTTTTTATGGTGCTTGTCAGGCCCTATCTGGATCATATCGGCGGCAGCCGGACAATTTCAAACCGAACGGTGAAAGCCCGGCTTACAAGGAATCTGCCTTCGGTCCAGGGGCGTGTGGATTTCGTGCGGATCAGGTTTAAATCTATCGATGGAGAGCTCTGGGCCGAGCCCATTATCGGGCAGTCCGGGTTGATCCATACCATGGTGTCCGCCGACGGCCTGGTTGCCGTCGGCAAGAATAGCGAGGGGTTGGATAAAGGGGCCTGGGCGGATGTCCTGCCGATCTGAGAACAGGGATTCCGGACAGGGCCTCGTCACAATCACACCGGAGGGGCGGTATGTACCGTTATCGTTTTTCCTGCATCATCCTTGTCATGGCATTGTGGCTGAGTGCGCAGGTCAGAGCTGATTCGATTGAAGCGATGGTGACTCAAGTCACCGGCAGTGATCTGGAATTGACACTGGCCGACAGCAGTCGGCAGCCGGAACCTGGAGACAGTGTCAATATCTCTTTCCCCAAGCCGGGAGGAGGCCGCATCTCCATTGGAATCTGGTCCGTCACCTCGGTTAAAGGACAAAAGGTGTACGTCAGTGTGGTTCACAGCACGGCTCAACCAATGGTGGGCTATCTGGCCACCATTCAAACGTCCCAGCCGAACGCCTCGACGGTTTCCGCCCCGCCTGCGAGCAGTGCGACCGCAGCAGCCGGACATGCACCGCCAAGGACTGCGGGTCAAATGACGGCAGAAGAGCAGCGGCTTTTAAGCGAGCTGCGATCCGCAAATGCCGCCGATAAGCGCCGGGCCGCAATGGCCATCCATCGCTCCTACCTTGGAAACAAGATCCTCCAGGACGCCGTCGAAGATGAACTGATAAAAGGGTACGCTATCAGGGTGCGGGATAGAAACCATATCGATGCCATGGCCTGGATGTGCAATGTCCTGGGAGATTCAGGTGATCGCAAGTATTCGGAGACATTAAGGCAGGTCTATCGCGGCACCAAAAACCGGAAGATCAAAAAATTCGCCAAGATAAATTATCAAAAAGTGCGTTGAATGCTGCGCCTTGACCTTGAACCTGAAAGGGGGTTTTGGAACCACTTCTACCGGATTTCCGTTACGACTCCCTTGTTGTTGAATCGAACCAGCATGGTTCGGAAACGGTCGATCCAGTATACCCATTCGTAGTTATCCAATGACGGCGTCCGGTGTTTGGCGGGATATCCCAGAGCCATTCTGATGCCGTCTTTGGTCATGCCGATATAGGCTCTTCCATCTTTAATGCCTTTTCCATCCTTGGCGGAGAGATGGTTCAGAGAGATCTTTTTTGTCGATGAGATCAGATCGATATACTCCTGCATCGGCAGGCGCATGTTCCTTTCATTGTACTCGAAATGGATCGTCCGTCCGCTTTTGGCGTCGATGATCACCAGGCTGCGTCCCCTGAACCGACGGCTGCTGATGCTGATATCGACCTCGGAATTGACCGGCAAAATTTCATGTCCGGCACCGGGATCCACGTAGTTGGCATAACTGGCGTTATAGACCATCCGGCCGCCGCGATCCGGCCGCGCCTGGTAGTGAATGTTGTTTTTTAAATAGCGCGTTTCCGCTTTGGCCGTCGCAGGTATGCCATTGCTGATTGCAACCGCCGCCCACACTATGATTAAAAACAGAATCAATCGTTTCGCAACCATTGCTTTCCTCCAGTTATTTTTCATCAGCGTGTCGGTTGTTTGTTTCGGAGATATTTGTTATTCTACGCTTCTAACAATATATCGTCTGGAAGTCAATAAACGCCTCTTTTCAGTTCATTGCAGACCGATCTGCGTTCGTTATCGGTCTGCGCAAGCGTACCGATGGTTGAGGGTTTGATGAAAAGATCACGGGCAACCCTGGTTGGTCTGGTGCTTTTGCTTCTGCTTGCCGTGGCGGCTCCGTTTTTTATTCCCGGCCCCAATGGCAAGCCGTTGATGAGTGTCGATCGGCTCAAGCGAATCTTAAGCGACCAGTTTCCTGTCGCACATGAGGTTGACCGGCTGCAGATGAAGGCGAAAGAAGCAGCCGTCGAAATCAGAAAAAAATTGCAGGCCGATGACAAACCCGAAAAGGTCGCGGCGCCATCTGAGCAACCGTCCGAAATACCCGAAAAGGCTGCAGCACCATCCGAGCATCCGCCCGAAACACTCTATAAGTGGCGGGACCGGAAAGGGACATGGCATTTTACCAATCGGCCGCCGCCCGAAGGCGTGGCGTATACGGTGGTGAAATGGGCCGGAACGGAAAATCCTCCGGTCGATCAAGAGAAATAGCCGGTGCCCATCCCCGAATGACATTTTCCTTCAAGTCATTCCGGCGCAACAGACTGTGTCATAATTTAGAAAATGCACGTTTTTACTCTGTCATGCCGGACTCGATCCGGCATCCAGAGGGTATTCAGCTGGACTCCGGCTTGCGCCGGAGTGACATTCGTTTTTGAACTTATTTGCAGGACGCAACACGAGAGGGAGGAAGCTGTATTACGAATACCGCGACGACCGATAACGCAGTCCAAGAACATTGCTCTGGTTAGACGTTAAGATAATGTTTTTGGCAAGGCCAGAGGGAGAAAGCTGTATTACGAATACCGCGACGACCGATAACGCAGTCCAAAAACATTATCTTAACGTCTAAACTTGCGCATAAATCGGCGATCGATATAATCCTTCAACAGAAATGCCAACCGTCCCCTGAGCAGTATTCCGTTTTTATAAAAGATGCCTGTACCGTCGCCCATGTTGAATATCAACAGATAGTCACCGTCCGGGCGGAACGGGCTCAGGGGGCGGTCTTCCAGAGCGGCCAGCAGATTGCCGAACAGGATCGGATTCTGCCGGACCGCATAGACGCCGACTTTATCCAGGGGGGCGTCCTGAAAATAGATGCAATCACCGCCTCCGAAGATGTCCGGGTAGGCGGTGCATTGCAGGAACTGGTTGACAGCCAGTCCCCCATCCGGACCTACAGGCAGTCCCGAGGCCTTGAAAATGGGGGACGGCTTGACTCCGGTCGCCATAAAGATACAATCGGCGGGGTAGATTCGGCCTGAATCGGTTTCGACGGCATCTGCCGAGACCTTTTTTACCGGGCTGTTCTGGATAACCTCAATGCCGCGACGCCCCAGCGATGTCAAGCCTGCTGCACTTACTTTTCCGGGAAAACGGCTCAGAAGTGAACCGCTGGTAAACAATCGCAGCTCAAAGCCGTGCCGGGCGTGACGAGTCAACAGGCGCCAGACGTTTCCCGCAATTTCAACCGCCGCGGCACCGCCCCCGATCACGCAAACGCAGACCCTTTTGCGTGAGGCCATCTCGACGAGCGTTTGCCGGGCCCTGCGCAAACGCTCGATAGGTTTCGCATAATAAAGGGCTCCGTTATCTTCTCCTTCCGCCAGGCGAGGTACGTAACTGCCGACATTGCATGAAAGCAGGTCGTATGAATATCGCCTTCCGCTCAAGGTGATCACATGGCGTTCGTATGGGTCGATTTGGGTGACCGTGTCGCGGATGAATGTTCCGCCTTGATCCTCAACGATTCTGCGTATGGCAAATCGCGTTTCTTGTGCGGAATAGGTCTGGCTCAACAGACCCGGACCCATACCGGAATAGTAGTGGTACTCCGATGGACCGATCAGCGTCACCTGGTGGCCCCTGTCGATGAATCGGCACAGGTTTTTCATGGTCACCATGTGAGCGTGCCCCCCTCCGACGAGAATAAGGCGCCTGCTCATGTCGATTACCTCACCTTCAGTTCTTCTACACGACACTGGCTTTGGGCAGTATTGTTCTGCGTTTCCCGGTCTTCGAACGTGACCTGTTTGTTTCGATTGAAACGCACCGATATGGCTTCCCGGTTCCTTGTATCCGTTCCGTGAAGTTCTATATACTTGATCCCGATGGGGATACCGAAGACCGTTCGGGCCTGGGAATAGATCGAGTCGATTTGCATGATTCGGCCGCTGCCGCTCGGCCCCAATTGGATCAACGCACGAACACGGCAGCGGCCGTCCGGGGAGCGGTAGGCGTCGACATGAACCGTTTCAGAGGGCAAGTCATGGACCAGTTCCTTCAAGTCCGCCAGCAGGACGCTGAAGCTTTTAGGCCGGTCGGCGGCTTCCTGGGCGATGAATCGTTTGCGCGCCATTTTTTTAATGATCGGATGGGTTCGCTTGTATGTCACGCCGTCCATGAGCCAGTAGACATCATACAGGTGGTCTCTCCCGGCGTCGGTGATGCGCTGCAGCTCGCACGCTTCATTAACCTTGCAGTAAACCACCAGGATGTTCTGCGGATTTTTGCTTTTTTCCACCACAAACAGCCGGACTTTCTCTTCGACTTCGGCGGCATACGAGGTTGTCTGTACCAGCAACCCCATCAGCATCCAAAGCAGCGGTGCGGCAAGCATGGCCTTTTTCACAATAGACTCGCCCTATCGTTTTTTGTCCAAATCTATATGAATCCAGTCCAGCGGTCAAGCAGCGCCGGTGGTCTGAGGTTGGTTCATTTTATCCGGGCGTAAAAAAAGTTGGGTGCGACTCTTGAATTTTAAATTTGCGTTCCCATATTGTGTCATTGCTTGAAAATAGACGCTAATTGACAGAAAACGCCTTAAATGATTCAAGGCAAAAGAGGAGGATTTCATGAGTGTGTTGATTACCAAACAGGCCCCTGATTTCACTGCTCCGGCGGTCATGCCGGACGGTACTATTGAAGAAGCGTTCAAACTCTCGGATTTGAAAGGCCGCTATGTCGTCCTGTTTTTCTGGCCGTTGGATTTTACCTTTGTTTGTCCAACTGAAATAATTGCTCACGATCGCAGAATCGAGCAATTCAAAGAGCGACAGGTGGAGGTGGTAGGCGTTTCCATCGATTCTCAGTTCACGCATTTTGCATGGCGCAATACAGACGTCAACGACGGCGGCATCGGGTCGGTCCACTTCCCGATGGTTGCCGATGTGAATCATCAAATTACACAGGCTTATGGGGTTGAGCATCCTGCCGGTGTCGCCCTGAGGGCCTCTTTCCTGATTGACCGTGAGGGTATCGTTCAGCACCAGGTGGTCAATAATCTGCCGCTGGGCCGCAACGTGGACGAAATGTTGCGCATGGTCGATGCGCTGCAGTACACGGAAGAACATGGCGAAGTCTGTCCGGCCGGGTGGCAGAAAGGTGACGACGCAATGACGCCTACAGCCAAGGGTGTTGCGGACTACCTGAGCGCCAAATCGGACAAACTTTAGCATTGCTTGAGCTGGAGACGGGAAGCGCTTCCATTGGTCTGGAGGCCGGAAGCGCTTCCGACAATGCCATGCAATACAAGTAAACTTGCATGATACTCTACGATCCGGATCTTCCCGTCAGTTTGAATGACTTCGGTATCCTGATCCCGGTCCGAGACAGCCGGGCCACCAAAACCTTTGAGGCTTTGTGCCGGCATCCCCAGATCGGATCGCACCGGCCGTACTGGCACAGATCGGTCATCGAAGAGGAGCTGACGCGTGAAGATCTGGCGAGAGTGCATACCCCGACATATCTGGATCGCCTCTATTCACAGGCACTTTCCAACGAGATTATCTCAACCTATGAGCTTATCGACCCTGAAGGCAATTACCATCGCTATGCCCCGCAGCAGGCGGTTCGTCCATTAACGGAGCTGTTCGAACGCATTGTCCACAAAGCCGCCGGGAGTGTGCAGTGTGGGAGGATCGCCCTTGATCATGGGTTTTGCTTCTACTTTGCGGGCGGCATGCATCATGCCCATGCAGACCGCGGCGGCGGATTCTGCCTGATTAACGATATTGTTATTGCCGCTCGCAAGCTGCAGGCGCAGCGTCTGGCGCAGACGATCTGGGTCATCGATGTCGATGCGCATAAAGGCGACGGTACCGCATCCTTGACCGCTGATGATGATACCATCCGAACCTTGAGCATCCACATGGCTCGCGGCTGGCCGCTGGACGGTCCCCGTGAATGGGAAGACGGCAGCCCGAACGCCAGCTTTGTTCCCAGCGATATCGATATTCCGATACCCGAAGCCGGGGAGTCGGATTATTTAATCCAACTCGAAGCCGGTTTAAACAGGTTGTCTCAGACCGGTACGGCAGATCTCGCCATCGTCGTGTGCGGGGCCGATCCTTACGAGCATGATGAACTTGCGTCGGCAAGTGCGTTGAAGTTAAGCCTGGATCAGATGTTTGCAAGGGATCAGATGCTTTACCGCTTTCTGTCCGAACGGAAGATACCGGCGGCTTTCCTGATGGCCGGCGGCTATGGCGAGCAGGTGTGGAACGTCTACGCCCAGTTCCTGATCTGGGCATTGGGCCTTCGGATTGTGTAATTGGAAAATCCATTACAGAGCAATCGTATGGAACTGAATTCACAACCAACGGGTGTTCGGGTCGGCGAAATTCACAACACTTTGATTTAAATAACAATAAGTGCATTCATGTGATTTGGCAGAAAATTTGCATATCTAAATCGCCAGTAGAGGCGATTACGTCGCGCAGCGTGGATCGGCAGCGATTGAATCGGGGCAGAGATCAACAACCGGGTTGTCGCTTGATTGGCAGCCGGATTTAAGATGACAAATTTTCTGGGGGAATTTACATGCAAGGCTTATCAAAACACTGGATTGAATCCTCAATCGATTTTAGACGAAAATATGAGCGCAAAAACTATAGCGCAGATATTATGTTCGCCGCCGGCAACCAGATGTTCCGGGGCGGGCTGAAAAATATCAGTGTCGGCGGTGCATTTGTTATGACACGGGATGTCAACCAGTTAGACGAAGGGGAGCTGGTATCGCTAAGCATTCCGTTCACGAACGGCTACAAACATGTCAAGCGCAAGGGGCGCGTGCTTTGGAAGAATGATGTCGGGTTTGCCGTCAGCTTTATATAGGAAATAGCCGATGTCTGACTATAGGACCAGGTGGGCCAAAGGGCTTGGGAGCAGCCGGCAGCATGTCGTCTAGTGAATCGGTTGAAGCTCCACCCGCCGGTTTAGTTTACGGCCTCTGGCGGTATCGTTTGAAGCGATGGGGCGGTCCGGGCCGTACCCCATCGATTGCATACGGTCCAGGTCAATGCCGTTTTTGACCAGATAGCGCAGCACAGCCAATGCGCGTTTTTCCGACAGCCTCTGATTGTTTGACGCAGAGCCCACGTTGTCGGTATGCCCCTGAATTTCAATGCGAAGAGGCGGGTTTTTTTTCATTATGGCCACTACGGACTGCAATTGAGGATATGCACTGGACTGAATCAGCGATTTTCCGGATGCAAACAGGTTTTTCAGGGTCCAGCATCCGGTGGCGTTGACGGTCGCACCGGTCGGTGTGTCCGAGCATTGGTCCGATTCATTTGGAATGCCGTCACCGTCGAAATCCTGCTGCGCATCCTCCAGGGCTCCCCGTTGAGGGGCCGGCAGGCTTTTCATGTTGATCCTGGCGATATCCACCAGTTTTTTGCCTGAATAGCCTTTGACGCTCGTCGTTGCAGCCGTTTGCGACGGGTTCAGGTCGATCAGGGTCTGGTAAGTTCGCCGGGCATCTTCATAACGTCCCGTCTGGTGATAGACAACGCCCAGATTCAGAAGGGTGTAAGGATTCAGATGGTTCATCGCCAGAGCCTGCCGGAACAGATTTTCCGCCGTGGCATAATCTTCGGCCGTCATGGCGGCATACCCGTCTTTTACGAGATCCGCTTCAACTTGTTCCGACGATCGGGGCGATATGATGCTGCATCCAGCTGCAGTACAGACCAATAGAATAGCGATCAGAATGTGCACTCTCATAATCCGGTCCCCTCTTCAAATAATGACTGCTTAGGTTGTCTGACGTGAAGATGTTTGATTTTCGTTACCGACTATGTCAGAAAGCGTCGTTATTGTCAATGCTGACGCTGTCAAGTCTTCTGACGAAGCACGACACTGCCGGATTCGCCGTTGGTGCGAAGAAGATAAACCCGGCAATGCATCGCATAGATCAGGAGGCTGGATGTTCCACCAGCACCGAATCGACATTGCGTAGTCCCCGCGGAAGTTTGCGCCCCCGGCGACCGCGTTCGCCTCTGAAATCATTCAATGTCTTCGGGTCAAGCTTGAAGTGTCTTTTTCCCGCATGGACAACCAGCGTGCCGCCGCTGGGAACCAGGGCCATGGCAACCACATATTCTTCGCGCGTGTTCACCAGCTTGGGGGGGATTTGTATCATTTTATTGCCCTTGCCTTTTGGCAGAACCGGCAGTAGTTCGAGACCGAAGACCAGCATGCGTCCCTCGTTGGTGATGGTTGCCAGGTCTGTCCCCTCGATGGTCTCGATGCACAGTGGATGCAGGGGCAGGGCCCCTTTGGGCAGCGACAGAAAGGCTTTTCCCTTTCTGTTGTTTGTATAGAGATTTTCAAGCTTGGTGATGAAGCCGTAACCGGCATCGCTGGCAGCCAGGATGGTACGGTCTGCATTACCGGTCAGAACAGCTTTGAATGAGGCTTGCGGCAGGGGTTGAAAAAGACTGCTCAAGGGTTGGCCGAACCCACGGGCGGACGGCAGCGAAAATGCCGTTGTGGCGTAGGTGCGTCCTGTGGAGTCCAGGAAAACGACTTGCTGGTTGCTCTTGCCCATGGCCGAGCTGAGATAGTCATCACCGGCTTTGTATCCCAATCCGGCAGGGTCCACTTCGTGACCTTTGGCTGACCGGACCCATCCGTTTTTGGAAAGGATGATGGTGACCGGTTCGGAAGGGGTCAGGTCGACTTTGGATATGGCCTTTGCTTCCTCTCGAACGACGATAGCGGTCCGGCGCCGGTCGCCGTACATTTGATTTGCGGCTCTGAGTTCTTTTTTTACCAGGGTCTTGAGACGCGCACGAGAGCCTAAAATGTTCTGCAGGTCTTTCTTTTCCCGGGTCAGATCTTTTTGCTCGCCTTCGATTTTTATCCGCTCCAGCCGGGCCAGGTGGCGCAGGCGAAGCTGCAGGATGGCTTCGGCCTGAATGTCACTGAGTTTGAAAGTTTTCATTAAAACGGGCTTAGGCTCGTCATGCGTGCGGATGATCTTGATGACCTGGTCGATGTTCAAATGCGCCGTCAGCAGGCCCTGCAGGATGTGCAGGCGGTCATTGACTTGGTCAAGCCGATATTCCAGCCGCCTGCGTACGGTTTCAGTGCGGTAGGCCAGCCACTCTTTCAGCAGCTGGTTCAGATCCTTGACCCGCGGTTTGTTGTCCAGCCCGATCACGTTCAGATTGATCTTGTAACTCTGCTCCAAATCGGTGGTGGCGAACAGGTGGGCCATCAAGGCGCTTTTGTCGACGCGGTTGGATCGGGGAGCGATGATCAACCGGGTCGGGGTTTCATGATCCGACTCGTCCCTGAGGTCCGCCACCATCGGCAGTTGCTTTTTGGTCATCTGGGCGGCGATCTGCTCGAGCACTTTAGCCGGAGACACCTGATGGGGCAGGGCGGTGATGACGATATCGCCATTTTCGAGTTCATAGGTAGCCCGCATACGAATCATTCCGCGGCCGCTGCGGTAGGCCTCCAGGATCTCTTCGCGCGGCGTGATGATCTCAGCACCACCCGGATAGTCCGGTCCCTGGATGTGCCGACAGATCTCTTCCAGGGTCGCCTTGGGTTTTTCAAGCAGGTGGATGCAGGCATCGACCACTTCCTTCAGGTTGTGGGGCGGTATGTCCGTGGCCATGCCCACGGCAATACCCGATGCACCATTGAGCAGAATATTGGGAAGACGCGCCGGCAGCGCCAACGGCTCCTTCAGCGTTCCGTCAAAATTGGCGCCCCAATCGACCGTCCCCATCCCCAGTTCCGAGAGCATGACATCGGCGTAGGCCGACAGGCGGGCCTCGGTGTAGCGCATGGCGGCAAAACTTTTGGGATCATCCGGGGCACCCCAGTTTCCCTGGCCGTCGATAAACGGGTAGCGGTAGGAGAACGGTTGAGCCATGAGCACCATGGCCTCGTAACAGGCGGAATCGCCATGAGGATGATACTTGCCCAGTACGTCGCCTACGGTGCGTGCCGATTTTTTGTATTTTGACTCGGCCTTCAACCCCAACTCGGACATGGCGTATATGATGCGGCGCTGAACCGGTTTGAGACCGTCCCCGATAAACGGCAGCGCGCGATCCATCACCACGTACATGGAGTAGTCCAGATAGGCTTTGCGTGCAAATTCCCGCAAAGGTATGATTTCCGCGCCGTTGGTTGTCGTTGATTTCGTCATCGGAATTGTTCCTTTCAACTTATATCCGCCCTGTCCCCTTCATATTCCAGCCATTTCCTTCTGTCGGCGCTTCGCTTTTTTGCCAGCAGCATGTCCATGGATTCCATGGTTTTTTTCTCCGAGTCGACCTGCAACTGAATCAGTCGCCTTGTATCGGGCGCCATGGTCGTTTCGCGCAGCTGCAGCGGATTCATCTCGCCAAGGCCTTTAAATCGCTGGACATTGATTTTTGCACGTTTTTTCTGTTTGCGGATGCGTTTGAGGACGGCATCTTTTTCCATTTCATCGAGGGCGTAGTAAACATCCTTGGCCACATCGATTCGGTAGAGCGGCGGCATGGCGACATGGATTCGGCCTTGCTCGACCAGGGGCCTGAAATGCTTGAGAAACAGGGCGCACAGCAGCGTGGCGATATGGGCTCCGTCAGAGTCGGCGTCGGCCAGGATGCAAATCTTGCCGTAGCGCAGTCCGTTGACGTCCCTCACTCCGGGATCGACCCCAATGGCCACGGCGATGTCGTGCACCTCTTTGGAACTCAGTATGGCGTTCGAATCCACTTCCCAGGTGTTCAGGATCTTTCCCCGCAGGGGCATCACGGCCTGCGTCTGGCGATCACGGGCCTGCTTGGCGCTGCCGCCGGCAGAGTCGCCCTCGACCAGAAACAGCTCCGTGCGCTCCAGATCCTGGCTGATGCAATCAGACAACTTGCCGGGCAGCGCCGGGCCGCTGGTGATCTTTTTGCGGGTGACCTTTTTGTTGGCTTTTTGGCGGCTGCGTGCGCTTTCGATGGCCATTTCCGCCAGCGACTCCCCGATGTCGGTATGGTGATTCAACCAGAGACTGAACTTGTCCTTGACCACGGTCGACACAAAAGAGGCGGATTGCCGCGAACCCAGCCGCTCCTTGGTCTGGCCGGAAAATTGAGGTTCGGTCATCTTCAGGGAGAGCACAAAGCTGCATCGTTCCCAGATATCATCGGGGGCCAACTTGATGCCTCGCGGCAACAGATTCCGGAACTCACAGAATTCGCGGATCGAGGCCAGCAGGCCTGCCCGCATACCGTTGATATGCGTACCGCCCTGAGGTGTTGGAATGAGATTGACATAGCTTTCCGTCACCGTGTCACCACCCTCGGGCTGCCATACCACTGCCCAGGAGACCATCTCGTCATTGGATTCCAGCTCACCCATGAATGGTTGTTCGGGAAGCAGGGTGCTGCCTTCCAGGCGCTCCAAAAGATAATCTTTCAGCCCATCTTCAAAGTACCAGGAGAGCTTTTCGCCTGTTTTGCGGTCATGGAAATTAACCTGCAGCCTGGGGCACAGAACCGCCTTGGCCCGCAGGCTGTGCTTCAGCCGCGCTACGGCGTACTTCGGGCTGTCAAAATATTTGGGATTCGGCCAAAAGCGGATCGTGGTTCCGGTGTTGCGTTGCCCCACGCTGCCGATGACCTTTAATTTGCTGACCCTCCGGCCGTTTTCAAAGGCAATGGCATATTGCTTTCCGTCACGCCTGATCTCCACCTCGACACGCAGCGACAGTGCATTGACAACGGATACCCCCACCCCATGCAAACCGCCTGAGAAATGATAGTCCTTATCCGAAAATTTGGCTCCGGCGTGCAGCTTGAGCATGATCACTTCCACGCCCGTGGCGCCTTTAACCTCCGGGTGTTCGTCGATGGGCATGCCTCGCCCGTCATCGGAAACCTCCAGGCATCCGTCTTCATGTAGAACGACATCGATCCGTTTGGCATGGCCGGCAATCGCCTCGTCCACGCTGTTATCGATCACTTCCTGCGCCAGGTGGTTGGGACGGCTGGTGTCGGTATACATGCCGGGACGCCGTTTCACAGGCTCCAGCCCCTTCAGTACTTCAATGGATGCGGCGTTGTAACTGTCGGTTCCGGTTTTCTTTTTTGGCGACCTTTTTTTCAATGCATGGACCTCTCACATCAGGATATTCAATTTCCGGGATTAAAGCATCTATCTCGGATAATCTCAACAGATGGCCGATTAGCAAAAAACAGGCAAGCCCACAAGGGGATCTTTAGCTGAACATTGATATTGGATGGAATGTGCCCTATAAATAATATTTTAGACCCGATGTCATTAGCTGAACGTTTTTTAAAACTGTGGGAGCGGCGTCCCGCCGCTCCCACATGAGACTTTTGACAATGGGGCCTTCAACTAATGATATTGAGTTTTCTGCTCAGGAACGGAATAGTCAGCAAGGAGCTAATATGGGTCACAAACGCAACGTCTATCTGCATATGACATCGCTGGCGGACGCCCGCCGGATCGTGCTGGACACCTTTGCCGCCAAACCCGTGTTGGGAATGGAAACCATCGATACCGCAGATGCCGTGGGCCGCGTGCTGGCCGAAGCGGTGCCGGCAAGGCTCTCCTCTCCCAATTTTCATTCAGCCGCCATGGACGGCATCGCCGTGGCGGCCCGGGATACATTTGAGGCTCATGCCGCGCGTCCCAAAACCCTCGCCGTCGGCTCGGAGGCTCATTATGTCAATACCGGTCATGTTTTGCCGGATGGAACCGATGCCGTGATCATGATCGAGCAGGTGCAGGAAGTGGACGATCGGACCGTTCGGATCGAGACTCCCGCCTTTCCCTGGCAGCATGTTCGTAAAATGGGCGAGGATATCGTGGCCACGGAAATGTTGTTTGCACGGCATCATCGAATATCCCCGTATTGCATCGGGGCCTTGCTGTCTGCCGGAATAGATGAGGTGTCGGTATTGAAGCGGCCCAGCCTGCTGGTGATCCCCACAGGATCGGAACTGGTGGAGTGGCGCTCCGGAGATTCAAGGCCGCTTGAACCCGGTCAAATTATCGAGTCCAACGCGCATATGTTGGCGGCGATGGTGGCCGAGGCCGGGGGGATATGCGAGCGGAGAAAGCCGCTGGGGGACGACCCCGGATTGATTTCGCAGACCATAGGGGAGGCCGTCCGGCTTGGCTTTGATGCCATCATGACCGTCGGCGGTTCCTCGGCCGGATCGGAAGACTTCTCACGAGGCGCCATCGCCGGCCAGGGCGATGTGCTGGTTCACGGCGTCACCATGATGCCGGGAAAACCGGTGCTCGTGGGGCGTATCGCCGGCAAGCCCGTTTTCGGTATTCCCGGCTATCCGGTATCGGCCATTATGGCCTTCGAACAGCTGGTGCTGCCGATGCTGGCCAAATGGCAGGGTCAGCCCGAACCGCGTCGTGAGGTTCTATCGGTGACGCCGACGCGAAAAATCGCGTCCAAACTGGGTGTCGAAGAGTTCGTCCGGGTGAAACTCGGCCGGGTGAGCGACCGTTTGGTCGCCACCGCCTTGCCGCGCGGTGCGGGGCAGATCACCAGTATCACCGAGGCCGACGGCATCGTGCGCATCGGTGCGGACCAGGAAGGGGTGGGGACCGAGACCCCGGTTTCGGCGGAATTGCTCAAGCCGTCGCAGCGCATCGATCATACCGTGGTCATCGTCGGCAGCCACGACAACACCCTTGATTTGATGAGCGACGAACTTCGGGCCCAAAGCACGGATCTGGGCCTCTCGTCCAGCCATGTGGGCAGCATGGGCGGCCTGATGGCCATCAAGCGGGGGATGTGCCATGTGGCGGGCACCCATTTGCTGGATGAGAGCGACGGCAGCTACAATCGATCGTATATCCAGAAATACCTGCCCGATATTCCGGTGCGGCTGATCCACCTGGTGATGCGCGATCAAGGCTTGATCGTGCCGGCCGGCAATCCGAAAGGTATCCGGGGCATCGAGGACCTGACGCGCGACCGGGTCCGGTTTATCAACCGCCAGAACGGATCCGGAACCCGCATCCTGCTGGACTACCGCCTCAAACAGATCGGGATCGAACCCGGCCGCATCGAGGGCTATCGAACCGAAGAGTTTACGCACATGGCCGTCGCCGCCGCCGTGCTCAGCGGCGCCGCGGATGCCGGGCTGGGCATCTGGGCGGCGGCCAAAGCGTTGTCCCTTGATTTTATTCCCATCGTGACCGAGCAATACGATCTGGTGATTCCTGTCGAATTTTATGACTCCCCCGCTATTCAAACGCTGATGTCGGTCATCAACAGTACGGCGTTCAAAAAGCGTGTCGCCGCATTAGGCGGCTACCACACCGAACGCACGGGAGAGGTGCTGTTGTGACCCCGCAACATTATCGAATTGTCGATCACACCGCCGATTTCGGATTGGAGATTTTCGGCCGGAGCGCGAGCGATCTGTTCGAACAGGCCGCCAGGGCACTGACCGATTTGCTGACGGATCCGGCTGTGCTGACAGAACAGCGCCGCCACACCCTGGACATCGAGGGCAGTGATTGGGAAGATTTGTTGATCAATTGGCTCAGAGAACTATTGTATTTATATAACGGCGAGAATCAGTTCGTCGCCGGGGTCGACGTCATCTCCATCGAGCCGACCAGACTGCGCGCCGAGGTGGCCACCGAAGACTATCGGATGGGGCATCATGAGATCCGAAACGAGATCAAGGCCGTCACCTATCACCAGCTCGAAGTCAGGACGGATGACGATGGATGGCGGGCTCGGGTGATATTCGATGTTTAGGAAATAGTTCAAGGTTCAGGAACGTAGAGTCAACTAGTGCTGTGTCTTGGAAGTTGGGTTAAAAATAATTGTTCAAGGCGCTTATCCATAAAGATCAAGTTGACGGTTTGTTCGAACGGGTCCCCTCTCCCTTGAGGGAGAGGGTTAGGGTGAGGGTGGACCATGCCAAAGACCACCCCCTCACCTGACCTCTCCCCCTGAGGGGGAGAGGAATGTCGTGACTTAAGCTTTATAGAGAACCGCGTTCCTTTTTTAAATAGTGTCTTTCTACGCCAACCCGACTTGCTTTAAGCAGTCTTTGACCGGGATCACCGCGGCATAGGCGGATGCCAGGGCCGCCATAAATGCTCCGTGGACCTTTTCCGCCTCGATGGTTTGCCCGTTATGCTCCAGTGTGAGCGTGGTACAGGCATCACCGGCCACCAGGCAATTGAAGCCCAGATCAAAGGCCGCACGCGTGGTGGCATCGATGCACATATGACTCATGGCACCGCAAATCACCACATCTTCCACTCCCGATTGCTTCAGGTGATCAAACAAGCCTGTCTCCCTAAAGCTGTTTGGGAAATGCTTGATGCAAACGGTTTCACCCGGCAAGGGCTTGACACTCTGGTGAATTTCCATTCCGGGAGTATCGGGCTGGAAAAAAGCGGCGGAGGGATGGACGGATATATGCTGGATATGAAACAACGGCAGACCGGACTCGCGGAATGCGTCAAGGAGTATTTTCGAGTTTCGGGCGGCGCGATCCATCCGGACCAGTGCCATCTTTCCATTTTCAAAGTAATCGTTTTGGATATCGACCAATATTAATCCCGGTTTCATGTGAGTTCCTCCCTTTTTCTCAATGGTTATCGATTGACGCCATTGTATTTTGGTTTCAGTCGTGGCAAAAGTGTCGGTATCGACAAATAAAAGGTGATATCAGACAAAATATGACCGATCAGATGAAACGTATCGCTCTCTTAGCCCTTGAAAAGTGTATGCAATCGAGCATATCCAGCCCCTATGACATCCTGTCTTTGGCCAGCAGGCAATGGGCGGAACATTTTTCGGACAAAGGAGAGGAGCTGTTCCAGCTTTCCATTGTCACCGGAGACGGCCGACCGGTTTCCTGTTTTAACGGTATCACCATCACCCCGCAAATGGGAACCGGGGACTGCCGTGATCCGGACATCATCTTCATTCCCGTGGTAATCGGAGGGCTTGAAGCAGTCGTTTCAAATCAGACACTGGTTTCCTGGATCAGGCGCTGCAACCGGCGGGGAACCATCGTTTGTGCTGTGTGCGCCGGTGTGTTTCTGGCGGCGCAGACCGGTCTTTTGGATGGCCGCACGGCCACTACCCACTGGAACCTGGCAGATGAATTTATCGTCCGCTACCCTGAGGTGGTTCTGAAAAAGGAGCGTATGATAGTGGATGAAGGAGACATCATCACGGCGGGTGGCGTGACGGCATTCATTGATCTGTCATTGTACATGATCGGACGGTTCGGATCTCCAGAATTGTCCTCAAGCCTCTCCAAAATGTTGCTGATCGATCCGGCCAGGCGGCTGCAGACCCCTTATTTCGACTATCGTTTCAACACCTCCCACCAGGATGAAAGCATCCTCAAAGCCCAGGCCTGGATGGAAAAAAACCTGACATCCCCCTTAACTGTTTCCCTGCTTGCCGGTAAGGCGGGCCTGGAGGAACGGACATTTGCCCGGCGGTTTAAAAAGGCCACCGGCGACACCCCGTTGGGATATCTGCAATATCTGCGCATCGGCAAGGCGCGCACCCTTCTTGAAACCACGGATGAACCTGTGGAAACCGTCACTTTCAAGACCGGGTATGAAGATGTCAGTTCGTTTCGAAGGCTGTTCAAGCGGACCACCGGCCTTTCTCCCTCGGCATACCGGAAAAAGTTCGGACTGACCGGATAGCTGAAAATGATAATAAAAGCGGGTTAGCATATAAGCTTTCCCGCCTTTATCTTTAACAAGAGAGTTTGTTTAACAGATGTCTTCTATGGGTCTCCTGCACTTTTCATGGCAGCCGCCAATTGAAAGGATAACTGTAACGGATAAAAACAAGTACATCGATCGAAGTGCTTTTGCACCGTCGCTAAAAGCCTACCGCTTCATGCAAAGTGGGCTGCACATCTGACCGTGTCACTATCTCATCGGCGACCATCTGGTCGAAAGCGCATCTCAGGCAGTTGTAGTTATGGGCGCAAATTTTGTAATGAACCAGCCCGTTCACCATGTGCCGACATTTTCCCCCGTATTCTGCCATGCCCACAAGA
>JBNKKC010000083.1:0-74691 GCA_050291625.1 Desulfobacteraceae bacterium
AAGCCCGGCCGTTCCGGTTGGGCTTTTTATCGTTGAATCGTCGTATGGTCAAATCGGAACCACCTTTTGCGGCATATCCTGCCACGTAACCATTGAACGATTCGACCATTTGACACGATTTGACGATTTGACCAAATTAAGGCCGTTGCCTTAATTTTTCCAGTTCCTTCTTGGCCGACAGGTATTTTTCGGTGGTAATCCTCAATCGCTTGGCCAGTACTTCGGCAAATCCCCGATAGATGACATATCGAAACACCCACCGGTTTTCATTGGGAAGCCCATCGACGCTGGATATGTCGATCTTGAGGCAGGTGGCTTCGTCCAGCGCATACACCGAAACAGACAGATCTCCCCGGCCCATTTTGCCCACTTCGCCGAACACGTCGCCGGTGCGCTGCAGAACGGCCAGTTCGTTTCCGGCCTTGACGATGCGGACCCTTCCCGAAATCAGATAGTAAATCCATCCATCGTAGCTGCTCTCGTCCACAATAAGCTCTTTGGGTGCATAGCGCACAATTTTGCTGATGCGCAGCAACTCCTTAAGATCATTGTCATCAAAAGATTCAAGGGCCGGCATGGTCTTGATCTTTTCAATAATGTCAAAGCTGCTGCTCAATTTTTCCGTGGGCATCGCCGATAGCTCCCCGATTGAAACGGCCTCCGACAGGACTGACACGGCCATATCTTCGCCTCACTATTTTTTATTATCCCGGCATATTACCGGTTGTGTCATCGAAACTCGTTGTAACCATTATCGGACCGACGGCGGGCCAACTTGAGAGATTCCTCTAAAATTATGGGCAAATCCCGCATGGTGATTGCCCTTGACAAATTACCTGTTCCTTAATAGGTATACCCCTTTGGGTTACTGCACGCTATTATGGGCTCGCGCAAAAATAACTTCACATTTTTAAGCGCCGATGCATCCTGCCCGGATGCGTTGCGAAGGCCTGACATATCTCGATATGCCGGCGCTTTCGCGCCTTGACAGGCAGGCGCTTCAACGCTTAAAAATGTAAATTTATTTTTGCTCGAACCCAAAGGCAGATTTGCCGACATCATACCAATTATAATTTGAAAGGAGTTTGCACATGTCACAACTCGTACCCCCCCATGGAGGGAAAGGATTGACTGTATGCCTGCTGGAAGGCGCGGAACTGGAGGCCGAAAAATCAAAGGCCGCCGGCCTGAAAAAAGTCAACATCTCCCCGCGCGTTAAAGGCGACCTGATCATGATCGGCATCGGCGGTTTCAGCCCCCTGACCGGTTTCATGACCAAGGCCGATTGGAAAGGCGTCTGTGAAAACTTCCTGCTGGCCGACGGCACCTTCTGGCCGGTCCCGGTTTGCCTGGACATCACCGCCGAAGAAGCCGCCGGCGTCAACGTAGGCGATGAAGTGGCGCTGTACGATCCCGAAGGGGATGAAATTATGGCGACCATCAAAGTCGACGAAAAATGGGAGATCAGCGACGAAGAGAAAAAATGGGAGTGTGAAAAAGTCTTCATGGGCGAAGGCACCCCCACACCGGAAGAGTTCTGGAAAATCGCCAAAGAGGATCATCCCGGTGTTCAGATGGTGATGAAGCAGGGTCCGGTCAACCTGGCCGGCAATGTCAAGGTACTGAGCGAAGGCGAGTACCCGACCAAGTATGCCGGCGTCTACCACCGCCCGTCCGAAACCCGCAAAATCTTCGAAGATGCCGGTTGGAGCGAAGTGGCCGCTCTGCAGCTGAGAAACCCCATGCATCGCTCCCACGAATATCTGTGCAAAATCGCTGTCGAAGTATGCGACGGCGTCTACATCCACTCTCTGGTCGGCAACCTGAAACCCGGCGACATCCCCGCAGATGTCCGCGTGAAATGCATCGATGCCCTGGTGCAGAACTACTTCGTAAAAGACAACGTGGTTCAAGGCGGGTATCCGTTGGATATGCGCTATGCCGGTCCGCGCGAAGGCCTGCTGCACGCCACCTTCCGCCAGAACTACGGCTGCTCCAAGATGATTATCGGCCGCGACCATGCCGGCGTAGGCGACTTCTACGGCATGTTTGAAGCTCAGACCATCTTCGACAAGATCCCGACACCGGAAGGCGGCAAAGCACTGATCTGCCAGCCGCTGAAGATCGACTGGACTTTCTACTGCTACAAATGCGACGGGATGGCCTCTTTGCGCACCTGCCCGCACAGCAAAGAAGACCGCGTCCTGCTCTCCGGCACCATGCTGCGCAAGATGCTCAGCGAAGGCCAGGAGCTGCCCGATCACTTCGGCCGTGACGAAGTCGTGGCGATCCTGCGCAAGTACTACGAAGGCCTGACCGAAAAGGTCGAAATCAAGACACACAAGGCGGCTACCGGCGCCTAAGCGCAGTCGAGATATCTGAACAATCAAAGGGGAGTTGCATTCGCAACTCCCCTTTTTTTATACCGACAACTAGTGTTGTGTCCCGGAAGTCGGATTAAAAATATTTGTTCAATTCGAATCTCTTTTTCCTTTGTGTCATTCCGGCGCAAGCCGGAATCCAGAGGGTTTTCAACTGGACTCCGGCTTGCGCCGGAGTGACTTAAATTCTCAGGGATCTCAATTCATCGTTGGTTCCGCAGCGGCGTCGCCACAAACCATTGCAATGGCTTCTTATGGCCCGAGGGCCGCGTTTCTTCAATCCGCAATCCCGCCTCACGCAGCATTCGCTCCACTGTCGGTTTGGACCGCAGAAATGTCGGGCTGCCGCAGATTCGGTCAAAGAAGGCCTTCCACTTCCCCCCGCCGGCGGCATTGACCAAAGATAGCGGTACGCGAATAATCAACCGGCCGGTCGGCGCCATCCGGTTGCGCAGACGCTGAAGTGTTTGAGACAGCACCTCGTCGTCCAGCTTGTGAATGACATTAATAAGCAACGCCACGTCCGCCGGCCGCGGCGGCTCCGGCATCTCCGGCGCCGTCAGGTGAAAGGCCCGACCCCGGTCTCCAAAGGCGATGGCGGCGGCCCTCATCTTTTCCGGATCCGCATCGCTGCCGTAAACACAAACGCCGGGATGGTTTTCGATCAGCCAGTTCGCAGGTACCCCGTAGCCGCATCCGATATCGAGCACAATGCCGATCCTGTCAGGCTTTCCGATCAAATCAGGCAACTCATCAAAGAGCGTGTCGGATCTCAGTTGCGCCTTTGCAACCAGCCGGGGAAACGCCTCAAGCCGTCGGTAGCGCTCCAGCACTCGCCGGCGCCAGGAGCCTGATCGAGCGGTTTTTACGCCCCCGGGGGCGAAATGACGCTTCAGCATGGGCGGCAGAAGGACAAATGCACCGATCAGCGAATAGCCGATTCCCAGCAAGGACGTCATGCCGGCGCTGCGCAGCAGCGCATGATCGGCCAGACACAACACCCCGAATCCGATCAGGGTCGACGCCGAAGCCATGACGACAGCCAATTTAATGCGCCCGAAGGCCGGATGATCGGTGCCGCCGTAACGTTGATAGGCCCGCACCAGAAACAGTGCGTAATCGATACCCATGCCCAGCACGATGATGCCCAGCATCAGGGCCGGTATATCCAGTGGATGGCCGATCAGCTTCAGCGATCCCAGCGTACACACCAGTGCAAACAACACGGGCGCCAGACAGATAAGAGTCAAACGAACGTCCAGGAAAAAGAAGAAAAGCAGCAGCGCCACGGAAAGACCGATCACGACCAGCATTTTGACAAATGTGGAGAAAAGAAGATGACCCAGCTGCTGTGAAAAATAGCTCGGATCGAACATACGCGCCAATGACGCGTAGCGTCGGTGCAAATACTGAGCGTCATAGGCCGGCCCCGGAGTCAATGTGGAAAATTGCATGAATGTGCCGTCCGCCTGCCTGACCATACCGATCAGCGGGAAAAAAGATTCGGGAATCGGTATGGATTCCAAGCGGCGGGGTGACGCGACAGCATTGAAAAAAGGCGCAAAAGCATCGGCGGTAAAACCCAGAACGGAACCACCTGCAAAGGCCCGGCGGAGCTGCGCTTGCCGGCTCGGTGTCCAGAATGCCCGCCAGTCGTCCAGGTTTTTGCTGCAGCGCCGGCTGCCGGGAAAGAGCATCGAACTGACGAATCCGGACATCAGATACCCCTTCTGCATATCCTGCTCGATATCAAACAGCAGGTTGTCGCCGCTGTTTTGCAGATCCTGAAGGGTTTCACCCTGGGTCAGCAGGTAGATCCGCGAAAATATGCCGCCGCCCCAGACGGTTGTCATCAAACGCTGCGCCGACTGCGTCTCACTGCTGATCGTATTCATGGTGTTGAGGCTGACATTGAAGTGAGGATTTGCAAAAAAGAGCATGACACAAAAGAAGAGCACCGCAACCAAAGCCATCTTTTTGCCGGCCGCCGGCACGATTGCGACCAGGCGTCGAAACGGCAGGGCTCGACGCCTGGCCGGAGGCAGCTGAGGAAATATCCTGGGAAACACCGCGTGGACGAACAGGAACGAAAATGCAATGCCCAACGCCGTAAACTGGCCCAGTTGAACGAATATCGGAAAACCGGACATACAAAGCGATGCAAACGCCCCAACCGTGGTCAGCGCCGCCATGAGCCCGATGGCCCAGATTTCGGTGGAGGCCTGCCTGCCATACGATTTGCGGGAGCGGTCCAAAAAAAGCAGATAGGCGATGCCGTGATCGACCGTTATGGATATGATCGCTCCTCCGAATCCCAAGGCCATGATGGAGATCTTGTCATGCATCAGCGCAAGGATAAAAAAAGCGCATACCGTACCGGCCACAGCGGGCAGAAAGGCAAACAGGCCGATCAGCGGCCGAGGAAAAGCGAAAATCAACAGGAGGGCAATGCCGGCGGTGGCCAGAAAGATGGCTTGCTGGACATCCCGCCTGGCGATCATTTCATTGTCCAGGGCGGCTCTGTAAGCGCCCATGGGGGTCAGGCGAACCGAAACGCCCCCCACTTGACCGGCCTCCAACTCCGCAGAGATCGAACGCATGAGTTCACTGATCTTGCGGGCCAGCCCTGTATTGGCGGCCGATGCGGCCGGTGTGGCAACGATCAACAGGTGACGCCTGTCTGATGACAGCAGCTTTCCTTTGTAAATGTCGACGTTTTCGGCCGGAGCCAGCTGCGCCAGCTTGGCCATCACAACATTGCGCAATCCCAGCGGGTCTCGCGAGATGAGTGCCGCCTGCCCGATGGCGTCCAGGTTGTACAATTGCGCCTGCAGCTCCGCCAGACGCTGTTTGATGCGGTCGGGACCCAGCAGCGGCAGCACCCGGGTTTCAAGTTCTTTTGACGAAAACATCACCGGCAGGTTCTCGACGACATGGTTGATCAATACCGGTACGAGTTGTTGCATGGAGGCGGTGCCCACGCGATCGAAATATCCGCTCCGGCGCATGCGCTGCTCGACCCGATCCGCAGCTCGAACAAGCAAGTCCGGATCGGGCGTTTCGAGTCCCAAATCCACAACCATCTCAGATTGGATGGGGTGGTGTTCGAAGATGTAGGTGGCGTCGTCCAGTACCGTATTGTCGCGGGGAAGATAGCGCGTAATATCGGTATCGATATCGGTCAGGGCAAAGCTCAGGACAAGCAAAAGGACAATGACGCCCAGAGTCGATAAAAACAGCCATGTATTGAAGGATCTGGTTTTTGACAAGTCAGCCACCGCTTGTTCAGCAATTCTTTGTGATCATGATGTCACGCGGGAGCGGCGTCTCGCCGCGCATCGAAACCATGAGCCGGACATGTCGCGGCGGGACGCCGCCCCCACAACGCCTGCATAACGCGACACTTTTTATTGCGACCGTTGGCATACCTTCATCACAGCCATGAACTGCATACACCGGATATCGCTGCCGCCCAATCGCGTTTCGTTGCGAGCCCAACGCTTGCAATCCTGCAGATATCGTTTAAACTAAGGACACTTTTTATCTGCGGGCAGCAGAAATTACAACCGGATTCACGATACGCGCCGTGAGTCGGAAACAGCACCGCTGGCCGCAACATCGGCAAGGAATCATCAATGCGAATTGTCCTGGTTCACCCAACCGGATCCAACTGGGTTCCCGGCAGAAAGGATGTCACCGCCACAGCCAACCGCATGGCGCCGCTGGGCTTGCTCTCCATTGCCGCCTATCTGGAGCGCGAAGGATTTACCGTCCATGTCCTGGATTTTCTGGGGCCGGATGCCGCATCGGATCCGCAGGTCAATGCCAAGCGCATCCTCAGCCTTAACCCGGACCTGGTGGGATTTTCGGCGACGACATCCGGATTTTTGGACGGGTGCGATCTGGCGACGCACCTGAAAACGCTTCGGCCTCAAATCCGCATCATTTTCGGCGGCGTCCACATATCCGCGCTGGGAGGCACCCTGCTCGAACAGTTCGAACACATCGACTATCTGTGCATGGGCGAAGGGGAGCTTACCCTGGCCGGCCTGGCCGCCGGGCATCCCCACCGGGAGATCAGCGGACTGGTGTGGCGCGACGGCGCACAGGTCGTCACCAACCCGGCCCGGGAACATATACCCGATTTAGACAGCCTGCCCTTTCCCGCCTACGAAAAGCTGGCCGGCTTCCCCCGCAGCTATCATTTGCCGTTGTTCAGCTATATCCAGGCCCCCGGTGCCACCATGGTGACCAGCCGCGGCTGCCCCTACCAGTGCTCCTACTGCGACCGCTCCGTGTTCAAACGCGGATTCCGCTACAACTCGCCGGAATATATCTATGCACACATCGAATACCTCAACTCACGGTTCGGCGTTCGGCATTTGAATATTTACGACGACCTGTTTACCATGAACCGCAAACGCATCGCCTCTCTTTGCGAGCTGCTGACCTCCAAGCCATTGGGAGTCCACTTCAATTGCGCGGTGCGTGTCGGCCACGCCGATGACGAGCTGCTGGCCATGCTCAAGGCAGCGGGCTGCCTGATGGTATCGCTGGGCATAGAAAGCGGCGACCCGGATTTGCTGGAGGTGCACAAACCGGGGGTCTATCTGGATGAGGTGCGCGATACGGTCAGGCGCATTCAATCGGCAGGGCTGAGAGCAAAGGGGCTGTTTATGATGGGGCTGCCGGGCGAGACCATGGCCTCGATCCGAAAAACCACCGACTTCGTCATATCGCTGGGGCTGGACGACATGAACATGTCCAAATTCACTCCCTTCCACGGTGCTCCGGTATGGAAGACCATCTTTGAACAGGGCACCGTGGATGAGGACTGGCGCAAGATGAATTGCCTCAATTTCGTGTTTGTTCCCAAGGAGATCGGGTCCAGGCAAATTCTGGATCAGCTCTACAACACCCACGTCAAACGCTTTTACTCCGATCCGCAATGGCGCAGGCGCTTCCGCAGCCGCCTGTGGCAGCATCGCAGAAGCCTGTGGCATCTGCTGCGCCATTTGCCCGACTTCCTCTCCGCCATGCGGACCTTCGAACCTGGACGTTAAGATAATGTTTTTGGACTGCGTTATCGGTCGTCGCGGTATTCGCGATACAGCTTCCTCCCTCTAGCCTTGCCAAAAACATTCTCTTAACGTCTATTGAATCAGTTAACATTTTTAGTCTTCTCCAAATTAGTTATCGCAAAATAAACGTCTCAATAGCACCAAGCCGCTGGATGGGGGCTTTGTCTATGCACATTGAGCTGTAGGGATTCGTTATTTCAGCACCTTATCAATGGGGGAGACCGTGTCGCCGCCTAGCACGGCTATTGATAAAAGAAAGCCTTATGTATGGCTCTGCAAGCACTGCCAATGCAACCTTTCACATCGGTGAACACCGGAGGGGGCAAGCATCCCCCGTTGATAAGGTGCTGAAATAACCAGCCCGGAGGCGACGTGCATGGACAAAGCCCCCATCCAGCGGCGCCTTGTCTCTTGCCAGATGACCAGTGCTTACGCATACCTTATGCCAATTAATTTTGAATAAAACCATAAATGTGACTTTTGTTACGAGAGCTTTTCAAGTCAATCACAACAGCATTCAGATGGCGTTCGACCCCGATCCAACCTGGTACCGGGGCAGAACGACGCGGAAATGGGCGCCCTGACCCTTTTTGGAAGAGACATGAATCGTGCCCTGGTGCTGGGTCACGATATTGTGGGAGACGAAAAGCCCCAAGCCGGTGCCGCGATGGCCTTTTGAAGAAAAAAAGAGGTCGAACAGGTTTTCCAGGACCTGTTTGTCCATGCCGATGCCGTTGTCGATGATATCGAATACGAGAAACTCGCCTTCATTGCGCATACCGAACACGATGCTACTCTCTTTGCCGCTGGTATCGTCGCGGCATGCATCGGCGGCATTGTCCAGGATATTCAAAAGAGCCGTGCGCATGACGGCGGCATCCAGTTCGATGTCACCGGCATCTTCATCGGGCCGGTATTCAAACGCGATCGGACCGCCCTTTAACCGGCCCTCAAAGGTCATGGCAATATCGTCGGCAAATCTGCGGGCATTGATTTTCTCGATTTGAAGTTCTCTCTCCTTGGCAAAGTATAAAATATCGAGAATCATGCGGCGGATGCGGTCGGCGGTAAATTTGACGATATCCATGCCTTCGCGGGTTTTTTCGCGGTCCTCTTTCTGGAAGCCCGATTCCAGCAGATAGAGCCCGCCGTCCAGATTGGTCAGCAATCCTTTGATGCCATGAGAAATGGAGCTGACCCGCAAACCCAGGGTGGCCAAGTGATCCTGCAGATGGCGCAGCTCGGTAATGTCGGTAGACATCTCGATCACCTGGCCGACCCTTCCGTCGTCACCCAGGATCGGGGCCGTAGAGATGAACAGGTGGCACTGCTCGCCGTTTTTGGCCGTCACCTGCATCTCGGATTGATGCGGCCGGCCGTCTTCGAACGTCGCTTCAACCGGACAATCCGGACATGGTTCGCTGCGCTGCTTGTAGGCCTTGTAGCAATGCAGCCCGATGTCGCCTTTAAAATCGGACGTGAAGCGCCGGTTGGCCGCCGTCAACCGCAGATCCCGGTCCTGCACGGTAATGTAGCAAGGGCTTCGGTCGAACAAATGACGATAGCTCTGCTGTGATTTGTTCAGCCGGCTCTGCTTTTCCGCGACGAGTTTTTCCAGTTCGTCAGTATAAGCGCTGATCTTACGCCGCATGGCGATGCGATCCAGGGCGCGCTTGAGAGCGATCTCCAGCGTATCATCATTGATCGGCTTGGTGACAAAATCCGTGGCCTCCATCTTTAAACTCTTGATGGCCAACTCGATGTCGCCGTGACCGGTGATCATGATGACTTCGGTGTCCGGATTTTCCTGCTTGATGGCCCCGAGTAATTCGATGCCGTCCATGCCGGGCATCTTGATGTCGGTAAGCACGATGGAGGGCGCATGGACTCGAAAAAGCTCGAGCGCCTGCTTCCCGTCGGCGGCGGTCAGAACGTTGAAACCAAGATCGGTCAGTGAAATGCTGAGCAGGCTTCGTATACCCGGCTCATCATCGACCAGCAGAAGGGTCTCGCGGGCAGTGGTGTTTTGAATATTGGACATTCAATTATTTTATACAAACAGCCGGATAATTCGCAACAAATTCCGGGGATCGGGCGGTTTTTCGACATACGCGTCCGGCGCCGGCACCTTGTCGGCTGACGTCAGGTCGAGCATTTTCAGGTAATGCTCGAAGGTGGATCGCGATACGGCGGAAAGGATGATGACGGGGATCATTGACAGTTCAACGTCCGATTTGAGATCGCGATACATGATCGCTCCTCCCTGCTCAGGCATCATGACATCCAGGAGGATCAAATCCGGCGGGTTCTCTTTTGCCTTTGCCATGCCGTCCGAACCGTTCTTGGCGATTATTGGACGGTAGCCGCTGGTCTCCAGCAGCGTCTTCAAGAAGAATCGCATATCGAGTTCGTCTTCGACAACCAGGACGGTTTTATGTTTTTTGTCGTCAGTCATCTCGCAACGATAAATTGGCGTTTTTAAGCGGTTTGCTCGCTACTTCAGTTTAAAGTTTAAAGTGTAAAGTTTTAAGTTAACGAATTCTGTCTATTATTAATGGTCGAAGCGGTGTATCGTGTGACAGAAATGCCTGTTCGAATGTGTTTATTTGTTTTTATAATCGATTCAATTCCTCAACTTTAAACTTTACACTTTAAACTTTAAACTATGCCTTCAAACAACATAACTGATTGAAAAGCGCAGAACCTTATTTTTGGGTTATGGATGCACAAATTAAAATTGTATCCTGCACTGCTCCGGCAGATTGTGAAAACTCAACTGCCAGCAGATGGTATCGATCAGCTCGAACAGGGTAAACCCGGTTTCAAAATTAAACGTGTCGATCTGATCGCCGAACACGCAATGCTTCAGCCGCCCCAGACCCAACGGCAGATCCAGCAGCTGCTCCAACCAGTAAGGTTTGATGTCGCAGGCCGCATCGGCGCAGCGACCTTCCAGGTTGACGAATATCTGCACGTTTGGATTGCCCGGATATCCGATCATTTCAACGGTGCGCGTCAGCTCCAGGCGTTCGACAGCATCGCAACGGCAGCCGGATTCGGGACACGTTTCATAGTTCGCGAGAAATGATTCGCTGAACGGATTGAGTTTGACCAGGTCGGCATATCGCTCCAGCAACTGGAAAAAGCTCCTGAGCGTGCACTCCGGTGCCAGAGCAACCTGAAAACCGAGATACGGCAGCGGCTCATTGACCACCGGTTTTTCCCGATGCGCCAGAGATCCGTCAGAATTCAACTCGATGGTGTTCATGGGCCTCCTTTTTCAAAGCCGGACCATCAACGGCCCGCTTGCCAAGATCCGGCAATCGAACAATAAATTCAGATCCCACCCCCTTTTTGGACCTTACGCTGATGGTGCCCTGGTGCTTTTCAATGATGTTTTTGGTCATCATCAAACCGATGCCGGTGCCGCTGCTGCCCTTGGTGGTAAAAAAGGTCCGGAAAAGTTTGCTCTGGGTGGAGGCGTCCATTCCACAGCCGGTATCGCAGACTCGATACTCTACCCCCCACCCGGATGGTTTGGATGTCAAAAGACTGACTTTGCGCTCTCTGCGTTTGCAGGCATCCGAGCAGCAGGCATCCAATGCATTGGTCACTAAATTCAACAATACCCGATGCATGGCGTCCGGATCGAAACGAATAGGCTGCAAGTCCCGGTCCAGCTGGATGTGCAAGCTCACGCCCTCCTCTTCGGCCCGCGGACGCATCAATTCGACCACCTCTTTGGCAGGATCGTTGGGATGCGCATGCCGCAGCTCCAGCCGTGTAGTTTTGGAATAGTTGAGCAGATCCAGCGACAGCCGCGCAATTCGCTCCACATTGCCTCGAACCATGCGCCATCCCTGGCGAAGGTACTGCGCGTCGTCCAGTTCAAGTCCTTTTTCCACGACAAAGGCGCCGCCCGTGAGCCCCCCGGTAATATTCTTGATGGCGTGGGAAAGGCCGGCGACTGTCTGGCCGACGGCGGCCATCCGTTCGGCATCGATGAGCTTACGGGTTTTTTCAGCCACCAGGTTTTCCAGTTTTTCGGTGTACTGCCTGAGCTGCCGGCGCAATTCAATGCGCTCGTGGGTGCGGCGCAAGGCGACGTCAAGCGCGTCGGCGGAGACGGGTTTGGTGATGAAGTCGGTGGCCTCGAATTTAAGGCTTTTGACAGCCAGATCCATATCCCCGTGACCGGTGATCATGATCACTTCCGTGTCCGGTTCAAGCCGTTTGATCGAGCGCAGCAGTTCGATACCGTCCATGCCCGGCATCTTGATGTCGGACAGCACGATGGGCGCGGCGATCTGCCTGAACAGATCCAGTGCCTCCTGACCGTCTTTCGCCACCATAACCCGGTATCCCATGTCGGCCAGAGCGATTCCCAGCACCTTGCGGATGCCGGGCTCGTCATCCACCAGCAGGATCGTGGTATGTCCGGCGGCGTTATTGGTCATCGGAACGTCCTATTGGAAGCTGAATACTGAAACAGGCGCCCTGCCCCGGGTCGGACCGCACCCGGATAGTGCCGCCAAAATCTTTGATGATGCCGTAACTGATGGACAATCCGATCCCCGTTCCCTCGCCGACCTTCTTGGTGGTATAGAACGGCTCGAAGATTTTACTGCGGACACTGGCGGGAATACCGATGCCGGTGTCGCTCACCTCGACCAGGACGTGCTTTTTGTTCCGGAAGCTCTTGATGGTAATGATCTTGGGCTGTTGCGGCGGGGGATCGGATGAGCGCCATTTCTCCTCGATGGCGTCACGGGCGTTGAGCAGCAAATTGATAAACACCTGCTCCAGCATGCCCTGCTCCGCCTGGATCTCCGGCAACGAATCCTCCAGGCTCCATTGAACCTCGATCTCTCTCAGTTTGAGCTGCTGGCTGAACATATCGAAGGCCTGGAGCAGCACCTCGTTGACTTGAACCGGCTCAAGGGCAAGGTCCGACTTGCGGCCGAACTGGCGCAGATGGTTGATGATATGAGATGCGCGATTGACATAGCTGTCGATCTCTTCGGACATGGTGCCGAGAATCTCATCGGGGATAGGCTCTTTCTTGCGGGTTTTGCGAAGAAAGTAATTGCTGGCGGTTTTAATCACCGCCAACGGCTGGTTCAGCTCGTGAGCCACTCCGGTGGCCATCTCTCCCAACGTGGCCATCTTGCCGGCCTGGATCAATTTGAGTTCGTCTTCCAGACGATCCGTGATATCAGTGACGCAGGCCAACAGGACATCGCCGCCGGGATAGGTTGACGGCGACAGCCGGATGTGAACGAAACGGAAGCGGCCCTGCCTGTCCATGTAACTTGCCTGTTTGATCTCCTTTTCAGATTTCAACAATTGATCATACCTGAGCCGCTCCTCTTCCGGAAAAAAAGCCAGAAAGCAATCGCCCAGGATCTCCTCTTTGCCGTAGCCGTAAACCGGACCGACGCTGTCGTTACAGTCCAATACTTCCAGGGTATCGGCATCCAGCACAAAAACGGGGTTGGGGATGTTGTTGAAGATGGCGTTGTACTTTTTCTCGGATTGCTCCAGCTTGTTTTCGAGCTGCTTTCGGTGGGTAATGTCCAGGCTCGTCTCCATGGCACCGATAATCTCGCCACTCTCGTCTATCATGGGGGCCGTCTTGACGATCCAGTGGGTCAGCGTCCCATCCTTGTTGATGCCCGTCTCCTCGCTGTAATGGGAGCGGCCGTCTGCAAAGGTCTTTTCCACCGGGCAGTCTTTGCACTTCTCCGATCGGCCCTTGTAGGCCGTGTAGCAGAAGTCACCGGGCTTTGGGGCAAACCGCTTTGAAAACTCGCGATTGTAGCTGATCAGCCGATACTCTTTGTCCTGAACGGAAATGATGCAGGGAACCATCTCAAACAGCTGTTGATATTCATCTTTTTGCCGGTTCAGGGCCTGCTGCTTGGCACCGATCTCACGCCCCATGCTGTCCACGGCCGCGACCAGGCCACCGATCTCGTCGCTCTGGCTGAACCCGGCCAGAGCATCATACTGCCCCTGCGCGATCCGGCGCGTCCCTTCGATCATGCGCTGAATGGGGATAATAAAGAACTTTTCTAAAAGGAAGATGATGATGGCGGACGTGGCCACGAAAACGATCAGGGCAAAGAGCGCCAGCCGGCGCTGAAAGCCGATGATCTGTTCGTCGGTCCTGCCGAGGGAAATGACCACGTCCAGAGCGCCCAATATCTTCTTATTCCCGGGGTGTGCATGGCACTCGGCGGTGGCACAGCCCGGCTCGTTATAGATGGGACTGATGAGCCCCAAAAAGCGTTCGCCAGGCTCATGCGCAATGATGCGTTTTCGTTCTTCCAGGCGGATTGAATCGCGCGGCGGTTCGGTTCGGTGGCAGATATAGCAGGCCTGTGTCTTGATCCCGGTGGTGAAACCGAGTTCTTTCTCCAGATTCGAGAACTTGATCACGCCGGCCTTGTTGTAAATGCGGACGTGTTCGAGCCCTTTGAGCCGTCCCATGTTTCTGATGATCTGATTGATATCATCCCGGGCGTTGAACATCATGGCATAGTGGGTTCCGAGCAGGATGGCTTCGCTGAGCCGTTCGCAATCGGAAACGATGTCCGACATCACTTTGTCCCGGTAGTGGCGCAGGTTGAGATAGGCCCAGATCGAAAAGGAAAGGAACAAAATGATCCCAACTGAAGTGATGATCTTCAGGGCGAGGCTGTACCGCTTTTTTGTTAGGCTTGCCGCCATGATGCGTTGCCTGTGGCGATCTACTTGCCGATTAATTCGTCCACCAATTTCAGCAATTGCTCCTGGTCAAAGGGTTTGTTCAGGTGCGCAGCGGCTTTGGGCAGACTGTATTTGCTGCCGCTCAGGCCGCTGATGACGATCACCGGAATATCTTTCAAGGTCTTGTTTTTGGTCATTTGGCGGTAAAAGCGCGGTCCCCACTGTTCGGGCATTTCGAGATCGAGGGTGATCAAATCCGGCATGACCTTTTCTACCATTTTTCCGGCTTCGACCCCATTGGCGGCTTTATAGGTTTCATAACCGTTATCCGTTAAGATGCTTTCCAGGTATCTGAGAACAACCGGATCGTCGTCGATGATCAGAATTTTCTTCGGCATAGTTCATACCTCTCTTTCTATGGCATTGACGGACCTATTCATTTTGCCCTTGCGCTGCATCGCCGGTCTCGGAATCGCTGCGGTGGCATTGCAGACACATGATCGGGCCGGCGGCTTTTTCCAGGTGGCACCCCTTGCAATTCAGATGGTAGGCCCTGCGAAGCGATGGGTTGCTTCCGTCGCTTTTTTCAGAATGGCATTCCGAACATGCCTGATCCTCCGACGATTCATCTTCAACCCGTTTACCATCTTCATACAGATGATGGCACTCTGTACAATCTTCGATGCCGGCCGTCTCGTTGTGGACATCGTGTTCAAACATGGATGATGCACGCACCGGACGATTGAACATCGAATTGTCGACGACCCGCATATCCTCCTGGGACAGGCTTTGCGTAGCCGCAAACAGCAAGGTCAGTATTGCGACGGTGCAATAGATGCGTAAAGCGCTCATAATTGTCTCCTATTCGGCTTCGGGCTTTTCCATCACCTGGTAGATAATATCGCTGATGAATTTCACATCCATGCCCAACTCATAGTGATGATTGATATCTTCCAGCCCACTATGGCAATTGTGGCACGGTGCCACCAGCACTTTGACGCCGGTGGCGGCCAGTTGCTCCGCCTTGATCCGGTTGCCGAGTATCCGTGTCTTTTTATAGGGCGGCCCGCAGTTGATGGCGCCGCCGCCGGCGGCGCAGCAGTAGTTGTGCTCGCGATTGGGATGCATCTCGACCAGCTCTTCGCAGGTTTGACGAATGACATAGCGGGCCTTATCATGCAATCCCCGGCCGCGCACGACATTGCAGGGATCGTGCAACGTTACCGGCTGTTCGAATTTTTTCGCGACCCGGATACGGCCCTCTTTGAGCAGTTCGTAGTAAAAATCGATGGCATGTTGCACGGGAATGGGCGGCATCTTCCACCCCAACGTCCGGTTTCCCGTATCATACACCGAGCGAAAGGCATGGCCGCATTCGCCCATGACAATCCGCTTGACCCGGAGCCGCGCAGCCGTTTCGAAATGGGCCCGCTTAATTCTGGCCATGATTTCATTATCCCCGGTAAACATGGCCATATCGCTGTTGTCCCAACCCGGTGTTGCGGGCATGGTCCAATCCATGCCGGCCACATTGAAAATGACGGCCGCCTGATAGATCAACTCCGCCTGAAACTTGGGCTCCGGGGCGATAACCGAGTACATGATGTCGGCCCCCTCCTTTTCCAGAGGGATCCGCAATTTCGGTATCTCATCCCGGGCGTCCTCCTCCTGCCACTGGAGGGTGTCGATCCATTCATCTTCCTTGACCCACATCTGATTGGTCGTCACCGAGTGGCTGTTGACCGTGTCCTGAATGTACAGCGGAGTCAATTCCAGTTTATGGACGATTCGCCGGACCACCAGCATCAGATAGGCGATATCGATCCCGAAAGGGCAATACATGCTGCAGCGCTTGCAGAGATTGCATTCGGTATGAACAATCTGCACCATGCGCTTGATCGCTCGCGGCGGTATGCGCCCTTTTTTTCTGAGCATCTCCCATAGCGTCTGTTTAACCTTCCCCACGGGAGAAAACGCCGGATCCCTGTCACGGGACAGGAAATAGTGACAGGCATCCGAACACAATCCGCAATGGGCGCATGTATCGACATACGCCTTGAGCCGGGCACCTGTTTCTTTGCTCAACACCTCGTTTATAACGGTCTGAATCTCTTCCTGTGACAATTCGGATATCCGCTTGTCGATACCCTCGTCAGCCACAGATTCCGGTGATGCGTTCGCTTGAACAGATGGATTCTCCTTATCAATCGCCGCTTCTGCCATGGCAACCCCCTATATTGTCACTTTTCATATTTTTATTATCGTAAAGCCTTAATCTTACCAGTCCCTGGCTTGACGAACGGCACCGAATTCCGAACCGGTATAGCCGCGTGTAAAAGCGGCAAAGACCATATGAACCAACCGTGTGAAGGGTATGGCCGCCAGCATGATTTCTCCGGAAAGAATGTGTACGATGACCATGGTCTGATAGCCCGGCAGACCGAGGCTGCAGTAAAATCCGGTGATGAAGGGTGCCGCCACCAGGGTCAGGATCAGATAGTCCGATGCGCTGGTCACGTACCGCACCTCCGGTTGCGTCAGTCGCCGCAGCAGGAAAAAAATGCAGGAGGCCACCACGACCAGCGTCATGGCATCGGCTGCGATGTCCGGCAACGTCCACCACTGAATGTCCCATGCCTCTTCCAGCAGAACGATATGGGCCAACAGAAACACCGGCACCAGCAGCAGACAAATATGAAATGCAAACGCCACCACCGTCATCACGGGATGGATGCGCATACTGGTTGCGCCAAAAGGCGTCAGCCAGTGCACAATGGACCGCAAACTGTAACGCAGACTGAAGAAAGTGAAGATAAACTTCTCCTTGCGGCGCGCCAGACCGACCAATTGCACAAGTCTGTAAATGCAGCCGCCGATAAACAAGCCAAAGGCGACCCAAACCAGGGGGCCGCAGACAAAATCATAAAGCGCATGCATCGGTCATCCTCCTAATGCAGTAGGTCCGCTAACGGCAACACGCGGCGATAGTAGGCCCCGTTTTCAACACTTCGAATCAACACCTTATCTCCTTCGGTGTTGAAGCTTGGCGGCCACAACATGTCACAACCATTAATCCAGCAGTGATCGTCGATAGCAACGGTGTAATAACTGTTTTTTTGAACCTTGGCCATGACATGCCGGCCGTCCGGGCTGAAAACCGGCGGCCATAAACGGTCGAATCGATTGGTCCAACGCTTATCGTCTACCAGAATCGTCCACTGGTCATTGTCTTTCGCCAATGCAGCAATCCGCCGGCCGTCCGGACTGAACACCATATCAGTCAACATGTTGCCCGCCCGCTGGCGCCATGCCACACCGTTTACCGCGATGGTCCACTTGCCAAACTCCGGCGCCACAATAGCGGCGATATCGTCGGAGGTGGGGCTGTACTGGTGGTGCCAGCACTGCACAAAACACGAGCTCCATAACTGCTTTCCGTCTTGTGCCAGGGTCCACCCATTTTTGGTGAGCACCGGTGCGGTGACGCAATCGGTGCCGGGCCTGAAGCGCGGCGGCCAAACCGATTTATAAGTCTCCTGCCATGGGACGCCGTTGACGGCAATGGAGTACCGCAAACGATCCAGCCGCACCTCCGCCGCGAGGGCTTCGCCGCTGCCATCGAAGGTATTGCCCCACACGTTGACAAACGGTCGATTCCATGGCTTGCCGTCGACCGCCGCAGTAAACACCCCTTTTTTGAACTTGAAAATATCGCCTTCGTTCAGCGCTTCCGTTTGGACGGTGGCGGCGCTGTGTCGGCCGTCTGCACTTATAGCCGTATCTGTCATGTTGGCGAAACGATCTTCCCACGGTATATCGTTTACCGCCATGCCGTATTGCATGCCTTCCTGAAAAGCGACGCCGATGCACGAGCCGTCCGCACTGAAGCTGGGCGACCATACATAATCGAAGCGGCTGTCCCATACCTGCTGGTCCACCCCCACGGTCCACTGCCCGTCAAGAGAAACCAGGGCCATCAGACGGCCGTCCGGGCAAAACTGCAGGTTCCAGGCTTTTTCGAAGGCCGTGGGCCAGATGTCGCCGTTGACGCAAATTCCAAAGGCGTCGTCCCCCGTGTTGACAATGGCTGCGATCGATTCGCCGTCCGGACTGGCATGATACTCTTCCACCCATTCAAATTTTTCGTTCCACGGTGCGAGATCGATGCGCTTTTCCGGTGTCTCCCAGTCCCAGTTAGCTGCTCTTTTCATCTGTGGTCTCCATTTGCATGCGGTATGCCTTGGAATGGCGGTCAAAGGTCGCATCCACCTTATCCGGCCGATTGACGCTGGCCACCGGGCAGGCCGAACGCAACACCACCTGCTCTACGGTGCTGCCCAGCAAGGCCTTTTCAGGATCGATTTCCCGTGTGTGATGGGCCATTACAATCAAGTCGGCGCTTTTTTCACGGGCAAATTTGAGAATTTCGACATGAGGAATCCCTTCCCATATCTCGATTTCGTAATTGTCATAATCCTGCATCTGCGAAATGTAGATCTGTTCCATCTTTTTCCTGGCCACCTCCACCCGGCTTTCAATCTCCTCCTGACCCGTCCTCTGACCAAATTGGATGTCGGTCAAGTCGATGGCGTGGAACAGATAGAGTTTGCATCCGATGGCCTTGGCGGTCTGATAGGCAAACATGAAGGCCGACATGGAGGCCTTGGAAAAATCGGTGCCGAAGACGATGTTGCTGAAATACCAGAAGCATGTATTGCAGGGCCGGCTGATGATCAACACCGGGCAACGCGCGCTGCGCGCCACTTTCTGCATGGTGCTCCCCACGATGTGGCGATAGCGCGAACCGCCGACATCTTCATCACGGGTGTGGGCTCCCATGACAATCAGATCGACATCTTCCTTGCGGGCTTTCCGCAGAATGGCTGAGTGGGGTGCCCCCACGGTACAATCGAGGACGCAATTGTCCACCGTCTCGATCTGCTTGGCGTAGGTGTTTTTCATCTCCTCCTTCACCCAGGCCGTATAATCATCATCAACGGTCTCCTGCTCACCGGTACGGAAATCATAGATAAATGGGCTGGCCCCACGCGTGGGAATACCGAACACATGAAAGGCGTAGATCGTGGCGTTGTACTTTTTTGCCAGATCAAAGGCGACCTTGGCGGCATCATCACATGTCGGAGAAGCGGTGGTGGCAAAAAGTATTTTCTTGAACATCGGAGTCACCTCCTTGTGGTTTGACCACAATAAATGGATCTTTAGGTGTCGAAAGCCGCTTTCGAATAAAGCAAGGTCGGTGCCGGATTGTCGGATACGGCCAAATATTTTTCTAACATTTAGATATCATTACTATTTTTATCCGACACGGCAAGATATGATGACAAAGGATAAAAAAACATGGAAACAAAACGCACCCATGTGCTAAAATCACAGGAAACATAACGCACCCGGAATTGTACCAGATTCATCCCTTTTCGGTTCAATTTGAACCCGCGAAACGCGATAGCCGAATGGGCGCCGACAGAGCCCATGCATACTTCGAAAAAAGGAAATACACCGTGCAGTCGATACTAAAAAATTATCAGGTCATCCTCGAAAGCATCGTGGAGGGGGTCTTCACGGTGAATCTGGACTGGGAAATCATGTCGTTTAATCGGGCGGCTGAAAATATCACCGGATTCACACGCAAACAGGCCGTCGGCAAGCGCTGCTACGATATCTTCAGAACCAATGTTTGCGGCAACGGGTGCGTTTTGCGCCAAACCCTCGATACCGGCAATCCCATATCCAACATGCCGATCTATATTCAGCACGCCGACGGCAAGAGCATACCCATCAGCGTCAATACGGCGGTGTTGAGGGCCTCGGACGGCAGCATCATCGGCGGCGTCGAAACCTTTTGCGATTTATCGGCATTCAGCGAGCTTAAAAAAGCCTACCTCAAGACCCACTCCTTTGAAGACATCGTCTCAAAAAACGGGCGGATGCTTCACTATTTCGAAATCCTGCCGCAAATCGCGGAGAGCGCCAGCACGGTGCTGATCGACGGTGCAACGGGAACCGGCAAGGAGTTTCTGGCGCGGGCGATTCATAATCACAGCCCGCGCCGTAAAGGACCCTTTGTGGCCGTCAATTGCGGTGCGCTGCCGGACACCCTCATTGAGTCCGAGCTTTTCGGCTATAAGAAAGGCGCCTTCACCGATGCCAAAAAGGACAAAGACGGCCGATTCGCCCTGGCGCAGGAGGGCACCATTTTCCTTGATGAAATCGGCGATGTCTCCCCCGCCGTGCAGGTGCGCCTGCTGCGCGTCCTGCAGGAACGGACCTACGAACCGCTGGGTTCGACCCAGCCGGTGAAAACCAATGCCCGCATCATCGCCGCCACCCACCGCGACCTGGAACAACGGGTTCGGGAAAGCCTGTTTCGGGAGGATCTGTTTTACCGCATCAATGTGATGCGGATTTCCCTGCCGCCCCTGTGTCAGCGCCAGGAGGACATCCCCCTGCTGGTGGATTACTTTATCGAGCATTTCAACCGCCTCAACGGCAAACAGATCCCTGGGCTGGCCCAGGGTGCCATGACCGCCCTGATGATGTATGATTGGCCCGGAAATATCCGCGAACTGGAAAACGCCATAGAGCATGCGTTCGTGCTTTGCCCCGAGGGTCTGATCCGCCTGCACCACCTTCCCGAACGCATCCAGCCCTTCAGCAAGACGGAACGGATGCCGGAAGGATTAACCCTCAAGGATGTGGAAAAATCGGCCATCATTCTGGCCCTGAAGCGCAACCGATGGAAAAAGATGGCCACCGCCAGGGAGCTGGGCATCGACAAGAACACGCTGCGGAGAAAAATCGCCAGGTACGAAATTGAGCTGACGGCGCCTCGGTAGCATAACAATCCCCGTTACAGAAATCTCGCCGGTTGCCTTCCGGAAATGCAGGGTGAGTTGCCGTCAGAGTGTTAAGTTAATGTTGCACAACATGCTTGTCGCTGTTTAAATAAATTTAGTGCTTCGTATTGAGGGGCCTTTTCGATTCCGATACCGCCCCGATCCCGACACCGATGATTTGGCGACGGCAATAATCTCTTGACAAACATCAATCAATTAACATATGTACATATATTAATATGTATGTGTGATCATTTCCCCGAAAGGAGTGCGCCTTGCCCCCGATGACCGCTGTCGAAGCTTGTATTTCCGAAGGAATCCACCACGATACCGTCGAAAAGGTTCGGGACCTGATGCCCGATCAGGTGGCCCTGTACGAACTGGCCGACCTGTTCAAGCTGTTTGGCGACAGCACCCGCATCGCGATTCTATGGGCCCTGAGTGAATCCGAACTGTGCGTCTGCGATCTGTGTGCGCTGTTGCGGATGAAGCAACCGGCTGTTTCTCACCAACTCAAAAACCTCAAACAGGCGCGAGTCGTCAAAGCCAGGCGCGAGGGCAAGGTCATCTATTACTCGCTGGATGACGATCACATCCGCAAACTTCTCAATCTTGGCATGGAGCACCTTCTGGAATAGAGGAACGTTCGGCATCGCCATGTTACGAAAAGAGATGAATGTCAACAGAAGATAATATGATGATATCCCAGAAGCCTTCCACCAGAAAATTCCACGTCAAACATCTGGACTGCGCCGCCTGCGCAGCCAAAATCGAAAAGCATCTGAACCAAACGGAAGGCATCAGCGATGCCGTCATCGATTTTGCCAGCTTGACGCTGCATGTTGCGGCAGAGGACGACCGCCCGGTGGTGGAAGCGGTTCGCCGCGTCGATCCCCACATCGAGCTGGTCTCCCATTCCGAAAACGCTCATACCCGCAGCCAGGGTGGAACGGAGGAGCCCCTGAACCTGAAACGTGAGCTGGTGTTTCTCCTGGTGGCCGCGGTTCTCTTTGGCTGGCAGCTCTTTTTCGAGGAGAGTTCCTATGTCAACCCCCTCGGTAAATGGGAGATGGTCATCGTCCTGGCCGGCTACCTGCTGGCAGGCTGGAATGTCGTCACCGGTGCCGCCCGCACCATCCGAAACGGCATCCTGTTCGATGAAAATGTCCTCATGGTGATTGCCACCGCCGGCGCCATCGCCATAGGGGCCTACGCCGAGGCCGTCGGTGTGATGATCTTCTACAAGATCGGAGAGCTGCTGCAGAATGTGTCGGTGGCGCGCTCCCGCCGGTCCATTCGAATCCTGCTGTCGGCCAAGCCGGATCGCGCCTGGCTCAAAACAGCGTCCGGATTCATGTCGGTCCCGCCCGAGGCGGTGTCGGTGGGCGACCTCATTCTGGTCAAACCGGGCGAAAAAATACCGCTGGACGGAACGATCGTCGAGGGGTCGTCCCGGCTGGACACATCGGCTCTGACCGGTGAGCCGGTTCCTGTCTCGGCCAGGGTAAATGATGGCGTCATGGCCGGCCAAATCAGCATCAACGGCGCCTTGACCGTTGCGGTGACGAGGCCGTTCGAAGAATCCTCCATCGCCAAAGTCATGGACCTGGTGGAAAACGCCACGGCCAGAAAAGCCAAAACCGAAACGTTTATCACCACCTTTGCGCGCTACTATACACCGGTGGTGGTGGCCATTGCCGCAGTGATCGCGCTGGCCCCGCCTCTGCTGGCCGGAGGGGACTTTCAGCAGTGGCTCTACCGCGCCCTGGTCATCCTGGTGATCTCATGCCCCTGCGCGCTGGTGGTCAGCATTCCGCTCGGCTATTTCGGCGGCATCGGGCGCGCCTCCAAAGAAGGTATTCTGGTCAAGGGCTCAAATTTTATCGACGCCCTGGCCGCCGTTAAAACAGTCATCTTCGACAAAACCGGCACCCTGACGCGCGGCGTTTTCCATGTCAACAACGTGATCAATTTAAACGGCTTTTCCAAAAAACAGCTGTTGGAATTTGCCGCCGCCGCCGAGTATCAATCCAATCATCCTATTGCCGCCTCCATCCTGACGGCCTACCGGCAACGGTACGGCGATCTTCCGACGGACAGAATTTCCGGCCATCGGGACCTGTCCGGACAGGGGGTTGCGGCGCGCTACGACGGGCACACGGTATATGTGGGCAACGACCACATGTTGCACACGAATGATATTGCGCACCACAAGTGCGAATTCGACAACACGGTGGCCCACATTGCCGTCGACGGCAGATACGCCGGTTATATTGCCATCGGCGATCGGCTGCGCCACGACGCCGAAAGCGCCGTAAGCGATTTGAGATCACAGGGTGTCGCCCGGGTATCGATGCTGACCGGTGACAACCAATGCGCGGCAGAAGCGGTGAGCCGCGCCATCGGACTGGACGATTTTACGGCCGACCTGCTGCCCGAAGACAAAGTGCGGATGATCGAGCAGCTGGCGACGAAACGTTCCGAAGACGGAAAGATCGCCTTCGTCGGCGACGGCATCAACGATGCCCCCGTCATCGCCAGGGCCGATGTGGGAATCGCCATGGGCGGCCTGGGCAGCGATGCAGCCGTTGAAACCGCCGATGTGGTCCTGGTCAACGATTCGCCGACCAAGGTGGCCCGCGCCATAGCGATTGCCAGAGCCACGCGGCGCATCGTATGGCAGAACATCTTGCTGGCCTTTGCGGTCAAAGGCATCTTCATCGCTTTCGGGGCCATGGGACTGGCAACCATGTGGGAAGCCGTGTTCGCCGACATGGGCACCGCCCTGGCCGCAGTGGCCAACTCGACCCGCATTCTCAGGTCCAAGCACGATTGACAATAGGTTCCACGATTCATAAGTTGCCCATGATGAAAGAGAGCGCAACATTCTGGCACGCCCCGGATATCGGAGACCTGGAGCTGTTGAAGGCCACATACATCTCCCACACCTTTTCGCGGCACACCCACCCGGGGTACGTCATCGGAATGATCGAAAGCGGCGTGGAGGTCTTCTACTATCGGGGTGAAACTTACGCCGCCATGCCCGGCGACGTGGTGGTGATCAATCCCGATGAGGTTCATACCGGCCATTCCGGGAACAAACAGGGCTGGACCTACCGCATGCTCTATCCAGCCGTCCAGACTTTGAAGATGGTGGCCGATGCCATGGCCGACCGACCGGTGGAGATGCCCTGGTTTCCTGAGGCCGTCATCAAGGACCGCCCGCTGGCCGCCAGGATCCGGCAGCTGCACGTGCTGCTCGAACGATCGACATCCCCATTGGAGCGACAGGTTTGCTACTACGATGTCATGGGCGAGCTGATCCGCACCAAGGCCGGAAACGCACCGGCGTCCAAAAAGCAGGGCTTCGAAAGACAGGCCGTCAAAAAGGCGCGGCAGTTGATCCACGACACGCTCTCAGAAAACATCTCCCTGGAAACCATCAGCGATCACGCGGGGCTGAGCACCTTCTACTTCGCGCGCATATTCCGGCAACATACCGGCCTGCCACCCCATGCATACCGCAAGCAGCAGCGGATTCAGAGAGCCAAACAACTGCTGCGTGCCCGGATGCCTATCTCGCAAGTGGCCGTCGAAACCGGCTTTGCCGATCAAAGCCACCTCACCCGCCACTTCAAACAGATCGTCGGTGTCACACCGGGGCAATATACCCCACCGTTGCAAAAGCCGGAGGACTCCAGATCCGGCGTTGCCAAGGGCTTGCAGTAGATTTACTACGGCTGCGCCCTCGGCGCCTTGGCTCTGAAGCCCTCCGGCTTTTGCAACAGTGGGGCAATGCAACCAAAAAAAGCTGACACCGGGAGGATGGAACAATTCTTATTATTAGAAATTGAATCGCAAGAAAAATGAAAAAGTCGACGGAGGACTCCAGATTCCCGCTGCTATCGGGATCTTCGACCCGCGTTGCCAAGGGCTTGCAGTAGATTTACTACGGCTGCGCCCTCGGCGCCTTGGCTCTGGAGCCCTCCGGCTTTTGCAACAGTGGGGCAATGCAACCAAAAAAAGCTGACACCGGGAGGATGGAACAATTCCTATTATTAGAAATTGAATCGCAAGAAAAATGAAAAAGTCGACGGAGGACTCCAGATTCCCGCTGCTATCGGGATCTTCGACCCGCGTTGCCAAGGGCTTGCAGTAGGATCGACTGAACGCTCTCGAAACTTTGCACGAGTTTCGAGCAATGGCAATAACGTTCAATCCATACTCCCCTGCTGTATGCTAAATTTTATGGTTTGAAGAGGAATATGTCAGGACAGAGCGTCTCGTCCTGAGGGGAAGGAAAATTTGGCACATGCCTCTCCTTCTCATGCAGAAGGGGGAAAATGGATTGGTGAATGGTCGATCGGTTGAAAGGAAATCCGGCATGTCTTTGCAAACCAGACGATCGGAATTTTGGAAAGGCGCGCGCGATACCCTGCCGCTGGTGATCGGCGCTATACCCTTCGGGATCATCTTCGGAACCCTGTCCAGCCAGACCGGACTCTCGGCAGCCGGAACCATCGGTATGTCGCTGTTCGTCTTTGCCGGATCGTCCCAGTTTATCGCCACGGGTCTCGTCGGAGCGGGAACGGTCTGGCCCATGATCGTGCTGACCACCTTTGTGGTCAATTTCCGGCATCTTCTCTACTCGGCCACCCTGCTGCCCAACCTCAGGCATCTGCCTAAATATTGGCAGGCGATTCTGGCCTTCGGACTGACCGACGAGACATTTGCAGTGGCCGTGGGACGCTGGCGGTACGCGGATGAAAGTCCCTACAAACATTGGTACCAGTTCGGTTCCATGCTGTTCATGTATACCAACTGGAACATCTGTACCATCATCGGGCTGGAAGCCGGCCGCATGCTGAGCGGCATCGGCGGATGGGGGCTCGACTTTGCCATGGTGGCCGCCTTCATCGGCATGGTGCTGCCCTATTTGAATGACAAACCCAACTATGCCAGCGTGCTGGTTGCCGGTTTGAGCGCCCTGGCGTTTCATGGGCTGCCGCATAAACTCGGCCTTATCGCCGCAACGATTCTGGGCATCGGCGCCGGAGTCATTGCCGAACGCCTGCTGCTGAAGCGATCGCCATCGGCTGCAGGGACAAAGGGGAATGATTGATATGACGACGCTCTATCTGGTCGCCGGCATGGCGATCGTCACCTTTTCGATCCGATATGTGCTGTTTCCTCTGTCGGGCCGCATCAATTTTTCCGATAATCTCAAGCGTGCCCTGGGATATGTTCCGCCGGCGGTGCTTACGGCCATCATCGTACCGGCCACGCTGATGCCGGACGGGCAGACCGTGAGTATCTCCTGGACCAACGCCTATCTGGCTGGCGCGGTCATCACCATCCTCATCGGACGGCTCAGCAGGAACCTGCTGATTACCATCGTGGGAGGCATGGCCGGTTTTGCACTCTGGCAATGGCTGTCGGCTCAGTGGTTCTGATGCATGCGGGTTCAGAGAAGTTGCCAGCCGCCCGTGTCAAATACCTTTTGGTTCGACCGGACATTTTGGGATATACTTGTTATCAACTCAACGACGATGGCAACCGGCATGATGCTGTGCATTGATACGCGAGCTTAAACACTGTCACGCTCTTTCGTTTCCTATTTGGATCCGCTTTCAGACCTGAGAACGCCTTAAGCCCAGATTCATCGGAATACGGCATGCAGCCCGCATCACGGGGCATGCATCCATTTTCAATTCGTCCCGATTGAGGTCTTTCGTTTTTCACAGGCGCCGGATATGCCTGCGCCGCAAATGGTGGGAAGGAGTGATGACAGATGGCCCTTAAAAACCTTATCGTGCTGGCGGACGACTCTTCCGGGTGCGCCGCTCGAATCGAGACGGCCCTGGTGATGGCCGACAGATTCGACGCCTACCTGACCGGCGTTTATACCCAGGGAACAGTCTATATACCGGATCAGGTGCTGGTCGAGCTTCCGGACGACTTTCGCGAGCTGGCGAGAACCCGGATACGCGAAGCCGCCAATGAGGTGGCGCAGCATACCGCTCGGATGTTTCATGATCAGGTGGCGCAAGCGGGCAGGACCGACAAGTCCGCCTGGCAGCAGATTCACGGCGACCCCAACTACGTTGCGGCGGTTGTGGCGCGCTATGCGGACCTGGTCATTGCAGGACAATTGCCTTCAAAAGCAGCCGAATCCAAATTTGTCGATCCGGGTGACGTCGTCTGCACCAGCGGCCGGCCCATGTTCATCGTGCCCCGGAACTTCAAGCCCAAAGGATACACCGGGCACGCCCTGCTGGGTTGGAACGGCAGCAGGGAAGCGGCGCGCGCCATTTCAGACGCCATGATGATCCTCGGACCCGAATCCAAAGTAACCGTTGCCTTCATGGGGCCCAGGTCCTCCATGCCCGAAAACTTCGGGTTTGATATCGGTGAACATCTCCAGCGCCATGGCGTCACGGTTGAACAGGTCGAACTCGAGCGCAAAGCGAACGACAGCGGCAACGATCTCATTAATTGCGCCGACGAGGTGGACGCCGACCTGATTGTGATGGGCGCATATACCCGCTCACGCCTGCGTGAGGAGGTTTTCGGCGGCGCCACCCGTACGGTGTTGCGAAACATGACGACGCCGGTCTTCCTGTCGCACTGAAAAATGATGTGCCTTAAACAACGGCTCACTCTTGTATGATCATCCTGGATTCCTTCAGCCATAGACTCAGGATGATATTGACTGCCGCCAGGCCGATAAAAATGCGCATGGCCGCCGCCGTCCCGATCACGTTCATGCCCACGATGAACACAATGCCCGAGATTTGTCCCAGAAGCAGCAAAAGCCCTTGCGAGGTGGATTCCGGCGCCGGGTGGGTCACTTCCGCGCTGTACTGGAATCCGACGGGCGCCCCCGCCCCCAAAAGGAAAAACCCCATGACAAAGGAGGCGGCCAAAAGGTTCAAAAAATGGTCGGCGAAGGTCAATCCGATCAATCCGGGCGCCGAAAGGGCCATGGCCATCACGATGAAGGCCTTGCGTTTCCTGAGCTTGTCCGAGAGCAAAGGCAGGATCACGGCGCCGACCAGTCCGGCCAGGAGCATGATGCCGCCCACGTAGCCGGTTTGATCCATGGTCAGCCCCTTGATCTGACAAATCTGGTCGATGCAGGTGCTGATGGCGTTGAATATCCCGAGGCCGAAAAAAAACATGAGCATGACGAGCCGCATGTCCCGCTGACGCACGATGTGGCCCATGCCCTGAAACACTCCCAGCATCGGCTCCTGCTCGATTTGCGGCGGTGTCGGCGGCTTTTCCTTGAGCAGGCACAGCAGCAGCACGGTTGCCGCAAGAGACATCAGGCCGTACGTCATCAGCATATGGGACAGATCATAGCCGCCGTCCGGGGTCCGGGTCAACATCAGCGGGGTGGCCACCATGACAATGAGAATACCCACGAACTGGGACAGGGTGGCGATCCCAACGGCCAGGGCCCTCTCGGTCAGGGGAAACCACCGGCCCGCCACCTTGGTGGCGGCGTTCAGGATAAACGGCTGGGCCACGGCCAGACCGGCCTGGGCGATCAGGACAAGGGTGTAATCGTCGGGAAAGAGGCCTTTCATCATTCCGAAAACGCCGGTGAGCACGGCGCCCAGGCCGATGCCCCGCCGGATCCCCCACGTGTCGATGACATAGGAGGCCGGAATACAGACCACCAGGTACACCAGCATGAAAATCATGGAGAGCAGATCGATCCCCAGAGACGATACATGATAAATGCTCCTGGCCTCACGGGCGATGGGGGCAAAGGTCAGCCATTGGATTGCAATGACGGCCGTAATGACGGCATAGGCCGACAGAACCACCCATCGGTATGGATACACCCTGATCTGAGGCGATGCGTTGCTTTTTATTGTCGTCATTTTTCCCACTCCCGATATCGGCTGCGATGAATATTGTTCAATTTCCCCAAAGGGCCCGCCACCGAACATGATCCGGAACAGATTCACCCACATTTTTGTACCGACCAGTCAGTTTAAACACATGGTATCGAATATCCGTGGATTGTCAACAGGGAAATCACAGCAAGGAAATTAGCCCGTTCAAACCGGCCGTCCGGATCGGCTTATCGGCAGTTTTTAGACTGACCGGTCAGTTTTCTATTGACATCTTTTTTTCCCCTCTTTTATAATCCATCCGCAGGTTCACCTAACGGCTGGCTATCAACGGTAAGGAGTCACTATGCCCGGAACGGGATACGCCATACAAGAGTATCATGACACCCAGCGGATCTACCGGCAACTGGATGCCCTTATCCGTCAACCCATACGGACCCTGAAGCCCGATGCCATGGCCCGATACATGGCCTATTTCAGCGACCGGTGCGGCAAATCCAGGCAAATGGTCGAGGAAGCCGCGCACTATATCCCGGGAGGCGTCCAGCACAATCTGGCGTTTAACTATCCGCATCCTTTGGCCTTTCGACAGGCCAGGGGCGCGTACCTGACCGACATCGACGGCAACCGTTACATCGACTTTCTGCAGGCCGGCGGCCCCACCGTGCTGGGCAGCAACCCCGACCCGGTACGGGACAAGATACGCGATCTGCTGGAAACCTGCGGGCCGGTGACCGGCCTGTTCCATGAATACGAACTGAAACTGGCTCGTTTCATCTGCGAACGCTTTGCCGGCGTCGATATCTTCCGGATGCTGGGCAGCGGCACCGAGGCGGCCATGGCGGCCATCCGGGTCGCCAGACTGGCCACGGGCAAAAAACGCATCATCAAACTGGGGGGCGCCTACCACGGCTGGAGCGACCAGCTCTCCTACGGTATGCGGATCCCGGGCACCGGGTCCCTGGAATCCCACGGAATTCCCAAAGCCTGCTTCAAATACACGGCCGAGGTGTATCCCAACGACATCAGGGCCCTGGAAAGAAAGCTGGCGCTGAACCGGCTTCGGGGGGGGACGGCGGCAGTTCTCATGGAGCCCATGGGGCCGGAAAGCGGCACCCGCCCCCTGGATTACGACTACAATGCCAAGGTGCGCGATCTGTGCAGCCGGTTCGGCGCCCTGCTGATCTTCGACGAGGTGGTGACGGCTTTCAGGATCGGCATCGACGGCGCCCAGGGCTATTTCGGTGTCACGCCGGACCTTACCGTCTTCGGCAAAGTAGTGGCCGGTGGATATCCTTCGGCAGGGGGCCTGGGCGGCAAGGAGCAGTACATGGCCTGCCTCGCCGGCGGCATCGGCGGCAAATCCTCCAAAAAAGCGCACGTGGGGGGAACGTTGGCGGCCAATCCCTTGAGCAGTGCAGCAGGATACTATACGCTGGTGGAAATTGAAAAAACCAATGCCTGCGAAATTGCGGGACGGGCCGGCGACCGTCTGACCCGGGGCCTGCAGGCCATCATGAAGCGGTACGACCTTCCCTTTGTGGTGTACAACCAGGGCTCCATCTGCCATCTGGAGACCGTGGGGACCATGCTCTTCGACGTCGATATTCGCAAACCGTGGCGCATACCGAAACTGCTCAAGGAGATCCATGCCCGCAAAGATGTGATGACCCACATGGGCGCCGCCTACATGGCCGAAGGCATTGTCACCCTGGCCGGCAGCCGGCTCTATACCTCGGCGGCCGACACCGACGAGATCATCGATGACGCCTTGTCCCGGTTCGATCGAGTTTTTTCACAGATCGAAGGGGTGAACTGATGACGGAAAACACTCACGACCAGGAAAAAACCCTTGCCCGGGCCCGATCCATTGTCTGGGATGCAGGACGCCGCCTGCATCGGGAAGGACTCGTCGCGCGGACCTGGGGAAACATCAGCCTTCGGGTGAATACGGATCTGTTCGTCATCACGCCCAGCGGCATTGTCTATGAACAGATGCGCCCTGAACAGATCGTCCCTGTCAACTTGAAGGATTTGAGCTATACCGGGGGACTGAAACCGTCCTCCGAAAAGGCCATGCATGCCGCCATCTATCGCGACCGTCCGGAGATATCCGCCGTGATCCATACCCACCAGGCCGCGGCATCCAGTGTCGCAGCCGCCCGAAAGGAGATCCGCGATATACCGGCAACCTCCCGGAAGACCTTCGGCACCGTCGTACGAACCGCAGCCTATGCCCTTCCCGGAACCCGGAAACTGGCCAGGGCGACCGTTCGGGCCTTGCAGGGGGGCAAAGCTTCTCTTCTGGCCAATCACGGCGCCGTTTGTATCGGAAACGATATGGCCGACGCCTTCATGGTTTGCACCGAACTGGAACGCCTGTGCCAGACGTTCATTGAATCCGCCGTCCTGAGATTGGCCGGCCGGACTCACTACACGCCGGAAATGGTGCATCGGATTTATCTGGATCGACAGCTGTGGAGGTAGGCGATGGTTCATTCAACCCATCATCCGGACACGGAGACTCGATCGGACATCACTGTTACGGCCGGGATCGATATTCTAAAGCGGGCGGACATTCCGCCGTGGCAAAACATGGGATTCAGCATGCGCCGGGGACAGGATGTCTTCTTCCCCGATGATCAGAAAAAAGAGCGGACAGCTTCCTTGAAGGTTCTGCAACATTCAGGCACGGAAGAAATCCCTTTGTGGCGCCGGCTGCATGGCTATATTTATCAAAGGCGAACCGATGTGAACGTACTGATCACGTCCCGGCTGCCTTATACGCTAACCGCCGCTCATGCCGGTCGGGACGTTCCGCCGCTGCTGGACGATTTCGCCCAGCTGGTGGGCGTTACGGCCCGAGTGGTCCGGGAAGATAAGGCCGGTCCCCTATTCGCCTATCAGATTCTCAAAGGGTTGAAGCATCGCAACGCCGTCCTGGTCCCGGAATGGGGAGGACTCTGCGGCGCTGCCTCATTCGACGACGCCCTGGCGGTGGTTCAGGTGTTGGAAAAAGGCTGCCGGGCTCACATCGACAGCGCCTTTCTGGGAGGCGGCTTTCGCATCAATCCCGTGGAAGCCTGGCTCATGCGGATGGTCTACAAGTACAAGTACTCCAAAATGAAAGCCTCAGGGATCGCGCAAAAATAATTTTACATCTCTTTTTTTTCAATACTGTCCAACATACGGACTTTTTATCTTACTAGTCCGGGTAGTACACGGCTTGCAGCGATGAAGACCATATTTTCACAACGGAACTGCCCGCCACGCATCTACCGTTCAGATAATACGTTTTGGAGGCTGCATTTTTAACAAAAAATGTCCGGCTCAATGCAACAGGTATTAATCTCACCACCGACGCGGTCCAGGAGGGTTCATCTTTAGGGATTGAGAATCCGATAAGCGTATAGCCCTGAAATGGTTCATGCAACGTACAATCTGTTGCCGACTCGCCGATGTGCAGCATCGCCATATCAATTTGCCCTGCAGTGTGACTTTTCAAACCAATCATTGCCTGAGCTGTAACGATGATCTTGCCGGCTCCCGGCACATCGATGCTGACCTTACCGCCTTGCTGGTTCGTGCATGCATTGCCCGGTGGTAAAATTGTCTTGGCCTGGCTTCCCCATACCGAAACGATTGGATGTGCGCATCCGCTCAGCAATGTCATACAAATAAGGAAAACAAATAATGAACCTGTTTTCAGTTGCTTAATTGTTAGCATTCTGCATCTCCTTTTTTGTTATTTAAAACTGCGGGTTTCAGTTATGTTTTCCACAAGCGGAATGTTTTAGCGGCAATTGTCTTTTCGTTTAAAGGCAACCGGCAGATGATGCTCGTCCAAACGGCCAATAATCCTGCTTGTTCAGGGTTTACTCTTTATTGGATACAGCTCTGGTTAGCTTACATACTAATCGATCCACAAGCATTATCTATGATGCCGATCACAATGCAAATGAGACAGACATCACTTTTAGAGCGATCAGGAGGGCAATTTATCAATTGCAACGGGAAATGATTGATGCCAGGCCAGCACGGAGGCCGGCCGTTTTGAAGAATCGATTTGGGCAAATGCCCCTTTGAAAACTGTCACTATCGGCAACACCGCATATGGCATCCTCCGGCCCTGTCGAATCAGCCGGAGGGCTCCAGAGCCTCCCGCCAAAAGCACAGCGGGATAAAAAGGCGCCAAGGGTGCAGCCGTAGTCCGACGACTGCAAACCCTTGCCAACGCCGCATCTGGTGTCCTCCGGCCCCATCGAATAAGGCCGGAGGACTCCAGAGCCAAGGCGCCAAGGGTGCAGCCGTAGTCCGACTACTGCAAACCCTTGGCAACGCCGGGTCTGGTGTCCTCCGGCCTTATTTTTTCAGGGTTCAGCATGCCCGTGGACAGTATGGGAATAACCGTCTCGATAATCTCATCGAAGTCGTAGTTCTCTTCCGGCCCCAGTTGATTGTTGCAAAGGGCGTCCACCATGCCCACCAGGACCGTGGCGGAGACGTGACGGTTCAGGGGCTTGAGATAGCCCATCTCCTGACCGGTCTGAAGCGTATCGGTAACAAACCGCAGAAATCGTCGACGCACTTTTTTGATCTCCGCCAGTGCCTCCGCATCAATTCCGCTGGACAGCTCGTTGACGTAAATCCGAACGACTTGCTTGTTCTTCAGGTAAATCCTGATGGTATTGGTGAGCAGCAAACGAAAATGCTCTATAAAAGGCAGATCGGATTCCAGCTCCCGGCTGATCTTGTCCATGATTTCTTCCATGCCGGCGGTCACCGTAGCGGCAAAGAGCCTGGACTTGCTGGCGTAATTATAATAAAGGGTTCCCTTGGCCACCTTGGCTACTTTGGCGATCTCATCCATTTTAGCCTGGTGAAACCCCTTTCGGGAAAAAACTTTCGTGGCCGCTCTGATAATCTGCTTTTTTTTTGCGGTGTTTTTCATATAAAGATATCATGTCCGATGAACGTATATTTTCCAAGGCTGAAACATCCGCCGGCATTCAACATCCGACAACGGTTCGATGATGTCGATACCGGGATGTGAAGACCGTGCAACTGCCGGCCCCTTGGCCTGGCAGATGACCCACTATAGGAAAGGAGCCAATGTGTGTCAATAGAACACTGACGGGTCAGTTCAAAATCCATCCAATGCAGCTGATCTGCTGAATGCAACCATTTCTTTTGTTAAGATTTATAAAGAATGGTTAAGATTTTTTACCTCCCTTTGCATCACTTTACTTCACAATGGTGTCTCGATGGAATAAGCTTGACTTTGACATCGCGTCACAAGAAAGGCAAAAGAGCAAAAACATCTGAGCGGATTGGAACCCATGGCGAAAGGGAAATATCAAATGAAACGGCTTGCTTCGTTGATGATTTGTATGCTTTTGCTGTCTCTGGTCATTTCCGGATGCGGCGATAACGGCGATAGCGGTGATGGCGGCGAGGATGGCGACCACGGATTACGGATGGGATTATTGCAGTTTCGAACGAAGCATAATCTTCGGGACAGCAGCTGTCTGCCGGACAATTGTTATATGACGATAGAAGAGGAAGCCGACACCGGTTCGTGGTTGAGCCGGCTTGAAGCGAACTCAAATATGGCCGTGCTGCACTGGGATCGCGCCATCCCCTGGCTGGTCTTTGACGAAACCCCTCCCCAGGGTGTCGGCCGCAGTGATTTTTACGACGAGCGAATGGACGATGATCTGCGCAGCTGGATCAACGCCTTTGCAGATCATTTCAAGCGCATGGCATCCGGATACCTGGCCGTCGGCATTTTGAACGGTCAGCGCGACGGGCTGCAGCCCTGCCGGATTGACGACCATCAGACGGCGGAGGTGACCGGGGCATGCCCGGTTTTAGCGCCGGGCACGCAAATCGAATTCCAGTACGATCCGGGCAGCGGCCCGATAACGGCATCTTTTGATCTGGAAAGAAGTTATTCCAACTTTGTGATGTACCTTTACGATAAACTTCAACCGGACTATCTGGCCCTCATGGTGGAAGTGAACTTGTTCCGAGAGATGCCGGCCCCATGCCCCGCCAATTGGAACGGATTGGCACAGCTCTATCGTCAATTATATGATACGGTGCGCCCCGAGGTGGACCCCAGGGTAAAGGTATTTGCAACGTTGACTTATAAAGAACTGTTGGGTTATGACCTGGAGACGTGTCATGGTCCGTTGACTTTTGAACCGTGCACCGGCGATCCGTCCCCGCCGGCCTTCGCCGATCCGGATCCCGGGACGTGTTACCCACTGGATTCAAGCCCCATCGACGATCTGAATCAGGGAAACCGATTGGAGATCCTCGCGCTCTCTTTTTATCCGGACGCATTGCTGATGGACGTCGCCGATGACAATCTGGTGAAGTTATATCCCGAAGACTGGAACGGCGTCGACGAATGTGATTTACGCGCTCAGGCAGCGCCTTATCTCGATCCGATCGGGGCGCTGGATCGGTTTCGTTGGGCCAAGCCGATAGCGATCGCCGAATTGGGCGCCCGATCCGATCGCACCACCATGTTCAACGGGGGCTTTTTATACCAGCCACCTTCAGACGTTGCCAGCCAGTCGTTCTGGCTGAACCACTTTTTAGAAAGCGCCGCGGAAAGACATTTTGAATTTTATGTGCAGTCGTTTGCAGACGATTATGAGCCCATCGGCGCATGGACGGTGAATATGGGAGTACTCGATGCGGAGCTTTACAACTTATTAAACGCCTTTGCCTATATGGGAATTTATGATGCCCAAGGCTCGCCCAAAGCTGGCGTCACAGAGACCTGGCTGAACTTTCTGCAGAACTGACAGCAGCAATTACTATCGCAGGCACACAGGAAAAACACGATGATGGAAGACAGAGCAACATGCCAAATCGTGCGAATCCTGCTGACAATATCTCTTTTATGCATCGTTAATTGCTCTGATACGTCAACGTCGGATATTGATGCGGACGAATCTTTGCTGCCGGGCCTCTTCACCGATCTGACGATCATCGTTGATAGTGAAACACGCCGTTACGACTATTATATGCCCGAAAATCCGGGAGACTCATTGCGCCCATTGGTTTTTTTGCTTCACGGAGGCGGCTCAAACACCGATGATCTGACGGGCGAAAGCGGCTTCAAGGCGCCTTACAGGGTTTGGATGGATATAGCCGAGGCCGACAAATTGATTATCGTTTATCCTGAAGGCACAACGAATCCGTCAGGGGAGCTGGGTTGGAACGATTGCCGGGCTGATGCCACAACGAATCCGACGGTCAATGATGTTGCGTTTATTGACGCGCTTATCGATCATTTTTCACGTACGTTCAACATCGACCCGAATCGCATCTATGCCACCGGCACATCCAACGGTGGACACATGTCACTGCGCCTTGCACTCGAACTGTCGGATAAAATCGCCGCGGCAGCAGCGGTGGTAGCCGCCATGCCGGAAAGAAACGGCTGCAGCGCCATGGATAACCCCGTTTCCGTTCTATTTATGAATGGAACCGATGACCCTCTCTTGCCATACAACGGCGGTGAGGTGGCTCCAGGAATCGGCGGCCGTGGGACGGTACTTTCCACGCAGGCATCCATAGACTATTGGATCGATGTCAACCAAACCGATTCAACAGCGGCAATGGCCGATTTCCCGGATATCCATGCCGGAGACGATTCCTCAGTACAACGTTTGACTTATTCCAATGGGATAGACGGCACTCAAGTTGTGTTGTATAAAGTGTCAGGAGGAGGTCATGTTGAACCCAGTATCCGGGAACAGTACGCGGCCGTCGTCGAGCTCTATTTAGGCAAGCAAAACCACGACATTGAAATGGCGCAGGAAATATGGGACTTTTTCAAGAGCAAAACCCGATAGAATATCAACCGGAAGGAATTGAAGGGAATTCATAAATGACCTGCATTGTCCAAAAATACGGTGGCAGCAGTTTGGCGGATGTGGGCAAGATCATGAACGTCGCGGAAATGATTGCGCGCGTCAAAGGCCAGGGCATGGATGTCGCGGTGGTCGTTTCCGCCATGGGCAAAACCACCAACCAGCTGGTGGATATGGCCCGCAGCATTGCGCCCAAGCCGTCCAGAAGAGAAATGGACATGCTGCTCAGTACAGGCGAGCGCATCACCATGTCCCTGCTTTGCATGGCCCTGCATCAGTTGGGGGTCGAATCGGTGTCCCTGACAGGATCTCAATGCGGCATTATCACCAACCACCGGCACAACGATGCCCAGGTGATCGAAGTCCGACCGTTCCGGGTTCAGGATGAAATGGCCGAGGGAAAGGTGGTGGTGGTCGGCGGATTTCAGGGCGTCAGCTACAAAAGAGACATCACCACCTTGGGGCGCGGCGGTTCCGACACGACGGCCGTGGCCCTGGCGGCCGCCCTTGACGCCGAACGATGCGAAATCTACTCGGATGTCGATGGCGTCTACTCCGCGGATCCCACGGTGGCGGACGATGCGCGTCATCTGCCGGAAATATCTTATCCGGTGATGCAGGAGATGAGCGCGGCCGGCGCCAAAGTGCTCAACGCCCAGGCCGTACAGTTTGCCAAAGAAAAACAGATCGCCATTTATGCCGGCAGCACCTTTGACCGCCGCAAGGAAACCATTGTAAGAAAAATCGCGCCGGGGCGGATCGTGGGCGTTCAGGCGGTGGTCAGTGAAAAAGAGATCACGCGATTGCGCATCAATGGCAAATCCGCTTTATCTGATTTTACCTGGGCGGCCAATTTTCTGGAGCAGGAACAGGTGCCCATTAAGGAGGTCCATGTAACCCGGACCTCGGATGATCCCAACCCGCCACGGGCATCCTTCATTGTTTCCTCCCCCAACATTTACGGTTGGGCTGAAATAAAAGCGAAGATGGAGCAGCATTTGGGTGATGCCGTTCAATTCGACGCCCATTTGAGTGCGCTGTCGTTGATCGGCGAGGGGCTCAACCGCGACAACACCACCTTGCTGGAATCGATTGCCCTGTTGGAACAGCATGACATCCCAATTGCCGGTGTGACGACCACATCGTTCCGGATTTCATTGCTGGTACCCCGGGAGAAAATCGATGAAAGCGTCCGGTTTTGCCACGGCAAATGGGTTGCGGAGGCTTGATCGACATTGGTTCAGCCTGACGATTCGAGCATAACAGGTCTAAAACAATCAGCCGGCGTTCAACCCGCGGAACAATTTTCGATTCCGTCGATACAGGGATTTGAAGACCTCGAAGCTGCGGTCATAAACGGCGCGATGGGCGGGCTCGGGTGCGAAGCGCTCCGCCATGGGAATCATGGGTTTGGCCGCTTCGAACGAAGCGATTTTCCCCAGCCCCACGGCACAGACCAGCGCCGTACCGGCGGTCCCGATGTCCTGGGGATGTTTGACGGTGACGATCTCCCGCCCCAGAACATCGGCCATGATGCGGCACCATACGTGGGATTTGGCCCCCCCGCCCACGAAGACGATCCGCTCCCGGCGGGGGATCTTTTTTTCCATGGCTTCCAGGATCCAGCGCTTGTGGAAGGCCACCCCCTCCAGAACGGCCCGGATCATCTGGCGCTTGCCGGTACTCATACCGATGTTGAAAAAGATCCCCCTGGCGTGTGCATCTTCCCTGGGGGCGCGGTTGCCGTGAAGCCATGGAGTAAAAATCAGGTTGCCGGCACCCGGTCGCGTTTGCTCCACCACGCGGTTCAGGAGGTCATAGAGCTCGTCCATTTGCTGCGCGGGGTCGGTCTTTCCTTCCAGGTAGAGACCGATCTCGTCCAGGGCCAGGTGGTCGCGCACCCATTGCAGGCAGGCGCCGGAGGTCTCCTGCTCACCCACGTAATTGTACCTGCCGGGAATGGCCCCCAGAATGGATGCCATGAAATTGGTGATATCCACCATGCGTCGATCCACATTGGCCACCACCCAACCCGAGGTGCCCACATAGATATGCGTTTCGTAGAGGTCCATGCACCCCGACCCGATGGCGGCCATGGAAAGGTCACCGCCGCCCCCGAACACCGGAATGCCGGGCGCCAGACCCAGTGCCGCGGCCGCCGTCCGGGTCAGGTGTCCCACCACCCGGGTGGCCTCCACCACGGGGGGCAGATGGTCCATATCGACACCGTAAGTCCGGCACAAACCGGGATGCCATTTTTCCTTGCCCGGGCGGGTATCGTAAAGAAAGGTCGCATGGGCGGAATCACGGGTCATCGCCAGCCGCCCCGTGCATTTCAGGATCAGATAGTCCTTGACGTCCAGCCATTTGTCCGCGCGCTTGAAGATATCCGGCTCGTTTTGACGCACCCAGTGGTATTTCCAGAGCGGGTCTTTGGGGGTGGCGGCCACGCCGCCTGTGATTCCAAGCGTCTTCAAGGCCTTGAAGGCATTCATGCCGCTGATGCGCAGCAGGCCGTGGCAAAGCGATTCCTGCATCTGGCGAACGGCCCGTCCGTCCATATAGGTCATGGGATTGCGCAGGACCTCGCCCTCCCGGTCCACAAGGATGGAGCCCTGCATCTGGCAGCAGAAGGCCATGCCCTGAATGGCCTCGGGAGGGTGTGCCGTCTTGGAAAGCACGTCGCGCGTGGAGGCACACAAGGCTTGCCACCAGTCGTCGGCCGCCTGCTCGGCCCCGCCGTCTTCCGTCATCAGCAGGGGATATTCGGCCAGGGCCGATCCCATCAACTCCAGGCGCTCCCCGATACGATACAAGCATGTTTTACACCCGGTGGTTCCCAGATCAGCGGTCAGGACAAAGATACCCATGTCATTTTTCCCGGATGGTTTTGGTCCCCTCAGGAGCCGCACCCGCTTTTGCCGGTTTGTTTCCGCAGCATCGGATGCGGGACCCCGCCTCCCATAAGGATCGCGGCATGAAGGCTTGACCCACTATAGGAAAGGGACTAAGATGTGTCAATATAATACTGACCGGTCAGTTTATAATCAGTCCCAGGGTATCTTGAATTTTACGAACACTTCTTGTGGCATTACGAATATCTAAAATGAGAAAGATACCTGACATGGCAGATAAAAAGATTGTGCCGACAGCCGATGCCGTCCGGCGCATGCAGCGATTGCGCATGCGCCGTTTCAGAATAGCCCTGGCCACCTACGCCGTTGTCATGCTGGCGACGTTGCTGGTCACACGCCTCGGACTTGGCGTCATGAGCGGCGCCCAGTGGGCAGCCTACATTGGGCTCGCGCTGTTGGGCAACGGAATGTTTTTCCTCCTGTTTTATACAAATGCCAATTTGCGCTTTTCAGATCCGTCGCTGACCAGAGAACAGATCCTCTATTCGGCCATATTGGGTATCCTGGTTTTGTACGCTCTGCCGGAGGCACGCCCGATCGTGCTGCAGTTTTGGCTGCCCGCATTCAGTCTTGGCATGCTGCGTCTGACGCGACGGCAGTATTTGTCAATGGTGCCGTGTCTGATGGCGCTTTATGCGTCTGTTCTGGCCTTGGAGTACTTCCAGAAACGCCAGGAATTCAACATCCAGTATGAGCTGTTTCTTTTCGCCGTGTACGGCATTTTGCTGACCTGGTTTGCCTTTTTCGGCGGTTTTGTCTCTAATATCAGGCGGCGTTTGCGGTCACAGAAAAAGAAAATCCAACAAGCCCATGAGGACGTCACAAACGAAATGAACAGCCGCAAACGCGCGGAGATCGAAAAGGACAAACTGATTGTCGAGTTAAAAGAGGCACTGGACAAGGTGAAAACGCTGAGCGGTTTACTCCCGATCTGTGCCTCGTGCAAAAAGATAAGAGATGACAAGGGCTATTGGAACCAGATGGAAAGCTACATCCAGAGTCATTCGAACGCAGAATTCAGTCATGGTATTTGTCCTGACTGCGTCAAGAAGCTCTTTCCCGGCTTTAAGGGTAAACGATAGGATCGTGATCCGTACAGTAACAGCCCCATACACGGAGACATCCCTGTGACACCCCGACGCGGCGCAGCCTTTTTCGATTTCGACGGCACGCTCATCCGGAGTGACAGCCAGGCCATGGAGGCAACCTGGCGCTTGCGGCACCATCGCCATCCCGCACTATTTTTGACCCGCCTTCTTCCCTCGATGATCATGGGCCTCCTGGCCGGATTGGGGCTGGCTTCCCAGCGCGCGTACAACCTGGCCTATTTAAGAACTTACCGGGGCTGCCATGAGAGCGATCTCGTAAAGCAGGGAGAAGGTCTGTTCCGAAAAAAAATCCGCCGCGCCTTTATCCCCCGGACCCTGGACATCCTGGCGGCGCATCGGCGAACCGGAGACAGCATCGTGATCATTACCGCCGCACCGCATCATATCCTGGCGCCTGTCGCGGTTTATTTAGAACCCGATTTTCTGATCTGCACGCAGCTGGAAGTCGATTCCCTCGGCCGCTGCACAGGGAGGCCCCGTGATGCGATCTGTATCGGTGATGAAAAGGCGAAACAGATCCGCCATCTGGCCGTTCGTCACCGCCTGGATCTCGCTGCCGCCCATGCCTACTCCGATCATCATGCGGATGTGCCGATGCTGACCAGCGTCGGGCGCCCTCATGTCGTCAATCCTACGAAACGACTGGAAAACACGGCACGCAAACAGGGTTGGCCGATTCATCATTATTAATTTTTATACTGACCGGTCAGTTTTTTATTGACAAGATTTTCCCCCATTGGATATGGTCTATTTAATAATGCCACCCCCCTTTGTCACAAGGAGATGATTATGCGACTCGGAATTTTAATTGTTGCAATCGCTGTTTTTTTCATCGGCGCGGGCGACCTCCTGGCCAACATCGACAACCTTTCCAATATGAGTCCGGAGTGGATCCGCACCGGGAACCGCAATGCCGCTACCGATGCCGCGGATATTGTCATCTACAACCCGGGTGGCGTCACCGAACTCCCGGACGGCTATCAGGTCAACATCGGCAACCAGAGCCTGTTCCGCAAGCCCAGCCACAGCTACGACCTGGGTATGGGCCGGGAAAGCCACCAACAGGATGATACCGACTGGTTCCTGCCCAACGTCTACATCACTTACAACAAGGACAATTGGGCCATCTTCGGAGGCTACTACATTCCGGCCGGCGGCGCCGTCGCCGACTATCCCGAGGGCTCCATCACCACCGACATGATCGGCGCGGCGCTGGCGATGTCCCCTCTTTTCGACTTCTATGGCAACGAATATCTCAAGGCCGAATCGGTATACAATACCTTGCATCTGGCAGGCGGTTACAAGATCAACGATATGGTCTCCGCATCCATCGGCTTTCGATACATCTTCGTGGAAAACACCATCAAGGCCGGCCTGACGGGCATCAATCTGGGCGGCGGCATGATGCCGACCACGGACCTCGACGTGGACATCACGGAAGAAGGAGACGGCATGGGCGTGATCCTCGGCGTGAATCTGAACCTGACCAAACGCCTGAACCTGGCCATGCAGTACCAGTCCAAGGTGGGCCTGGACCTGAAAACCTCGGTGGAACGCGATGACATTTCCCCCCTGGGCTTCGACCTTTTTACGGACGGCGAAGAAAACCCCAGGGATCTGCCCGGCATGTTCGGCATCGGCCTTGGATATGACTTTTCGGACAAGCTTTATGCCGAAATCAATTACAGCTACTGGTTCCAAAAGGAGTGCGACTGGGGCCGGGACGCTTACGGGCGCGACATTGCCGATCTGGCGGGGGACGCTCAATCGGCCGGCATCACTGTCTCCTACCGCTTCACCCCCGCCCTGCTGGCCAGCGTGGGGACGACCTATACCGACTTTCTCTGGAACGACATGGATGCTTACTACGAAGCCAGCCTGGGATCCTATGAAGTCCTCTATACGGACAACTGGCACATCGGATGCGGCATCGCCTACACGTTTAAAAAAGATATCACGCTCAACCTGAGCCTGGCGCGGACCATCTGGGATGATGCCGACCTGACCAACTCCCAGTTGCCGGGCGTGACCATCAAAACAGATAACGAAACCACGGTCATCGCCATGGGATTCAATGTTGGATTCTGATTTCAGAGCCCGCGAAAAATAGGGGAACCCGATGCATCGAAAATCCTTGCTCTGCCTGACAGCGCTCGTTCTGGCGGCGATCATTCTCCATTCACCGGCCGCCGCCGACAACCCCGGCGATAAGCAGACCGGAACCGACATCTCTCAACAGATCCGCTGGATCCAGTCGAGTCTGGACGCCGGCGGTGCCTCCGCCAAACGCTGGCAGTACGGCTGGAGTACGGCCTACGGCGGGTTGACATACCTCTATGCCGGCCAGGCTCTCGTGCTGGATGACGACGACCAGGAGGATGACCGCTACGACGCCCTGGTGAATTCGGCGGGCTCCTTCATCGGACTCGTCGGCACCCTGGCCTATCCCTTGAAGACCCACATCGCCGCTGAGACGCTCAGAAGCATGCCCGAATCCACGGCAGAGCAAAAACAGGCCAAGCTGCAACAGGCCGAAATCCTGCTGCGGCATAGCGCCGAACGCGAAGCCATGGGCCGCTCATGGCAAGCCCATGCCTTCGGAGCGATCGTCAGCGCGCTGGCCGGGGTGGCCGTGGCCTGTGACGATGGAAGGGGCGAGGACGGCCTGATCATGTTCGCCACCAATCTGCTGGTATCCGAAATCCAGATTTTCACGACCCCCACGCGGGCCACCGAAGACTGGCGGCGCTATCGGCAGGGACGTCCGGGAACAGCCGCAACATCAAAAGCGAAATCCAGATTTTTTATCTCGCTCCTTCCCCGGGGGATCGCCGCCAACTATCTTTTTTAAGGGGATGATGACCACAACGACTTTCCGGGACTACCCATACTACCGCGACCTCATCAGGGGCCGGCGCCTGCCCTTGGCCCTGGTGGATCTCGACTGCTTCGACGCCAACGTGGCCTATGTGGCATCAACCCAGCAAAACAGCGGCAAGACCATCCGGGTGGCCTCCAAGTCCATTCGCTGCCCGGCGCTTCTGAAACGGGTGTTCGCCGCCGGGGGCGATCTTTTCAAAGGCATTCTGGCCTTTAGCGTGGAAGAGGCGGCCTTTTTGGCCGATTGCGGTTTCCACGATATCCTCATCGCTTACCCCACGCTGCAGCCGGCCGACCTCGAGCTGCTGGTCGAAACCGCCCGCAAAACGCCCTATGTGGCCCTGGTGGTGGATTGCCTCGACCATCTGCGTCATCTGGACCGGGCCGGCCGGCAAGGGGGCGTGACCTTGCGGGCCTGTCTCGAAATCGATATGGCTTATCGTCCCCTGGGCCGCGTCCTCCACCTGGGGGTGCGCCGCAGTCCGTTGCGCGATGTCAGCCAGGTCGCCGTTTTGGCCCGCGCGGCGTCCGGACTGAAAGGCGTGCAGATTACGGCCGTCATGGGCTACGAGGCCCAGATCGCCTCGGTCAACGACGCCGTTCCCGGCAGGGGATTTAAAAACGCCGTGGTGCGAAAGATAAAGCAACGCTCCATGTCCGATATCGTGGTGCGGCGACAACAGATCATCAATGTATTGAAAGAGCAGGGCTGCACCATCGACATCGTCAACGGCGGGGGCAGCGGCAGTCTCAAGGCCACGGCCCAGGACCCTTCGGTGACGGAAGTCACGGCCGGATCCGCTTTTTTCGCTCCCGGTCTTTTCCAGCATTTCCATGACGTTCATTTTCATCCGGCTGCCCTTTTCGCACTTCAGGTGGTCCGCGCACCGGCGCCGGGCATGGTCACCTGCCAGGGCGGGGGCTATATCGCCTCCGGGCAGATCGGCCTCGACAAACAGCCCCGGCCGGTCTTGCCGCCGGGGCTCCGATATATCGGCGTCGAGGGCGCCGGCGAAGTGCAAACGCCGTTGCGGCTGCCCGCCGACGCCCCGCCCCTTGCCATCGGCGACCCGGTCTTCTTCCAGCATGCCAAGGCCGGCGAACTGTGCGAACGTTTCAATCATCTACTGTTGATTCAAAACGGCCGGATTGTGGATCAGGTTCCGACTTACAGAGGACAAGGGTATGCCTTTCTCTAAATCATACGGAGGACCAGCGTGAACAACCACCCACCGAACCAATACGACGTCGTCATTATCGGCGCCGGGATTTCGGGCCCCTTCATCGCCCATGAACTGTGCCGGGCAGGCGCCCGCTGTCTGCTGATCGAGGCGGGAAAACAGTATACCCGCCAAACCTATCCCCGCAACGACCTTGACGGGACCTCCCAGCTCTACTGGTCGGGAGGCCTGGAGCTGGGCAGCGACGCGAGATTGGTTTTCCTGCGGCCCAAAGTGGTGGGCGGCGGTTCGGTGGTCAACCAGGCCCTGGTGGACCGCTTCGACATGGACGCCTTCGACAGCTGGCGCAGGGAATCGGGCGTGGACTTTTTCACGGAGGAAGCCATGGGGCCCTGGTACGACCGGGCCGAAGAAGAGATCGCCATCCAGACCATTCCCGCCGAATTCCGCAACCGCAATGCCGACATCTTCGAGCAGGGCTTCAAACAGCTGGGGTACCAACTGGCCCCTTTACGGCGGGCGCAGAAGGACTGTCGATATGAGGAAGGCAACTGCTGCATCGAATGCCTCAACGGCTGCCGCATCGGCAGCAAGCAGAGCACCCCGGAAACCGTCCTGAAAAGGGCGCTGGAACTTGGGCTTGAGCTGCGACCGGAAACCGAGGCATTGAAAATAGAGGTGCCCAAAGAGCCGATCCGCATCACCTGCAAAAACAGCGACGGCAGCCTGGCCACCTTTCGCGCCGCCAGACTGGTCCTGGCCTCCGGGGCCATCGGCAACTCGCGCCTGCTGCTCAATTCGGGCCTGGGCAGGCAACTGCCGTCCGTGGGCCGCAACTTCTACTGCCATCCCCAGTACATGAATTTCGGTATCTACGACCAGCCCGTGATGTCGCACCTGGGAGCTTTCCAGGGCTTCAAATCAGACGATTCCGGGTTCCGGCAAAACGGTTTTAAACTGGAAAACGTCTATGCCGGACCGGCCGCCCTGGCCTTGCTGGTGGCCGGCTTCGGACGGTCGCACCACCGCATTATGGAACGGCTGCCCCATTTCGCCTGCATCGAGGTGTGCACCCGGGACACCCAACCGGGCCGCATCACGGTCAACCGCCGGGGCAAGGCCGTGATCGTCAAACGCCAGAACGCGATGGATCTGGAGCGCTATCGCAAAGGACTGGCGGTGATCGATGAAATCTTCAGGATCACAGGAGCCCGGCAGATCCTGCACGGCACCGTCGGCATCGGCCTGCATCTGATGGGGGGGTGCTCCATCGGCAGCGATGCCCGGCGCTCGGTGGTGTCTCCCGACTTTCACCTGCACGGATACCCTGACATCTATTGCGCGGACTCCAGCGTTTTCCCCAATGCGCCGGGTATCAACCCCTCGCTGACCATCATGGCCCTTTCCAAAAAAGCGGCGGCACAAATCGTAAAGGACGGCAACCGATGAATATATCGAAATACTTCAATCCATCCCAGCTTCTGGGTCTGCAGAAGGCCGGCGACGTGATCCTTCCCGGAACGGACCTTTCGCCCAGCTTTTCCGACACCGGCTGCATCGAGCACGTGGACCGCCTGGCGGCCTATTTGAGCGAAGAGGACCTGGGCGGCTTGCAGGTGCTGCTGCGCATCCTGCGCCGTGCGCCCAAATGGTCGATCCGCCTGCTACTGACCGCCTGCGGTGCCAATGCACGTTTTCCCGGCTTTTTGGGCAGCGCGTTGCGAACCATCGACCTGGGTCTCCGGGGCCTGGTCACGAGCCTGTACTATTCCAACCTGACCGGCGCCGGCTATCAGGGCAAAAAGGTTTTCGATGTCGTGGGCTGGGACGCCAAGCTGGTCATGTCCCATGACGATGCCCCCACTCGAACCGAACAGGCGGCCATCAACTACGATCGCCCCGGCGAGTCGGACGTGGCCGCCATCTTTGCCCGCGCCCGGCGGGCTCAAACCGGGATCCTGTCATGGAAAGTGGACAAACGCCTGGAATTCATCACCCGGCTAAAGGCCGTCATCGTCGCCCGCCAGGCCCATATCCTGGACCGCATCCAGGCCGAGACCGGAAAATCGCGAACCGACGCCCTCACCGCAGAGATTTTCGGCACACTGGACCACCTCGACTATCTGGAAAAAAATGCCCGCAAGGTGCTGGCGGACCGTAAAGTGCCCACCCCCTTCGCCCTGATGGGCAAGCAATCCAAAATCTACTTCGAACCCCTGGGAACCACCCTGATCATCTGCCCCTGGAACTACCCCTTTTACCAGGCCATCGTTCCCGTCACCCTCTCCTTTATGACGGGCAACGCCACCATCTACAAACCCTCCAGCGCCACTCCGCTCAAAGGCCTGGTGGAAGAACTGCTTGCCGAGGCCGGGTTCGATCCGGCCTGGATCCAGGTGGTCTACGGCCCGGGCAGCGAACTGGGCGACCGGCTCATCGACCAGCGGCCGGACAAGATCTTTTTCATCGGCAGCCAGCGCGCCGGCCGCCTGATCATGTCCCGGGCGGCCCGACACCTGATTCCGGTGGAGCTGGAATTGGGCGGCAAAGATCCCATGATCGTCTTCGAGGACGTCAACCTCGAACGGGCGGCGGCCGGCGCCGTCTGGGGCGCCTTCACCAATACCGGCCAGTCCTGTACTTCTGTGGAAAAGCTTTTTATCCAGGAGAGCATTTACGACGATTTCAAGGCCGTGCTGGTGCGCGAGACCTTGAAGCTGACCCGCGGCACGGACAGCGACGGTGGGTCGGACATCGGTCCCATGACCACCCCCGCCCAGGTCAGAGTGATTGCCGAACAGATCGCCGATGCCCGGGAAAAAGGGGCGGCCCTGCTCACCGGGACGGATTGGGACGGCGTTTCGGCAGACATCCCACCCATATTGGTGGAAAACAGCACGCCGGAAATGCTGCTCAACTCCGAGGAAACCTTCGGACCGGTATTGCCCATCCATGCCTTTGCCGACGAAGCCGAGGCCATCCGGCTGGCCAACAGCGATGAATTCGGCCTGTCGGCCAGCGTCTGGTCGGCCGATGCCCGACGGGCGGACCGGGTGGCGCGGGCCATCGTGACGGGCAACGTTTCCATCAATAATGTCATGCTGACCGAGGGCAATCACGCCCTGCCCTTCGGCGGCGCCAGGAAAAGCGGTATCGGACGCTACAAAGGCGAGTTCGGCTTCTACTGCTTTTCCAATATCAAATCAATCCTGGCAGACAGGAACAGCGCCAAAATGGAAGCCAACTGGTTCCCCTACACCCCGCGCAAATTCCGGTTGTTCACCGACCTGACCAGCCACATCTATACGCCGGGACTCTGGTCGTTCATCAAAGCTGCCGTCAGCGGTCTCAAGCTGGAAGGATACGTCAAACGGTCGGGGAAAAAATAACCCTGGCGTTGCATAAAAAAGACGGCTAAAAGATAGCAAGACCTCTGATAAGCATAGAACAGATTCGGCATTTCGATGTGCTGCAGATAAGCAGGCGAGCTTATGGAGAAGATTACAGGAGCGGCAGACAGGGTCCTGAGCGTCAACTTGAACGATGAAACGTTCGAGACAGTGGAGATCAAGCGGTCCGACAGGAAACAATATCTCGGCGGCAAAGGTCTGGCCCTCAAGCTTTACTACGACAGGTTCAAGCCGGGGGCCGATCCCCTTGGCGCAGAGAATCTCTTTATCGTCATGACCGGAGTTCTCACCGGGACCGGGGTGCCCTGCTCCAGCCGATTTTCCGCTGTTACAAAATCTCCTCTCACAGGAATTACGGCTCACTCCTCCTGCGGGGGGCCGTTCGGAACGGCCCTGAAGACGTCCGGGTGGGACGGCATCATCATAGAGGGAAAGGCCCGACGTCCCGTCTACCTGGTCATCGATTATAAGGGCGCTGCCTTCAAGAGTGCGGCCGACATCTGGGGCAAAGATACGCTTGAATCCGGCAAGTGCCTTGAAATGGAGGGGCGTGGATCCCTCGTCATCGGACCGGCCGGGGAACATCTCGTCTCATTTGCCAATATCTGCTCCGGACACCGATTTTTCGGCAGAGGCGGCATGGGAGCCGTCCTCGGCGCAAAGCAGCTCAAGGGCATGGTCGCCGTGGGCAAAGAAGTCAAGATCATTCCCGCCAATATGAACAAGCTCAAAAGCGCTATCCGCAAACTGAAGCGATATATCAACAGCAACCGCATGACCTCGGTGTCGTACAGGAACTTCGGCACCCTGGCCAATGTCAATCTGTGCAATGCCGCCGGCATACTTCCGGTAAGGAACTTCACCGCCGGATCGCATGATGACGCCGCTCTTGTCTCCGGAGAAAAAATTGCAGAGAGCTACCGCACGACGTTTTCAGCCTGCAAGCAGTGTGCAATTCTGTGCGGTCACAAGTTCACGGTCGACGGGAAAGAGAGAAAAGTCCCGGAATACGAAACAACCGGCCTTTTGGGAACCAATCTGGAGATATTTGATCCCGTTGTCATCGCTGAATGGAACGATATCTGTACTGAAATGGGCATGGACACCATATCAGCCGGCGGGACACTGGCCTGGGCCATGGAAGCAGAGGAAAAGAAGATCTTCAATACCGGATTAAGATTCGGTTCGCCTGCCGGTGTCAGCGACATGCTCCGTGACATCGCACTGAAAAAGGGAAAGGGAAAGGAGCTGGCCGCGGGAACCAGGGCCCTTTCCGAGACATACGGAGGAAAAGAGTTTGCCATTCAGGTCAAGGGACTGGAGCTGGCCGCCTACGACCCGCGAGGCGCGATCGGGCATGGTCTCTCATACGCAACGGCCAACAGGGGCGGATGCCACCTGTCAACCTCTCTGTGTGTGGTCGAGGGCTTTCTGGGCATGGCCGATCCTCTTTCCGAAAAAGGCAAACCTTACATGGTCAAGTTTTTTGAGAATTGCTACTCTGCGGTCAATTCCCTTCACATTTGCCAGTTTACCTCCTATGCGGTTTTTCTCGAACCGCTGATTGTCAAAATGTCGCCGTTGCCGGTGCTCAAGTTCTTCATGAATCACCTGACGCCTGCTGCCCTCGGCCTGATGGACATCAGCCTGTGGCCTGAGCTCTGGTCGGCGGTCACCGGAATCCCCATGACCAGTTCGCAGTTCAAAAAGGCCGGGGAGCGGATCCATGTCCTGGAAAGGCACATCAATACCCTGGAAGGTATCCGCAGGGAAGATGACGTGCTGCCTTCACGGTTTCTCAATGAAGGAAGAAAAAATGACCCCTGCTCAACAACTCTGAGTCTGAAAAAAATGCTGGACGTCTACTATGACATCAGGGGCTTTGACAGCCGCGGAATTCCCACAGATGCCACGTTGACGAGACTCGGAATCAAATAAGACCAACAGCCATTTCTTACCGGAGCGTTGATCCGTTCAATGAATTGATGCGCCATAACTGATTGGCGCCACCATGACACGACCACTGAATGATGCCGGCGCCATTGGTGATTGATCCGCCTGCAACATCCAGGCACAGATCACTGCTCTGTCCAACAATCTCATAATCATTGCCGGACGGCCGCAATATAAATCGCTGGCCGGCGCTGTCGTCGCAGACGGCCTGCTCAATTGCCGCACCGGCGTCGATGCTGCCGGCAGAAGGCTGGAGACAAAGACCGCTGTGGACGGCGGCAATTTGATAAGCCGTACCGGAAGGCCTCATCTCAAACTGCTGATTCGGTCCGCTGTGACACGGCCACTGAATGGTTGCCGCGCCTGGAGCGGTTAAAGCGGCGTATATATCGACACACAAGTCGCTGTTGACCGATACGACTTCGACGACTGCCGCGGGACCACCGTCGGCCGGCCTGACGACCCATTGGAAAGTCGTGCTGTCGGAGCCCCCTCTGCCGTCCGACACGCTGATCGTGACGGTGTATGTCCCGGGCTCCAGCAGGGTGCCGCCGATCTCTCCCACCCGGGGTCGCAATTGCAAATCGGGAGGCAGGCCGGCGGCCGAGAAGATCAGCGGATCTCCATCGGGATCCGATGCCGCCGGATGCAGCAGGATCATATCGCCAACCGTATCAGTCCGCGATCCCATTGGCGTCAGGACCGGCGGTTGATTGTCCGTATCGATGCGTTCGATGGACCATAACTGGTTCGCTCCGCCGTGGCAGGGCCATTGAATGAGCGGTGCCCCGTTATCGCTCGCCCATCCCGACACATCCACGCATTGGCCGCTGAAATCGGCAATTATCTCAAACGTGCCATCGCCCTGATCCGACAACTGGAAGACCTGGTTGGCGCCGCCATGACACGGCCACTGAATGAGGGCGGCACCGGACGAGGTTTGGGCACCGTCGATATCGAGACATTTTCCGTTGCCGCCCACGACGATGTTGTAACCGCCGTCAATGGGGCGCATGTCGAAAATCTGACCGTCCGCGCCGCTGCAGTCCTCCTGGACCAATTGCCTGCCGTCGATGTCCGAACCGTCGGGTACCGTGGCGCATTTGTCGCTGTTTACCGACCGTAATATGGCTGAAAACGATTGGCCGCCGCTTCCCGGATCATAGACAAATCGTTTCAGCGCACCGTTCAGGAATTCAATAAAGTAGATATTGCCGTCCGGCCCCAGTTCCAGCTCGACAAGGGCCCGGAGACCGCCGGCAAAATCGTGAACCTCATTGTCCGGCGTTTGGTATTTGATCCAGCCTTGCGCATAATCGGCGTAGAAACGCGCGTCGTCAAAGCCTGCGGGATAGGCGTCGCCGGTATAAATCGGTCCCGCCATCGCCGCCCCGCCGCTGCCGCTTCGATTCCATGACAGGACTGGTGCAGCGGCATCGTTATGACTATAGTAAGCGGCACATTGTTCCAAATCTTTATAGCCGTTGGTTCTGAGATTTTGCCCGTCTCCGCCTTCGTAGCAGGGCCATCCGAAGTCCTGCCCCCGTCCGTAATTGACCTCCTCCCAGGTCGCCATACCGACGTCGCCGATCCAGGGCATATTGGTATACGGATCTATGGTGAAGCGATAAGGGTTTCTCAGCCCCAGATTGTAGACCTTTGACCGGTTGCTGTCCGGATCGCCATCGAAAAACGGGTTGTCCGGCAAGCCCTGCCCGGTGATCGGATCGATGCGCATGATCTTTCCGGCCAGGCAATCCAGATCAAGGGACCGCATGGATCGAGGGTCGACAATGACAAACGACGACGCGTCACCGACAGAAAAAAACAGTGAGCCGTCGGTTCCGAACTCGACCGCTCCTGTGGAATGCGAGCGCCCGTCGGCCGGGATACAGTCCTGTACAGGCGTACCGAATGCCGTATTGTTTTCGTAGCAGGTCCAGCCGTAGGAAAGATCTTCCTGCGCGGCGTCGGGATTGGCGATGTTCTCCCACGTGCTCCGGCCGCCGACCAGGACGACCTCGCTGCCGGGCACGGCGGTGACATAGCCGGTATTGATATCGGCAGTCACCCTGGAAAGCCTTGCAACGCGCTGACCGTCGCCGTCCACACCGGATCGTCCCGAGAGCCCTGCGGTCTGCGGCGGGTCATAAGCATAATTCATGTAAACATACGGCACCGCCGGAAAATCGGAGTGGACGGCAATCCCCAGCAATCCCCTGTTTTCCGATAGGTTGCACTGGCTGCTGATATCGATAAACGGCGTCGCCAGCAGGTTCCCGTCATCAATAACCCGGACGATACCGGCCATCTCCGCAACAAACACCAGATCGTTTGGAGCAAATTCAACATCGGTGGGACTATTTAATCCGTCTTGAACGGTTTCGATGAGAAAATCCTGCGGTAACGCCTGAACCGGGCTTGAAGCGAGCAGCGAAACCATTACGACGACGATGAGAAGCCAGCCAAAATGCAGATCAGAAAGAGCTTTTAACCGTTTCATGTTTCCCCCTTCATAGGTATCAAAACCTGGCATTTCGTCTTCTATGCCGCACTCGCCGTCAACTGAATCGGCAATCACACCATCGTTGGACTGACAGGCGATGTACGTATAGATCCGGTTTTCTGGAAATGTATCTAAATTGTAGATCGGGTGATTGAAAGAAATACCTTCGTTCGAAGATAATCGCACAAGGCAGGTGGCTTGTCAACCTCGTTGGACGGCCCCCGGGATTGAGCCTGGATCATGAAGTGTCTCATCTGGCCCAAAAAAGCAAAGGATCCGAATGGATCGAGGTTAAACTCTTCTACCCCGGTCAAGTCTCATGAAAAGAAAGGATACCCATGTGCTCTTTGTCACACGCTTTCAAGAGCATTCATGGTTCAAGGGAAGCATGCACACGTTCCAAATCGTGAACGTCGAGGTTTGCCCCCCTTGCTTCTTCTATAGATCTATTCTGGGGTTGAAGGCCTTTATGATTCGTTGGACAAAATCCCACTGGTTGAATTTGACTTTTTTCCCATTGGCAGAGACTGATCCAACGGCCAACGTACCCTCCGAATCCAATTCCAATAGAAATTCAAGCTGCTTGATCTTTCCACCATCTAATTCTGCATCACAAGAAAATTCGCAATAGACATAATCTGTATCATCTCTTTCGCAATCGTATGACAGCTCTCCTTCGACACTGTAACCGGAATAGGGGTCTTCATACCCTGAGAATAAACATTTTCCCGACACAACAATTCTGTTGTCATTTTTAATCTGCATGTTCATCTCATTAACGATAGTTTCGCCGGTTGAGACAAATTTTAAATCGGCAGCGTTTGAGTACTGATTTATAATCTGGGGCTGAACGTCCTTCGTTGATGATTCATAGCCTCTCATCACGGTATAGATGGATCTTTTAACATCCTCCTGCGATGTCATGAAGTCACACCCCAGATAAAAAACACAAATGCCAGGCAAGATCCAAAACAATTTAGATTTGAACATGACCGTCTCTTTTCTATCCTGTTTCAATTCCAGTTTCCAAACCCCATGTTAACGAGCTGTTACTCGACGGTTCCCAAGTGAATATTACTCGTAGAGATCCATCGATTCCATATAATCGGCTATAACTTCATCACTCACGGATTTAACCATCGCATCATAATCTTTTTCGGTCATAAAAGCACTGCCATCGCCCGGGTCAATGACCTTTGTACCGATGAAAGTCTGGTTCCGCCAGTCGTAGACATCCAAGATGATTTTATGCGTGCTGAACACTTTAGTCTCCATTTTCCCGTACCGTCCCGTCTTTCCCAACACTTTTCGAATACGTATCAATGTGTCTATATCGTCAGGATTCTTAGCTCTTATTTTCCTGCTCAGCTTAAACCAGGCCGGATGAATACGCGGCGGATCTTCCATTGTATACGGTTGGCCGGTCTTTGCGTTGTACTTTGTCAACGACCACCTTGGAGCGACGGCGAGAATTTTACCTGTGCGAAAGAGCTCCTCTCCTTGCTCTACACGATCGCTATGGGGCTCGGTAATCTCTGTTGTGCATAGTTTGTCTATTTGTGATTTAAAGTTGCCTGCATGAATATAACCTTCGATGTATGTGGTGTAGACAAAATTGATTGCAAACACTAATATCCCTATGGCTAGCAGCCTTATCGATATCTTTTTTACCGAATTTTCACGTGTGTTCCGATAACTGCCGGGCGCCGATGGGGTCCGGCCGTCACGTCCAGCTCCATCGTCCTTGGCAACAGGAGGTTTGATTTTTTTAAAAACGACACCGCAATTGGGACACTCTATGCTGTTCAATGGGAATTCAGCATAGCATTTGGGGCATTTCTCCGCATCCAGTTTTCTTTTTTTCAACATCGTCAGATTGTCAAGATCAGCGCTCATTTCAATGTGCTCCTTACGTTTCAGATCAAATGTCATGCTTTTCAATCATCATATTGTACCGTCCTGCCGGACAGTGTCTGCGCACCAGGTGTAAGCCCATTTGAAATTGCAGCCTTGTAGCTGTATCACTAGTGTTGTGTCCAACAAATAAGTTCAAAAATTATTGTCACTCCGGCGCAAGCCGGAATCCAGTTGAAAGCCCTCTGGATTCCGGTTTACGCCGGAATGACTTGAAGGAAAAAGGCTTTCGAATTGAATAAATGTAGCATAATTGAGAGATCTCTGTCCATGGGATTACTGTTACAAAGCCACCTTATCTTCACAGCTGACTTGCCAGGCAATATCTTTATGTGGTTTAACAAGACTGATACCTTTTAGAGCAAAGAAACCCGGTTCACGTTCGATTCAGTCCGCATTTGAAAAGGAGAGCTGCTCAATGCCCTTTATTCCGCTGACCAAGAATATCAGCTGGCGCAACCCACCTATTGTCACCATCGCGATTATTTTAATCAATGTTTTTGTCTTTTTTGTCATCCAGAGGCAAGATGATCATTACGAAAATCAAGCCGATGTGTTCTATTTTGAATCGGGCCTGGATACCATCGAAATACCGTTGTACATCGATTTTTTAAAGAACCACCGACCTGGTGCATACAAAGAATTTGAAAAAATCAAAGCAATCGACTCCGGCAAGAACCCTTCCGGAAAAATATTGCTCTACCGCAGCCTTATGTTTGACACGGAATTTCTTGACAAGCTGAGCCGGGGGGAGGTTGGCCCTGAAGATAGATTCCAGAAACAAAACCATCGCTCGTTGCGCCAGGATTATGAAAAGCTGCTGAATAAAATGATCACCATGAAGTACGGTTTTCGACCGGCGATACCACGAATGGAAACGTGGCTGACCACCATGTTTCTTCACGGCGGGATAGGCCACTTGTTGGGCAATATGATTTTCTTGTGGCTAATCGGTTGCCTTATTGAATATGGTTGTCGCCGATGGTTATTCAGCATCCTTTACATTGTCGGCGGGTTTGCCGCCACAGGACTGTTCTGGCTGTTAAACATGAATAGCCTGGCGCCGCTGATCGGCGCTTCCGGCGCAATCTCGGGCATCATGGGGGCGTTTACTGTCTTTTATGGATTCAAGCGCGTTCGCGTTTTTCTCAGCCTTGGATTCTATTTCAACTACTTAAAATTTCCGGCCATTTTGCTGCTGCCGTTCTGGATTGGCAACGAAGCTTTTCAAATGATAGCGAACGAGGGCAGCCATGTTGCGTATGCCGCTCATCTGGGCGGGCTTTTTGGCGGGTCGGCCCTTGCTTTTCTGTTGTGTCGGATCCCCGACCTTGTGGATATGGAGGGCTTTGAAGACGCTCAAGACGATCCGGTTCAGCCCATGATCGAAAAAGCATTGGGGCATATGGGCCGGCTGGAATTTTCTGAAGCAAGAGCATTGCTTGTTGCGGCAAACACTCGACAACCGGAAAACGATGTCATTTTAAAGCACCTGTTCACCATCGACCGCCAAACGCCGAACGCCCCGCAGTTTCATCAGACCGCCCAAACGCTTTTGGCCTCCCTTTGCCGGCGACCGGAAACTTATTCGGAGGCACACAAAACCTATCTTGAGTACATCAAGATCGCCCGCCCTGCCAAACTGGGAGCCGGTGTCTATTTAACGCTGTGCCGTGTATTCTGTGACATCGGCAAACTAAAGGATTCCCAGCAGCTTATCACCGTTCTGGTCAAAAAGTGCCCCCATTTGAAAGAACTCCCTTCAATATTGCTTAAGCTAGCAGGAGCCCATGCAAAAAAAGGCGACCATAAATCCCGACAAGCCTGTTTGAGCTGCGTGTGCAAACAGTATCCCCTATCGCCTGAGGCCCAAATTGCCGAGAAGCAATTACACTCGTAGTTGATTAATGAAAACCGGCCCCGCCGCGAACCGACAAAAGCAAAGGCGGTCGTCGATGTGCCAGACGGCAAAATTAAATTATAAATTGTTCAGATAATTTTTCGCAAATTCGGTGATTTCGTGATCAGGGAATTTCCGTATCAACCCCTTGAGAATTTGTTTGGCCTTGTCCACTTTTTGAAGCCGTTCGTTGAATATCAGCGCACCGCGGTAACAGGCTTTTGGAACCAGCCCGTCTTTGGGGTAGTTTTTAATCAACGTGTTGAGGGCTGCTATCGCTTCCCTGTTTTTATTAGACTCGCTCAGCCAGCCGGCAATTTTAAAAAGGACCAAGGCGGGCGGTGTAAAACGCCCATCCAGCCGCAGGCATTCCAAATACAGTTCAATCGCCTTGGTTTTTGTCCCTGATTTTGCGGCCAATTCCAGATGGTGAGGCGCATAGGATAACAGTTTCTTCCTTTGCTTTCGAATTGTTAGCAGGTCGACATATCTCTGCGAAAGCTCGAGGTCATCGATTTCCCGGATTTGTACGCGCTGTTCGATCTGGTCAATGGCTCTATCCAATTCTCCTTCCTGAACCAACAAACCGATTTCATTGAGCAGGCCGGCGTTCCGGTTTTGGCTGGCGCCGCTGACTGAATGCTCTGATGCATCAGCGCCGTCCGGATAAATTGAGGCCAATATGGTTTCCAGTTCCACAGGATAGTCGACCCGATGATGGTATTGGAGAATGACGTATCCCACCATATGGTAGGTAATCAGCGTGTAATAGTTACTGGCGGCGATGTTCAGGAATAGCTGCATTTTTTCCGGCAGATGCTGAATAAAAGCAAAATAGAGCGCCGCCGGTGCACCGGACAGCAGCAATAAAAACAATAAGAGCAGAAAATAACTCCAACCGATTCGTATGATGAGGCCGACAACCATCACTGGATTGATCGCCTGAATCAAGCTGTCGTTTATAATTAAGATAGTGAGCATGGACGGCAGGCCGAGTCCGCAGAACAGCAGGTACAATATGATGAATAAAGGACCAGCCGGAACCACGATGATGATAAAGAAGCCGAAAAGGACGATGTAGAGCGCGATTTGTTTAAATACGATGCCATAGTCCTCAACCAACACTTTACTGGAAAGCGGCGGCGGCTTAAAAGACCCTTGGGCCGTATACCTGAGGGACTCAAATGAATATTTCACCATGACCGACCAGAGCACGAATTTAACGAGAACAGATATGAAACCGGCCTGATGAAAGAGAGTCGAAAGCAATGAAAGTACAAGTATGATACCAAGGGACTGGATCGAAGCCGCTGGATAGACGAAAAATCGGTGCAGCCGAGCCCAAAAAGGAGAAATCACCTGAGACAAATCCCTGGTTTTCGCTTCCACATTACATCTAGGGCAAAAGTATAAGGCTTTCTCCTGGAATTGTCCTGTGGCACGTTTGGAAATGCATTTAGGACACAAATTCTTTGAACATCTGGGGCAGCGCCACCAGGCTGGACTTGTCGGGTGTCGGTCGCACGCAACAGGCATAAGCTCTCCTTGAAAATCGACTCAGCAGTTCATGGGTGCAGCCCTTATTTACAGATATCTATTTGCAAATATAATATTTTGCATATTGAATAAAATCAATAGAGCTTTGTAATCTTTGATAATAGCTCATAACTCCTCACTGGTTTTTCATAAATATACTCGTATTAAATTAAAATTTCCTGATCGTTTGTGCTATTTTGTCTTTATGAGCCAACCACAAAAATCAAGAACCGCTATCGGCTATGTCTGTGCCTTCTGCTCCAGTTTGATCTGGGGTTTCAGCCCCATCTATTTCAAGGCCCTGTCCGCCGTGCCGCCCATGGAAATCCTGATGCACCGCATGGTGTGGTCGTTTCTGCTCTTATTGTTCCTGCTGGTCGTGCTGCGGCGTTGGCAGACATGGCTCGCCTTGATTGGAAGCGGGCGCACCATGCCGATCTTCATCGCGACCACCCTCCTGTTGGCCGGCAACTGGTTTGTCTATATCTGGGCCGTGAACAACGGATTTATCGTGCAGGCAAGTCTGGGATACTTTATCTACCCGCTGGTCAGCGTCATGCTGGGTGTGGTGTTTTCTGAGGGAGCGGCTGCGCCCGGCGCAGACAGCGGCCGTCCTGCTGGCGTGCGTTGGCGTCACCTATCTGGCTGTTTCCCATGGACGGATTCCCTGGATATCGCTGGCGCTGGCCTTTTCGTTTTCGGTCTATGCCCTGATCCGAAAGGTGGCCAGGGCCGACGCCCTGGAGGGAATGACGGCGGAAACACTCTTGATGTCTGTCCCGGCGATCCTCTATATGATCTATCTGAGCCGCCACCACAGCGCCGTGTTTCTCAGCGCCGACCGGGTCATCGACGGCCTGCTGATCGGAACGGCGCTGATCACCGCTGTTCCGCTGCTGCTGTTCAACATCGGCGGCAAACGCCTGACCCTGTCCAGCTTGAGTTTCCTGCAGTATCTGGCCCCGACCTGCCAATTCCTGATCGGCGTGTTTGTCTATCGGGAACCGTTTTCAACGGCACAACTGGTCACCTTTATCCTGACCTGGCTGGCGCTGATCATCTTCACCGCCGATTCCGTCCGGCAGTTGAAAACGATGCCGATCCAATAACGATCGCCCGCAGCTTACTGGTTCTGTTTCCACTGCCGGTATTTCCGCCATTGACGCCACTGCTGAAACTCCTCGTATTCCTCGGTGCCGACAACCCTCTTTTTCCATTCCTTGAATTGTCGATAGGCTTCAAATTCCGCGTAATCGGATGCGGTAGATGGGCGTTCAGACCTTCCGGCGGGGCCTTTTGCGGCGGGTGCTGTCGTGACCGTCGCCTGGCGGTCCGGTTTTTTTCTGTTTGAATCGTACAACACCACACCGTCATCACCCTTGCTGAAAACGCCGGGACCTTTCGGAATCTCGCCGGTTTGAGGCGCATCAAAGGGTTTGGCCGCGCAACCCCATATACCGAATGATATCGTTACAGCCAAAACGAACCTCAAATGTCTTGTGCGACAGGCATTCATGCGGCCTCCCTTGTGTTTCCAAATCAGAATATCGCGGATGGCATCCGGTGAAAGGACAAGATCGCCGGCGTCGACAATCGACCGGATGAATGACTATAAACGCCAAGCGCCACTAAGTTCAACACCTAACCGCGCACCTGGTCATTGATGGCGGCTGCGACCGCACTGACAGGCCGCCACCTGCGAGGGCGTGGCGTTGACTCGACAGCGGATCGTGGTATGTTGACAGCAGCGGATGGGAGATTGACACGTGTCGCATCGAAGGGCATTTCTTAAATTCTGCATCGGCTGTCTTTTAAGCGGCATTGGCATTGCAACCGGACTGTGGCTCTACCGCCGCAACCATCTCCTTTCTGTCGTGGAGTACCCCGATCCTCTGCTGCGCAAGGTTTCCCGGCCTGTTCAACGAATCGACGACAGGCTCATTCGGCTGAGCGACTTCATGATTTCAACCTTGCGGTACGAAGCGCTGTTCGAGTTTTTTTCCAGGGCCTCTCTCTATAAAGGGCTGGCCGCCCCCCAGGTCGGCCATTCCATCCGAATGATCGTCTGCGGCCTTTATAGAAAGATCACCGTGCTGATCAACCCCGACATCATCGAACAAAAGGGCACCTATAACAGCAAAGAGTTCTGCCTCTCCCTGCCGGGAAAAGAAGCCCGGATTGTCCAGCGCCCCAATCTCGTTCGCGTCAAATACACCAGGCCGGACAAGTCCGAAACCATCCTGACAGCCAAGGGAAGCTCCGCCGCCTTGCTGGCACACGAAATCGATCATCTGGATGGTGTCCTGTATATCGACCATTAGAAGTGGTTTGTAAGATAAGCTTCGAGTCTTTCAAGTGCTTCGGGTAGATTCCTGCGGCCGAAACCAATGCGGAATGCGTTGTAGTCCGGGCCATAGAGAGTTCCCGGAAGCAGTAGCACCCCGGCCTGTTCGACCAGACCGGCACAAAATGGGTCCACCGAACCCTGAAGCAGTTGGGGAAAGGCAATAGAGCCCGCCCTGGGCCGCTTCCAGGCGAACATCCGGGCGTGCGATTCAAAAAATCGATCCAAACGGTCGAGGTTGGCGCGAATAATCTCAAGGTTCCGCTCGACGATCGTATCGGCGTGGCGCAGGGCCAGGGTCGCCAGGAACTCACTGGGTGCGCTGTTGCAGATGGTGGTGTAATCCTTGAACGCCGCCATCTGCTCCAACAGACTCTCGTTGCGCGTTGCCACCCAGCCGATGCGCAGGCCGGCCAGTCCGTAGGTTTTGGACATCACTCCCAACGAGACCGCTTGCTCGTTCAGATCGGCCATGGCGGGCAGGCGATCGGACGGATCGAGTTCGAGTCCACGGTATACTTCATCGGAAAAAACGACGAAACCGTGCCGCCGTGAAAGCTCCGACAATTCATGGACAAATCCTGATTCGGGAAGAAAGCCTGTGGGATTGTGCGGGAAGTTGACGACGACCGCCTTGGTACGATCCGTCAGGGCCCTTTTTAAATCGTCAAGGTTCAGCTCCCACGCCTGCTGCGGATCACCCCGCCACTGGCTGACCTGTGCGCCGTTGCCGCGCGCCACCTCTGCCAGAGACTGGTAGCAGGGTGTGTGAACGACCACGTGATCCCCCGCTTCCAGGGCGACATTCATAAAATTGAAGATCGCCTCTTCGGCGCCGGCATACACCAGCACCTGGTCGGAAGCGATACGTTCATACAGCGCCGAAATCATCCGGCGCAGCTCAGGATCGCCTGCAGACTCGGTATAGCCGAGCCGCAGGCAACCAAACCGCTCCCGTGCATCCGGTTCCAGCGCCAGCAGTTCGCTCAGCGCCATGCTTTCGCAATCTGAAGAACAGAGCAGGTACGGCGCTGAGAATTCATGCCTGGCAAAATACCGCTCAAGGCGAAATGGATGCAGTTTCATTCCGGGACTCTCCCTTCTGTGTTGGTGTCCAGCGGCTTTGCACAATAGTAAGTCCCAAGGACTCCGTCTCTGATTTCCTTGCTTTTTATATCGAAGCCCGCCCGCGACAGAAGGCCGTCCATGACCCAGTCATAGGTGGAAAACTCCTCCCTGAAATGCCCCTGAGTGTCCTTCTGAAGGAAATCACCGCCGGCGGCGGCAAGCGTTTCAATCAGAGCCGCTATGTTTTCGATGGCGTGGGGACTTTCAAGGATGACATCATGCATAAAGAAGTGCCCGCCCGGTTTCAGCATGCCGTACAGGCGATTCAGGGCGATCCCCTTCCAGAAGTCCGGCAGGTGATGAAACGCGAATGTCGTGGTAATGAAATCCGCTGCAGGACCGCCAAAGTCGAAAGTGAGAAAACCAGCGTGGCAAAACTCGATGGTCGCAACACCCGCCTTTTCGGCTTTCCTTTGCGCGTAATCGAGCATGGCCCGGGACACATCGACAGCATATACCCTCACGCCGCGAAGCGCAGCCTGGATGGCAAACGTACCGGTGCCCGCACCGAAGTCGATCAAAATATCATTTTCGCGAATCCCGAGAGAATCTAGAACGGCGTCGCTCTCAGCTGCAATGTCCCGAAAATCGGCATGACTTGAATCGTACATATCGACTTCATTCAGCAAGCTGTAATCTTTGCCCACTTGTTTAAATTCATCGTATAGCCAAGCGTTGTTGTCCACCATTTTCGGACCATGCTTTCCGTCAAAGATAGAGAGAAAAAGTGGAGGAAATATATTAGAAGTGGTTTCAAATCCCCCTTTCAGGTTTAAGATCTCCCCGCCCAAGTTCGGCGGGACAGGAAGGCGGAGCATGCGATTCAAACGGATGAATACATTGAGTATTTCGAGTATTGAATCGCACGCTCCAACACAGAGATTGGACCTGAAAGGGGGTTTTGAAACCACTTCTAGAATCGGCCGATCGCATAACCCTTCATTCCTCGCAGAGTATGACGACTGTTATCCTATGTAAGCGGTGGAGACCGCAAACAGGAATTGAGCGACATAGTACAATGGAAGCCCGATCAATCGATTGATGTATGCGTTTATGACAAACTGATTGCGAGCCACAAATATGTCAGATGCATAGAAACTCAGGGCGCCGATGAGCACCATGCAGCGTCCGGTGAATGGCAGTCCGGGATTGTTGAAAAGCGTTACGGCGCAAACCACCATTGCTGTAATAATGAGAATGTAGGCAGCGACAGGCGTTGTCATGGTGCCCAGATTCGGCCTCAGCCAACGAAAGACAATGATCCCGGCAGCAGAAAAGATGCATAAGGTGATCCATGTGACGGCTCCGACCCGGACAAAGGGGAAAAATGCCGCCGCATAAGCGACATGCCCCAGTAAAAACGAAAGCAGCCCTGCCAGAAACATTTTCCTGGAATCCATAAATATCAAACAGACATCGCCGATCAGACTCAGGATGAGAGCAAGCAGAATGCCGCAAAAATAGCTGGAAGATAGCGGATGTTGCAGAATGGCCGTCAGCACGAACAATAACGACACAATCGGCTTGGTTAGCAGAATGCCTTTGGCATCGGACTTTCTTTCAAAATGAAGCAGTCCAAGCAGGAACAGGAACGCCACCGGAAACAGAACGGTCTTTTCCATTAAGCCTCATAAGTCGTTATCACGACATCAGCCGCCTTGTCCCTGATAGGGATCGAGACAGCGGTGTCAAACCGGCATTACCGCCCATCTTCCGGATGCAGCATTGGTCGGGCCGCCTCATCTCTGCTCATCCATTTAGTGTAGTACGCATCCTGCTTGGATTTGATACTCGATATATTTTCAGCCGCCCACGTATCTGCAGCAGGTATTTTCTCGACCCATTCGCAGGCGCCAAACCAGTCGTTGAAATCCGGGGATTGCAGTTCAGCCGCACTGACGGGCTTGAGCGAAAAACGCGCCTTCCACATCCCCATTCTAGGTGTGACAAGGGCGTAATAGGTCTTATTTGCATCCAGCTCAGCCGACATAAAGTCCGCGCTTTCACCAACCACCATAAACACATGTTGTCCCGGGTCCACCTGGTAGCCGACCTTTTTCTTGGCGGCGACAATCCCGACCAGCATTGGTTCATCTTGTTTTACTTCGAACACACTGGATTGGATGGCGAAGCCCAATGTTGCCGGGCGCATAAAGACCACCATCGCTTTTCCCTGAACAGGTGAAGTGACAGCCTGGTCCGGAGGGACGGAGCGCATATTCTTCACCGCACCGGCGCATCCGGATAACATGATTGCAGCCAGCAATACTGCAGAGAATGACCGCATTCGATTTTGATTGATCCGCATCCTTTCCTCCTTCATTATGTTTGGAAATATGCCTGACACGCAAAGCTGACAGGCACACCGCCGGAATATCGGTCTAGAAATCAACATGCTCTCATTAAAGTCAAAAACGCTCAAACCCAAAAGCCGTGTTATGCATCATTTTTCCAATCATCTATTGTTTCATACATTCCCAGATGATCCTCCGAAGTCATATAAGGTCTGCACTGCTCTTCCAGATATTCATATTCAGGGGTTACAATTTCTTTCATGGTGGTGAAAGCGGAATAGGATTTCCAGTAATCGATGGTAATAAACCGGTTTGGATTGTCCAGATCCTGTAATAATACCGTTTTCAGATAGCCGGAACAGTGTCCGTACAGCTTTGCCCATTTGCCGTTCGGCCCATAAGCCTCTTTAAACCGGCCAATGAACTCATCTTTGACTTCGTAAGCCCAAACCGTCTGAATTTCGCTGTGTGCATCCATTATTTCCAACGACCTGTTGCATGATCCTGTTTGCGCGACACCCCAGATTAGGTATTAAACGTGAATAAGGAGATGCACCAGTGGCAAAGGACGCGCTTTGGTAACGAACCAGGGCAGTCGAACAACACGCTAGTCTGAGCATTCAACCTATTTCACAACATTGCAATGATCCGGGTCCGGGTGATTGACCGGTGCACTGTTTCATACCTATCGTCTGGGCGGCATTAAGTCAAAAAATTTTTCTTGACCTAATGATCAATCCTTGCCACCGACAGACAAGGAAAATGGGCAAGGATTGAAATTTGACTTCATTGGAGGACTGCTTTACTTCGTCAGACTTCGACGTGTTTCAAAATAGCTTTCAGCCAGTCGAGTTCGTGCATCAGGTCATACATCTCACTTTCAAATTCGACGGTTTTGGACACAGCCATCTCTAAATGCTCACGTCGAGGGTTATATTGATCAACCGCATACAAATAATCTGTATATAACTCATCGAGTTCCATTAGACCGATTGATGGCTGAAACAGATCGAGTTGTTTGATTTTCCTGATCCATTGCTGTGTGACACGGGCCGGTAAAAAATGAGATGCCTCCAGCTTGATGATGAGCCGGGTTTTATGTTTCAAAAACTGTTCATAAGCGGTCTGCGGTCTGTCTCTTGTATCGAAAACATCTAGATTATTTTTATACACGCCCGACGAATCAGATGGTTCAAAGCCAAACCAGCTGATTAACTTTGAGTATTTCTTTTTCGGAAATGCCTCAGAGACAGCGCCACGCCGTCTTTCCAATATATCCTCAAAATTCAGCTGCTCGTGCCGGAAAGGCAAACAGTCACCCGAACCCCGATGCCGATCGTCATAATCATCACTGGACACGATGACACCTCCATAATAATACGGTTAAAGGGACGCCTTCATATGCGTTCCACTTCAAGGCCGCGACATCTATTAAGATGGAAAGTTAGGAGCGCGTCCGATTTCCCGCTGAGTGTAAGTGCTTAAATGTCAATCTAAATTAAATAGTTAGGCAATGCAGGTGCATTTTCCAGTATCCTATAATGAACCGCTCTTTTTTTGTAATATACGACCGGTAAAAATAATGTGATGCGTGTCACAATTAGAGAATATAGAACGTTAAGGGAGGGCCGATGATAAATTATTGACCGTCCAGATCGCTTTTTGTTGCGGCGGCTGTCGGAACAGGTGCTTTTGGGGCCCAATCGTTGGCCTCGCTGAGGGGATTGCGTGCCTTGGTCAAAGCGCTGATCACGCCAGGTGGCTAATTATACTAGAAATTCTTTGCAAGCCGTGTGTCTTGTCCTGAGATCATGATGATGAACCTTGTCACCGGTGTTTTATGGATAACCGGACAGCCTAGGCAGGTATTTATAAAGCATTTATTATGGATGGCAGCCTTCAGGCATCAGGCCTTAGGTGAAATCAAAAAAAACATTAAAACAAACTGTTGGACGAGCAGCGAATGGCTAACGCCTAATACCTCCAGAAATGGCATCTTGCGGCCCAGCACTGTGTTCTCGCCCCATTGAAATCCCCGACGTAGCGCCGCTATGCCTGTGGAACATCCCGGTATTTTTCGGGGCGGTTTCAATGGAGCTGCAGCCTTTTTAATCCCGTCTGCCCTTTAGCGGGGGATCTGGACCCTAATCTACCATTTCTGGATGGACACTATCTAATTAAAGTTTGAACAAAATAATCCGATCTTTCAACAGCAGGACGTTTTGAATTGGACCGGATCAAACGAGATTATTCTTGACACGGACCGAATTTCGCAATTTTAATGAGCTATGAATACGGATAAAGCCATGTTACAGGAAAAAGGCAAAAATTATAAATTTACATGGCAGGATCTTGGCGACATCGATACAGGCCGTCCCAACTTGGGATTGCATGTCCCTGTCCAGGTATATCGGTTACTGCAATATACATTACGCGATGTCCTTATCGCCAGGCTGGGTGCAGATGAAGCAAATACGATTCTGATTGAAGCAGGCCGGCAGGCCGGCCTCCATTTCTGCAGGAACATGCTCGATCGGAATAAGGATTTCAATGAATTCATCGCCCAATTGCAGCGCATTCTGAAAGAGCAGGCTGTCGGCATTCTGAGAATTGAGAGTGCCGATCTTGAAAATATGCATTTTGTACTGACCGTATCCGAAGATTTGGATTGCTCGGGCCTGCCTTGTACCGATGAAGTTGTATGCAAGTATGATGAGGGGTTTATCGCCGGGCTCCTGGAAGCCTATACAGGAAAACGCTTTATCGCTAAAGAGATTGACTGCTGGGCTAGCGGTGACAGGGTATGTCGTTTTGATGTCCGAGCGGGCCAGACAAACTGATGATCACTCAAGCCATTGATAAATTAACCACTCTTTTGCAGGGAAAAATCCCCACTCGATTTGACAGCGCAGCGATCGACAGCGCTGACGACCTCAAATTTGCCGAATCGATGAATCAGCTAATCACCTTTATGGAGGAGATTCATCAATTCATCAATCCTTTGTCGCGCGGAGAATTAAGCGAAATTAATTTGTCGGCCAGAAATTTTCTGGCATCCCCGTTCAAGGAACTTCATTCTCGCCTGTGCCACCTCACCTGGCAGGCCAAACAAGTTGCCGATGGGGATTATGGGCAACGGGTCGATTTTATGGGAGAGTTCTCCGAGGCATTCAACTCCATGATTGTTGGGTTGGAACGCAATGAGAGACTGCTAAGGGAGAAAATCAAGGAACTCGAACAAGCCCTCAGTCACATAAAAAAGCTTGAGGGCGTTCTGCCGATCTGTGCTCAATGCAAACGGATCAGGCTCGAAGGCAGTGAATCTAAAAACCCACGGAGTTGGGTAAAGATAGAAAGCTATTTAAGCACTCGGACTGATGCGAAATTCAGTCATACGATCTGCCCGGATTGCATGCAGAAACTTTATCCTGAATATGCCCCGCCCGAATAGTGCACCGCAGCGGCGTCCTTTCCGGCAATTTCAAAAAAATGAATAGTGCTGTCAACACACCGGCAAACGGCACTGGAATGAAGGGATCAGCCAAAATAGTCTTTCCAGGAAGGAAGAAGCAAAAAGAAGAACGTGAAAAATGATAAAATAAATGAAACTGCCAACAATAATAATTGAATAGTACCCGTCCTTGTCCCTTTACCGAAAAAGTGCCAGAAGCTGATATAAAGCTGCCCCAGCAAAGAGCATGCATACAGTTTAATGAATAGATCCGTAAAATGGCTTAATGGACTTTTAATATGCAGCCCTCCAGAGACAACTAGTATACTTGATATGAATAAGAATATTACCACCAATACGAAAGGCATCCATACACTTGTCGTATAGAAATCGGTGATCTTTTTTATACCAGGAACCATATTGACTTGATTTCCCACTGTACGTTTAGCAGAATCAAAAGCAGAGGCTGTTTCTGAGCAAACAACTTGATTTGGAAAGTTATTCGTCACACTTTCCGATCCACTTTCCCGTTGTTTTGGTCGTTATCGTCATATTTCCTGCTGAAGGCCCCATTTTCATAGTGCTGGTTCCTTCGAAGGAATTTCCTTTGTAAATTATTTCGCCGTTGCTTTTAACTGTCATGCCATTTTGATCGCATTCCATTGTATAGGTGACTTTGTTGCCCTTTGTTTTCATATCTGTAATCTTGCAACCCTGTGCAGCGGCTGATGACCCATTTGGCACAGGCCGGCTCTGTGTCAGGCATTGTATGGTGGTCTGCGGGGGCATGCCACCACCCGGCATCCCTGCCATTTCAACCTTAGATGTGATTTCATACTTGCCCGGTTTCAAATCCAGACCGAATGCAGGCATGGCAATCAATAAAAACGTGACAACGGCTATCATCCCGGCTTTCATGATTTTCATCTTGAACTCCTTTAAATATTCGTTTTTTACCCAATGGCGGCCCGGCTGCCAAACCTGATTGCGGAAAACATGCTAATTTAATTCATAGAAGCGGTTCAAGCGTCCAACATATCGCAACAATCAGTACTGGTTTTAGCATCCGGAATATTTGCTTCATGCTCTGCAATCCATATTCGTTGCAAATAGATAAATTGCTAATAACAAGTCGGACTTATCAAGGTTTTCCATGTCCCGTCAATTGTACCCATGGCTCCTGAATATGAATTTGCGCCCGGACTTATGTTAGAAAGAATAATCCCCACATCTAACGAGCGTATCTTTATCTTTATTTTTCGACAAAACTAGCAAAACATGTGGATGGCGGGCATTAACGATGCAATGCGCATATAGATGGTATTGCCTCCGACTGCATGAGATGTTCGAGTTCATATTTGATTGCGCATTTTTTGAATGAATTGGCAGTTCCGGCCAAAACAGTACCGTTTGAAAATGAATATGTCAAAAAAAATTGCTGGACTTGCGGGAATCGTGCTTTGTTTTGCTGATGGGTGTGTTGAATCGAAAGGGCGCTTCCTTGGTCCTGATTTTATGTTGTTTTTATCTTGATACCCGCTCATCCAACAGGCTATGTATGATCATCGAAAAACAGCTGGTTCAGATGTGACCTTAGGGCTCACTGGGCGAGGTTTTGAAACCGCTCTCGGGGACGGTCAGCGCCTGAATGATTGGTTTTATACCCAGGAATCCACTCCCCGATTTTTCATTTTCACGACGACATGCAGCGCGGTGTGTATCATGTCGCTGCGACACCTTCAAGGAGAATGGCATGGGAAGAAAAATTATCGACCTCTCCATAGCGATCGAACCAGGGTTGCCCAGCGATCCGGAAATGATGATCCCTAAAATCGATTATATCGACCATGCTCAGGGCGCCACACAGATGGAAACCTTCTTCCCGGGCTTGAAAAAGGACCAATTGCCCGAATCCTTGGGCTGGGCCGTGGAGTTCGTGCATCTGACCACCCACTCCGGCACCCATTTGGATGCACCCTTTCACTACCATCCGACCATGGACAACGGGACGCCGGCGCTGACCATCGACCAGGTGCCGCTGGAGTGGTGCCTGCAGGACGGCGTCCTTCTCGATTTCTGTGACAAACCGGATGGTGAAGGCATCACCGCTGACGATGTAAATCAGAAATTAACGGAAGTGGACTACCGGCTTAAACCGTTGGATATCGTCCTGGTGCGTACCGGTGCCGATGCATTTTGGGGCCGCCCCGAATATCTGGTCAAAGGTGCCGGCATGACACGGGAATCCACCTTGTTTTTGTTGAAACAGGGCGTCAGGGTGGTTGGCATCGATGCCTGGTCATGGGACCGCCCCCTTCCCTTTCAGGCCAAGGAGTTTCAGGAGACCGGCGACGCCTCACTGATATGGGAGGCGCATTTTGCCGGAATCGAACACGGCTTTTGCCACATGGAAAAACTGGCAAATCTTGATCAGATAGCCAAACCTCATGGCTTTCAAGTGGCGTGTTTTCCTGTCAAAATCAAAGGTGCATCCGCCGGATGGACACGTCCGGTGGCCATCGTCGACGATTAAGGGCTCGCGCCTATATAAATTTTCATTTTTGCGCGAACAATGAGCGGAAGGAGTCGTATGCCGAAATTTATCCTGAATTGTGCCGTCACCGGTGCCATCCACACCCCCACCATGGCACCCTATCTGCCCATCAAGCCAGCGGATATCGCCGCCCAGGCCATTGAAGCCGCCAATGCCGGTGCATCCACGGTCCATATCCACGCCCGGGATCCGGAAAGCGGCATGCCCACAGGCAACCTGGATGTGATGGGCGACATCGTCTCAACCATCCATGCCAAGAGCGATGCAGTGATCTGCATCAGCACAGGCGGTGGAATGAATATGTCGTTGGAGGACCGCATCGCGGCGGTGCCCCGCTTTCGGCCTGAACTGGCGTCATGCAACCTGGGCTCCATGAACTTCGGACTTTTTCCGGTGATTGACAAATTCGAGGAGTGGAAACACGAATGGGAGCCCCGGTATCTGGAAATGTCCAGGGATTTTATCTTCCGCAATACCTTTGCCGATCTTGAACGTATCATGACGACGTTTAAAGAAACCGGCACTAAACCGGAATTCGAGGCCTATGACATCGGCCATCTGCACAACGCCCACCTCTACTACGGCCAAGGGCGTATTGAAAAGCCGTTCTATGTTCAATTCGTCACCGGGATTCTGGGCGGCATCGCTTCCACCATTCCCCATCTCGTACATATGGTCCAGACGGGCCAATCCCTGTTCGGCAAAGAGTATGTCTTCTCCACCATTGGGGCCGGCAAGCATGAACTGCCACTGGCAACCACCTCCATACTGCTGGGCGGCGGCGCCCGCGTCGGATTGGAAGACAATTTGTGGCTCTCCCAAGGTGAAATGGCCAAATCGAACGCCGAGTTGGTACAAAAAATGGTGCGCATTGCCGCTGAATTGGGATATGAACCCTATACACCGGACGAGACACGCGACGTACTGAATTTGAAAGGGCGGGATAAGGTGAACATGTAGCAGATCCGAGGCCGGAGCAAGGGGCCGGGAGGGGGGCAAGGTTTGATCTCCGGCATCACGGTCGCCATTGATATTCCATTTGTTTTGCGGTTTTCTCTGCCAACGCCATGGAGGCAAGATCGGATACTAAAAACAGGCTCATGTCTATGCCGGCTGAGATGCCGCCTGAAGTGATATATTTGCCCTCGTGCACCCAACGCTGATTTTCCATGACCGTCAGTCGAGGATATCGGGATCTCAAATCCGGGATATCCTCCCAGTGGGTTGTCACTGACAAACCATTCAGCAAACCGGCTTCGGCTAACAGAAAGCAGCCAGTACATACTGAGGCTACCAATTTGGCTGATGCCGATATGTTTGATACCCATTGTATGACATTTTCTTTTTTTACTTCTTCAGTATGAATACCGCCGGCAACAACTAAAACATCAATATCAGGATGGTTTGACATTGAGTAATGCGGTTGAATCAGGAAGTTATTCCGCGCGGCAACCTGCGAGCCTGTTTCTGAAATCAGAAAGACATTCCAATCGTTCATTTCCAATCGTTTTGCTACACTGAAAACTTCGAAGGGCCCTGAAAAATCGAGCACTTCGGCATCATCGTAAATATATATCCCTATGTTCATGTAGTATTTCCCTGCAGTCTCAACGGCCATCATTTCAGTAAATCAAGTTTGTGAGGCTCTTTCCATATATCGATTTTCAACATGGAATATAATTGATTCAAAGATAATTTTGAAGCCGAATTTTTCATAAAAACGCACATTTTCATCCAAATCTGTTTCCAAGTAGGCCTTTGCGGAGCAGGCATCCACTTCTTTACAGAAACGTTGCATGAGTGCGGAGCCAACCCCCCTTCCTTGATGTGATGGCAGAACCCCAATCGGTCCTAGATGCCAATGCTGCTCCAACAGGTCACGAGTTGCCCATTCCTTATGCCAAATCGATTTCCTCCAACTGATATTTTTCTCGTCGACAGTGTCATTTGATTCGTCGCTGACGTTGCGCCCAACACATGATTTCATCCTCATCGCTCCAACGATCTTACGATGTTCTTTCGCAAGAAAGACGATTCCCGGCGTTTTAGTCAGGAGTTCATAAAACATCTTTTCAATTTCTAACCGTTCATTTTTGCCATTGCCCAGAAAAACAGCGAGATGTAATGGGTTGTTGAGCATGGCCAGACTGAGAACTTTTGCACATTGCCGGATGTCATTATTTTCCATAAATGAAATATGAAAATCATGCATAATCACTCCTTTAGTGACTGGCCATATTCTTATCGCCATGCCAACCCCTATCGTCAACCCGGATTCAGAAACGATGAATCAGAGTTCGTTGGAGATAATTGATATGGCTTGCCATCAGCGGTCCGCCTCTTTGGGGCTACTGAGTTTGCCGGTCGGCATCAGCATCCTGTTCAATTATAACGGCCCGAGATTTCGTTGATTGTTCGCGCAAATGCTTTATTTGGAGATATTTCTCTGATCCAAAGCACATGTGAAGTTCTGTATTGCTGTTGAACCGGATCAGAACCATCCGATGAGGCGCCCAATTTCCCGACACAGGAACAATGTTCTCAGATCGAATAACGTATTCGCCACCGAAGCTTTGGATAATTTCAGCCGCTCTATCGATATACTCACGATACTTGGCGTCATCGAGAATCTCTATTTCAGCCAGAAAATAGACAGGCACTTAACGTTCCTCCAGAAAGGGTGAAAAAATCGATTTCAAATCGATCCGGTCCCATGCCTCTTTATGTGACAGCAATGAACGCAAAACAAGAGGATTTGCTGCAAAAGGCGGAAGTCCCAATCTCCGGACACATCGCTTGCATTGCTCCACGGGATCGGGCTCGTGACATTCAGAAAAAGCCGCCAATGCGACAGTATGAACCGCTATTAAATATCTCATTCCGGCGCGTATCGCATGACCGGCGTTCTGACCATAAAGCGGGTCCTCCCACGAGGAATAAAGTACAGCCAAATTTTGAATCTCCGCGATACGAACAAGCGAATTTGCCAAGGCTGCCACATCTTCATATATCGGCATGCTGTCTGGTTGAGGAATAAGATCGCCTGAAAACAGTATGCCATTTTCCTCAGATAGCAGCGAAATAGACCCTGATGAATGGCCAGGTGTATGCAGCACTCTGAACGTTAAATCTTCATCCAACCACAACACGTCCCCATCTGCAAGCAGACGATCCAGTGCAACAGATCCGCCAACCAGGCCGGCAAATCCGGGAACCGGGCGTTCCTCTCCTTGGCGATCAATATCCTCTATCCATGCCCGTTCATTTTTATGCGCCCACACTTTTGCCCCGGATTGACTTTGAATTAAGGATGCCCCACCAATATGGTCTGGATGTGAATGTGTCAAAATAATGATATCAACATCCGAAAGCGTTTTGTTGAGCTTTTGCAAAGCGATAGAGATATTTATTTCTGATCCTGCAACACCGGTGTCGATCAAGCAAAGCCTTTCACCTTCAATGACATATGCATAAACAGAACGTTCGACCATTTTATCAGGGCTTACAGGGATATTGAAAACAATCTTTAAGGGATGTATGTTTCTTGTTTTCACACGTATCTCTCCGGTTATGCCGACCGTCCGGTTCATTGGCAGGGACCGCGAAGTGGTCCTGTCCAGTGCAACCGGCGGCTGGAACTAGAGGATTTTCTCAAATGCCAGGTCGTGCCCTGGCGACTTTTCAACTTCCTTCAATACTGTAAAACCAAGTTTTTTATAAAGCGACACGGCCTCTTTAAATTTAGATGTTGTTTCGAGTCGAATATATTTAAAATTGTTCTTGCCGGCAAAGCCTATTGCATAATTCAATAGATACTTCCCAAACTGTTGCCCCCTTTCAGAAGACGTTACATACAACCTTTTTAATTCAATACAATCTTCAGTAATTGGCCTTAAAAGCACAAAGCCGATAATGTAATCATGTCTTACGAGAACGAAAACGTTCTCGTAAGTGTTTTTAGCACCAATAGATTCGATATCAGATACTGAATAATTATCAGGTATCTCTATTTCATATTCTTCAAGTGATTTGAATAAAATTGCCTTTATTTGTTCAATATCATCAATTTCGGCTTTTCTTAATGAAATGTTTTTATCCATGTTCGATCGTTCCAGAGCCAGGTGGATGAGTCGCTCCGCGTAATCGATGAGGGTTGGAATTTCCTGAAGATATTTCCCGAAGATTCCTCCTCGAACCCAAAAAACACGAGCAAATTCCTGTCTTCTCCCAATTCATTGTTACTACTGCCTCCTCCACAACCGGCGATTGTGACGATCAAGCACACTCATGACCGGCCAATGAGAAATCGAGTTGACAACGAGTGCATGACCAACAACCTTCGCTTATTATCTATTGTAGAGTTTATCGCAATATTCACCGGACGCCTGGATCACATGCCGCTGATGCGCTGTAACGGGCTGCCGCTTAGGTGACTCCAGATGTTCGAGAAATGTATTCCTTCCATAAGGCCTCTCTCTCCACCTTCGGGATCTTGTGCCAACGAACGCCTCTGATGGCTCCCTCCAGTCCAGCCAACATGCTTCGGCAGGGCGGATCATCAGATCGTATCTCTCTGATCCGCGCTGCTGCGGCTATCGCACCTATCTGCCTTAGTTCCCGCGCCGAGCGAATCCCGACTGCAGTGAGAAGCCGTGCGATTTCCTCTCCAATATTCGGCATATGAGTAAGGTCCCCCGTGTTCGACAGTCATAGGCATAAAATTGCTTCCTCAGCTTTGTAACTGCCTGTTTTTCCATATAGCGACCATTGTCTGGGCTCCATATACATAGGCACACGAATTGACAAATTATGCTTGACATGACTGCAGATAC
>JBNKKC010000084.1:0-44472 GCA_050291625.1 Desulfobacteraceae bacterium
CCATTCTCTGAACGTCTATACATGGGAGAATGGTTTTGGACTGCGTTATCGGTCGTCGCGGTATCGGGATACAGCTTCCTCCCTCTGGCCTTGCCAAAACCATTCTCTGAACGTCTATACATGGGAGAATGGTTTTGGACTGCGTTATCGGTCGTCGCGGTATCGGGATACAGCTTCCTCCCTCTGGCCTTGCCAAAAACATTCTCTGAACGTCTAGATGAATGATTACCGGCTGTAACTCCTGTCGACAGCCAGCGATTCCTTTCCACAATGTGCTGGAAAGATGTAAAAAGGAAGCAAAAGGCCTGCCAAAAATGTGTTTTCAGGCATGAAAAATCCTCTGTTTATCAATTAGTATTTGTTATTCATTGAAAAAAAAGATTGCGTTCGTGCTGAATTTCTCATTGCCATGAAAAGCTCGAATGAATCCATGCCAGACGCAGATGGCGTATTAGAATTCTAATTGATTGATATAAAAGTATTTATTTTCTTAATGGGGCATGGGCAGAAATTGTAATTCGATGCGCAAGCGGCGTAACGCTCTAGTGATATGCGCGCGGCATCGGATCATCATCAAATTATCTGAAAGGCCATCGTTGGAGCAATGCCCGGGTGAATGCGCCAGCCAAAATATTGACGGTAGATCATGGCTGGTTGAGGGCGCCGTCTGTGCACGTCGTTTTCGGGCCGATAATCGGTTGGAAGCATGCAGCGGTCACGAATAGCACTTCCGTGCTATTGTATTTCATGCCATACATTGCAAGGACACACCACGTGCGATACAAAAATCGCTGACGCGGTACTTTTTTGCTTGAAGTGTCTTAACGTTTAAATCCCACCGAGCCGTTTATTGCCGACTTGGTATGCGCAACGCAAAAGCTTATTATCAAAATCGAAGACGGACTGCATGCCGTCAAACCGGTGCGAAGCTGCGGCGTCCAGAATAGATACAACGCAAAGGCAGGAGACTTCACAGGTTCTACTATCATGACGTGTCGAAAGTACGGAAAACTGTCCTGGTTCGGATCTGATTTGCTTTTGAGACCCCTCACCCCGGCCCTCTCCCCGGAGGGGAGAGGGAGAAATCGGTACGGAAACGTTTTTCCCCAACGCCGAGCTTGGGTTCGAGGGGAGGTTTTGACACCACTTCTAGGCTTTTTCGAGCCCAACCTCCCCCTCCTGGAAATTTTGACACGTTTTACACCAACAGCGGTAGGTCTCTTTGCGAAAGATGTTTTCGCAGACCTCTTTCAAGTACTTTACTTTTGGATCTCTGGGGCAACAGATATACTCGTCAGACATGAATAGAACTCCACTATAAGTTTGTTTATGTTCCAATTAGCAGGGTGGCAAAAGCGGCGAATGCAACGACAGCCGCCATTCGGATACAATCCATAACGATGTTGGAGAGCAGGCTTTTAGGTCGCCACCAATGCCATGCCAAGCGGATTTGAATCCGCCAGCTTTTAAACTCGGTTAATGTGTACATGTACTACCTCAATTCCCGGCAGATCCACAGAACTTTGCCGATAATCCGGATGCCGTTCGTTTCTTCCGGCGAAAGAAAAATGGGTGAAAACTCCTTGTTGTCGCTTAAAAGCACAAGCTTGTGCGGGTGCTTTTCGAGTCGCTTGACCATAATAGTATCGTCGATGCCGACAGCGTAGATCGCTCCGGCGATGACATCTTTCTGGGATTGGTCCACCAACACCGTGTCGCCTTCTTTGATCTCCGGATTCATGCTGTGCCCGAAGACATCCATCAATACCATCTGCTCCGCCTCTCCCTTGCGCTGCAGCCAACCGTTCTCAAACGAATAATACCCTTCAATTTCCGAGGCCACTTCAAACGAACCGCCTCCGGCGCATAAACGTGCCTTGACTTTTGGAACCGCCCGATATCGCTTATCGCCCTCTCCATCGAGAGAAAGGATATCCGGACCCGGGCCGCCCTCGAGCCAATCCGGATTCAAACCCTTTTCACGGTATAGGTGCAGAAGCCAGGTCGCCGGTATGGAGTCTTTTTTGCGGGCTTGGGTAACGGCCGATCGATTCACCCGAAGCAGGTCGGCCAGATCCGACAGGGTCCGCAGGCCTGTGGCCTGGACGACACGCTCAAAAAAGATATCAAAACGGTGTTGGGTCATGAGGAATAGTATCCAATTGAACTCAAAAATTAATAAAACTATATATAAAAATTTATAAAAAGCAACAAAAAATTACACAAGTTGAAAAAAATAAAAAAAATATAAGATTTATAACCAAAGTTGATGCGGTTATTAACAGATCGATTCCACCATAAATGGCGGTGCATCAACGCCGACTTGTGTTCTGCACTGTGCCGTGGTTAGTATTGGGAAGGACAATCCAATGAAAACAATTTCAATTTTAGTATTTGCCGGTTTAGCGGGATTCATTTTGACTCCGTCGACCGCTGCAGCGGACGAGGCAAAAGGGATGCGCGTCAGCAGGGACAATCTACATCGTCACGTGGAATTTCTTACCTCCATTGCCGGCTATCGCCACTATGCCAACATTTCAGGATTGCTGCGTTGTATCGATTATATCCGTGGCGAGCTTGCTGTGGCCAACGGTCGGATCACCCTGCAGGATTACCGGGTTCAGGACCAAACCTATCAGAATATCATTTGCAGCCTCGGGCCTGCCGATGGTCCCCGGATCATCGTTGGCGCACATTATGATGTGTGCGGTCCGCAGCCTGGTGCCGATGACAACGCCAGCGCCGTTGCCGGCCTGCTCGAAATCGCTCGCTTGATGGGCCTGAGCGCAGGCAGGCTCCACTATCGCCTGGATCTTGTGGCATTCTGCCTGGAAGAACCGCCATTTTTCGGAACATCGCACATGGGCAGTTACGCTCATGCCCGAAGTTTGCGGGATCAGGCCGCGACAGTCAAGGAGATGATCTGCCTGGAAATGATCGGCTTTTTCTCCGAGCGCGAGAATTCTCAAACGTTTCCCGTCCCGCTGATGCGATGGTTTTATCCAACCCGGGCCAATTTCATTGCCGTGGTCAGTAACCTTCGGAATTGGAATCTTGTGCGCCGGATTCAGCGCGACATGCAGATGGGAGGCGATATCGAGGTCTGCAAGCTCAGCGCGCCGGCGATGGTTCCCGGCGTGGGGCTTTCAGACCATTCGAGCTATTGGAAATTTGGATTTCCGGCAGTGATGATCACCGATACCGCCTTCTACCGCAATTCCAACTATCACCAGGGCAGCGACACCATCGAAACCCTCGATTTTGAGAAGATGGCCAAGGTTGTCAACGCCATCATCGCACACTTGATGGCTCAGCAACGGCGATGACCTTTCCGTTTTTCGGCGCTTATCTTGAATACATCGAGCTGAAGTATCGTGCAGCCAAGACGATCGCCGGCGTACCGGCGCCTATTTGCTCATTGGTTTTCTAGATCACCGCGCATTCTTTAATCCGGACGCTTTCAAATTTCTGCGGCGGCCGGTTCAATTCTGTGTCGCACAATTCACCGATGACTCGGATTGCCTTTTCAACCCGTGGATTCCAGATTCCCGCGCTTAAGCGCATGCAATGGGTATAGTGAGGTTTTATGGAAAACAGATGTCCGGGTGCTATTAGAATGCCCTGTTTCAGGGCCTTGTGGTAGATCACTTCCGCATCAATGCCTTTCGGCATCACGATCCACAGCAGGTAACCACCGCTTGGCCTCGATACGAGCGTGCCTTTTGGAAAGTATTTCAAAATGGCGGCCCTCATGGCCGATACGTTTGCGGAGAGCGTTTTGCGGAGACCTCGCAAGTGTCTCTCATAGCCGCCGTCGATTAAAAATCGCGCCATTGCTATTTGATTCATGGAGGCGGTGGAGATGTTCAGCAGCGTCTTGGTCTTGACGACTTGATCATAGTATTTACCCGGGACGATCCAGCCCACCCGCAGTCCCGGAGCGATGGTTTTGGAAAACGACGAGCAGAGCAGGACGTTATCTTTTGAATCGAACGACTTGCATGGGTGAGCGCGCTGCTTGAAACCGAGATCGCCGTAGATATCGTCTTCTATCAAAGGGATTCCGTATTCATCCAGCAGCGAGACCAACGCCTTTTTCTTTTCCTTCGGCATGGAAAAACCCAAGGGATTGTTAACGTTTGAAATTGAGAATACGGCCTTTACGGAGTGGTTTTCCAGGACGAAGCGCAGCGTGTTCAGATGGATTCCGTTGACGTTGGAACTTGGGATTTCGATGATTTTAAGCTTCAAGTGCTGCAGCAGCTGGAGCAGATTAAAGTAGATAGGGCTTTCTAAAACCACTGTGTCTCCCGGTTGGCAGACGGCCATCAAGGCCAGAAAAACTGCCTCGTGGCATCCGTTGGTGATCACGATCTGCTCCGGAGAGAGCTCCAGACCGCATGAAAGCCCCAAGCGGGCGATCTGTTGCCGAAGCGCGATGTGGCCGGGTGTCATGAGATAGTTGAAACTTTCCAGCTCCTGTTCTCTCAGCGCCTGCGCAAAAAAGCGTCCCATTTTGGCCGTGGGCCTCAAATCCGGCGCCAGGGATGCTATGGCCAGCGAGATCTCCGGCGTGCATTGCCCCATGTTTTGAAACGCGCCGTAAATCCGGCACAGACTCACATCCTGGGGGTTCAGATAGCGAGGATCGACGGTTTTGTCGATACCGATGTCCGCTGGCTGTTTTTTAACATAAAAGCCGGATTGCGGTACGGCGACAATATAATTGCGACTTTCCAGCTTCCAGTAAGCCTCTTTGACCGTATTGATACTGACCTTGAGCTCCCTGCTGAGTTGTCTGATAGACGGTATCCTGTCGCCTTCTTTAAGCGCACCCGTGCGGATCAGATTTAAGATGCGCTTGGTCACCATCTCGTTACGGCTGGTTTTTATTCCGGTTTGATTCTTCATTTTTTCTACCTTTCAGACTGTTCACCCCATCCTGGCATATTTCAATCCAAAAAGGTAGGCACAATTCCTGACTTAAACCAGGGGTACAGTTTCCCTTAAAAGCAAACTGAATGCTGGAAAGGGCTTGAATTGACCCTCCAAATCAGCGACCCAAACCCCTATGGTGGAGTCAACGTGGCCGCCCCGACCGCAACAATTTACAGGACGGGTTGCTTAATAACATGAAGAAACTACTTCTTTGGAGGGCTTATGAAAAATATGAGAATCTCTCGCTTTGACGACGACACCTGCTATGACCTTTCTGACGAGAAAGTGATTACCTTCCAGGTTCGCAATATTCAGATCGAGTGTCGACAGGGAGTCATCTGGGTGACATGGCCGGATGGAAACGAGCGCATGTTGAAAAAAGGGCAGTCCGTGACGGTGGTGTCAAAGGGGTTGATCTGCGTGCAGGCGTTCGCGACGAGCACCATCGTGGCGCGAAAGACGGAAACAGAGATTTCCCGGCGATTCGCTCCATGCCGTTCGGCCGAACTGCCCGCAAGGTAACTGCCATTTACGTCAACTTCGACAGCCGGTTGGGCGTATGCTTGTGGCAGTCAATTCGTCCGCTCAACGTCACCTCAGCAATTTTTTACAAGACACACCGCTTGACACCATCTATGCAATCAGGTCAAATAGCGGCGATTGCGATCAGGAAATCCTTTTGCCGGCAAATGGCGGTTCAGGTTCGTGGAATAACATGCATGCAAACATCACATATTGGCGTAACGACTCCCTGCAGGGCCTCGAAACATGCCTGGTGCTCAACAGCCGTCACAGTTTCCCGAAACATGTTCACGATACGGTTTATGCCGTGGGGTTGATGGAGAAGGGGGCCAGCTACAGTCTCGGGCCCGGCCGCGATGACGGCCTTGTGGGTGCGGGCCAGATCGCCCTGATCAACCCCGGGCAGGTCCACTCCGGGGTTCCGGCCTTTGGGCGGTCGGTGACCTATCGCATGCTCTACTTCGATATCGACCTGATGCGCTCGGCTGCCGAGGAATTGAACAGGGGCCAAGGTGTGCTTCCGGAATTCACGTCGGTTGTCGTCAACGATCCTATATTGCAGCTCAAGCTTGTCCGGCTTTGCAGGAGCATGGCCGGCCGGTCGGAAGGTCTGGAGAGGCAATCCCTGTTCGTCGATGCCATGGCCCATCTGCTGTCAGGCTATGCCGGGGTGCGAAAGCCCATGGAAGCCTGTCTTGGGAACCGTCGCGCCGTGCGTCGGGCAAAAGCCTTCATGGCCGCCGACCTGGATCAAAAAATCACACTGGATGATCTGGCCCGATCCATAGGACTCAGCCGCTATCATCTGATTCGCATTTTCAAAAAGCACACCGGACTGCCGCCGCATCTTTACCGAACCCAGTGCCGCCTCGATCTGGCCAAGGCTCTCCTGCGCAAAGGGATGCCTTTTGCCCAGGTGGCCCTGGAGGCCGGATTCACCGATCAAAGTCATTTTACCAATAAGTTCAAGCAGTTTACGGCCGCCACGCCGAGCCAGTATATCGATGCCGGCATCTGAGAGCGGCGTCTGCGCGGGTTCCGCCTTCGGGTCGGAATCGGGAGAGAATATAGGTACGCCCTTTCAATAATAGTACCAGATCGACCGGTAATGGCGGTTATCCTCACCGGCTGCCCTGAGCCGTTTGAGGTAATCGTAGATAGAAACGTCCTTGTAAACGTAGGTGTCCGCCAGAGTCAATTTTTTTTCCCAGGGATGAAATTCATAGACACGACGGCCGTCCGGCAAAATTGAGATGATGTTGTGGTGTTGAGAAGCGTCCAGGTAGTTTTTCCCAAGGCGCGGAACGTTGAACACAACTTTGTCCGTGCGGACCGTGCCGGGCAGCAGGCGGGCTTCTTCTTTCTGTTCTTGAAGCAAGCGGGCAATGGGAACGCGGAAATCGTCGGTTTCTTCCTTTCCCTTGGTATTGAAGGTGTAGTAGGGCGTAACACCAATCAGCCGCAGTTTCTGGCGCAGAGCGGCCACCTCGAACTTGCGGGAATTGAAAAACGTATAGACCAGTTGGTTGTAAATCTCGATGCCCTGGCGGCGGAATTTTTGCACCGCTTCCATCGCATCGGGTGTGATTTCGTAAAGATGTTCAAAGTGAGTGACAATGAGCACCTCGCGCTTGCCCGGTATATGGTAGCGGGCCACAATTTTAGCCAAACCGTCGGTGATTCGCTGGGGCAGCGTCACCGGCGTTCGCGTGCCGATGCGGATGCGCACAATATTGGCATTGGCGCACAGACGGCGCATCAACTGCTCGATGCGCCTGTTTGAAAGCAGGAAGGGGTCGCCTCCGGTGATCAGTACTTCATTGATCTCCTGGTTTTTGGCGATCCAGTCGATGGCCCTATTGAGCGCCTTTGAACTCACAGCAGCTGTTTTGGAATGGACATCCTTGATCTGCCAGTTACGCTGGCAATATACGCAAATCTGAGGGCAGCTCAGTACCGGTTTGAGAATGACGATGTTGGGATAGCGCCGGGTGACCGCCTCAATCGGTGATGTGTCCTGCTCCAGCATGAAATCCATGGAAGAATAGCCCTGCTGACGTGCCCGGACTGTGGATTGGACATAATGCAGACTGGGAATCACCTGGGCGCGTACGGCATGATCATTGGGGCTGTCAGGCCGATTGTCGAGCAGCGTCAGATAATAGGGCGTGATGCCAAAGGGCACCTTCGATTCATTTGCGGCCTTGACAGCACGGTACTCTTCGCCGCTGAGCCGGACCAGCGAGGCCAATGTGTCGACCTCGCGCACGATGTGGCGGCAATGCCACTGCCAGTTGTTCCATTCCAGTTCAGTGGCATCGAACCGTTTCAGGATGCGCAGTTTGTTACGGCTTCGCCTGCGGATCACTTCAGAGTCGAGACCGCTGGGGTAGCGCTCTAAAAAGCGTCGTCCGGTCCTGGCCAGTCGGGTCAGATCAGCGGACCGCAGCCGGGCCGCCTTGCGACCGTGGTGCTTGATAAAAGCCGGCGCCTGGTTGGGATAGATCCCGGTTTGCCGGGCGATGCCGCGGACCAGGTGGTCCAGTTCGGCGAAAAATCCAGCCGTTGGCGCCGGCTGATTCGCTGCCAGGCGACCATTGACCAGAACCTCCAGGAAGGCGAGAAAGCTGAATCCGGCCAGGGATTCGTTGCGCCTGGAACATAGGTTGCGCCAAGCCTCTACAGCATCGTGGGTCAGCACCCACTCCAAAGAGGGCAGGTCGGGCCTCTTTTCGTAGCTGTCGACCAGTATATCTGACAGGGCCGTGCGTATCCGGCTGCGTTTGGTTTCAAGATCATCATCTGCCAATAGAATGTCACGAATCTGAGGCAACGGGTCAAGAATGCGCAGGGTGCGTCTTCGAAACGTCTTCAATTTTTCATTCCAATGTTGCTGCACGCCGTCAACCCTCTAATCTGATTCCTTTCCATATCCATTGCCATTGAGTTAAGCAAAGTAGGTGAAATTAACGGTTTGTCGACAGAATGTCAAATTATACCGGGCTCTGTTTTCGTTGGTGCCGGTGAATACGGCTTTCAGCGATGGCCCAATGCGTTTGACGTCACTTTCGCAATCTTGAGGATCTATTCTAAGTAGCGTTGATTTGATCATGAGCCAGGGGAGTGAAAATATCCCGATACGCCTGCAATCGAATTTTATCTTAGGCGACGCTATCAATACGGACGTGCTGTTATTGTTACGGAAGGCGACATATGCTGAACCATGATATTGAGTAGATTTGCCATGCAGCAATTGTCATGGGATGGACACGGCAAGAAGCCTGATATACAGTTGTATTATGAAAAAATCCAAACCAATGAATAATCAAGAACAACTTACCGACGCAAAAGAGGCGATAAAAAAAAGTATCAGCCGGCATGAGGGCAAACTCGATGTTAAAGAGGATCCCAAGATCGCCATTGAAGTGCTCGATGATGAAATAAAAGGCTATCGCCCTATCGAGCAGGCTCTCGTCGCCGAGCATATTTTCCGCAAAACCATTGAAGAATCCATAGGTGTTGGGATCGCCGGGTTTGATGTAAATTGGAAGCAAATCTATGTGAACCGGATATTTTGCCATATGGTGGGCTGGTCTGCAGCCGAATTGATGAATGCCCCTTATCCTCAACCCTACCTGATCCAAACATCCAATGAAGCCAGCGCACGGCACTTGTTCGATATCATCGATCCTTCTGTATCGTCACACCGAGGCATGGAGTATCAGTTTCAACGCAAAGACGGCACCTGTTTCTGGGTATTGATTCACAGCAATGTACTTTCTGACAGCGACGGTGAATCCATCGGCCAGTTGATATCCATTGCCGACATTGATGATCTTAAAACGGCCGAGGATGCGCTTAGGCGGCTTTCAACGAAGCTGATTGATGCACAGGAGCAGGAGCGCAGACTGGTGGCCCAAGATCTGCATGACAGCATCGGTGGGCGACTGGCCGGCATCAAATATGGACTTGAAAAGATTGTCGCTCAAAAAGATTCCAACGGCAAAGAGACCATCTCCGTGTTCAACGACCTTATTGATGTCGTGCGTTCTGCTTTGGAAGAGACCCAGCGGATAGCCAAAAATTTGCATCCATCGATTCTGGACGACCTTGGCTTGCAAGCAGCCGTGCGCGGTTATTGCCGTGAATTTCAACAGCTCTATCCGCATATCGCAGTTGACCTCAAGCAGGAATTGGATGAAGCGGGCTTGCCCGATTCTCTCAAGATTTTAACCTACCGCGTTCTTCAAGAAGCATTGAACAATGCGGCCAAACACAGCGATGCGGAACACGTCTGCGTTGCCTTGCGTCATCATACGGACCGTCTGGAGTTGACCGTCGTAGATGACGGCAGAGGATTCGACAAAACGAGCGTATCGAACGCCAATAGGTCCGCCAGCGGCATGGGACTGCAAGGCATGCGGGAACGTGCTGAATTGTTCGGCGGAACGTTCCGCCTGGATTCCAGAATTGGTCATGGAACAAACATTCGCGTTACCTGGCCGATGGATCCCCAACGGCCTTTTCAGTCAAAGTTATAGCCTTCCTTAAAAAAGCGCTGCCTTTGCTGCCGATCACAAATGACTGCCTTCTTTCATACAGGCTACAACCATTGGGGCATACACAATGGTGAACGAGAAAATACGTCATGTCGGGTATTTAAAAACTTCATCTGTTCCACTACCTTATATCTAGTCAGAATGGCCCGACGATTGGGGGTGCATACCAATGAAGTTCAGGTTCAGCGACATATTCTTGCCGACTGGTAGGAAGAAGAACTCAACCGACGATAAAGCATCGATGAATATCGGCGATATTTTCCTGCCGAAGATCGTTCGCTCGGATCCTAAGGTGCGAAAATCAGCCATACAGATGGAAACGAATATTGAATTGCTCAAAAATGTCGCAAAAAACGATTCTGATCCGGAAGTGCGGCGTTCAGCGCTTAAACGTCTGCAAAAACTTACATTGTGCTGAGACGCATCACTTTCTCGCCCTTACGGTTCAGCACCAAAATGAGGACGCCATGGGATTTTTAATGAAACGGGTTGATGAAGGCGACCGGGTTAAACTGTCTTGTTTCGGTCAATTGGAAAACAAAGCGCATTTGGGAACGACTGAAAAACGAATTCTTGAATTCAAAGTCGGCAGCAACTCGGTTTTGGCCGGCTTGGAAAAAGGTGTCCTTGGCATGGCGGTCGGTGAAACCAAAAGCTTCACCGTCAGGCCTGAGGAAGGATACGGAGCCAAACGTCCAGGTCTTATCCAGAAGGTTTCAAAGGACCGCTTTCCGGAACACATCGAGTTGCAGGTCGGTAAGTTTCTCAGACTGAAACAAGAAGACGGCAGCGTCCAGAAAGTCCAGATCGTAGAAGTTAAAAAGGACGTCGTGACTTTGGATGCCAATCATCCTCTGGCCGGTGAAACATTAAGATTCGATGTGACGTTGATCGACATCGTTTGAATCACTTTTTCGTTTGTTGCGATTTGCGTATCTGGTTCCGGTTGATCAGTCCTTTTTCAAGGGCATAAGCAGTAAGGGCGGTTGCGCTGTGCAGGTCAAGCTTGTGCATGATATTGGAGCGGTGTTTATCCACTGTTTTCGGGCTGATACATAGAAGATCCGCAATTTCCGGGCTGGTATAGCCTTCGCCGACAAGTTTGAGAACTTCTCTTTCCCGCTGTGTAAGCGTCTCCCAGGTCGATTCGGATTTCACCGTACGGCTGCCTTCAAGATAGCCGTTGAGTATTTTATCGGAGACTTCCGGGCTGATGTATCGTTTCCCGGCCATGACGCGCTTCAAGGCCAGCAGCAAGTTGGCGTGGGTATCGTTTTTCAGGCAATAACCGTCGACGCCGGACTCGAACGCGGCCAGTATGTATTCATCAGATGTATGAAAGGTTATGGCGATGATTTTTGTCTCCGGTTGTTGCTGCTTGATTGCCTTGATGGCTGAAATACCGTTCATCCGAGGCATGGCAAGATCCAATAAAACCAGATCCGGTTTGAGTTTGGCAACCGTGCGGATCGCTTCCAGTCCATCCTCCGCCTCACCCACGACCTCATACTGATCGCCTTCGGCCAGAAGGGACTTTAACCCCTGCCGCACTAGGGTCTGATCCTCCACAATGACTATTCCCGTTTTCGATTCCATAAGGCCGGCTCCCTCACCTGCGTTATACAGTACTTCATTGACTTATACAATCATCGTACGTAACCGCAGCGGCTATTTTACATAATGTGCCGTATTCCAATAATAAGGGCACCTGATATGATGTCTGAAACTTGTGCGGCAAAAAGGTCGCCGCCCTTTATAAACACGAGGACTGGGAACAGCCATGTGCGGTATTTGCGGACAAATCGATTTTAAGCATAGTGCATTATCCTTGGAAAATCTAGAGGCAATGACCTCGCGGCTGTCCAATCGCGGGCCCGATGATGTCGGGCTGCACCTTCACGGCAGCACGGCTTTGGGGCATCGGCGCCTGAAAATAATCGATCTAAGTGAACGCGCGCGGCAGCCGATGGAGGATAGCCAGTTGGGCCTGACCATCGTTTATAACGGGGCGCTGTACAACTACGATTACCTGCGTTCGGAGCTCATATCCCAAGGGTACCAGTTTTTTTCTGACGGCGATACCGAGGTTATCCTGAAAGCTTATCACGCCTGGGGTGCCGATTGTGTGAAGGTTTTCAACGGTATGTTTGCCCTTGCCATTGCCCATCGAGACAGCGGCGATCTCTTTCTTGCAAGGGACCGTTTGGGAATAAAGCCGCTGTACTATGCGATAACCGATAAAACGCTGCGATTTGCATCGTCGTTGCCGGCTCTTCTGGCTTGCGGGGATATCGATACCGCTATCGATCCAGTGGCATTTCACTACTACATGACATTTCACTCAGTGGTACCGGCACCGCGAACCATGCTCAGGGGAATAAAAAAGCTGCCGCCGGGATCGACAATGATGGTCAAGGCCGACGGCACGATTGCAGAAGAGACCTATTGGGACCTCAGCTTTATGTCGGACCAGGATGAAGGCGCGTTTCGATTCGAGGATTGGAAAGAACTTCTGCTGATGCATCTGAGAAAATCCGTCAAGCGCCGCCTGAAAGCCGATGTCCCGGTAGGCGTATTGCTTTCCGGCGGTCTGGATTCAAGCCTTGTGGTCGGCCTTCTGGCTGAACAGGGGCAAAACAACCTGAATACCTTTTCCATCGGATTTGAAGATGTCAACGGTGAGGCCGGAAATGAGTTTGAGTACTCCGATTATATTGCGAAACATTTCGGTACCGAGCATCACAAGATTCACGGGGATTCCTCGACCGTTCTGACCGAGATTGAAGATTGCATCATGGCCATGAGTGAACCGATGGTCAGTCACGACTGCATCGGCTTTTACCTGCTGAGCAAGGCAGTTTCAAAGCATTTGAAAGTGGTCCAGAGCGGCCAGGGGGCTGACGAGGTCTTCGGCGGCTACCATTGGTACCCGCCGATGCTCGACGCCACCGATGCGGTATCCCATTATGCCGATCACTTTTTTGACGGCGACCATATGGAATTTGCCAAGGCGGTGCACCCCCGTTTCGTCGAGGAAGACTATAGCCTTGGATTTGTAAAGAACCATTTTTTGCGTTCCCGTGCAAATACAGCAGTGGACAAGGCTTTGCGGATCGATACCATGGTAATGCTCGTGGATGATCCCGTCAAACGGGTGGACAACATGACCATGGCCTGGGGGCTTGAGGCCCGGGTGCCCTTTCTGGACCACGAACTGGTGGAGTTGGCAGCCATGATTCCCGCTGAATTCAAAGTCGCCAATGGGGGAAAGCACATATTAAAAGAGGCGGCCCGCGACATCATCCCGTCAAAGGTGATCGATCGACCCAAGGGCTATTTCCCGGTACCGGCTTTGACGTATCTGCGCGGCGATTACCTCGACTTTGTGCGCGAGATTATGTTGTCACCCCGCAACACCGAACGGGAACTGTTCAATCCTGTCCATGTGAATCAGGTATTGGAGGATCCGGAAAAACACATCACGCTGTTAAACGGTTCCAGGTTATGGCAAATGGCGACATTGTTGTATTGGCTGACGATACACCGGGTTTAAGGTGGGGAGTATCGTCGGTCACCCTCGGCATGCACCCATGGTCTTTGCAGCAAACAATCGTATTCCTCTGGAGGTGTCCAAATGCCCGGCCAACAGGAATTAAGAGAACGGTTGGAACGTATCACCAGCCTGTCGCTTCAAAATTGGCAAACCGCCTCCGGTCCGGAGGCGGACCGCATGCGTGCGGATGCAGAAGTGGATATGGGCTGGGGACGAATCATTTTCGGCCATACCTTTCAAACCGCCGAGGCTCTGTTCGAGTCCATCTGCCGTGAAAGCAGCGGCAAGCGCGATATCGCCGTGTATATCAGAGACCCGCATGTCCTGATGGCCCTGGGGCCCGACAAGGTGTTTATGGATCCGTCGCATACTTACCGCTTGTGGTCGCATGACTATCGCCCCGGCAAAGAACGTCACGCAACGTTTACCATCAGGCGCATACTCTCTCAAGACGATACCGAGGCGATAAACTGCATCTATAAACTTCGTCACATGGTGAGTACCGATCACCGGTTTTTGCTGGAACACAACGCCTCAAGACGGCAAACCTATCTGGTGGCGGAAGATTTAAATGAGAAAAAAATCATTGGAACGGTTACCGGGCTGGACCATGTCGAGACGTTCAACGATCCGGAATCCGGCGCCAGTTTATGGTGCCTTGCGGTCGACCCGCAGGCCAAGGCGCCGGGTGTGGGGGAAGCTCTGGTGCGGCAATTGGTGGAACACTATTTGGCTCGAGGGAGAAACTATGTCGATCTGTCCGTCATGCACGATAACAAAGAAGCCATTGCACTGTACGAAAAGCTGGGATTTCAGCGCGTGCCGGTATTTTGCGTCAAGCGTAAAAACCCGATCAATGAGCCGTTATTTGTGGCCGCCTTGCCCGAAGAGGATATGAATCCCTATGTTCGCGTTATCACAGACGAGGCGCGTCGCCGCGGCATTGGTGTGGAGGTGATCGACGCGTCCCACGGCTATTTCAATCTGACTTTGGGTGGACGAACAATTACATGTCGCGAATCGCTTACCGAGTTGACCTCTGCCGTTGCCATGAGTCTATGCGACGATAAACGCATGACCCACCGGGTGCTGCATTCTGCCCGGCTTAGAGTGCCCCGTCAGTATGAGGTGCCTGCTAATGAATCCTTCGATGCAAAACATTGTCTGGAAGATCTCCAGCGAGTCGTGGTCAAACCCGCCCGGGGCGAACAAGGCGACGGCATCAGCGTGGACATTCGGACCGGACGCGATCTTGAGAGCGCCATCGAACTGGCCCGCAAATTCTGCCCCGATGTTATCGTTGAAGAATTGATCGAAGGTGAGGACCTGCGAATTATCGTTATCGACTATCAAGTGGTCGCCGCTGCCGTTCGCCGTCCGCCGTTTGTCGTCGGCACGGGCAACCATACACTTCAGGAACTCATCGAAAAATACAACCGTCGCAGAATGGCGGCCACCGGTGGCGAAAGCCAGGTACCATTGGATGCTGAAACCTTACGCTGCACACAGGAGGAGGGCTTTGCCATGGACGATGTCGTCGAACCGGAAACGGCCGTCCAGGTCAGAAAAACCGCCAATCTCCACACGGGCGGGACTATTCATGATGTGACCGAAACCATCCATCCGGATCTGAAACGCGCCGCTGAACAAGCTGCCAGGGCTCTGAGCATCCCGGTGACCGGTCTGGACCTGATGGTGAAGCGTCTGGAAGGTCCGGACTACACCATTATTGAAGCCAATGAGCGGCCAGGTCTTGCAAACCATGAACCTCAACCCACAGCTGAGCGCTTCATCGATTTATTGTTCCCTCAGACGGCTGATGGTGAGTAGATTGGATGGGCATATGCTTAAAACCTCCTTGGACAAGGCTTATCTGGAGCGCATGCTGTTGTCGCTGCTGAACATCCACAGCCCTTCCGGGTATACCGATCAGATCGTTCATTTTGTCGGCAATGAGTTGCAGAATTTAGGGATCACTTACGACGTGACACGCCGTGGCGCCATCCGCGCCACGCTCAGTGGCAGGCAGGACAACGGCGATCGAGCCATATTGGTCCATCTGGATACCCTCGGGGCCATGGTGCGGCAATTGAAACCCAACGGCCGGTTGGCCATCGCTCCCATCGGCACATGGCCCAGCCGATTTGCCGAAGGCGGACGGGTGACCATCTATAAAGACAATGGGCCGGCACGGGGGACGGTTTTGCCCTTGCAATCATCCGGCCATGCCTTCGGAGACGGCATATACTCCCAGACGACCGATTGGGACCATCTTGAAGTCAGGATCGATGAAAAGACGTCTGACGCGGCATCGCTTTGCGATGCCGGCTATCAGGTGGGTGATTTTGTGGCGTTCGATGCCTTTGCGGAGATTTCCAGCAACGGCTTCATCAATGCACGCCATTTGGATGATAAGGCCGGTGTTGCCGTGCTGCTGACGGCGGCCAAGAGCATTGTCTCGTCAAAAATCGAATTACCGGTAGATTGCCATCTGATTTATACCATTTCCGAAGAGGTCGGCTCCGGTGCATCCTCTGCGGTCTATGGCGATGTGGCCGAAATGATGGTGATCGACCATGCGCCGGTGGCCCCCGGCCAAAATGCCACGGAGTATGGCGTCACCATTGGACTGATGGATCAAACCGGTCCATTTGATTTTCATTTGAGCCGCAAGCTCATCAATTTATGCAACCAGTACGAGATTGTTACAGTCAAGGATGTCTTCAAATTCTATCGCAGTGATTCTGCCTCAGCCATTGAGGCGGGAAACGATGCGCGCACGGCCCTGGTCTGTTTCGGCGTGGATGCATCCCATGGTTACGAGCGCACGCATATCGATTCATTGCTTGCCGTAGCCAACCTGGTTGTCTTGTACGCCCAGAGCGCTCCCACGTTCAGCCGGGATAAAGATGATCTTTCGTCTTTGAAAGGATTTCCCCATCAGCCCGAGCGGGATGTGATTCAAATAGAGACGTAAACTGCGCCTAAAGGCTCATTGACGGATACCCTGCTGTTAAGAATTCATATATGGAACGGCCGGTTCTGCAAAGCACAACGATGAAATTTTTCTTTACCACCCATTGGGTTCTTTATTTCTTCTTGATAGTATCACCAGGTGATTGGTGGATGCATCCTGCATGGGCCGCCGGCTCTACACTTCAAGTGCAGTTTCGCGACAATCGATTGAGCCTGACAGCCGTCGATGCGGACATTCAATCCATCTTGCTGCGAATCAGTGAAAAAACCGGCATCTTTGTACAATTTCCACGGGCGCTGCAAAAAAAGATGAGCCTGACCCTATCTGGTATTAAGCTTGAAAAGGCTATGAAAAAACTGCTTAAAGGGTTTAATTATGCAACGGTTTACTCTGTTTCCAATGACACGAATGCCATACTCGTTTCAAAAGTCTATATATTTGAATCCTATAAAGAAACGGCGCGCTCCAAGCGTTTGGCGAGGATAGAAAAACAAAATCGAAATAGAATCAGCAAATATGAAAAACAAATCGCATCAATTAAACAACACCTGGACAAGGTTGCCCACGACAGCCCCGCCGGTAAACGCTATTTGAGCCGGATACAAAACTATCAAAAGATAATCGACAGACTTGAACGGCAGATCAGGTAATCTCATTCCATCCCATGGAATACTGAACGAAAAAGGGCCTTATACATAAGCGACCCTATTTAAATAGCCTGTGACGATGAGTACTATATGGCATGATCGGTTCAATACAAAGATTCCAATCAGGAGGTCCGAGCGTGGAAATATGCAAAAACAAAAAGACTGACAACGTGTTTATCTACCTTGATGAAGCCGACGATGGACGTGCGCTTATGATTACGCCATTGGGACATATTTTAGAATTGGAGCACGAACTGTTCACTGAACCCGAAGATATCGACGATGCGGAGTCAACCCATGCCAAAGGATACATCAGCAGTGCCCAGTACGAAGCCTATTGCATCTATCATCGGCGATAATTGACATTCGCAAAGTCCAACCGAATCCAGGTGTTTTTTTCAATACCCAAAGCACGCGCGCTTCACTGATTTGGAGATAGGTGATTTTATGGAATTTAAAAATTTAAACTGTAACATTCTGGATATGCTCGGCGAAATGCAGTCTCGCTCAGATGATACGGGGCCTTTTCAAATGAATCGTATTTTTATTGAATTTTCCGATATCCCGAAAGATGAATTAGACGCTTCAATTAGATCGCTGGATTCAAACGGCCTGCTGAACGTTCACGAAGACAAACAAGAACTCAATCTTACTCCTAAAGGAATTGCAGAAGTAAAATCAATGAAACGTTGTATAAAAGAGCTTCACAAGCATCATCGACCGCAACCATCTGGATGCAGCACGAGAGACGGACGGATAATGGCATTTGATTTGTCACCATCAACTAAAAGAGTTCGCTACGGCATCGGTTAGATGTGGCAACTGCAATAAAGAAGTCGAACGTATCACCGCTCGTGAGATTGGTGGGCGGAATGGGCCGAGAGGTCAACGCATTTGATTGGTGAAATCAAGGATGACATTCAAAGAGAGATCCAGATATGTCTAATTTGGAAAAAACAGCCGCGGTGAAAGACATACTATCCAAGGGAATTCCGGTGCTATGGTCGATGTCTCAGAAACAACAGGCCGATGTTGTGCAATGGGCAGGTTCAGTTATTGAGCGCTATGATTATATCCGCCGCATGTATCCGTCTAAACTTAAAAATGCTGATTCACTCCCTTGTTCCAAACAGGAGCTGGAATTGGCAATAAAAATTCAGCTCTTGCCCCATATTGCCAATGGGGCTGAGGATGACATCAACCAGTTCAAACAGCGCTATATCGATCTTGCTTCATTCCAGCATATCCACACTGAGGACAAGGAGGTGTTTGATGAAGCGCAGGATGGCACCAATAACGGGCCAGATATCGCGTCTGCCTGCCTGCATCCGCTTTATCAGAAATATATCGATCTGGCGCTATCAGAGCAACACTCGCTAATAAACAAAATCAACACGTACATTGAAGATATCAAGAGCCTTCAATAATAGATATTGTTGTGTATTTAACCATCACCTTCGATCCGATAATGCGCTCGTAAAAAGGAGGTCGCATGAAAAAAGCAGCCGACGGCAACCGAGTAAAAATCAAATGTAAAGGAACAATCGGGAAACGAGCATTTTTCACGACCACTGATGAGGATTTGCTTGAATTCAAAATCGGCAATAGTGAAGTGCTGGCCGGTTTGGAAAAAGCTGTGATCGGCATGCAGGTTGGCCAAAAAAAATCAGTTAAAGTACCACCCGAAGATGGTTTTGGCCAACGCCGAATGGATCTTATTGAAAAAGCCAATAAGAACCAGTTCCCGGAACATATTTCATTGGAGGTCGGGAAAAAGCTTCAATTAAAGCTTGATGATGGCAGCGTTCAAACGATAACAATCACCGAAATTGATGGTTCCGTGGTCACCTTGGATGCCAACCATCCGCTGGCAGGCCTGTCTTTGCAGTTTGATGTTGAGGTGGTCGATATCGGTTGATGGCGATGGGTAGCGCGGCCAGCCTTACATCATGCAAAAACGATACGTTAAAGGGATCTTTGATGATCGAAACGAAAACCCTTTATAATGGTGTAGTTTGCGGCAAGCCGATCAATAAATGTAAAGAACGAAACAGTTGACAGCTTGCATCAGGAAGACATTTTTACCGAATCCATGCCCTCTCATCGCCAATCCTTCCGTTAATTTTAAATACCGGCCAACCAATACGGCATCGGGCGATCCACAAAAACGATGGCAACCTTTCAATACGTCATACTCCGCCCTTGCAGGCGGGGATTGAGGCACTTTTTTACAAGACCCAACATCCAATACGCGTTAATGTGCTTCCAAAACGACACGATTAACTGAGGGCGGAATGATGGCTCAATTGCATGAATTGGCCGGGACGACAACCGGAACTCGACCCCATACGAAACCAACCGAATCGATTGTGCCGGTGGTTGCGATCCTGCTGGCGGTCATGCTGTGGGGGGGCTCATTTGCCGCTATGCGGGTGACTCTGAAGGTGCTTTCCCCTTGGACCGTTATGTGGATCCGCATGATGACCTCGGTCATCATGGTGATCCCCTTTGCGGGAAAGCTTCGGCTGCGCGGCTACCGCCCGGGAGATTGGCGCCTGCTTGTCCCGATGGCGCTGCTGCAGCCGTGTGTTTACTTTTTATTGGAATCGAATGCACTGCGTCTGACCACCTCTTCTCAGGCCGGTGTCATTGCCGCATCCGTGCCCCTGATGGTTTCAGTGGGGGCCTGGCTTTTCTTAAATGAAACATTGGTGCGCCATACGGTGATGGGACTGGCGATGGCAATGGCCGGGGTAGTGGTGTTGACCCTGCTGAACCATCCGGGTGGCAAAGCCGCCAATCCCATCCTGGGGAATCTGATGGAAATGGGCGCCATGATATGTGCGGCCGCCAACATGATCATGGTCAAACAATTGAGCCGGCGATACAACCCCTGGACGCTGACCGCGTTGCAGGTAGCGGCCGGAGCGATCTTTTTCCTGCCCGGTTTATGGTTTCTGCTGCATGTTCCTGCCACGACCTGGACCCTGCAAGTCGTGCTGTCGCTGCTCTTCCTCGGCGGTCTCGTGACCTTAGGCGCCTTCGGTCTCTACAACTGGGGGATGAGCCGGATTGCGGCCTCACGCGCCTCGGTCTTCATCAATCTGGTGCCGGTTTTTGCAGTGGCCGTCGGTTGGGGCCTTCTGGGAGAATCGCTCTCCTTCGCTCAATGCATTGCCGCTATTGCCGTGATCGGCGGTGTCTGGTTCAGTCAGCGCGACTGAAGGTCAATACAAGATTCGACTTGTCAGCAGACCCTGTTCCGGGTCATATTGCTCAGACGTTTATAAGTTCATTGTCTAGGCCATTGGCTTGAGCCTTTGATGCTTTTCAAAGGTTTTTCAGGGATCGCTATCGGAATCGGGATCGGGACCGAACATGTTGGTATCATAGCTTTTTTCGAATTCGATAACGACCCCGGTTGAAACAACTCAAGTTACTGATGACAGCGCAAAAAGCCCGAAATTTACATTTTACGTCATTCCGGCGAAAGCCGGAATCCAGGTATTCCAATTACTTACATTTCTGGATGCCGGATCGAGTCCGGCATGACAAAGTAAAAAAGTGCATTTTCTCAATTATGACACAGTCTCGTTCGCCGGAATGACGATATGAAGACTTTTTACGATACCATCACGTTTCCGACATCGAACTCAAGGTAAAGGGGCCATCCAGTTTGCCGAAACCCGCAGATACAATCACACGCCCGACCGGTCGAACGACCGTCGAGTCTGCTGAAAATGGTGCTGCACCCCGTGCCGGCACACGGCGGCGTCTGGTCTGGCAGATTGTTTTGGCAACCTTTTTTCGCCTGGCGCTCAACACCGCCCGGCGTTTTGTCTATCCGTTCGCGCCATTGCTCAGCCGTGATCTGGATGTGCCGCTGACCGCCGTCACCACCTTGATCGCGGTGAATCAGACCACCGGCCTGCTGGGCCTGGCAGCCGGACCGCTTGCCGATCGCTGGGGCAGTCGTGCGGTCATGCGCACGGGTATGGCGCTGCTGGCTCTGGGAATGGTGATTTGCGCCGTCGCGCCGATATACGGTTTCGTACTCGCGGGTCTCCTTTTATCCGGGCTGGCCAAGACCGTATTCGACCCGGCGGTTCAGGCATTTGTCGGCCATCGGGTTCCCTATGAACGCCGGGGCATGGCCATCGGCGCCATCGAAACCGCCTGGGCCGGAAGCACCTTGATCGGCATCCCGGCCATGGCCCTGATCATCGACCGGTTCGGTTTGCGCTGGTCCTTCTTGGCAATGGCCGTGCTCGGCGGAGTAGGGTATGTCATTCTGGCAAGGATCATTCCTGCGGCATCCGATTCGATCGCGCACCAGGTTCCCCGGCAGGGCATCCTGTCGAGTCTGGCCCAATTGGTCCGTATTCGGCCGGCGGCCGGGATGTTGGGATTCGCTTTCTGGATGAGCATGGGCAACGACAATTTGTTCGTTATTTTCGGTGCCTGGTTGGAGCACGATTTCGGCGTCAACCTCATTGCCCTGGGCTTCAGCAGCAGTGTCATCGGTGTGGCCGAACTGCTGGGTGAATCCATTACCGCTTTGTGGGCCGATCGCATGGGATTGAAGCGGTCGTTGTTCGCCGGAATGATCTTGGCCGCCGGATGCTACGCCTTGTTGCCGATCGTCGGGACATCTTTGCCTACTGCCCTGACCGGACTGTTTTTGATTTTCCTGACGTTTGAATTCAGCATCGTGTGCAGTTTTTCCGTGGCAACCGAGTTGCTGCCGAACGCTCGCGCCACCATGATGGCCGGTGTGTTGGCGACGGCCGGTATCGGACGTATGGTTGGAGCGCTGACCGGCGGTGCCTTATGGACCGGGGCCGGATTGTGGGGTGTCGCCGCCGTATCGGTGCTGGCCACCCTATTGGCCCTGGCAAGCATGCTGTGGGGCTTGCGGGGACGGAACCTGTCATGAACCGTATCGATCGATTGACCGCTATCCTGTTGAAATTGCAGACCCAGCGAATTGTTCGCGGCAAGGAGATCGCCGAACGGTTCGGTATCAGCCTGAGAACCGTCTATCGCGATATCCGGGCCCTGGAAGATGCGGGCGTGCCCATCGGCTCGGAAGTTGGGCTGGGATATTTTCTAGCCGAGGGCTTTCATCTGCCGCCCATCATGTTCACCCGCGGTGAAGCGAACTCCCTGCTGCTGGGCAGCAAGCTGATCGAAAAATTCAGCGATATATCCGTTAATCGGCATTTTGCCGGCGCCATGGACAAGATAAAACTGGTCCTGGACAGGAAAGAGTCGGAGCATCTCGACACCCTCTCCTCTTACATCGAAGTATTGAAAACCGCACCCGGAAGCCGAAACGGATTCCCCAACGACATCCTGGCAGGGATTCAGGCCGTGCTGGGGCGCAATCGCGTCATTCGTATCGAGTATACATCCGGATACAAAGAGGAGACCACCCGGCGCATGATCGAACCGCTGGGGCTTTGCTTCTATGCCGCCGCCTGGCATCTGCTGGCTTATTGCCGTCTGCGCAAAGATTACCGCGACTTTCGCGTGGATCGCATCCACAGCATCACCGCCACGCAGTCGACATTCGATGCCGCCCGACACGGTGATCTGAAAGATTTGATCGAGCGCATGGTCTACAGCACCGACTTGAAGCCCGCCTGCGTGCGTTTCGAACAGGCGGCGGCACGCTTTGCCCGCGACCAGAAATATTACTTCGGATTCGTCGAACAAGCAGAGCTCGACGGCAAGATCGAAATGCATTTCCTAACTGCCTCTTACGAGGGCTTCGCCCGCTGGCTGCTCAGTTTTGTGGACGCCGTCGAGGTGATGTCCCCCGAACCGCTCAAAGCGGTCCTGCGCCGCCACACCAGACGGTTGTACGAGCATCATAATTAGATTTTGGTTCCTGGTTTGTGGTTCCTGGTTTCTGGTTTGCGGTTAGACGTTTTTACGTTCGAAAACCACTGTTCGTGTTTTGACGTATGCAATTTTCATCACGTTCATCATGCCATTTCTTAATCCGTTATTATTTTTTTTAAATCAACTGACATAGGGTTGTCACCACCGGGTTTTATATACATGCAACATGCCTTACAGGAGCCTTTCCGCTCAGAAAGAGAGCTTGGTGCTCTCTTTCAAGGCCATTTTTGGCAGGATCGGCTGCAAAGAGACAAGGTGTCACATTGAACCGGCATGGCCGACCCGCAACCCTTTAAGGACAAAAAGATTACTCACAATGGGAGGATGCAAAAATGGACGACAAGTTGAAAAAACACGGTGCCATCAGTTGGAGCGAACTCATGACCACGAATGTTTCAGCCGCCAAATCGTTCTATGGCGGGTTGTTCGGCTGGCAATTCGAGGACATGCCCATGGAGAAAGAGAACATGACCTATTCCGTGGTCAAGGCAAACGATGATGAAGTGGCGGGCATCATGCCCTTTCCGCAGGGCGCTCCCGCCGATATGCCTCCGGTTTGGGGACTGTACATTACCGTGGACAACGTGGACGAGATTGCGGAAAAAGCCACCACCCTGGGAGCCAGAATCCACATGCCGCCGCAGGACATCCCCGGTGTGGGACGCTTTTGTGTTCTGCAGGACCCGCAGGGGGCTTTTATATCCATCATTACATATGTCAATTAAGCATTGATGGAGTCGTAAAAGGTCGCTAAAAGTCAATGTCGTTAGACGAACGAGAAAATTGCCAATCAGTAGGTTGGGTTGAGGAACGAAACCGAACAATAGGACGACCAGATGTTGGGTTTCGCGAGCTCAACCCAACCTACGCAGGATCAAACGCGTTTAGGTTAATGACATCGGGGAAAAAGTGATAATGTCCGGCCCATTTTGCGAAAGGATGTTGGACAGGAACTCATCTATGCCATCGAAACGCACCACAGCCAAGCACCGTTCCAAAGCCGTCAATGAGCTGGATGTCATTGACGTTCGCGGCGCCCGGGAGCATAACCTGCAATCGGTCGACGTGACGCTTCCCAAGAAGCAGTTGATTGTATTTACCGGTGTATCCGGTTCCGGAAAATCGAGCCTGGCCTTTGACACGATTTTCGCCGAAGGGCAGCGTCGTTATGTTGAATCGCTATCCGCCTATGCCCGCCAGTTCATCGGTCAGATGGAAAAGCCCAAATACGACACCATCCGGGGGCTGTCGCCCACTATATCCATCGAGCAGAAGGCGGCCAGCAAAAATCCCCGCTCCACCGTCGGTACCATCACCGAGATTTACGATTTTCTGCGGGTTCTGTACGCCCGCATCGGCGAACAGCATTGCATCACATGCGGACGGCCCGTCGGACGCGGCGATGCCCAGAGTATGGTGCAGCAGATAGCGGACCTGCCGGTTGACACCAAATTTATGCTGCTGGCGCCTATTGTCGAAAACCGCAAAGGCCGCCATCAACAGCACTTGGATCAATTGCTCAGGGCTGGATTTGCCAGAGTCAGGGTGGACGGGGTGGTGCAGGCTCTCGAAGATGTCCAGACCCTTGCCCGACACAAAAAACACACCATCGAAGCAGTGGTCGACCGACTTGTGCTGGGATCATCCGGATCATTTATCAAGCGGCTGACCGATTCGGTGGAACTCGCCCTCAAGTTCGGACGCGGGCGATTGATCGTGCATCCCCTCGGCGGGCAGGATATCCCGATGAGCGAAGCACGCGCGTGCTGCGGCCTTTCGTATCCCGACCTGGAGCCCGCCCTGTTTTCTTTCAATTCGCCGTTGGGGATGTGCCCCCTGTGCAACGGCATCGGAAGCCAGCTGAGCATGGATGTTGACAAGATCGTTCCCGAACCCGGACTTTCCATTCGCCAGGGCGCCGTAATGCCCCTGCGCAACTATTTCCAGAAAAAAGGCGGCAACCAGAACGGCTCGTGGGGGGGACGACAGCTGGCCGCCATGGAATCGCAATGGGGCATTGACTTTGATACCCCCTGGAAAAATCTGCCCGAAAGCCAGCGCAGGATCGTGCTGCATGGCTCCGGCGGCCGCGAGATGAAGGTCCACTGGGACTCGGAAAAGATCCAGGGGCAGGTCACTCTGGCCTGGGAGGGGCTGATGAATACCATGATGCGCCGCTACCGTCAGACCCAGTCCGAACATCAGAAAAAATATTACGCCGGTTTCATGTCTTCCCAGGCCTGTTCGCATTGTGGAGGGCGCCGCCTCAAGGCCGAAGTCTTGCATGTCACCATCGAAGGAAAATCGATCATCGATCTGACCGACATGACCATTGAGCAGGCGCATGCGTTCCTTTCAGGTCTTCGACTGTCCGGCAATAAAAAGCTGATTGCCGCGGAACTCGTTAAAGAGATCCTCAACCGGTTGGGATTTTTGTTGAACGTGGGGCTCGACTACCTGACGCTGTCGCGCAAAGGGCCCACCCTTTCAGGAGGCGAATCGCAGCGCATCCGCCTGGCATCCCAGGTTGGATCCGAGCTGACCGGCGTCCTCTATATCCTGGATGAACCATCCATCGGGCTGCACCAGCGTGACAATCTGAAACTGCTCCGGACCCTGCAGCATCTTCGCGACATCGGCAACTCGTTGATCGTGATCGAGCACGACCGCGAAACCATGGAGGCCGCTGATTGGATCGTCGATATCGGCCCCGGCGCGGGATTGTTGGGGGGACGGATCGTCAGCCAGGGGACGCCCCGGCAGATTTGCCGGGACAAACATTCCCTGACCGGCCGCTACCTGAGCAACAAGGCAACCATTGACATTCCCGAAAAACGCCGGACTCCCGCAAAAACGGGCCGTCGCTGGATAAAGATCCAGCGGGCCTCACACAACAATCTGGCCAATATCGATGTCCGTATTCCTTTGGGATTATTCGTAGCGGTGACCGGCGTTTCCGGGGCGGGAAAATCGACCCTGATCAACCAGATCCTCTATCCGGCCCTGGCTCGCAAGCTGCACGGGGCGGCCCTGGATGTGGGACGCCACGGCGGCATCGAAGGCCTGGAGCACCTGAACAAGGTGATCAACATCGACCAGAAAGCCATCGGCCGCACACCGCGCAGCAATCCGGCAACCTATACCAAAGTGTTCGATCATATCCGGGATCTGTTCGCCTTGCTGCCGGAATCCAAGGCCCGGGGATATCGCAAGGGCCGCTTTTCGTTCAACGTCAAGGGCGGTCGTTGTGAAACCTGCCGCGGCGACGGATTTATCAAAGTGGAGATGCATTTTCTGGCGGATGTGTTCGTCCCCTGCGAAACCTGCCGCGGCAAGCGGTTCAACGATGCCACACTGCAGGTGGCCTATAAAGGGCTTTCCATTTCAGATGTTCTCGATCTGTCCGTGCGCCAGGCTCTGCAGGTGTTTGCCAACCTGCCCAAAATTCGGCGAATCCTGGACACACTGATGGATGTCGGCCTGGGCTACATCAAGCTCGGCCAGCCGGCCACGACTCTGTCAGGGGGCGAAGCCCAACGCATCAAGCTGGCCCGGGAGCTGGCCAAACGGTCTACCGGCGATACGCTTTACATCCTGGACGAACCCACGACAGGGCTGCATTTCCAGGATATCGAGCATCTGCTGCAGGTGTTGCAGTGCCTGGTGGACGCAGGAAATACCGTGATCATCATCGAACACAACCTGGATGTGATCAAAACTGCCGATTGGATCATCGATCTGGGCCCGGAAGGTGGGGACAACGGCGGACGCATCGTCGCCAGCGGCGCACCTGAAAAGGTGGCAAATCGACCTGCAAGTTATACCGGCAGGTATTTAAAGGAGTTGCTGTTATCCTAAGAGGCTCTTATTCAATGAATCACAACCGGGCCGCTCGAAGCCTGATCTCACTGTTCAAGGTTGTGTCACTGATATTTTCTGAATTGCGCATCGATGGCGATGATGGTGTCAATTTTAATCAACGCGTCGAAAAAATCCTTCCTGTCAAGTTTTTCAAGATGGACCAGGTGATCTCCTACCTCTTTAACAACACCGGACAAAGTGGTTCCCGAATCAAGATGGACATATACTTTTTTGCCTACGAGCGTTTTTATATTGTCTTTCATCGAAGCGTTTACTTGATAGCTTACTCCCTCAATCGGCGTCGGTTTCGCGCCGGCATCCGCAACATGCGGGACAACGAGCATGATCGTGCAAAAAAAAGCGGCCGATACCATTTTGATCAGGTTCATTCGGGTCATTTTTTTCTCCTTTAATGAAATGTCAGCATAATTTCGGTTCGCCGTCATAAGGTCCGGTGTTTATTGGTTCAAGCGTTTCATGCGCTCTTGATTCCAACCGAAGCAATGCGCGGTAAATGGCATGAAATCGATTATCAACGGAATCATCATCAGATTTAATTGGTGGTGCCCAGTTGCGGACGCTGTGCGCGTTGCCCATGAAATTCTCGAGAGTTATCGTCGGCGTCGCCTGGTCCGGCATTCCTTTCTTCTCTGAATCTGTTAACGATAAAAAGTCATTTTCGATAAAGGCTCCGATGAGCTTTTTGAGCTCATCTTGATCCAGAAATAAGGTGTAGTTCTTCTGCTCCAAGCCCTGTTTTCGAGGCCTTACCATCTGGAGAAAGAGATAGCCGCTAGCAACGTCAATCGAAATGCGCCTGCCTCCAAAAAGAGGCTGGATATCGCTTAGCTCGATTTTTACTTGATTCCACCGGGATTCATCGAGCCCGATAAACTGCTGCGTTGCATTGGGACCTTTTTGGGCGTGTTGTTTTAACGTTCGTTTCAGATGCCTCGCAATGGCTTTGTTATACTCTTCCCCATATAAAAGAGCATTGTCGACAGCCGTTCGGTACTCGACGGAACAATCTTCTGAATGGTAGGGGTCCGTGCAACCTGTGCCGATGAAGACGCTTTGATGAGAGGGGAGATTTTCAGGGAGTTCTTCGATACTTAGCACTTCGGGAACTTCATAAAGATCGACATAAAAAAGCCTGATCGATTGTTGCAACATATCCTGTTCGACATCTTCGGCCACCGTTGATATATCATATCGGCTGTACTCTTTAACTTTGTTTTTTTCAAACGTATCCATACGTATCTTTCTTTTCTCCGATTTGGTGTTGTTGTCCGACATTGATGTGAAACTATTCTGCCAGCCTTCGTCACAATCAATTCCACTGCAGACATACCACCTGACAAGGCCTTTTTGGGACCCGTCGCCGTTGTCGATTCGCTGATCCATAAGGTCGATGTCATCAATCAGTTTTCTGCCGTGGTCGATGATATTCGGGTCGGAGTCGACCAATGCACGGTTAAAGACCGCTTCATTCTTTGCATGGACAAAATATCCGTACTTCTCATAGCCTTCGGTACAGGAACGATACATAAAAAATAGCAGCATAATGACAGCGAATAGAATGATGATATTTTTCATAAGGCTGTATTCTATATTTAAATATGATGCGGAGTTGATGAATGCTATAATGCTAACAGATCGTGGTGTTTCCGGTCAATCGTCTAAAACGGATTCCAAGAATACGGAGGAGGATATGCGGCGTGTGGCACCCGAACTTCAGCAGTGGCTCGATCGCTACAACCGGCTGATGGCGGATCAGCTGAAAACGGGCTTCAAACCCACTCCCACAAACACCAGGGAAGGGCTGGCCAACCTTACATTTGCATTTGTGACGGATTGTCCCGATGTGGCCTGGATCCGGGATGACATGGTCCTGTCCGACCCCTATGCCGTACCGGTAAGAATCTATGATCCTCAGCCCGATGTGAAACTGCCGGTCATGGTCTACTTTCATGGCGGAGGCCATATGGCCGGGAGCATCACCGTCTACGACGCCATTTGCAGAAAACTGGCATTGGCGACACGCCACATCGTGGTGAGCGTCGATTACCGACGGGCCCCTGAGTGCGCCTATCCGGCGGCGGTTGTCGATGCCTGCAATGTCGCAAAGGAGGTGTGGTCCGTTTTAGACGGTCGCGGCCTGCCGTATCGCCGCCGGCTCTCCATTGCCGGAGACAGCGGCGGCGGCGCGCTGTGTGCGACGGTAGCCCATAAGACCCAGTTTGATGACGACGTCGATATCCGGTATCAGGTCCTGATCTATCCCAGCCTGGACTATACCTTATCCATGCCCTCCGTCGAGGAAAACGGCGTCGGGTATCTTTTGCAGACAGATAAAATACGATGGTACTTTGACCACTATTTTCAGCACCTGGAAGATCGTCAGGCCGCCTCTCCCCTTTACATGGAATTTACGCCGAAATTGCCTCAAACATTCGTTATCACGGCAGAATTTTGTCCGTTGCGGGACGAAGGGCGTGCTTACGTGCAACGGATTCAATCCACCGGAGTTTACGCTCGGCATTTGCATTTCGACGACATGATACATGCCTTCCTGAACATGGAGGACCTCGCCAAAGAGGCCTGCGATACGGTCTATCAAGCCATCGGAAACTTTTTAAACCGCTAATTTTTCATATTTTCTCAAGAAACCACCCAATTTGACCGATACTGTTAGCGGCGAATGTCACATGACAATAGCAGTGCGCCTCTGCGGATCGCGGCGCATGGTTCTCAGGTGCCGGCTTGAAATCAGTCTGGATTCTGCGATCCGCTTGATCAAGTGAGACGGTGAAAGATGTTCGGAAAGCAATACAAAACGATCATAGCGGTGCACAACGATGATGTTTACTGGGTCTCCGGCGGGGCGGTCAACGGTATGCGCTCGTTTTTTCAGGTACCGCTGAATCAGCTGCTCGAGGACGACGCTTCCAGGCCGCCGCTGCCGGAATGGTTAAGAGGCAGCCACAGGACGCTGTGCATTATTCCGGACCATTGGTTCGGCAGCCAGAGTTTTGCGTTTCAATCGGGAAAGGCATCCCTGATCGAGCCCTTTCTCGAGCGAAAATTGACCGCCGCCTTTCCGGGTCAACAGTCGATCCGGCACTTTTTCGCCTATCGGCATGTCGGCGACGGCGCCCAGCGAAAGCTATCCGCCTTTTTCTTTCAGGAAGACAAGAGTTACCAGCTGTATGAGGCCCTGGGCAAGCTGAACCACACACCGCAACACATTACGGCACCGGCGTTTTTATGGGAAGATCTCCTTCACCGCACCACCGATGATTTCGGGCGGCAAGGCATCCTGCTGGTCCATCTGACCGGTGAGGAGTGTCAGCTCTATTTTTATTTTCAAGGGGTTTACCTGTTCTCGCGCAGCGTCGTGGTTGCCGATGCCGCCGGCGGTCTTGAGGCGCTCGGGTATGAGATCAATCAATCGCTCTATATGTTTTCGCAGACGGCCAAGAGCGAGCTGGACCGTATCTATATATACTGTGATTCAGATCAATGCCGGGAAAGTCTTTCCGATGTTTTGGGGCGCGAGGTGATCGACCTGAAGCCTTTGTGCGATCAGGAGCCCTCCGATACCCTCGATATCACTCAATTGGCGATTTTGAGCGGATGGCTGAAACTGTCACGTTTGAACAGCGGAGCTCAATTCTTCAGTGTCATGCATCGCCAGGTAAAACAGGCACTCGATTGGCGGCCGGTGCAATGGGCGGGCATCGTTGTCGGGATTGTTCTTCTCATCGGGCTGATAGGGGAGCATGTCTTACTGCGGACGATGCACGACAGCGCCCGTTCCGATTTCCGCAGTTTACAGCAGCGAGTCATCATCGAGTCGTCGGGTACGGGATTGTCCGAGTATCCGGATACGCTGGAGCAAGTGTTGAGTCAGGCACGCCGGTCCATGCTGGTCGATACGGTGCATCGGATTCCGGCCGGTTTCCCGGATCAGGTTCAGCTGAACAAGCTGGAGTTTGCTGCCGATAACGAGTCGTCGCCGTCCCTGACAATTGCCGCTTTGGTGCAAGCCCGCCATGCCGATGAACTTCAAATGATTCTAAAAAGACTCATGACCGAACTCAACGGACGGTTTCATAACGCCCGGGCGTTGACGCTCAACGACTTTGATATCAGCCTGAATCGATCCGGTGACGGGCGCACACCCAATCGCTATCAAATTGAGTTCACGATGGAGCTGACATGACATCCAAACTGAATCGGCGCTGGCTGATCATCGGAGCTGTCTGGCTGGCGGCTCTGGTTATGACTGCTTTGAATTTCAGTAAAATCGATGCTGTGGCGCGCTCGCGCGAGAGCGCTGAGCGGTTGCGCAAGGAGCTTCTGTTTCAGCACCGCAACGGCGTAAAACTTCAGAAAGTCACTAGCATGCATGCAGCTCATTTCAAGCCTGCGGCTTCCGTGAAACTGGGATTCGAATCGGTCAGAAGTTCGCTGCATGCCCGGGCATCCATGTTGGGGCTGGAAAATGTCAAGATTGAAAGCCGGATGGCGCAGGCGACATCAGAGCAATTGCCGTTTCTTATCAGAATGCAGGGCGGCAGCGACAAGGCCATGGGCTTTATCACCGCTTTGGTGACCTATCCCTACCTGTCGGTCCAGCACTCTCGGATTGTGGTTCACGACACACAAGACAATGCGGAGATTGAAATAGAACTTCTTTTTTACTTCAAGATAGAACCGCAGGAAGATACCGGGCCGAATTCATTGCAGGCATGGGCAGGTTCATCGGATTCAGGAGTCCATCAACAGTGAAGATCTCAGGCAGCAGACAGCGATTATGTGTGGGAGGCTGGTTTCTGGCGGCGCTGTTATTGTTCGGCCTGAATGCATCCCGGTTCATGTCCTTGGAGCATCAGCCCCTGGTGGGCTATTCGCGGACCATTAAAGCGCTTCAGTCCAGGCTGCAGGACTTCGATAAAATGGCAGCGACCGGGGTTTTCTCCTTGAAAGATCAGTTCAATCTGCGTGAGGCCGGTGCCCGGTATTCGACCGGCAGCAAGACAGCAGAAAATTCCGGAGAGGCCAAGGCGAAGAACGTCAGCAAGGCTCCCGATGCAACAGGGAGCGCCCTTCCGGCGTTGACCGGCATTATACAGGCAATGGACCCTCGTGGAGCGATACACTACCGCGCGGTTCTCAATGGGCGGGTATGCCGCACGAGGGATAAAATTGATGAATTTACAGTGGTCAGGATATCGCCATCAGGAGTCGTTGTCCGGCGTGCCGGTCGCAGCTGGACCCTGGACAGTCCGACGCCTTTCTTTTCAAGCGACCAAGGCAATTAAAAGAGGTGACAATGAAACGACAGGTACCGCGCAGCAATTTAATCACTTCGTTACCGGCCGCCATCATCGTTTTGATATTTATTGGCGGCTGCGCCGTTCGCAAACCCGAGCCGCCGCCGTCAGCCCAGATGGAAGAGCTGGACCGGATGCAGCCACGGAAGATTCTGGAGCGTGCCAAGCAGAGCCGCCAACCGGGGCCTCCGCCGTTCAGCGAGCAGATGGCTCCGCTGTCCAAAGAGATTGTGGTGCCGCCGGTACTCTACTCTCTGGTGTTTGACAAAGCGCCGCTGGGTGATGTAATCGCGGCGCTGACCAAAGATTCGGAGTACAACCTGTCTATTGAAGCCGATATCGATCTGGCCAAACTGCTGACCGTCAACCTCAAGAGCGTCACCCTGGACGAGGCCCTGGATATGATTGTGGCCAACGGGGCGGGTTATGCCTGGGAACTAGCGCAAGGGACCTTGTATATCAAGCGCTTTATGGAGCGCATCTATCGGCTCAATTTCCTCGATTTGGTCGGTGAAACCGACATCGATGTCGGCGGCGATATGCTGGGATCGGGGGTCGAGAACGCCGGCGTGAGCGGAAAATATCAGGTTAAGGCTAAAAAGCCGACCGCCAGCTCGGATCTGTGGCTGGCCGTGGAAAAGGCTCTGGACGGCATGCGGTCCGTCGACGGGCTGCTGCGGCTCAACCGCAACGCCGGAGTAATCTATATGGCGGATACGCCGCGCAAGGTATCCGCCATGGTGCGCTTTCTGGACAGTCTCTCCGAATCGTTGAACCGGCAGGTCTTCATCGAAGCCCGTATCATGGAGGTCGTTCTCAGCGACGAAAACAAATACGGAATCGACTGGACCAATCTCGGTGTTCTGTTTACCGATTCCGACAGCCGGTTGCCCGACGTTTTCGAAATTGGATTCAACGGCAACGGAACCATCGCCAAAAGCAGTGCCTCGGCATTCAGCGCTCTGCTGGATTTTCTGAAAACTCAGGGGGATGTCAAGATTCTGTCCAATCCCCATCTGTTGGTGATGAACCGCCAGTCCGCGCTTCTGACGGTCGGACGACAGCTGCCCTACACCGAAATCGATGGGGTGGATCGCGATGAAGAGACCAATACCGTGACCATCGGCGCCTCCATCCGGCGCGCCATTCTCGGGCTGCAATTGGGGATCACGCCTCAGATATCGACTGACGGCATGATCACCCTGCATATCGTACCGACCCTGACCCGCGTGGAGCAGGAGGTGGATATCGCGGTCCCAACCGGTTTGAACACCATCCAGACCATCTCCAACCCGGTAATCGATTTGCAGGAGCTGGTCACCATGGTTCGGGTGCGTGAGGGCCATTCGTTTGTCCTGGCCGGCCTGATCAGCAAAATTCGAAATTTATCCGAAGAGGGATTGCCGGTTCTGGGGGATCTGCCGCTGCTGGGGCGCCTGTTCCAGCACTACGAATCCAGGGAGGAAACCTCGGAACTCGTCATATTGATCACACCCTATATTTATGAAAGCGGGTATGCGGCTTATCAAAAAACGGAGTAAATTCCTAAAGTTCGGTTTATAGGCGCCGATAAGTTAGAATAGGTCTATCCCGGGCGGCCCACGGCCTTGAGGCGGGGGTGCCAACCCACACCATACCACTTTGAAAATGGAGACGATACGATGTTGAAATTCTACAAATTCAGAAATAATCAGGCCGGTTTCACCCTCGTCGAAATCGCCATCGTGATGGTCATCATCGGCTTGCTCATCGGCGGTGTGCTCAAAGGCCAGGCCATGATTCAGAATGCCAAGGTCAAGCGCGTGGTCAAGCAGGGCGATGAGCTTCGGGCGGCGATCATGACTTTCTACGACAAATACGGCGTTTATCCCGGCGATGAAAACCTGGCAGCAGTGCCCCCCCCCAACCCTGGTGCCGACAACGAGGGCAACGGCTCCGGTCAGATCGGTGGGGCGGAAGTCTTTGAGGTGTTCAACGATCTGGGCCTTGCCGGTCTGATCAGCGGCACCTACAACGGCACCTCGGATCGCCCGGTACATGCTTTCGGCGATAACGTGGATGTTGCCTGGGTCAACCCTCCCGGCGCTACGACGCCGCCGGCCCATTATCTGCGCTATTACAACCTGCCCGGAGAGGTTTGCCTGGAGATCGATACCAAGTATGACGACGGCGTGTACAACACCGGTTCGATTGTCGGCAGCGGTGCTTACAATGCCGGCACCAATGTCGGGACGTTCTATATGCTGTTCTAAATCATAAGCAAATCGGATCTGTGCAACAGGTGCGCCCTGAAGCGGCGCTCCCGTTGCCCTGAGGCCGCACATGGCCGGGGCATCGTCGCCTTTGCTCATGCACGCTTCATCAGACATAAGAGACAGCGCCCTATGCGTCGATACCGATCCCCCATAACCAATAGCAACGGTTTTACTCTGCTCGAGATCGCCATCGTGATGGTTATTATCGGGATTCTGGCCGGGGGAGGGATCGGTTTGATGCGCATGCTGACCGAGCGCAAAGCCCGCAATACCACCGTGGATTACCTGCAGCAGGTGCGAACGGCGCTGATCAGCTTTGCTGCAACCAACGGCCGCCTGCCCTGGGCCGACAGCGATGCCGACGGTGCGGAAAACAGCGGCAGCGCCATAGGGACGCTGCCCTATCTGGCACTGCAAATTGCACCGTCGGACGCCTATAAACGAAATCTGCGTTATGAAATCAACGCCAACCTGGCCACCAACCGCACCGCCACCTGCAGTGCGTTGCGGGCCGGCCTGACCATCCGGCCGTTGGTGGTGGACGCTGACGGAGCCGCCACCGCCTTCAGCGTGGCCGCGGTGCTGGTCAGCGCCGGCCCCATGGATGCCGACAGCAACGGCAATCCGTTCGACGCCCTCACCGCCGGCACCCATCAGGGCAACAATGCCAACGGCAATCCCAATTACCTGCGCAACCCCCCAGTGCTCTCCTTCGATGACCTGACCGCTTATATCGGCGGCAACGAACTGTCCGCCCATGTGTGCCGATACCTGGACCTGGCCGTCAACAACAACTCCGGTTCCACGGTTTACGTGTTCGACGTCAACCAGAGCAGCGATATTGCCAGCCTGCCTGACGGCAATGTCGATTCATACAACATCATCTCCGGTACCCGTATCGAAATACGCAGCGCGGCCGGCGGCGGAGGCGGCATCGTCTCATCGACGCCGCCCACTCCCATTATCCTGGCCGGGCAGGATGCGACGCTGAATCTTCCTTAAACCATAGGTTTTCTGTTTCTTCATGCGGCTTCCTGGTTTTGATTTTTTTGAGCGGTGTATTGCAGCTTTGGCATCTTTTGGTCAACGAGTGCCTTCTACATTCATTCAGATTTAACCCATAAGTGGTGAGGAAATTTATAAGTTGTGATATGGTAAACAGGCTTGAGAAAGACGACTTATACTTTGGCGGTATACATAGGATCCTGCAGTACATCCAAATTCTCTGTGGACCTTTTCACCTGATGTTCAGCCCTTGATAGCCAACACTCAGATCCTCATCTTGACCTGGTATCGATCGCAATTGATAATTAATGCGCGGACAATCAACGTTGCCCGGGAAGAATAGAGGACACTCAGGTTCGGTTGCGAGCGAGGGGCCATTTTTGTTCAGTGCAATTGGAGAGTGAGCAATAATGACCACGATAATCGGAACGCAGGGGACAGATACCTTTTTACTGATTGCCGGTAAACGTATCCGGAAATGTTCCAAAGGAGGCGCGATAATGAAAGCCGCTAGTAGCAATTGTTATCTATATTTGGCATTCATCTTGATTTGCGCACTGACAGGATGTGATGGCTCTGAACTCGCAAATGATCAAAAGGCCCAAAATAGACAGGCCAAACCCCCTGCAATCAAAGAGGCGCATTCTGATGTGCATCCTCTCAAAGATAAAAGCATCGAGATCTCCATCTTGGGTATTAGTGAATGGTTTCCCAGTGAGTTGATCGGGAAAATGGCACCGGGCTATTCCACCTATGCCAAGGAAACATATGGTTATGAGGTGAGTTTGTCTTTTGTGGGATCTTCAGTCTGGACATTGTTCGACAAAGCGTCGGCCTCTCTATCGACCGGCTCTCAGGAATTCAATATTATTGTCATCGACAGCCAGTGGCTGGGTGCATTTGCCGAAAAGGGCTGGATCGCCAGCGTTAATGAACTTATTCAAAATTATCCCGAACTGAACATCGAGTGGTGGGATCCTATCATAACGGAAACCTACATGGAATATCCAATCGGCTCCGGACGGCTGTGGGGTTTTCCACAAGAAGCAGACGTCATTGCGCTCTTTGTTCGCAAAGACCTTTTTTCCGATCCGGCCGAACAAAAGGCGTTTAAATCCCAATACAACATGGAGCTGCCGCAAACATTCGAGGATTTCGAGAACCTTTCCATGACGGACTTTGAAAAAATCGCTTCATTTTTCACGCGACCGGAAAAAGACCTTTACGGTACGGTATTGCAGTACTCAAAGAGATACGATTTTATTTCAATGTACCTGTATCCCTTTATCTATTCCCTGGGTGGTGAGGTCTGGGATCCAAATAATCAAATCATTTATGGCCTCATTAACAGCGATATCAACGCAAGGGCCTTGCGTTGGAGCAAACGGATGCTGGCTTACCAGCCATCAGATGTCATCCAATACGGAATTTCTGAAAACAGGGATGCTTTTGTCCAGGGCAAGACAGCCACAGCGTTTCAGTGGGCTGCGATGGCACCGGCCATGATAACAGAGAAAAACAAAGGCAGTGTCCTAATTGTTCCGCCGCCGGCTTTCCGACAACAAGACGGATCCTTGCAACGCATCTATGCCATCGGCGGTCAGCCATGGGTCATCAATGCGTTCAACGACAACGCTCACATGCTGGCGGTGGTCGACTTTTTAAAGTGGTGGTACCTTCCCGGAACCCAACGTGAATTTGCCAAATCCGGAGGTAATCCGTCAGTCAGGGCAACCTTGGAATCGCATGATTTCGATGCGCTGCAAACCTGGTTTCGCACGTTTAAGTATATGCTGACCAATAAACGGGCAAAAGACTTTTGGCATCACCCCCGATATGCAGATCTTCTCAAGATCCAGCAAGAGGCGTTTGCAGAATATATCTCAGGCAGCATTACAGATCCGGAGTTGGCCTTGGAACATATTGCCTGTATGCAGCAAGGGATCCTATTTAAGTCAGGGAGCAGCGATCTTGCCCCACCTGACTCCTGTGCCCGCGTGATTTTAAAGTAGCGTGCTTTTTGAGCAGATATTAAAAATGATAAACTTTCTTCAAAATAAATTGTTCATGCGAAACTTTTCCATACGCAAAAAATTAATCTGCGCCTTTTCAGCGGTCGCCGTCATATGTCTGCTCTTATTGGGGTATATCAATGACCGTGCCATGCGCAAGGCCTTAACCGATGCGGCAAACGAGTTCCTGCTGACCGCAGCATCACAAACCGCGGCTGAAATCGACCACTTTATATCCGCCAGCCTTGATGCCATTAATACGGAGGCTCGGCTCCCGGCTCTGGGAACTTATCTCAGAAGCTATGTTGACAATGGGCGCGACAGGCTTCGTGATGAACGCATGTCGGGTGTATTGAAGACATTCAGGCAAAAAAATGAAGTGTTCATCTATTCCTATGCGCTGCTTGATATAAATGGACGCAACATTATTGATACCCGTGCGGACGATATCGGCAAAGACGAATCCGATCGGTCCTATTTCAAGATACCCTTGAGCATCGCCTTTGGTCGCCGGCCTTATGTTTCCCCGGTCGAATATGAAAAAAACGGCCTCGCGTCACTTTACTTCAGCAACCGTGTCATTGATCCCCAGGGAAAAGTGGTTGGCGTTTTACGTGCGCGCTGCCGTGCGTCAATCCTGCAGCACTTGCTGCTTCAGAACACCGGTCTGGCCGGCCATCGATCTTTTCCGATCCTTTTGGATGAGAACCATGTTCGCCTGGCTTATGGTTCTGAGATCGGCAAGGAACTCCGGCATGTCATGTACAAATCAATCGTACCGTTTGGTGCTCTCAAGATATCAGAATTGCAATCAGAATGGAGGCTGCCGACTAAATCGCCCAACGCGCTTTCAACGGATCTGCCTGCCTTTGAGCAGGGCCTTGACAGGGGGATTCTCGGCCTTAAGCCTTTTTTCACCACCGTGCTCGGCACGACAGGCAATCAGCCCATGGCGTGCGTTGTCACCCGGCTGGAGACACAACCGTGGCTGATGGTTTTTGCCAAACCTCAAAAAATCCTCCTGGCGCCGATAAAAAACCAGACGCGCAATACCCTTATTGCAGGGGTAATTATTGCCATGCTGGCGATATCGGTAGCCGTTCTGGTGGCGTACTTGCTGGCCCGTCCCATCTCCCATTTAACGGCTCTGACCCGAAAAGCGGCTGAGGGCGACCTTGCCGCTGAAGTACACATCACCACTCGTGATGAAATCGGCACGCTGGCCGGTACGTTTAGTACCATGACCTCCCGGCTGCGTGAACTGATTGGCAGCCTGGAGCTGGAGGTCGCTGAACGCAAGCGAGCGGAAGCCAAGCTGCGGGACAGTGAAGAGCGCTACCGAAGCATTTTCGAAAACGCCGTAGAAGGCAATTTCCAGGCAACGCCCGGCAGCAAAGGGCGATATATCAGTGTCAATCCCTCTTACGCGCATATAATGGGTTATGATTCCCCTGAGCAAATGATAGCAGAGGTGAAAGAAATAGGACCGCAATTCTGGGTCGACCCTCAGAAGCGGCAGCTTTTTTCCGAACAGGTGGCCAAGGGGGTGGTATCCGACTTCGAAGTTCAACTGCGCCGCCGTGACGGCCGACCGATATGGGTTTCACTGAACGCGCGACCGGTTTTTAACGCCTTCGGCAAGCTGGATTTCATCGAGGGTACCATGTTGGATATAGCTGATCGCAAGCAGGCAGAGAAAGCACTTCGAGAAAGCGAGGATAGATATCGCGGTCTGTTCGAGAATTCGCCGATCTCCATCTGGGAGGAGGATTTCTCTCAGAGCAAAGACTACTTTGACCAATTGCGCAAGTCGGGGATAACTGATTTTCGATCCCATTTCGAAAACAATGCAGAGGCTGTGGCTCACTGTGCAGAACTGGTCAAGGTGACAGACATCAATCAGGCTACCCTCGAGTTGTTGGGTGCTGCGGATAAAGATGAGCTGTTGGCCGGCCTTCCAAAGATTTTCACCACAGAATCGCTGGCGGTTTTCCGGGAAGAGGTGATCACATTGGCCGAAGGGGGGCTGCGGTTTGAGAGCGAGGCTGTCCAACGATCGCTGTCGGGTGAGGAAAAACACGTCGCCTTGCAGCTGATTGTAGCGCCGGGCTATGAGGATTCTCTGGGAAAAGTACTGGTATCTCTGCTTGACATCACCGAGCGAAAGCGGGCTGAGGAAAAACTAAAAAAGTACCAGGAACGGCTCGAGGAATTGGTAAAGGATCGTACCAACGAACTGGCCATAGCCAAAGAACAGGCCGAGGCGGCCAATACAGCCAAAAGCGATTTCCTGGCCCGCATGAGCCACGAAATCCGTACCCCCTTAAACGCGGTCATCGGACTGACCAATGTCGTACTCAAATCCGAGCTGAAGGTCGAACAGCGCGACTATCTGAGCAAGGTGCGGATCGCCTCACACAACCTGTTGGGGGTGATCAATGACATTCTCGATTTTTCCAAGGTGGAGGCCGGCCGGTTGGAGCTGACTCATGCTCCTTTCCATTTGGAGCAGGTGATGGAGCGGCTGGCCGACCTGTTCAGCAACCGGGTGGCCCAGAGGGATATCGAACTGGTTTTTGTCACGTCGCCCAGGGTGCCCCAACAGTTGATGGGCGATGCCGGACGGCTGATCCAGGTGCTGACGAATCTGGTTGAAAATGCAATCAAATTTACCGACAAAGGAGAGATCGTTGTAAAGGTGGAACCCGTCGATGGCGTCGATCAGTCCGACAAACCAATGGGGAAAACCATTCTGAGGTTCCAGGTCAGCGACACCGGTTGCGGTATTGCCGCGGACGTGCTGTCCTCCCTGTTCGAGCCCTTTACTCAAACCGATAGCTATCTGACCCGCAAACATGAAGGCACCGGCCTGGGCCTTGCCATATGCCAAAGGCTGGTGGACCTGATGGGGGGAGGCATCGACGCTCAGAGTGCTCTGGGCCAGGGGAGCGCATTTTCTTTCACAGTCGCTCTGGATACCTGCAAGGAAGATAGACCGGCCTGCAGACTGCCAGAGGATCTTCGCGGATTAAAAGCCCTGGTGGTGGACGATAGTGCCACGGCCCGTCAGGTGATATGCGGTCTGCTTGAATCTTTCACTTGCAATGTCACAGGTGTAGAAAGCGGCGAAAAAGCCATCGAGGCGCTGCGGCGGGAGGCAGTCGACGAGCCCTATCGGCTGGTATTGTTGGATTGGAAGATGCCCGGCATGGATGGCATCGAGACAGCAAGGCAAATCCGAGAATTCGATGATAAATTTCAACCGGAACGCTCATCCGCAGGCCATCCGCAATCGATCACCAATCAACAATCAGCGCACATCCTGCCCATCATCATTCTGGTCACCGCCTATGGTCGTGAACTGATAATAGAACACATCGACACGGCAGTGGTGGACACCTTGCTGTTAAAGCCGGTCAAACCCTCCCAGCTGTACAACGCCATCACGCAACTTCTCGGCCAGCCGGAGGACACGGCAGTGTGTCGTGTTCGTGAACCGGTTATCCAGCCGGCGTATCGACTATCTGGTCGACGCGTGCTGGTGGTGGAAGACAGCGAATTGAATCTGGAGGTGGCTGTGTCACTACTAGAAGAAACTGGCCTGACAGTAGACATTGCCAAGAACGGCCAGGTGGCCGTGGAAAAGGTGACCAAATCGCCAAGGGGGTACTACGATGCTTTGTTTATGGACATCCAGATGCCGGTGATGGACGGCTACGAGGCTACCCGTCACATCCGCCAATGGGAGTTCAACGTTCAAGACGAGTTGTTTGACATGTCCGGGAACCGATTACCGATCATTGCCTTGACTGCCCATGCTCTGAAAGGAGAGAAAGAAAAGTGTCTGGTCGCCGGTATGGACGATTATATATCCAAACCCCTTGACGAGCAGGATCTTTTCCGGGCGATAGCCAAGTGGATTGGTCCCTGACCGGAAGAAGTGGATACTGCAATCCGTCAATGAGTTGTTAGAAGCTGAATCCGAAGGATAGAAGCCGGCATTGCCGGCTTCTGAATTTTGGTGCCTTATGGAGATCTAAAACGTGATACCCAATATCTTCGACAATTCGGCCACATCCGATATGGTGCTCTCATAGTCGAAATCGCATATATGTTTTTCCAGCTGTTTGAAGGTCTGCCTGATACTGTCTGTGACCGTTTTGGCTTCTTAGCGAGAGCAACAGCGCTTGCTCAACCAGGTCGTTCTCCATCAAGCGGTTTTTGATAACGGCCAAAATCGTCGCTGTTTTTTCCATATCGATCTTAGAGGCATCTTCAGAAGTGGCGTCGTCAGGGCTTGCCATCGGTCGAATAAGGGCAATTGTTATCTGAAGGATCTGCAGAGCTGTTTCAAACCGATCCCGGAATCCTTGACCGAGAATTCCAGCAGAACATGATCCGTTTCGCTTTCCTTTGTTTGGGAGACACGTTTTATGGCAACGGCAACCGTTCCCTTTTGGGTGAACTTCACGGCATTGTCCGTAAGATTGACCAGGACCTGTTCCAGGCGCAAGGGAGCACCGACAAGCGCACCGGGTACCTGGCTGGATATGGCACACGTTACCTTTGACAGGACCAGATCGACAACTTCGCCGTCCGGGGCATCCGGCAGATTAAGATCAAGCAGCGAGATAAAATAATCGGCTTCAGGGCGGTGGAGCAGCGCCTGAGCCTCCTGATAAGGAACGGCCCAATCGACCGTGAAGCAGAGGCCTTTCGTGATCTCTTTTTATCAGTTCGCCGATGAACTTGCTGTCTTCAACCAGCAGGACACACAACATCACCGTTTATTGACCGCACGACGCGGTCGCGATAAAGCATCCGTTCCCGGTGCCGCTCTTGGAAGTACCGCCTGAACCGCCGCCGGTCGCCACATTTACCGCGTCACACGGCGCACTGGCGTTACCGGCAGCATCATACGCCGATACGGTATAGCTGTAGGTCTCGCCCGCAACAAGACCCGTGTGGCTGAAACTGTTCATCGTGCTGGCTGCAACCTGTGCGCCGTCGCAGTAGATACGGTACCCTGCAACGCCGACGTTATCCGTACTGGCGGTCCACGCCAGGTCGATAGCCACCTGCGATACCGCTGTGCCCGAAAGATCAGACGGCACGCTGGGGGATTCGTTGTCAGCAGCATACTCATGCGCGCCGATATCGGGTAATGACCCTTCGTAGGCAAGACTTACTCCCTGTCCCTGCGTCCAGGCAAGCGCCGTATCGATGGTTATGATATTGTTACCATAATCGACATGGATGATCCTGGCTTTTTGTGTCTGGCCTTCAAGCTGGATCCGGTCGCCTTCAACACCCAAAGAATCCATACCCCAGCCGTCCATAAAATAGCCCGCATCTTCTACTTCAAACTGCTCGCCCGTTGAAGATGCGCTGGTGATGACGGTTAAGAAACCGCCCCGGTCAATACAGGGACTTTCTGCCTGCAGTCGAAAATCAGGCGCTTCACCGAAAGGATCGAGATCGCTGCCGTCGCCACTATACACAAACAATGGGTCGCCGTCGGTCCAGTTGTTCTCCTCGATCTGAGCGGTCGTTACGCTGGTGCTGTAAACGATCGCCATGCGGGCGTTTCCATAAAAAATATTATTTTTAAGTGCGTTGTCAGCCGGATCACCATGGTTCCAGTCCGTAAAATAAATTCCACCCATGGTGCCGGGATCGGTCGCCTGATGCCCATTGTTGAAAAAGACGTTGTGATAGATGCTGTTGGACTCTGCCGGGGTTGCCTGCGACAGATCGCTTCGGTCGGTGACGCATTGGATGCCGCCATGGCCATTATTATAGAAAAGATTATGCCGGAAAATATTTCTCCACGACCGCAAAGACATACCGGCCGCTTTCCCGGAAAAACCTATTCTGTTTCCTTCGAAAAGAGATCTTCCGGCAGACAGGCCCAGCGTTATGGCAGAACGATATCCGTCAGGATCCCGGTCCCATCCTTCATTATGCATGTAATTATTACGGATAACATTATACGGTGTAAAGGCCGATAGACAGTCATGAGATCCGTAGTAAAAAGTATTCTCTTCAATCAGATTATAAAATGTGGTGTCATCTGCCACGGTTGCCCTGCCAACATCAAGCAAAGAACCTTGGTGGCCACGGCTTTGGGTCCACTGGCCCCACCGTGAAAACGTACAATGATGCACCCAGTTATACTGCGATGAACGATATATCTTCGACCCGACATATTCATCGGCGTTTCTGGTGTCATCGAAATCACAAAAAGATATAATGTTATGATTTGAATTGTTCTGATAAAATCGCTTTGCCGCGCCCTCGGAACTGTTGTCCGTCATATCCATATGGTGCATTCAATCGTTGGGTATAAACCCCATTGATATGGCGCATGCACACGGATAAATTGGCCTCCGGTGTTTTTGTTCCAGCTAGTGGTAATGGTTGTTCACGCGGCAGTAGGCTCTGAAGCGGAGAGAAAACAACTCCTTAGCCTCATGCAAAATATCGTAAAGCGTTTATGGCTATCTTTGGATTGGAACACGGCCTCTCCACGCCTGCCCCGGTCCATCATATGGGGCCAGACGTTTGCATATTGGATGCGAAGCGGCCATGATATATTGGAAAATATATCAGATTACATCAAATGCGGCAAGAGCAGACTCTTTCTTCGTTTTTTTCACAAGAGGCCATGGCCTCCTTGATCAGAACATCTTCTAATGTGCACGAAACCGCTTAGCTGTAACCTCATTAGCTTAGCACTCTAAGCGCAAGGCGTTTAGTACGCCTTGCCCATGGATCCCATGACATCATACAGGGGCAGCAAAATGGAGAGGACGATCAGGCCGAAGACGGCGCCCAGGCCGATGATGGCCATGGGTTCGATGGCGGCCAGCAGGGCCTGAACCGTGCGTTTGACCT
>JBNKKC010000085.1:0-97116 GCA_050291625.1 Desulfobacteraceae bacterium
CCCCCCCGCTCCCACAGTTCCTTTTTGCGGAAGGATCCCGCTGCATAGAAACCTCGCCGAAATTTAGGTTGAACAAAACTGCCGAACTGTTTACCTTAACGTTTTATCAATCATTGCCAACCATCGACTGTTGAAGGAGCGTAATAATGGAGCAATTGATTCAATGGCTGAATCAGATGTTGGATATCATCCGGGCCGACTCACTAATGGGGATGGTCATAAAAGGGCTTTTGGCCGTCGGTCTGGCGCTGCTGGTGTGGCTGCTGATTAAAACGGTCCTGCGCATCGTCAAAAAACGGCTCACCGCCATCAAGATTCTTCAGATCAACGAGCAGCTCTTTGACATGGCTCGCAGAACTCTGGGATTGAGCCTGATCCTGTTTCTGGGAACCTATCTGATCCGTCTGTATCAGCTGCAGCTTCTGGAAAAACCGCTCCAAGCGCTCTTTATCCTGCTCTTTGCGACCCCGATAAAGCAGTTTCTGGTATTTCTGCTCTCATACCTGGAGCAGAACTGGGCGAAAAAAACCGAAACCAAAGTCGACAACATCATCTTTGAACTGCTCAATCGTTTCTCCGGAGCCTTGATATACTCCGTGGCCGTCGTGCTGGCCCTGGACATGCTGGGGGTCAACGTTATGCCATTTGTTGCCGGTGCCGGTGTGCTGGGGGTGGCTGTGGGGTTTGCCGCCAAAGACACGCTGTCCAACCTGATCGCCGGTGTCTTGTTGATCATCGACCGTCCATTCGAAATCGGGGACCGTATCGAGGTATGGAGTGCGCCCGCCGGCAGCGCAACATGGGGAGATGTCATCGATATCGGTTTGCGCGCCACCAAAATACAGACCACCGATAATATCATCATCGTCATTCCCAACAACGAAATCATGAAGCGCGATATCGTCAACTACACCTTGATCTCAGCCGACATCCGCGTCCGAATCAACATCGGTGTGGCATACGACACCGATATCGAGCGGGCTAAAAAAGTGATTCTCGGTGTCGCATCCGATCTTGACTGGGTTTTGAAGGATCCAGCACCCCGCGTTGTGGTGCGAAACTTCGGCGAATCTTCCATTGATTTGCAGCTGCGGGTTTGGATCCGGGACGCACGAGACAGAATGAACACGATCTCGGCCGTCACCGACAGGGTGAAGGCTGCTTTCGATCGGGAAGGTATCGAAATCCCGTTCCCCAAGCGCGATATTCACATTGTAAAAACGGCTTAAATCGTTCAATTTATAGATCGGCGTGCTCGATTTCGACGGGTTTTTTGATAATCAGGCGGGCGGTTTTTTGAAACTGCTCTGCGGTATCGGTGACGAAAATGCGACAGCTACCCGTAGAATCTGAACGGGAAACAACTCGTCCCCGCTCGGAATCCAGGAAGGCCCGCACCTGAAGAGCGATGGCTTCGGCCGAATCGACCAGGACGACACTCGTGCCGATTTTCCTCTGGATAATACGCCTCAGCACCGGATAATGGGTGCAACCAAGAATCAGGGTGTCAATCTGTTTGTCTTTCAATGGACGCAAGTACTTGCGGACAATCATAGCCGTCTCGCGCCGCTGCAGCCAACCTTCTTCCACCAGCGGCACCAGCAGGGGGCAAGGGGTCATGAAAACCTGGGCTTCGGGTCGGATGGCGTGGATTTTTTCCCTGTAGACCCCGCTGGTGATGGTACCGCTGGTGCCGATGACACCGATTCGCAACTTCCTGGAGCGTTGCACGGCCAATCCCGCACCCGGTCCGATGACCTCGAAGACCGGCAACCCCTCATGAGCATAGTGCGCCTGCACGGATTCGCAGGCATAGCTCGAGGCGGTATTGCATGCGATGACGATCAGCTGTGCCCCCCGGCGAACCAGAAAGTTTGTGTTGTTCAAGGAGTACTTAATGATGGTCTCTGCACTTTTGCTTCCATATGGGGTTCGAGCGGTATCCCCCAGATAGGTAATGTCATACTCTGGAAGCAGATCCAGCATGGCCCGTACGACCGTCAAACCGCCTATACCCGAGTCAAAGACGCCAATCATCGCTTATTCATCTTCCAGCGGGCTTCCGGCTAATAACTTCGCCAGGTCCCGGATGGGATTTTTTTCAATGCGCATTTTTTTAACATGTCGCCATCTTTATTTATGCAGCATCAAGGGTGAAGCCGCTAAGTACTGCGAACCCTTGATAACGCCGACGCTGGACGCCTCAGGCTTTTACAGCGTCAGGGTGGGTTTCCGTCAAGATAGGCCCGCACACAGCGGATCACCTGGGATGGATCCGCATCCCGCTTCATGCCGGGGCACATATCCGCCATGATACGCCAGTTGACCGTATCCACGAGGATGCTCTCAATGTACGGCCATTTTTTACACATGTGGGGTTTTACTGCATGAATGCTGCAATTCCCGTCGAAGAAAATGCAAAAGCCGTCATCGCCTTGGGCCAAAACGGGCCGACTGCCGGACAAAACACAATAGCGCTCCAGCAAGTCCGACTTCGAGATACCGAGAAAGGATGCAATGGAGATAACGTCTTTTTCGGCCAGGTAGGTTCCGCCGAAACCTTTGCAGCAATTGCCGCATTGGGTGCAGGCAAATATGTCCGGTTCACATGTCATGACGACTGTCCAAAGCGCATTTCAATGTCATCTGATCAATGTACTTTAAATCACCGCCCATAGGAACCCCCGCAGCTATGCGGGTGACTTTTACTGCTCGACCGGTCAGTTGCTGTGCAAGGTAGGCGGCCGTGGATTGACCTTCAACGCTTGTACCGGTTGCAAGTATTACTTCGGCGATACGGCCTGTGGCAACCCGATTGATCAGCTCTCTGACACGCAACTCCTGAGGCCCGATACCATCCATGGGTGACAGAACACCGCCGAGAATATGATACAGCCCCTTGAACGCCCCTGATTTTTCAATGGAAACCATATCCGCGGGCTGCTCCACAACACAAAGCAACTTGTCATCACGGGTGCTGTCCCGGCATATCTGGCAGCGTTCACTGTCACTCAAGGCATAGCACATATCACACAGTTTGATCTTCTGTTTGACCGCTACGATGCTTTGCGCCAGCTGCTCCGCTTCACTCAGAGGTTTTCGCAGGATATGGACTGCCAGTCGCTCGGCGGTCTTTTCTCCAACACCGGGAAGCTTCGACAGATGTCGGATCAGCGTTCTTATGGATTCCGGATAGTGGTGCATGATAAATAATAGTGTTAAGTTTTAAGTGGTTAAGTGTTAAGTGAATGTATTCTGCCTATCTATAAAGGCAAAAGCTCTCAGTGGAAGTTTAAATTGCTAAGAAGAAGCCGAAAATAAAATGGGTACTTTTCCTTCACTTAACACTTAAAACTTAACACTTAATACTGAATGCGTTTGGCTTTATCGATCTAATAATTGGCATAAAGGTCCAAAAACTTTAAAATCACCCAACATCCATGAAACGCTAAAGCATTCCAGGCAAATTAAATCCGCCGGTAAGTTTACTCATTTCACCGGAAACCATGTCCTGGGCTTTGGTCAGGGCATCGTTGACGGCTGCCAGAATCAAGTCCTGCAGCATTTCCACATCTTCCGGATCGACGACCTCTTTGTCAATGGTCATGGAAACGATCTGTTGGCGTCCATTGGCCACGACCTTGATCATCCCACCGCCGGCAGTGGTCTCGACAGTTTTTTCGGCCAATTCATCCTGAAGCTTCAGCATTTTCGATTGAAGCTTCTGGGCCTGCTTCATCATGTTTCCCATACCTTTCATCGTAGCAGCCTCCAAATTGATTTTAGGACTTGCACCTAAAAAAGTGATGTCATTTTTGCGCAAGCCTTTTTTCGCATTTATTTCTGCGAATTTTTTATTTTAACATCAATCACGCGACCGTCAAATACCTCAAGTGCCTCCATTACCAACGGATGGTTCAGTGCATCTTGCTTAAGACGGTTGGTCTCCTTTTTTTTTTTTTGAGTAGCCCGCGAATCCAGGATGTTTTCAACGAGCTTGATGTGCGTTTTACTCCCGGCCACCATGCTGCATGCCGATTCAAGCACACCCAACTGCTTTTTGATGTTTTTCAAAGTAAATGCATTGCCCTTCACATCGAGTTCCAAACAGCCGTCAGTCAACGACAATGGAGTGCAACTGTTTAAAAAGGCAGCCAGGGAAGGCTTTTTTTCTGCCACTTCCGATTGAATCTGCCGCCAGATTCCCTCCATATCTCCTGTGTTTGGGCTCTGCACCGCCTGATGCTCCCGCTTCCTGCCTTCGGGTGGAGCGGACTGTCTGACGGAAGTGGTGTCAGGTTCGGCGGCATGTCCGGAAGCCGGCGGCGGCAAAGAAACATTCGGGATATCGGACCGAAGCTTGTCCAGTTTCCGAATCAAGATGTCGATAGGCAGGGCCGGTGCAGTTTGAAAGAGTTTTAGAAAAATCATCTCCAGGGCCAACCTCGGCTGGCTGGACAGTTTGATGGACGGTTCAGCCTGAAACAAAAGCTCAAAGATCTGGAGCAGATAACTCTGGGGGACATCAGCCGCCTGCTTTTTCATGCGTTCGATCTCGCGATGCGGCAGATCCACCAGATGATCCGCCCCGGAGCCCATTTTCAAGACCGACAAGTGATGAAAATGAGCCACCAGATCGGCATAAAGCCGTTTGATCTCATAGCCTTGGCGCCAGGCCGTATCGATTTTTTCAAGCACTGTCCGTATGTCCCGGTCAAATACCGCTCCGGAAAAATCGAACAGGTGCTTGCGTTCGACAACACCCAGCAGGTCACTGATGTATGACGCGTTCACAGGGCCCTCAGCGCAGGCTAAAACATGATCCAAGAGGCTCAGGCCGTCGCGCATGCTGCCTGCAGCCTCCTGGGCTATCAGAGCCAGCCCTTCTTCGTCGATCTGCGCCTTTTCGGCATCGCAGATCTGCGCCAACTGACGACTGATGTCCACGGCATCGATTCTTCTCAAATCGTGACGCTGACAACGCGACAGGATGGTGATAGGGATTTTGTGCGGTTCGGTTGTGGCGAACATGAACAAGATATGAGGCGGCGGTTCTTCCAACGTTTTCAACAGGGCGTTGAATGCCGCCAGGCTGAGCATATGAACTTCATCGATGATGTAAATTTTATATCGGCTGTAAACCGGCAGATATTTCAAATTTTCACGCAGTTCGCGGACCTGTTCGACGCTGTTGTTCGAAGCGCCGTCGATCTCAAAAACATCCGCTGAATGGCCCTGGGTAATCTCTTCGCACGACCTGCAGCGATTGCACGGTTCGCTCGTCGGCCCCTTTTCGCAGTTCATGGCCTTGGCCATAATGCGCGCGATTGTGGTCTTGCCTGTTCCGCGGGGTCCGGACAGCAAAATGGCGTGCGCCACTCGATCGGCCTCGATGGCGTTGGACAGGGTCTGTGTGACGTGAGTCTGTCCGACGACCTGCTTAAACGTCTGGGGTCTGTATTTCCTTGCGAATACAATATAGCTCATTAACATGTCCCAGTTATAGACGTTCAGAGAATGGTTTTGGCAAGGCCAGAGGGAGGAAGCTGTATTCCGAATACCGCGACGACCGATGACGCAGTCCAAAACCATTTTCCCTGTTATAGACGTTCAGAGATTGGTTTTGGCAAGGCCAGAGGGAGGAAGCTGTATCCCGTATACCGCGACGACCGATAACGCAGTCCAAAACCATTCTCTGAACGTCTATAGCCTATGTGGCATTTGTGTGCAACGCCCATAAACATATGCCTGCTGTCAAATCCATATCGGATTTGACGGCTGCTGTTCCACTTTTCAATTCAGGGATATAAGGACGAAAAAAGGCATGTGGCGGAGAGAGAGGGATTCGAACCCTCGGTGCCGCTATAAACGACACACACGATTTCCAGTCGTGCTCCTTCAGCCAGCTCGGACATCTCTCCGCATGACAAACCAAAATAAATTACTTTAAGGTGGCGGAAAGGGAGAGATTCGAACTCTCGGAGGGTCGCCCCTCACTGCTTTTCGAGAGCAGCGCCTTCAGCCACTCGGCCACCTTTCCGGCTCTAATCGCTTGCCGCGCAAGTTTGGATCAATAACTTAGTTCTAATTATGTGTCAAACGGTTTTACCGTATGTCAGGCTTCCATCATTTGCTGCACTTCGTCGGTGTATGTTCCGTCGGTGCTGTAAATAACCAGCGCCGGATCGACAGCTAGGCCGGGATTGCCGCGCATCACGCCCTGGACCAGGATCAGTTTGGCGCCTTCATTACGACGGGAATGAACGGCGCGCATTTGCTTCGGCTCAATCCCTGAGCTGCGCATCCCGTGAAAAAGATCCACGATCCGCTCGGCCGGATAGATCGTTGCAAAACGCCCACCAGTGCGCAGGATTCGGCATACGGATGTGAGCAGCTGCTCCAGGTCGAGATGAATCTCGTGCCGCGCGATGGCTCTTTGCCGGTTTGGATTGATACGTCCTGATCGGGCTTGCCGATACGGCGGGTTGCAAACCACCAGATCTGCCGGACCGTCGACCTGCCGCGAAGTGAGTTTACGAATATCGGCCTGAACGATATGAATCCGATCCGTCATACGGTTTTGAGCCACATTGGCACGAGCCAGCTCGACCAGGGCCGGCTGCATCTCGATACCAATAATCCGGACATCCGGACGGCGGTGGGCCAGGACCAGGGGAATGATCCCGCAGCCCGTCCCGAGATCGACAACCGTTTGACCCGTTTTAGGTGCGATAGCCGAGGCCAGCAGAATCGCATCGATGGAAAACCGATAGCCCGTGCGAGATTGCAGTACCGTCACGGCGCCATTGAAGAAGGTATCTGTCGTATGTTGGGACATGGCGTTTAGACGGGTCCGATCTTGAAGGACAGTGAACTGACTCGTTTGTCTCCAAGCGCTAAGTTCAGTTTATGAATCAACTCCTTCTCCATGAACCGCAAATGGTGCAGCCAGGTGGAGTTTGAAATATGCACCAGCAGCAACCCTCCCTTGAAAGCGACCGGATGTGCATGGTCCGCAATCTCCTTACCCACCGCGGCCTCCCAAACATCCCATACCCGGACCATGGCGCCATCCATTGCCGGACGGTGCTGGGCAACCACCTTGCCGATCACATCCCCAATGGATGTAAAACCTTTGTTCTGTTTGAATCGCCTGGTCATGCGGCCTCGCTCTCATCTGATCGGCTTGAATGCGTTTTCTGAATCGTTGTATACCGGCACCAGCCGACGCAAGTCAACAACCACAAGCAAAGCGCGGGCTGGGTGTTTCAGCCGGACAGTTGAAAACCACGCACACCTCGAAACGCCGAAAATGCATTATCGCCGACCCTTTGGGGATGGTCATTTACTCGGCGCACGGTTGATACCTGAGGCTGAAATTTGATTTTTCTTGACTTCGCCATATACTCGACTTAGAGTATAGCCTGATTAAAGGAGCTGAAATCACTGACAATCAATCGAAAACCACAAAGGCAGTTCACCGAAAGCCAGCCAAGGTATCAGCCTGCTGCTCATATATTCTAGACATGCACTGCAGGAAAAATTAATATAAAAAGATAGGTGATCACACTATGGCATGGGATTGGGAAAAGCTAAATCAACAACAACGACAGCAAAAAGGCGGGCCGCCGCCCCAGATGGATGAGCTGATCAAGCAATTCAAAAATTTGAAGATTCCCGGCGGTACAATAGTCATCATCGTCCTTATACTTGTCATCGCTGTTGGCGTATCGTCCATTTTCACGATCAAATCCGGATCCGTCGGCGTTATTCAGCGCTTTGGCAAATATACACGTGTCGCTCCGCCGGGACTCAATTTTAAGCTTCCATTCGGCATCGAAAGTGTCAGCAAGGTATCTACGGAGAAAGTCGAAAAAGAGGAGTTCGGGTTCAGTTCGGACCGCACGCAGCAAGTCACGCGATTTCGCGCCGGCGACTCCGGAACCGTATCGCTGATGCTGACCGGCGACCTGAACGTAGCCCTGGTGCCCTGGATCGTGCAATATCGAATCAAAGACCCCTATGACTATCTGTTCAAGGTCAAGGACGTTCGCGGTCTGTTACGGGATCTGTCCGAGGCCAGCATGCGTCTGGTGGTGGGCGATCGCAGCATCAACGAAGTCATCTCCAGTCGCAGCGCCATCGCCAACCAAGCCCAGGAGGTTTTGCAAAATGAGCTGGACAAGGCGGAAACCGGATTGCTGGTGGTCAACGTCGAACTGAAACGCACCAATGTACCGGGCAAGGTGCAGCCGTCGTTCAACGAAGTCAACCAGGCCATTCAGGAAAAGGAGAAGCTGATCTACCAGGCCAGGGAGGATTACAACAAAGCCATTCCGGCCGCACGGGGCGAGGCCGACCGCACCATCAAGGCGGCTGAGGGGTACGCCCTGGATCGCATCAACCGGGCCAAAGGCGATGCAGACCGATTCAAGGCGCTGTACGTCGAATACAGCAAAGCTCAAGATGTCACCAAGCGCCGACTCTATCTGGAGGCGCTCAAAGACCTGCTGCCCAAACTCGGGCCTAAATATATCGTCGATGCAAACCAGCAGAACCTGCTTCCGCTGTTAAACATTGGAAAACAACAAGGTATCGAAAAATGAACATTAAAATAATCGCCGGCATAGCCGTCGTTGTGATCGCCATCGCCGCATTCAGCTTTGCCTACACCGTGGATGAGACCGAACAGGTCGTCATTACCCAGTTCAGCAAAGTCAATCGTGTGGTATCCGAACCCGGTCTAAAATTCAAAATTCCAATCATTGAACAGGCCGTCGTTTATCCGCGCAATCTCCAGGAGTGGGACGGTGATCCGGGCGAAATCCCCACGAAGGACAAGACCTATATATATGTCGACACATTTGCCCGCTGGAAAATCGATGACCCGGTGCTTTTTTTCAAAACCGTCGGTCCGGTGGCCGATATGGCCAAAAACCGTCTGAACGAGATTATCGATCCGGCTGTCCGCAACCTGATCACATCCAACCGGCTGATCGAAACCGTACGCAATTCCAATCGCGAGCTGGATACATTTGAGGAGGGGCTTGAGGACATCCAGCAGAAGCTGCCCGCCGCCTACAGTATCACCATCGGCCGTAGCAGGATCGACAAGATGATTTTGGTGCAGGCCGAAAAAAAGCTCAAAGAGTTCGGAATCGAGTTGATGGATGTCAAAATAAAACGCATCAATTACCGGGAAGAGGTTCGCCAATCGGTGTATGACCGCATGATCGCGGAACGCAAACAGATCGCGCAGAAGTTTCGCTCCGAAGGCGCCGGTGAGGCCAAGAAGATTCTGGGAGATAAGGAGCTGGATCTGAAGCGCATTAAATCCGAAGCTTATCGCAAGGCACAAGGGATCAAAGGCAAGGCCGATGCCGAGTCCACAAAGCTCTATGCCGAAGCATTCGGCAAAGATCCTGAGTTCTACTCGTTTATTAAAACACTTGAAATTTACGGAGAGTCGCTGGACAAGGAGAGTTCACTGATCCTTTCCACCGATTCGGAACTGCTGAAATACCTGAAAGGCTATTCACAAGACAAGTAATCATGCCTTATACGGGTTCAAGGGGATGAAAGTATTGAACCCTTTCAATATATAAATAAAAGCACCGCCGCCAATGCGCCGGTGCTTTTATTTTCGAGTATTGGTTGAATTCGCAGCGATCATTATTTGCCCTTTCTACGCTGATGCCGCGTGCGGGCTAACAGTTTGCGGTGCTTGTGCTTGCGCATTTTTTTTCTGCGCTTTTTGACGACACTACCCAATGGATCACCTCCCTTCCATCCAAATGATCTCGATAGACCGGCATTCATAACACCATTGAACACGGTTTGTCCAATGATTTTTGGGATAAGCAGGCGCACGGAAGTTATCCGATTGATATCGTTGGTTTTGTATGCTATTGCCGCATCATGAGCACGATTCCAGCAAAACCATCCTTCAATGCAAACCAGATACGTGTGATCAACCATGCCGTCACCATGGCAGAAGAGCTCGTCAGCAATCATTTCAAAATGTCGGCCAGCCAATGGCTTCGGCCCAAGTACGATGTCAAAACACTCACCGATTTGTCAGACAATGAGGTTGTCGAGGGCCCATTTGCCCAGATCATTCGCTATCAAGGCCACCGCAAAGGTTCATTTCTGGGATCTGAAAGCTATGACTTCTATAAAATATGCCTGCAGGACCATACCATCCTCGCCACGCTTGCTCAAACGAGGCAATTATCACTGATGCCGTTTTGTCTCTATATCATCGTTCATGAATTGATTCACATCGTCCGCTTCAGTAAGTTTTTGCAGAGCTTTGACGCCAACGCCGATGAAAAACTGAGCGAGGAGCGCCGCGTTCACGCACTCACCCATCAAATCCTTGCCGATGTCAACATGACCGGCATTGCCGATGTCCTGCATTATTACCGCCGATGGCGCAAACCCATCGAGGAACTGCAAGGTTCTTAAAATTCTCATGACCTCGGCTTGACAACACAAAATGACACACTATATTAGTCCAGATTTTTTGATCGGTGTGTCTTTAACCAGCTATGATAAGGAGGAAAATCAGAGAATGCCGATCTATGAATATCAGTGTGATCAATGCGGAAATATTGAAGAGGCTCTGCAAAAATTTTCAGATAAACCGTTGCGCAAGTGCAGGCATTGTTCGGGCAGACTGCATAAGCTCATTTCTCAGAGCGCTTTCCACCTCAAGGGTAGCGGATGGTATGTTACAGACTACGCCAGCAAGCCCCAAAACAATAAAAATCAAAAAAAGTCCGATGCGGTAGAAAAAACCAGCACATCCAAGGAAACAAAGGCCGCAGCCCAGAGCAAAAAGGCCAGTGCCGATTAGCTTATAATGGCCGCATTGCACTGTTTACCTGCTTAACCGGTTAGAGGTCCGGGCTCCGAACAATAAAGCCGCCATTAACGTGTTCGACAGCGGCCACCGAAAACCTGGTCTGCGTGCCGGCCGGTTCCGACAGGACGTCATATTAATAAAGAGTAAACAACAGATAACCGGTCAGTCGCCGGACAAAGGGTTTGAGTATCAACATTCAATAACCATATTAACCTTACCCAAAATAGGAAACGAAAAAAGGAGAGCATGACGATGAAATTAAGACCCCTACAGGATCGAATTCTGGTACAGCGCGTTGCAGAAGAGACCACGACCAAAGGTGGCATCATCATTCCTGATACGGCCAAAGAAAAGCCGGCCGAAGGGAAAGTGGTCGCCGTCGGTAACGGCAAACTGGGCGACGACGGCAAGCGCATGGCATTGGAAATCAAGAAGGGCGACCGGATCCTTTTCGGCAAATATTCCGGCACCGAAGTCAAAATTGAAGGCGAAGAATATTTGATTATGCGCGAAGATGATGTTCTGGGCGTAATTGACTAAGCAAATCTATTGAAATAAGGAATGGAGGTTATCAAATGACGGCTAAACTGATCAAATATGATATGAAAGCCCGCGAGGCTATGCTCAAAGGCGTCCAGACCCTCGCCGACGCGGTTGTAGTCACCCTCGGCCCTAAAGGCCGCAATGTTGTCATCGACAAGTCCTGGGGTTCTCCCACCGTCACCAAAGATGGTGTCACCGTGGCCAAAGAGATTGAACTCGAAGACAAGTTCGAAAACATGGGCGCTCAGATGGTTAAAGAAGTCGCCAGCAAAACCAGCGACATGGCCGGAGACGGCACCACTACCGCCACTGTTTTGGCACGCGCCATCTATGAAGAGGGACAGAAACTGGTTGCCGCCGGCAACAACCCCATGTCCATCAAACGCGGCATCGACAAGGCCGTCGAAGTGGCTGTAAAAGAGCTTCACAAGATGAGCAAACCCACCAAGGATCAGCGTGAAATCGCACAGGTGGGCACCATCTCCGCCAACAACGACGAAACCATCGGCAACATTATTGCCGAAGCCATGAACAAAGTCGGCAAAGAGGGTGTCATCACTGTGGAAGAAGCCAAATTCATGGAAACCACCCTAGACGTGGTTGAAGGTATGCAGTTTGACCGCGGCTATCTTTCCCCTTACTTTGTCACAGATCCGGAAAAAATGGTTGCCTCTCTGGAAGATCCCTATATTCTGATCAACGAGAAAAAGATCAGCAATATGAAAGACCTGCTGCCGGTGCTGGAGCAAGTTGCCAAAATGGGCAAACCCCTCCTGATCATCGCTGAAGATGTCGACGGCGAAGCCCTGGCCACCCTGGTGGTCAACAAGCTGCGCGGCACCCTGAATGTTGCTGCAGTAAAAGCACCGGGATTCGGTGATCGCCGCAAAGCCATGCTGGAAGATATCGCCATCCTGACCGGTGGGCAGGTTGTATCTGAAGATCTGGGGATCAAATTGGAAAACCTGGCTCTGTCCGATTTAGGCAAAGCCAAACGCGTCTCCATCGACAAAGACAACACCACTATTGTTGACGGCGCCGGAGCCCGCTCCGCGCTGGAAGGCCGCGTCAAACAAATTCGCGCTCAAATCGAAGAAACCTCATCAGACTATGACCGCGAAAAACTGCAGGAACGTCTGGCCAAACTGATCGGCGGCGTCGCTGTCATCAATGTCGGCGCAGCCACCGAAACAGAGATGAAAGAGAAGAAAGCCCGCGTGGAAGATGCCCTGAACGCAACCCGTGCTGCTGTTGAAGAAGGCATCGTTCCGGGTGGCGGCGTTGCACTGGTTCGCACCCTGGATGCGCTTGATAAAATCAAAATCAAAGCCGACCAGAAACAAGGTGTCAAAGTCGTCATGCGCGCCATTGAAGAACCTCTGCGCCAGATTGCAAACAATGCAGGGTACGAAGGTTCGGTCGTTATCGACAAGGTCAAGGCCTCTGAGGGTGCAACGGGCTATAATGCCAATACCAACACTTATGAAGATCTGATCGCTGCGGGTGTCATCGACCCGACCAAGGTGGTGCGTTTTGCTCTGCAAAACGCCGGCAGCGTCTCATCACTGATGCTGACCACCGAAGCCATGATCGCCGAGAAACCCGAAGATAAACAAGATGCCCCGATGCCCGGCGGCGGCGGCATGGGCGGCATGGGCGGCATGGGCGGCATGGGCGGCATGATGTAATCGCCTGACTGTCCCGTAATCACGACAACCATCAAAGCCCCCGGATCGGACTCGATGCGGGGGCTTCTTTATTTTACTTCCTTTCCCACAATTTCTACAGAATCCTTGACAAATCACCCTCAATTAGGTTACTGAAATCAATAAAAAAGTTTTTCGTCATCCGACAAAAACATAAAATGATGGGGATGATAGCGATGAACATTAAAGATCGATTTCAGGCGGTCAGCCCGTTGATTTTGGCCATCGGGCTGATATTGATGATCGTGAACGCAGCAAGCGCCGCTGCCGAAGAGTCCCAGAAGAAGATCGATTATGAAGCCGGATTCTACTATACCGTTAAAAAAGGCGACACCTTATGGGATATTTCCCAGCGATTCAACGATACGCCGTGGCAATGGCCGGACTTATGGCGTGAAAATGAACAACTCCCCAATCCGCACTGGATCTATCCCGGAGAGCGCATTCGGCTGCATCGAAAAAGCGGCTGGCAAAAGGTTGAAACGAAACCGGTTCCGGTATCGACCCCTCAAATTGAGGTATCGACTCCAGAGGCCAAACCCGAACCATTGGTGCAGTTCCATTTCAACAGAATGGACCGGGTCGGTTTCATCCGCAAACCGCCCGTCTCCCCGATAGGGTACATCGACAAAGCAGTCAAAGAGCGGCGAATTATCAGCGCAGGTAACCAGGTATACATCCGTCCCCCAACTTCAGGTTCGACCCTGAATGTGAGTCCAGGCCAGCGGCTGACTGTTTTCCGCATGCTGAGCCCGACACCGGCCCGCAACTCGCTCAGAGTCATCGGCACCCAGCACTATCTGCTCGGCGTCGTGGAAATTATCACCTCTGAATCCCAGTACGCCATTGGCAAAGTGCTAAAATCCTACCGGGAAATCAAGCCGGGAGATCCGCTGATGGCCTACGAGGCATTCTCAGAAGAGCTGGACGTAACGGAAAGCACTCCGGGCATCGAAGGTTCCATCATCGCTGCCGAGGAGCAAAGCAAATTGATCGGCGACCATGTCGTCGGTTTTATCGATAAAGGCGAGGTCGATAATATACGTCCAGGCCAGGTTTACAGTATATATACCCAAAATAGTGTCGGCAGACAGCGTGTTGCGGCAAAGCCTGTTGAAATAGGAACCTGCATCGTCCTGCGCACCGAGGAGACAACCTCGACCGTCTATATTACCAAAGCGCTGGATCAAATCGAACCCGGAGAAAAGATCCGTACACCCTAGTGTCGTGTCCCGAAAGTTGGGCTAAACATATTTGTTCAATTCGAATGCCTTTTTCCTTTAAGTCATTCCGGCGCAAGCCGGAATCCAGAGGGTTTTCAACTGGACTCCGGCTTACGCCGGAGTGACATTAATTTTTGAACGTATTTGTAGGACACAACAATAGAAGTGGTTCTAAAACCTCTCCCGATCACCGGCATGATATGAGGCGACGGATAGTGACAAAGCATCTATCCGCCGCCTCAGTTGTTTCTATATACCCCACCCTATCGTTGCAAGCGCCGGAGGGCGTCAGAATCAAGGCGCCGGGGGTGAAGCCATATTACCAATACTGCGATTCCCCGGCAACGCAGGGTCTGGCGTCCTCCGGCGCTTGCAACGGTAGGGTCAGTGCTGTTCCCAGGTAACCCGCATCACTTCCTGATAAGTAGTCATTCCTTTGAGTAATTTTTCAATGGCGCTTTCGCGCAGTGTGCGCATCCCCTCTTCGCGCGCCTTGGCTCTGATGGTATCTACATCTGCCTTTTCACCCGTCAATTTTCGAAGCGATTCGCTGAACGGCATCATCTCCAGGATGCAGGTTCGCCCTTTATAACCGGTGCCTCTGCATTTTTCGCAACCTGTGCCTCGCACCAGTTCGACGGAGCCGGTCCGCCCCACGTCAATGCCGATGGCGGCCAATTCATCTGCCGGTATCTGAAATGTCTCTTGGCAATAGTTGCAGTTTTTCCTGACAAGCCGCTGGGCCAGCACCCCCACCAGTGTGGCCTGCAGTAGAAAATAGGGAACGCCGAGGTCGAGCAGCCGCATGATGGAACTGGGTGCGTCGTTTGTGTGAAGTGTGGACAAAACCAGATGACCTGTCAGCGCCGCCTGAATCGCATTTTCGGCGGTTTCGAGGTCGCGCATTTCCCCTACCATGATCACATCCGGATCCTGACGCAGAATGTTGCGCAATATAGACCCGAAGGTGACGCCGATTTGGTTCTGGACGGCAATCTGATTAAAACTTTCATGGACCATTTCGATGGGTTCTTCTATGGTTGTGATGTTGATGGTGGGCCTGTTGATCTTGTTCAAGGTGGAATAAAGAGTAGTTGATTTTCCGCTGCCTGTGGGACCACACACCAGGATGATTCCATGGGGCATGTCGATGATACTCTGATAGCGCTCCAAATCGAGGGTTGAAAATCCAAGCGTGTCCAAATCACGAAAGAGGATATCCGGATCCATGATCCGCAGAACCACCTTCTCGCCAAAGGCAACCGGGATGGTGGAGACGCGAATCTCCACTTCCACATCACCCTTGTCTGTTTTGATACGCCCGTCCTGAGGCCGGCGCTTTTCCGCCATATCCATCCGGGACAGATTTTTAATCCGGCTGATAATGGCCGAGTGGACCGCCTTGGGCAGTTTATAAACCGTATGCAATACACCATCGATGCGCATGCGAACGAAGGTTTGTTCACGCTTGGGCTCGATGTGAATGTCGCTGGCCTTTTGATCAAACGCATAGATGAACAGATGGTCCACAGCATTGACAATATGCTGATCGTTGGAAGGCAACTCGTCTGTCGAACGCAGGCGCACATATTGTTCCAGATTTCCCAAATCGACCGTCGGTCCGCCGAATTGATCCTGGGCGGCGACAATGGAACTTTTAAAACCGAAAAATTCATTGATCAATTTGATGATGTCGCTTTTTGAACTCAGGGCGGTCTGAACTTTGAGCTGGCTGGCAGCGGCGATATCATCCAGAACCTCGAGGTTGAACGGATCGAGGGTTGCCACCGTGAGAACCCCGTCTTTCACCTCGATAGGTAGCACCAGATGGTTCAGGGCAAAGGTGCGCGGTATGGTGCTGGTCACTACGTTTAAATCCAGCTTGAGAGGATCCAGCTTCATGTAGGGAACCTTCCACTCCCTGGCAACCACCTGGTAAATGGTCTCTTCATCAAGGGGCAGGTTTGGATTATCTAGACGATTCAGATTAAGGGAAATGATGGCATCGATAATGTTCAGCGGGTTTTTGATGCGCCTGGCATCCGGAGTATTAGCGTATTTTTTTTCGCGCAGCTTTTCCAATTTCTGCAACAGGCCGTTTTGTTTGCGCAAAATCTCTTTGGCCTTGTCGATGGACAACAGTTTATCCCGAATCAACAGTTTGCATACCCATTCGGCCTTGAACAGCGACGTTGCTTTTTCCATGATCCGACGTTTCCTTACTTGGTGGTATCAGCCATCTGATTCCGCATTTGGATTGCCTTGATGCTGGAGTCCACCCATTTGAACGCCCGTCTGACGGCCAATGCCTGGGCGGGATGGTTCGCCATTGCGCTCAGCGGCTCCACATGGCTTTTCAGGACCATCAAAACGGCGATGTCATCGACCTCGCCGAGGCATCCTAAACCACGAATCACGATCCGCAAGTGATTAATCAGTTGTGATAAATAGTGGCCGATGTACACGTTCTGATAGATATCGGCCGATGAGTCACCATACTGCAATAAAGCGTGATGCAGGTACCCCCGCGCCGCCATCGATCCGGCAAGTGACATAAAAATGAGTGTTTCGCGTTCCAGCGAAAACAGAAACTGGGTCTCCTGGGGTTCGGCCTCTTCTTCGATGGCGGCCTTCAGGGATGCGGCCAGAGCCATATGGATGGTCTTAAATTTAGTAACAATGCGAATATTATCGGTATTCAACCGCCATACAACGTAGCGCTTCGCAGCCGATGTCTCATCCGAGGACTGGTCGAGGACATGCTCGGGGGTTCGCTGCAAATCGATGTACAATTCCCTGTTTTCAGTGCGCAATAAAATGTTTGCCAGCACAAGGGCATTGCGGTCCGAAAAGTCGATTTGAAAAATATCCTGGCACAGATCATCCAATATAAACCTCAGGGCGCGATCCGGATCTTTCAGATGAGTCATCAATACCGGTATGGCATTGACAAATGCCAGACGATCCTTGCGCCGCGGTGTCAGCTTCAAAAAGCACCACAGCATTTCGAAAAGCGTATCGGCTTGAGGCGCCATGCGATGAATGCTGGATTCAAACACCTCCCGCCTGAACCCGCCCCCGGTATCAAAACAACTTTTCAGCAAATCCATCAGGTATTGTACATTGTTCGGCGGAAGATTGAAAAACCTCGCCACCGCATGGAAATCGCCCGGGTTGAAGTCAAATCCCAGACTGCGGATGATGTCAAATTTCTTTTTGGTGACCACCTTGTCCTTGACCAATGATACCAGATCGATCAGCCGCTGGTGCATCAATCCGGCAATCACGACTCGCCCGTTGCTGATTAACCTGAGCCCCTGGTTCTGGACGTGAATATTGGCCAAGACCCCTTCGGCAGCCAGCATCAGCCGGTCCTGCAAAACGAATAAAAGACGGTCAATGACCGCCGGGTCCTGACATTTTTTCTCGACCGCATAAATCAGACTGGATACCGCAGCCAATCGGCGACCGATATCTGTCGTATTCAGATCGACATAGTTATCGCTGAGGATCGCATGAAGCGCGGTTTCGTATTGTGGATCATCCACATCGATCCAGTCCGCAAAAAAAGAGCGCTCGACTTGTGTGATCTGCCTTAACGTGTTGTACGGGACGGTGATCGGCCTCATAAGGTCATCCAGTGAGCCGGCTGCGATGCAGTCGTCGGTTGTCTGGTCCGATGTCTGGTCGTTCGAAGCATGCTCAAAAAGGGTTTTGCGTTTGCTGCGCCGTTTGGCATCGATGGCACCCAAGTTGTTCACTTCCACCGGTGGACGGATGATTTGAGCACGCAGGCTGCGCACGTTGAAAATCTGGTTGTAACTGCCAGCCGGAACCGCTGTTTTCGCACCATCGGCCCTCTGCCTGGCCTCCATCTGACAATAGGCCTCGGCCTGTTTGATCAGGGCCCTGGTGTTCATGGTTGTCAGGCTGTTTAAACCGGCAACAAGCGTCAAATTGGGATCCGGATTGCCCAGGCTGTCACGGATCAGCGGAACGGTCAAAGCCCGTCCGGCATATCGAAAGGTAATGGATGTCTCATTCATTACCGCGGGCTGATAGCGCGCCACTATATTTAGCGACAAGCGCAATTGATCGGTTTTCTCGTTGGAACCGCCGGGCAGTTCGATATACAAACAATCGATTCGATGCTGAGCCATCCATTCAAATGCCTGTTCCAACCCGCTGTTCAATAGCGTGATGCGCTTCGAAACCAACGGAGTGCCGGAGGCAAAAGGGTTTCGGTCATCGTGGACCGTCAATTCACCGAACAGGATACGGTAGCCGCCATTGACGCCCGATCCGCTGGAAAGATCAGTTTTTTTAAGTACAACCAACGATCCGTCATGGCCGGGCATTCGTTCCAGAATCATCAGATGGCGCAGCATTTGATCAAACAAGACGGCAGTGGCGCGCGCGCTTTTCGTCTGACTGGCGTGTCTCAGGAACAAGCCCAGAAGATGGACGAACTCCGCCAGCACGATTCGCCACTGCGCGGAACCGACCTCTAAAAAGTGCCTTTGACTGCCGCCTGGCCCATCAATCAAGGGGTAAGTTGGAGTGTCGATGTTGTCACCCGAAAATGAATTTTCGTGTCTACCCATGAATGGAATGTCACTTACCATACGATGAAAGAACTGCCGATCGTCCAATTCGATTCGCTCTTCAGTGCCGTACCGATCGTACCGGTATACCGCGATCCGGCTGTCAATTAGACCAATAAACTGATAACTAATTGATAAATAGAGATTTTCAAAAATTTTACTATAGTTCAAAGCCTTTATCGTGTCAATCAACATTGCTGATTGCCGAATCTTTGCCAAACCGATCCGCCAGATCATGCAAGCCGGCCGTTGTTCGGCACATATGCAACCTCATGTTATCTCATCTTTTTTTCACTATTGACGACCCTGCGCACAATATGATAGAAGCGCTTTTTATTAAAACAAAGTCACGCTAGGTTTACCCCCGAAAAAATAACGACGCCACGTGGTCGAAATATTTTGCTCCACGATGTCAGTTCGCAGCGCTGATCGTATCGATGGCGTATGGCGCCCTTGCTGCCAATTAGCGTTGTCGCATCATATATACTCCTATGGTACGCATTTGGCTATGGAATGGATGTCGAGACCTGTTTGATTGTTCAACTGACCTTAATCTAAAGCTGTCGCACCAACTCAATGAAAAGCTGGACTCAAACGATTGGCTTCTTTGCCTCCTTGCTGGGCATCTCGCTTCTGGTGGGAGTCATCTACTGGTGGACCCTTCGGGATGGCAAACCGTCTGCAGACGCCGAAATCCATATCCGAACGAAGGTGCACACCGGCCATATCGGACCACCGGAAGCTTTTTTGCCGGGTCTTGTAGATAGACATCATCGAAGCGTGTCTGCGCTGCAGTCTCTCAACATCGAATCCATCCATCCCGAAATTGTCAAAAACGATATGGGCCTGATGATTGGAATTCCAATTGATGGCAGGACGGTCGACGGCCGGTCTGCCGCCGAGAATCTGTTGGTGGACTCCGAAGACATCGCGTCCGACAACCCCGGTACGGCACGCTGGATCATGAGCTGCTCGCTGTCGGGCCGCATTGCCGATTTTGAGGCAAAATGCGCACGTACCGATAAATTGGGCGGCCGGATGACCTCCCTGTTGACGACAGAAAAGATAAACACCCATTTCCGGGCGTTTGATATGATGGTGGACGCCAGAAGCCGCGACAATATAGCAAAATTTTTAGCCAAAGAGGGTGAAGTCTATCGGGTATACAAATCGGATCTAACTCGATCCGATGCAACCGATCCCTTAACGGATTCAACCATCGACAACACCGGAGATGTGTTGCAGATCAATACACCCTCCACAACCGGCTTCATGTTTGTACGCCTGGACCACCCGTTCAACGGAACGATGCTGATCGAATCCGCCATCCGTCCCGACGGCAGACGCATCAAAGCCGCTAATGTGTGGTTTTCAAAATCTCTCCCCAGCCCCAGACAGTGACGTTTCGATATCAAGGTTTTCCAATCGCTTCTATTCAAACTCCTGGCGCCAATAGACTTTTCCCTGCCGCTCACCGGCAAAGGTTGTCTGGATGATGCGGCCCGAAGCATCCCAGGCGAGAAGGTGGTCGATTCCGGGCTGTGACGGATTTTTCAGGATGACCGGGTTGCTGCTGATGCCTTTGTTGAAGGCCAACGGGTAATCGAAGGCACCCTCTGCGTCACAGACCGGAGTACCGCTGCATGCATCGAGGACGAAGACACGGGAGCCTGTGCCATGGGCCGGTCCGGGCAATGTGCCGGGAATGTAAGCGGTGATCACAGCCCGGCCGCCTCTGATCGCCACCGTTCCCGTAGCGCGTTCTTCGAATCGGCCGGAGGCCGATAACAACGAAGACAATTCCACAGACCAGCTGGCAACCCTTTCCGGCTCTCCATTGTCCCGGACACCGAAAATCGCGTTGTGCCGGGTTCGAACCGGGCCGTATCCCGGGTGGGCGCCGGTGCCGAAGATGACCATGACGCCGCCAGCATCGGGGTTGCAGATCGGTTTGACCGCCATCACATCGGGCCGGCCGGTGATGGCCAGGCCAGCGGCCTGAAACAGAGGCAGCGACAGACCTCCGGCGGTGAAGGCAACACCCCACTGCTCAGGGTCTTCGGCCGTCAGATCGAATTTCCACAGATTGCCCTGTAGATCTCCGGCATAGGCGTAGTCAATCACCCGATCCAGATCCACGTCGATCAGGGCCGGTGTGGAGAGTCCGTTGCGTCCGCCGGCACCTGTATTGATTTTGCGAACAATGCGGCCGCTGTGGGCTTCCAGCACGTACAGCACCGCCTGCCCCTCGGGACTGTCGTAGCCGTTTCCGAAAATCACCACCGGCCGGCAACTGCCGGCGGGTGCATTAACATTGACGGCATAGGCCCGGCTGAAACTGTAACCCAGGTGCGGGTCGGTTTCACCGGGTTCGTCCACCATGCCGTCAACGTCGTTGTCCATGGCGTCATCGGCCGTATCGACCGCAGGATATTCCCAACGGACCATCCGACTGAGGGCCTCTTCGGAGGCTTCGCTGCCGGATGCACCCGCACCCACATCATTTTGAGCGACGCCTGTTCTCTGCGCAGCTTCTCCTTGTTCAGCAGGGCTGATCAGCAGGCAGTAATACCCCCTGCCCCCCCGGCCCAATCCGCCGACCAGATAGGTGCGGTGCCGACCGGTGCCAGCCAGTACCCGTCCGACGGTAGGTGCGGCATCGACATAGTACCGCGGCTGTCGTTGATAGTTGTACGATCCCAATTGCCGGAGAGTGCCAAACACAAGATTGGGTATGTAAGCAAAGCGTTCACGCCCCGTAAATGCGTCGAAGGCGTGCAGCATGCCGTCATTGGCCCCTACAAAGAGTGTCCGTCCGTCCAGCACCGGCATGCCGTTCATGATGTCGCCCAGCTGACTGTTGCGCCGTCGGAAGCGTGCAGATGGTTTGCCGCGCAGGAAGGCGATCAGCTCGCGTCCTTTCGATGGATCCGGAATCCGGGCCTGCGCATCGCCAAGCAGGCGGTTCTGCTGCCGGGTTGAAAGGGCGTTCCAGCGAAACGGCACGCCCCTGGCCTCGATTCCACTGCCGCCATAGGTGACGATACGCCTTGCCCGCCAATCAAGCCCCGGGAATTCAAACTGCTCGGCAGCCCGCCACTGCGGTGCACCCACCACCAGACGGTTGTGTTCCCACTTGGCCGGAAAGGCGAGAATATCGCCGGACCAGTCATCCGGATTATAGCGGCACTGGTAGAGGATAAGATGATCCGAACGGCCAACGGTGCCGGCCGCCATGCCATCGGCGGCATGGCCGGAACCGGTTTGGGACTGAGACGCAAGAGAGTTCGGCACTGTCGATTCAAGAGTAAACAAATTCTGACGCGGCGACACCTTGAGATCGCCGGCGCTGATATCAAGCGGCCGCAACGCAAACTGGAGAAGCAATAGCGCTGTCAAGACGCATGGGAAGATCATTTTATATGTCATTACTGCTCCTATGTTTAGAACCCTATCTAATAGCGCAACTGATAGCCGATTTCCACGAGATGGCCGGCCTGGGAGCGATTGGACCTGCCATAAACCCGGTTCAGATACAGGCGAGGCTCGGTGGCGACCAGAGAACTGCCGGCGGCCAGACTCCATTCCACGGCAGCCAGTTGGACATCAGGTCCCAAGCCGCTTTGCAGGGCAAGTGTCGGCTTATTTCCAACCGCCGACCAATGCGCCGGGCACCGCAAATCCAGATTCACCGCTTCTAATTCGGACCGGCTGTGGTGCCAGAAAAATGACCGGTCGTGCAAATCAGTTGTCGCAGCATTGGCCAGTCGTTGAATTCCCTCCAGGGCGGCGCCCTCGGCCAGATATAGCCCATGGCCCAGCCGGGCGTGATTGGTCGCAATCTGAAGGTCCATCGCGCCGGCATGAATACCGGCCAGGGCCAGAACGGTCACCGCGGTCAGTATCAGCACACAAAGGACCAGGACGGTGCCGGACTGTGTTGCGATGCAGGGCGGTCGGCCCCTCCGTTCAATGTCCGGTTTGATCTGTATCTCTGAGCAATAGACGCGTTTCATAGGATCCGGCCTTTATGCATTCGTAGGTCAGTTCGCGGTCGGTGTGATCGGGCTGGACGCGGTGTGCTGTGACCGCAATTCGTTTGGCGTTCGGTACCGGCAGTTCGGCGCCGATCTCCCAGGCAATGGTTGCCGGTTCACTGTAACGTTTAAATGGGCCATGGTCCGGTATTATCCGACGGTAGCCGCCGTCACTGTCTGACAGCCAATCATGCTGAAACGGCATGACCGAGAGCAATTCCAATTTCCCGCTCACCGCAAAGGCATCCCGTGTTGCGGTACGGGCGTTGCGGTGGCAGTGGATGCCGGCGATCTGCATGGCGGCAACGGCCAGAATACCCACCGAGAAAATCAGCAGGGCCAGCATCACTTCGATCAGGGTCATTCCACTTTGGATGCGCCGATCAACATGGTGCCTCATTTTGCAAATCCCTTTCCTCTTTATATAGGCTTTAAGATAATTCATTTGGCAAGGCTAGAGGGAGGAAGCTGTATCCCGATACCGCGACGACCGATAACGCCGTCCAAATGAATTATCTTAAAGCCTATAAATTGCGACAGGCGATGATCGTGTGCAGCAAGCTGCGCACATACCCGTCCGGCACAGCCGGTATGACGCGATCCGCCACGATATAGTTCCGGCTGTCATGGTGTCCCCGCAGCGGCTGTGCCGATTGTGCAAACAGCCAGACCTGAACGGCCTTGATGCGGTCCAGACCTACGGGCGGATCAATGGGCGCACCGTCCCGGGCCGTTATACGGCCGTCACCATCTGTATCGTCATCGGCATCGATATGTCCGTCATTGTTGACATCGAGGTGAGTGTCGAGCCGGTTGTCGTTGTCGCTGTCCACGGCCCAGATCGGATGCGGTCCCTGCTTCCAGGTATCGAGGACATCATCACCATCCATATCCACGCCGTAGGCCAGTCCCATGGCTTGGATCCCTTCGGCCACCGGACGCCGTCCGCCGCCGTTGTCATAGGTCAGGCAGATATGGCCGTCGCTGTGAACATCCGCGATTTTAAAGCTCGAATGCTCGCGGTTGCGACCGCCGTTACGGAAATCCAATCGACCGTTTTCATCGATATCGCAGGTATAGCTCAGGCACGGCTGGCCGTTGCTGTTCAGACGGCTGCCGTTTACTAAATCGTAGCGACGCACATCGACAATGCCGAACCGGCGGCTGTCGTGTGGATCGTAACCCGCTTTACGCACCTCCTGCTGCAGAACCGTCATGGCGGCGCGTAAATTCTGCTGAATGGTGCGGGCCACTTTTTGACTGCGATGACTCCGCGCCTGCACGGCATACACGTCATAGATGGCTCCAATAGCGATCAGGGACACAACCATGACGACCAGCAGTTCCAGCAACGTCATTCCCTTCGGTGATAGAAAGCCCGGTGTTTTTGATTTCATCTTCCCTCTCGGTCATACCTGATGTAATGATATCTGATGCTTCAATTCACCCTCAGTTCATGGCCCGTCCGGATTCCTGTTCTGCTTTTGTTCAATGCTCATATGGCGGTTTATCCCTTTTGCCATCTTATTTATGCAGCGTCAGGGTGCAACCCTGATACTGCAAGAGTCTGAGGTGTTCAGCGTCAAGGCATCAAGGGTGAAGCCGTATTCCAAATACTGCGAACCCTTGATAACACAGGCGCTGGACACCTCAGGCTTTTGCAGCGTCAGGGTGCAACCCAGCGGCTATCCCACCAGCGATGTACGGATATGCCGCCAGGCGCCAGCACCCTCACCCTGTAGATGATGCGTTGGCTGCCGCCGGCGACAAACAGATCCCTGGGAATCACCGAAGTGGACATACCCTGTTGATTGAACGTTACGCGGGCGGCCATGTCTCGCCCATCGGGCCCCCGCGACATAAAGTGAACGCCTCCGCGATAGGCTGAAAGCGTGGCTGTCCGCCCATTAACGCTGTTTGCATATTGATTGGGGGCGGGCATGTTCATTCGAAGGGAACACCGGGATCTTTTGCGGATGGCCATCATGCGGGCCAGCTGCAAATCCGCCGTCAGCTGATCCACGGCATGGCCGGAACCCTGCGTTCGCATCCATTGCCATACAGGCGGCGCGCCAAGCATCACGATCCCTGCAATGGCCATAACGAGCGCCGCCTCCAGCAGTGTAAAACCGGAGTGCTTTGCTTCCATCAATAGCGTTCCTCAGCAGAAATGCTTCTGCACAGGTTGAAACTGATCGTTTGCATCAAAGGAACTTCTGCGGATCTGATGTTGCAGCGGTACGTGTTTTACGAATCATCGGGCAGGAAACGAAGGGCGGATCGTTTCCTTTCGGCGCTTCAGACGCGCCGCCATCTCTTGACAGGAAAGATATGCATCAACGCAATGCGTAGGAAATGGGCATTGCCAACGCGATTCATCCGGATTAGAACACAATCAATAAAGAAATCAACCAATGGTGCAATCACAGAAGAGCCAATGACAGGCAGCTCGATAAGACTTTGCCAGTCATAAGCGCTATCAACATATTAGTCAACCATTTTTTCTTCCAAGACATACCGGCGCCGGATGATGGACGCCTCCATGCTGTTGACGCCAAGTACCAGCACTGATAAAACATCATTGACCGTCTATCAGGCATCACGGCCGCATATCATTCGGAAACGTTGCCCGTGAGCGATCCTGGCACTATCGCGACAGGCAAGGCGGAGGAGACATTTGAGCCAACAGACCATCCTGGCAATTGATTGCGGCACCCAAAGTCTGAGGGCGCTTCTTTTTTCCGACGGCGGAGATCTGCTCGCCCATGAGCGACGGGAGTACGAACCTTATTTCAGCACCCGGCCGGGATGGGCCGAACAGGAGCCGGAAGTATACTGGCAGAGCTTGTGTGAGGCCTGTGCCCTGCTCAAAAAAAGACACCGCAAACTGTTTGATAATATCACTGGCATCGGCGTCACCACCCAACGAAACAGCATGATCAATGTCGACCGAAACGGCAAAAGCCTTCGGCCGGCCATCCTCTGGCTCGACCAGCGCAAAGCGGTGCCGACCTTTGCCGCCAAAGGCCCGTTTAAATGGGGGCTCAAACTGCTTGCTCTGGATTCAGTGGTGGCCGGCCTGCAGTCGGAGGGCAAGTGCAACTGGCTTCGGCAAAACCAACCGCACCTGTGGGACGAGACCTTCAAATATCTTCAGGTGTCGGGATTTCTCAATCACCGCCTGACCGGCAGGTTTGCCGATTCGCTGGCGTCCCAGATCGGGCACATTCCGTTCCATTACAAGAAATTGCGATGGGCCTCGCCGACGGAACTCTGCGCCAGGCTCTTTCCCGTCGAACGTGAAAAGCTGCCAGACCTGGTGCGACCGGGAGAGGTTCTGGGTTCGGTCACGCCCACGGCCTCCGGAGTCACCGGATTAAAAGCCGGTATTCCCGTGGTGGCTTGCGGCTCCGACAAGGGCTGCGAAACCATTGGCGCCGGCGTCATCGATCCCAGTACGGTCAGCTTGAGCTTCGGTACCACGGCGACGGTCCAGACGACCTCGATCCGGTACGTCGAGCCCATTCGATTCATGCCGCCCTACCCCGCTCCCATCCCGGGTCGCTATAACCCGGAAGTAGAGATTTTCCGGGGCTATTGGATGATTACCTGGTTCAAGGAGGAGTTCGCCTACAAGGAGGTCCTGGAAGCGAAAGACAAGGGCATGGCCGCCGAAGAACTCCTCAATCGCCATCTTCGTCAAACAACACCCGGCGCCATGGGGCTCATGGTCCAGCCGTATTGGGGTCCCGGCCTTGGGCATCCGTTTGCCAAAGGCGCCATGATCGGTTTCGGCGATGTGCACACCAAAGCGCATGTTTACCGGGCGGTCATCGAAGGGCTCGGCTTTGCGTTATACGACGGTTTTAAGCGCATGCAGCGCGCGGGAAAATTCAGCGCCCAGAAGGCGGCGGTGTCCGGCGGCGCCTCGCAAAGCGATGAAATCTGCAAGATCACGGCAGACATCTTCAATCTTCCCATGGTCAAGGGCCAAACCCATGAGACATCCGGACTGGGTGCGGCCATGGTCACCGCCTTGGGGATCGGCTGCTACGCCTCTTTCGATGAAGCCGTGCGGAGCATGGTGAAGATTCAACGGGTTTTCGAACCCGATCCTGAAAATGTCGCACTCTATCGGGAGCTTTACGAAAACGTATACCAAAAGATTTATGGGGCGCTAAAGCCGTTGTATAATCAGATCAGGCGGATCACCGGCTATCCGGAGTAGAAGCGCATTTCTCAGTGCCCCTCGCCCCCTTTTATCAGGGTCCGCAGCACATCTTCCTTTCCGATAACGCCCACCAGTTTTCCGTCTTCAACGACGGGCAGGGTATGCAGATTGCTGTCAACCATCAGACCGGCGATGGTTTCGATACCGGTATCCGGACCAACGGTGACCGGATCGGGTGTCATGGCTTCGGCTACTGTCAACGCGGCGATTTTGCGGACTTGCTTCTCCAGTTGTTTCGTGGGGGTCAGCCGGACGAAGCTGTCGAGCAGGGTGAACAGCGTCGGCACGGGCAATCGTTTGTGCTGGGCCACCAGGTCGCTTTGGCAAAGGATCCCCAACAGCCGTCCCTGGGCGTCCACTACGGGAGCCCCGTTGTAGTGGTTGTCCAGCAGAATCTTGGCGGCAGCGGCAAAATCCATATGGGCTGGCAAAGTGACCACATCACGGCTCATAATGTCCCTGGCTCTGATCATGGCATCCTCCCGTGCCGGTTGGCCCACAAGCTGCAAAGGCCCGACGGCTTGAAGTATTCTACTTGAAGTATTCTACCGCATTTTTCAACATTTGTATACCGGGTGTGATCGGCTCCGGCTTCGGTGCCAGACCGCGCTTGATCAGCTCTTTTTGCCGGGGCCAATCGGGATGGTTGCTCCACTGGTTGAATGCCTCTGGATGGGGCATCAGCCCGAAGATGCGGCCGCTGGGGTCGCAGATCCCCGCGATGTCCATGATGGAGCCGTTTGGATTTTCCGGAAAGGCGCCCTGCGCGGGACGGCCGTCGGCCAGAGCGTAGCGCACGACGATCTGGTGGTTGCGGGTCAAGGTTTGCAGGATCTCGTCCTCGGCGTAGAATTTTCCTTCGCCGTGGCGTACGGGCAATTCCAGTCGCTCCAGGCCTTTGGTGAAGATGCACGGCGAATCGGCATCGACGCTCAGGTTCACCCATTGATCGCGGAAATTGCCGCAATCGTTGTTGGTCAGAGCGACAGTGCGGCGGGTGTAATCGGAATCGACAGCAGGCAGAAGCCCCAGGTTGACCAGGCATTGAAAGCCGTTGCAGATCCCGATCACCAGTTTTCCCTGGTGGGCGAACCGAATCAGGGCGTCGCCGATGTTGGTCTTCATACGAATGGCCTGTATGACGCCGGCGCCGTGGTCATCCCCCCAGCTGAAACCGCCGATAAAGGCCATTATGTTGAAATCATCCGCCGAGACCGATCCGTCGATCAACGCGTTGATATGTACGCGTCGGGCCGTGGCACCGGCCAATTCGAAGGCATAGGCGGTTTCAATATCGCAGTTGAGTCCATATCCGGTCAGTACGAGGGCTTTGACTGTGCTCATATGAGATCCCCAAAGGGTTTTTGCCAGGCCTGTTTGAGCGCCGGCAGGGTTAAATCGATGATGGTTTTGCCGCTGATGCCCTTAATTTTCAGCTTCGGCTCGGCAGTGACCCGGCCGATACAGGCCCAGGGCAGATCGCCAAGCCCGGCTTCAAAGACCTCCCGCCTGGCGGGATCGATGGTCACGATAAAGCGTCCGGCCGATTCAGAGTAAAGCAAGAGATCGTTTCGTCCGGTTTCATCAGCCGGCATCTCGGCCAAATCCACCGCCAATCCCAGGCCGCCGGCCATGGCCGTCATGGCCAGATGGACGGCCAGTCCGCCGCGATAGATGCCGTGGCATGAGGCCACCTGCCCATCGGCAATGGCTGCGGCCAGGGCTCGATACAAAGATAGAAATGCTTCCGGAGTCACCTGCGGTACATGGCGCCCCACATGACCGAACATCTGATAATATTCGGAGGCCCCCAACTCATCGCGTGTGGTGCCCAGCACGTAGACCAGGTCATCGGCCAGCTTGGCATCGAGAGTCAGACAGCGGTTCAGATCGTCGATCACGCTGGTGGCCGAAAACTGAAGGCTCTCCAGCGCGGATACCTTGTGGACTTCGCCGTAGCGGCCTTGCAAATGACCGTCAACGTACATGCTGTCTTTGCCGGAAAGCAGCGGGATGCCGTAGGTCATGCACATATCGCGCAGCGCCCGGCAAGAACGCACGAGTTGGGCGGCTTTGTGGCGTCCGTCAGGATTGCTCCGCTCGTCGTATTGAATGGTGGGCCAGCAAAAATTATCCACACCGCCGATATGATCCGGATCGCCGCCTACCGCGATCAGTCGCCGCACCGCTTCGTCGATGGTGCAGGCGGTCATGTGATAAGCGTCGATCTGAGAGTAAAACGGCAGCAGTGCTTGAGAGAAGGCCAAGCCTCGCGGACTGTCCAGGATAGGTCGCAGCACGGCGGCATCACCGGGGATATCGCGGTCGACGCCCACCAGAGGCTTGATTACGCTGCTGCCCTGCACCTCGTGGTCGTATTGCCGAGCGATCCAGGTTTTCGAACAGATGTTGGGTCGCGCCATCATATCCAGCAGCACCTGATCGTGGTCCAAGGGCTCTCGCAGCACGGGTTCGCAAAGTCCCCGGGCTTGGGGCGAGCGCCAGACGGCGTCGAATTCCCATTGCGGGAAACCGGCGGTCAACAGATCAAGATTGACATAGGCACAGGTGACGCCGTTGTATTTGACATGCAGCTTGCCGGTGTCGGTGTAACGGCCGATAATCGTGCTTTCCACTGCATGCTTGGCCGACAGATCGAAAAAGCGTGCTTCGTGTTCCGGTGCTATGGCGACGGTCATGCGCTCCTGCGATTCGGAAATCCATATTTCCCATTGATCCAGTCCGTCGTATTTCAAGGGGACCTTTTCCAGTTCGATTTCGCAGCCGTTTGAAAAACGTGCGCTTTCCCCTACGGAAGAGGACAATCCGCCCCCGCCGTTATCGGTGATGAATCGAATCAGGCCCTCGTCGCGCACCTCCAGCAGAAAGTCGTGCATTTTTTTCTGGGTATAGGGGTCGCCGATTTGAACGTGTCCGGCCGGCGTGTGTTCGGAAAAGGACTCGGATGATGCGGTGACGCCGTGGATTCCGTCTTTGCCGACGCGCCCGCCGCACATGATCACCAGATCTCCGGGCAGGATGGTCTTCTGTTCGGCCGGTTCGCCGTCCACCGAGGCGGGCATGATCCCCAAGGCGGTGACGTAAACCAGGCATTTGCCCAGGTAGCCTTCGTCGAAGATCACCTGACCGAAGGGAGTGGGGATGCCGCTCTTGTTGCCGCCGTCGCGCACCCCTTCGATGACCCCGTCCAGGAGACGGCGCGGATGCAGGTGCGGTTTGAGGTCTCCCCGATAGTCCCTGGGCCCCACGCAATACCCGTAGCTGCCCATGATCAGCTTGGAGCCTTTGCCGGTTCCCATGGGATCGCGGTAGATGCCGACGATGCCGGTAATGGCGCCGCCATAGGCTTCCATGTTGGATGGCGAATTGTGTGTCTCGCCGGTGACCACATAGTAGTGATGGTCATCGAAACGCCCCACCCCGGCGTTGTCCCACAGAACGGACATCACCCAGGGCTTGCGCTCTTTCAGCGTCAGGGTCGGCGATTTGATGCAGGTGTCGAACAGGCTGTCGATGGTCTCGCTTTCGCCGCTGCCGGCGTCGCGGTAGCGAAACAGGCCCTGAAACGTATTGTGGTTGCAGTGATCGCTGCGGGCCTGGGAGATATACTCGAGCTCCAGATCCGTGGGATCGTCGAGTCCCACACTCTCACGCTCTTTGCGGATCTTCGGATCCAGAAAATACTCCCGGATGGTGGGTATATCATTGGGATTGAGTGCCAGGTTGCGTTCGTCGCTGATGCGCTCCAGGGTTTCGTTGCTGTCGATGGCGATGGTGGTCACGGTCGGCGCGTGATTCAGCCGCACCTTTGGAATGATGTACCCAATCCCCTCCTGCGGATTCCACTCCTTCCGGCCGAATATCTTCCACTGCTGGATGATGTTATTTGCCAGCAGCTCAGCGGCGATTTTGTCGGCATCCTCGCGGCGCAGCTCACTGCCTTTCAAGCAGTAGCGCCGCGAGGTGTAGACGGCTTCGCCGGCGGCAAATCGCATTCCCAGCAGGTCCTCCATGGCTTCCACGGCCGTAGCGCCGGCATTGTCGCGCACACCGGGCCTGAAACCGATCCAGATGATCCAGTCAAAGTCCAGATCCAGTGGCTGCAGGGAGGAAATTTGGGTCACGGGATTGGTAAAAATCTCTTTACGCGACCGGTCGATTTGGTCGCCGTTCAATTCGGCGTCGATGGTGACGATGTGTACGCTGCGAATGGCATCGGCACGGATACCGAAGTAGTCCTGGGCTTTTCGACGCAACCCCTCGCCTTCGGCGTCATACAGGTCGGGCTTTAAGGTGATCTCGATTCGGCTTGGCATGGCAATCGTCCAACTTGTTTAAGGTAATTCCGGCCGCCAGGGCCGGTGCAGGATGGCGGAACGTCCTTTAGGCTTAAAGATCATTCATTTGGACTGCGTTATCGGTCGTCGCAGCATGACAATACAGCTTCCTCCCTCCAGCCTTGCCAAATAAATGATCTTTAAGCCTATATCCCTGTCTAAAAAAAGACGAACCTGATATCGTTATAAAAGACGAAAATCATCATCAAAAGCAAGACAAAAATTCCAATTTGCTGGGCCGCTTCACGGGTTCGGGTTTTGACGGGTCTGCGCAAGACGGCCTCGATACCATAAAACAACAGGTGTCCGCCGTCCAGGACCGGAATGGGCAGCAGGTTTAAAATGCCCAGTTGGATACTGATGGCCGCCACAAAGCGTAGCAGCTGTCCAAGTCCCTCCTTGGCCTGCTCATTGGTCATTTTGGCGATGCGGATGGGACCGCCGACCGATTCCATGCCGACTTTTCCCTGGATCATCTTGGCAAAGAAACGGGCGGAAAGCTCGGTGATGAACCATACCTGGCTGATGCCTTCGTGCATGGCCTCGATGGGATTCAAATCGATATACAACACATCTTCCGGGTGCTGCGGTGCGTCGCCGCGGTTAAACATGATACCGATTCGGTAATTCTCCTGTTTGACACCAACGATATTTTTATCTTTGACCAGCACCGGTGTTATATCGACCTCGAAAGTGTCGTCGCCGCGCTCGACGGTAAAATGCAGGGACTTTCCCTTGGACTGGGTAACGATCTCCTGCAAAATCTGGAATTGCTCGACCCGTTGACCATCGATAGCGACGATCCGGTCGCCGGATTTGAGACCGGCTTTTTGCGCCGGCTGCCCCTCCAGCACATCCCCGACGATGGCCGCCAGGCTCGATTGTTTGGAAATGCCCAAATCGTAGTAGGTATTCGAATCACCGAAAAGGTCTTTGGTAGTAATCTGAATGGGCGCGACAGTCAGAGTCTTTTGCTGTTGCTGCCGCTCCAAGGTAATCTCGAGCGGAGCACCGCCGGACCGATCCAGGGCGTTTTGGATATCGCGCCATGCGATGATCTCGGCCGCACCGACCTTCAGGATGCGATCGCCGGGTTCGATGCCGGCCTGAGCGGCGGGACTGTTGGATTTAACGCCTCGAACAACCGGCGTGAGGCTTTGAAGACCGGTGGCATAGTTGATCACCGAATAGATCAACAGCGCCAGCAGCAGATTGAACAGGGGGCCGGCGGCGACAATCAGGCTGCGTTTGGCCACATGCTTATGAGTAAACGACAGCGGGAGATCTTCGGGCTCGATGGGTGCATCGGGTTCGTCTCCGATCATCTTGACATAACCGCCCAGCGGTATCAGTGATAATCGATAATCGGTGCGCCCAACGGTTCTGCCGAAAATGCGGGGACCAAAACCCAGGGAGAATTTTTCCACACCGACCCCGAACAGACGGGCTATCAGAAAATGCCCCAGCTCATGAAAAAAGATCAAACCGCCAAGAACGACAATAAAGAGTAAAATGGTGTTCATAGTTTAGTTAACCCATTGATAATTCATATTAATCGAATAATTACAGGTCTGCCGGAATGTCACCGGTCCACTCGACCGCACTCCGACAAGGCCCTGTCAATCACCCTACCATATGCACTCTCGACAAAATTATCAAATCCGGTTTTCTATTTATTCCCAGCCGGGTCGCCTGTTTGCACAAAATCTTCAGCCGTTCTTCTGGCCCAGGCATCTGCTTCCAGGATGGCTGTCATATCCGGGTCATGGTCGATCCGGTGGAATTTCATGGCCTTTTCCACAACCGTTGGGATGCTGGTAAAGGCCAGCTTCCGATCTAGAAAGGCCTGCACCGCGATCTCGTTTGCCGCATTCATCACTGCCGGCAGGGTCCCTCCCCTGCGGCACGCATCGAAAGCCAGCCTCAGACAAGGAAAGCGTAATATATCGGGTTGCCGGAACGTCAGGCGACCCAATGCGGCAAAATCCGGTAGCGGCTGGCGCAGCGCGAGCCTGCGGGGATAGGACAGCGCGTAAGCGATGGCTTCCTGCATATCCGGTATTCCCATTTGGGCCAGAATGGACCCATCGTTATAAGCGGTCATCGAGTGGATGATGCTCTGGGGGTGCACCAGCACCTCGATTTGCTCAGGCGCCAGATTGAACAACCATCTGGCCTCGATGACTTCAAGCCCCTTGTTCATCAAGGTCGCCGAATCGATGGTAATTTTGGCGCCCATGTCCCAATTGGGATGTTTCAGGGCCTGGCCGGGGGTAATGGTCTCAAGATCCTTGGCGGGCGTATCCAGAAAAGGCCCGCCGGAAGCGGTTAAAATGATCTTGTCCAGATCCTGGCGGCGCTGCCCTTGAAGGCATTGAAAAATGGCGCTGTGTTCGCTGTCAATCGGCAGCAACTGCACACCCTTCCGGACAATCTTTTGCGTGACCAGCGATCCGGCCATCACCAGGGTTTCTTTGTTGGCCAGGGCGATGTCCTTTCCGGCATCGATGGCGGCCAGGGTCGGTTCCAAACCGGCAGCGCCCACCATGGCGCCGACCACCATGTCAACCCCCGGTAAACAGGCCGCCTGGCAATAACCGTTTCTTCCATGCAGAATATCGACGCAGAGGTCCCGAGGCAGGCCGGCTTTGAGTTCAGTTGCAGAGCGTTCATCGTAAACCACCGCAACGTCCGGTTGGAATTCCCGAATCTGCTCTGCCAGCAGGGCGAGATTGCCTTTTGCCGTCAGGGCCTTCACTGAAAACTCTTCCGGAAAGCGGGCGGCGATATTCAGGGTATTGCGTCCGATGGATCCTGTCGAACCCAGTATACTCAATGATTTCATGATACCAGAAGCTCTCTCAGCAGATAGGCGACAGGTGCGGCGAACAGCAAAGCATCGATCCGGTCCAGGATACCACCGTGTCCCGGCAGGATGCCACCTGAATCTTTTACACCTGCGGCGCGCTTGAATTCAGATTCGAACAGATCTCCGGCCTGCCCCGCAACGCCTACGGCCAGGGAGACCAGCACACACGCCAGGCCGGACATGGTGTTGAAAAAGAGCAGCTTGAAAAGCCATCCAAAGATCAGATTGGCCGCCAGCCCTCCCAGAGCGCCTTCGATTGTCTTTTTGGGACTCACGGCCTCACACAGCTTGCGACGCCCCCAAAGCGTTCCCGTGTAGAGTGCTCCGGTATCTCCCCAGGCCACAACCCAGATGACAAAAACAATCCATATCGGACCGTCGACGCCGCTGCGGATCAGTACCAGGAACGAGAGCAAAACAGGGATGTAAATGACGCCGAAAATTTGCTTGATCACCACCTGGGGTGCGTCCTGATGAGAGCGAAACCGAAGGATGGAAATGACGGCGATCGAGACGAGGTTGAGGGCCAGCGTCAGCATCAGAGCATCGACACTGCGAAAGTGGATGCTCAGCATCGCCAGGGCGCCGCATCCAAATCCGGCTCCCTGAATCGGAAGCAGCAGGTTTTTTTCATGGCCGGCATAGACGATGCGAAAGTATTCCCACAAGCCAACGGCCGCCACCAGGATCAGTCCCACCGCAAACACCAGAGGGCTGCTTTTCAAGATGATCAACAGGATTGGCGGAATGATGATCAGAGCGGTTATCCAGCGTTTCCAATGCATAGCCAATCCATATTCAGACGTTTGATTTCATTACTCCGGAACCTTGCCAAAACGCCGGTTCCGCTCCTGATAATGCGCCAGTATCTGATAATACTCATCGGAGCCGAAATCCGGCCACAGGGTTTGTGTAACGAAAATCTCGGTATATGCCAGCTGCCACAGCAGAAAATTGCTGATACGCATTTCTCCACTGGTTCGAATCAGCAAATCCGGATCGGGTTGACCCGCGGTGTACAAGTGGTCGGACACCAGAGACTCGTCTATCTGCGATGGGAGAAGTTTCCCGTCCGCCACGTTTTGTGCAATGGATTGCACCATTTCCGTAATCTCGGTACGCCCGCCATAGCTGAGGGCAAGATTCAATCGAAGGCCCCGATTACCGGCGGTTTGGGAAATGGCCGCCTCCAGCGTGGCGCGAACTTTTTCGGGAAGTCGATGCGGTTGTCCGATCGCGCTCAGGCGGACTCCCTGCGCGTGCAATTCGTCGACTTCCTGCCTCAGAAATTTATTAAGAAGGGTCATCAGCGCCGTGATTTCCGCTTTGGGGCGCTGCCAGTTCTCGGTGGAAAAGGCATAGAGGGTCAGGATGGGAATATTGAGCTCACGACTGGCCCGCACGATAGTTCGAACCGTTTCAACACCCCGTTCGTGTCCTTTAATGCGGTTCAGGAGGCGCTTTTTCGCCCAACGGCCATTGCCATCCATGATGATGGCCACATGGCGGGGCAGCTTGGCGTTATCCAGGACGATTGAATTAGAACTCAAGTATCTCTTTCTCTTTGGCTTGGTACACCTCTTCTACCTGCTTGACAAATTCATCGGTGATCTTTTGGATCTGATCCTGAGCTTTGAAAGCGTCGTCTTCCGAAATATCACCGTCCTTTTTAAACCCTTTGATGAGTTCGTTGGAGTCCCGGCGGATGTTGCGCACGGCCACTTTGTGCTCTTCACAGGTTTTATGAACCACTTTAACCAGATCTTTGCGCCGTTCTTCCGACAAGGGTGGTATGGCAATCCGGATGAGTTTGCCATCGTTGGAAGGCGTCAAACCGAGATCGGACTTTAGAATCGCTTTTTCGATGTCCTTGATAATCGAGGCGTCCCACGGTTGAATAGTGATCAGCCGGCTCTCGGGCACCGCAATGGTAGCAGTTTGATTGAGCGGCGTCGGGGTTCCATAGTAATCGATTTTGATACCGTCCAGCAGAGATGCCGAGGCACGTCCGGTGCGAATGCGTTTCAGCTCGTTTTCCAATGCACGGACCGTCTTGCCCATGCGATCGCGTGTTTCTTGATACGTTTCTTCAATCATCAGCGTCACCTCATGTAAAGCCCTACGTTCAAGTTGTGCGGCTCGTCGCAGGCGGTTGGTCAGACAAAAAGTCAGCTGGCGATCAGCGTCCCCACGCGTTGGCCACAAATCACTTTGTGGATATTGTCCGGTTGCTTCAGGTTGAATATGACCAGTGGGAGATCATTGTCCATGGCAAGAGAAATCGCGGTCATGTCCATTGCCCGAAGCTGTTTTTCAAGCACCTGCATATAGGTGATCGTATCGATAAATTTCGCATCCGGATGTTGAACCGGATCAGCTTCGTACAAACCATCCACCTTGGTCGCTTTAAGCAGAATCTGGGCATGAATTTCCTGTGCCCTCAGTACGGCGGCCGTATCGGTTGTAAAGTAGGGATTGCCCGTGCCAGCGGCAAATATGACGATACGTCCTTTTTCCAAGTGCCGCAGGGCTCGCCGCAGAATGTACGGCTCGGCGACTTCATGCATCGAGATGGCCGTTTGCACCCGTGTCTGCATACCCCGCTTTTCCAGCGCATCCTGTAAAGCGAGGCTGTTCAGGACCGTGGCAAGCATCCCCATATGATCGGCCGATGTTCGCTCCATCCCGAAGGAGCTGGCCTTGACGCCGCGGAAGATATTGCCGCCTCCAACGACGACGGCAATCTCTACACCCAGATCGTGTACTTGTTTGAATTCGCGTGCCACATACTGCAGCATCTGCGGATCAATCCCGAAACTTTGCCCGCCCATCAGGGCTTCACCACTTAGCTTTAGCAGAATGCGCTTATATTTTGGAGCGTCCAAGTTCTATTCCGTTCCTACCTGAAAACGTGCAAAGCGTTTGATGGTAACTTTTTCTCCGGTCTTTGCGATGACTTCGTTCAAATAATCGGTTATGGTTTTATCCGGATCGCGTACAAAGGGCTGATCCATCAGGCAGCTTTCTTTGAAGAATTTAGTCAATTTGCCATCCACGATCTTATCGATCATCTTCTCCGGTTTTCCCATTTCCAACGCCTGCTCACGGTAGATCGCCCGCTCTCGATCGATAACGTCTGCGGGAACATCTTCAGCCGTAATCCCCACCGGGCTTGTGGCGGCGATGTGCATGGCCAGATTTCGGGCAAACTCCAGAAAATCGTCCGTCTTGGCGACAAAATCGGTTTCACAATTTACTTCCACCATGACGCCGATTTTCCCACCCATATGAATATAGGACTGCACAGTGCCTTCACTGGTTGCCCGACCCGCACGCTTGGCGGCAGTCGCCAGTCCTTTCTTCCGCAAAAAATCAACCGCTTTTTCCATGTCCCCGTCATTTTCCGCCAGGGCTTGCTTACAATCCATTATCCCGGCTCCGGATTTCTCCCGGAGTTCTTTCACCATTGCTGCACTGATTGTAGACATTGCTTCTTATTCTCCTGTTTGTTCAGATTCGGCCTCAGGTGCCGCAACGATATCGTCAGTTGGGGTTTCCTCAGCTTGTTCTTCGTCTCCGGATTTTCGAATGATCTCAACAATCGGACCTTCCGTACCATTGGAGATGACTTTTCGCTCACCCGGTTTCAGCGTCGCCGCTGTCGCCTCTATTTCGGTGGGTTCTTCGGCTTCCTTGTCGGTTTGCGCCTGCTTGCGTTCGCTGAAGCGCTTCTGGCCTTCAATACACGCTTCTGCAATACGCGAAGAGATGAGTCGAATCGCCCGGATGGCGTCATCGTTGCCCGGGATGATGTAGTCGATCTCATCCGGGTCACAATTGGTATCCACAATCGCCACGATCGGAATGTTCAAACGGCGGGCTTCCCGCACGGCAATGGCCTCGTTTTTCGGATCTACAATATAAATCGCTCCAGGCAGTTTGCCCATGTTACGGATGCCGCCCAGCGTATTGTCGAGTTTGACGCGCTCTTTTCCGAGTTTGAGCCTCTCTTTTTTGGGAAACAGATTGATGGACCCGTCGTTTTCGATGGTATTGAGGTGATTCAGCCGGTCGATGCTCTTTTTGATGGTCTGGAAGTTGGTCATCATGCCGCCCAGCCACCGATTATGAACATAGAACATTTCGCAGCGATTGGCTTCCTCGTAAATCGATTCCCGCGCCTGCTTTTTGGTGCCGACGAACAGGATCGACTTTCCGTTGGCCACCGTATCAACAATAAAATTGTAGGCCGTTTTAAACATACGAACGGTTTTTTGCAGATCAACGATGTAAATGCCGTTTCGCGCCCCGAAGATGTAAGGTTTCATCTTCGGATTCCAGCGTTTGGTCTGGTGTCCGAAATGAACACCGGCTTCCAACAACTCTTTCATGGTAACGTAAGCCATATTGAACTCCTTGTCTTTGGTTTGGCCTGCGTCCGTTTCATCCCCGCATCCGACTCTTCAATGAAAAGCACCGGGATCCAGGTCCGCGGACGTGTGAATTAAGGTCTCTGCATCGAATCATTCGACCGACTTGCTTGTATGTTTGCATATGATCCGGTGCAAAGATGTCATGTCGTGATCCTAAAATCAGGGATACGTAACAAATCCCAATTCAATCCGCAATACTTTTTGGGCTCGTTTTTTGAATAATTTGGTCTAGATCGTCATCAAGCCGCCGCGCGTGTCAGACAGGCCACTCTGGAATACCCGCTGTAATCGTTTCGAAATTCGACGCGGTCATACTCGCCGTGGCGCCGCGCATGCTCTGCCACCCGGGATTGCTGGTCGTGGCCCATTTCCAGGATCAGGCAGCCGCCCGGTTTCAAATAAGCGTGAGCCGCGTCAATGATGTGCTCCAGGCTCTCCATCCCGTCGGGGCCGCCATCCAGGGCTCGAAAGGGCTCGAACGTTTTTACCTCCGGCTGTAACCGATCCAGATCTGCCGTCGGGATATAGGGCGGATTGGAAACGATCAGCTCGAATGCGGCTGCCCTTGCATTGATGGCTTGGAACCAGTGCCCGACGAAAAACCGGATGGCCTTATCAGGTACCAGGCCCACTGCATTGGCGCGCGCTATGGCAATGGCGCGGCGGGAAAGATCGGAAGCCCAGAAACGCCATCGTGGCCGCTCGTGGGCCAGGGCGATACTGATGGCTCCGGACCCGGTGCCGAGTTCCAGCACATGGACACGTTCGTCCGCCGGAAATCTATCGAGGATCAATTCAACCAGACACTCGGTCTCGGGCCGCGGGATCAGAACATCCGGCGAGACCCTCAACGGCAAGGACCAGAACTCCTTTCGCCCGATAATGTAAGCCTCCGGTTCAAATGTCACCCGACGCCGAATGATCTGTCTGTATCGGGCCAGTTCATCTTCGTTCAGGGGTTGATCGTGCCGCAGATAAAGATCGATACGCTGACAACTCAGGATGTGGGCGAGAAGGATTTCGGCTACGGCACGAGGCTGGGCGATCCCGTGTTGTTTGAAATATTCCGCAGTCCACTCCAGGGTTTTAATGATCGTCCATTTTGGACCGGGAGAGACGTCGCTACTCGGCATGCTGGAGGGCCTGACTCTGGTAGTAAGTGATCAGGGCTTCGATGATCTCATCCACCTCCCCTTGCAGGATCTGGTCGAGTTTGTAAAGGGTCAGACCGACGCGGTGATCGGTGACTCTTCCCTGGGGGAAGTTGTAGGTGCGAATGCGCTCGCTTCGGTCGCCGCTGCCCACCTGGCTTTTGCGCTCCTGGGAGCGCTGCGCATTTTGTTCCTTGATCTTCTGGTCCAGCAGACGCGCCCGCAACACCTTCATGGCTTTGGCTTTATTTTTATGCTGTGACTTTTCATCCTGGCACGTCACAACGAGTCCGGTGGGCAAATGAGTGATCCGAACCGCGGAGTCGGTCGTATTGACAGATTGACCGCCGGGTCCGGTAGAGCGAAACACATCGATGCGCAGCTCGTTAGGATCGACTTCCACTTCCACCTCATCGGCCTCCGGCAGCACGGCAACGGTAACGGCCGACGTATGAATCCGTCCCTGAGTCTCGGTGGTGGGCACACGTTGAACGCGATGGGTGCCGCTTTCGTATTTAAATCGACTGTAGACGCCCTTGCCTTTGATCAGGGCGATAATCTCTTTCAACCCGCCCACACCGGTGGCATGGTGATTCATCACGTCTATTTTCCAATGTCGCGCCTCCGCATAGCGGCTGTACATTTTGTAGAGGTCGGCAGCGAACAGACCGGCTTCGTCCCCGCCGGTGCCGGCGCGTATCTCGAGCAATACATTCTTATCATCCAGTGGATCTTTGGGAATCAGCAATTGTTTCAGCTGTGCTTCAAGCTGCTCCTTGCGGTCGGTGAGGCGTTCGATCTCCTCTTTAGCCAGACTTTTGATCTCCGGGTCGTTGTCCTTGAGCAGTTCCAGGCTGTCATCCAGTTCCTGATCAGTCTGCTTGTAGCTTCTGAAAACATTGACGATTTCGGCCAGATCGGCGTGTTCCCGCGCATATTTCTGGTAAGCCGCACGGTCCCTCAACACTTCCGGATCGCTGAGCAGCGTCTCCAAATGGCAGAAACGGTCTTCTACACCTTTTAATTTATCAAACATGACCCTGACCTCGACCGCTCAAAGAGAGTCGGCCTCACTGTGAATCCTGCATTCCACGGTTATTTGTTTCTCAGTCAATGCATATGCCCGCTGCATCGGTTGACGCAGCCCGGCAACGTGAGTGTTGCAAAGACCTAAAAGAGAACAAGCTGTCGACCGGGGGGTCGGACAGCTTGTTCTTCGCCGAATCGTACGGCAAGTCCTATAAGGTACTTATTTTTTTTGAAATTTCTCGTATTTTTTACGAAAACGCTCAATACGGCCGGCCGTATCCACCAATTTCTGCTTACCGGTGAAGAATGGGTGGCATTTCGAACAAATCTCGACACGGATGTCGCTTTTCGTGGAACCGACTTCCATAACGTTGCCGCAGGCACACGTAATGGACGTTTGGTGATACTCTGGATGAATGTCCGTTTTCATTTTAATTTCAACCCCCTACACATATCATGCATTCATGGACTCAAGAAAGTTTTTATTATCGCTGGTTCCCTGCATTTTATCAAGTAAAAATTCAAGTGCATCGACAGGATTGAGCGAAGCCAACAGCTTGCGAATGATCCAGACCCGATTCAAGGTGGCCTCATCCAGCAGCAATTCCTCTTTTCGGGTACCGGATTTCTTAATGTCGATGGCCGGGAAGATGCGCTTATCCGCCAGACGGCGATCGAGTTGGATCTCAAGGTTGCCAGTGCCTTTGAACTCTTCGAAGATCACTTCGTCCATCCGGCTGCCGGTATCGATCAACGCTGTGGCGATGATGGTCAGACTGCCGCCCTCTTCGATGTTTCGCGCCGCACCAAAAAAGCGTTTGGGACGTTGCAAGGCATTGGAGTCGACGCCACCGGACAGTATCTTTCCGGAGGGCGGCATGACCGAGTTGTACGCCCTGGCGAGGCGCGTGATGCTGTCGAGCAGTATCACCACATTTTTCTTATGCTCAACCAGTCGTTTGGCTTTCTCGATCACCATCTCCGCCACCTGGACATGCCGTTCCGCAGGCTCGTCGAACGTTGAGCTGATCACTTCGCCACGAACCGAACGTTCCATGTCGGTAACTTCCTCGGGCCGTTCGTCAATGAGCAGCACAAACAAGATGATGTCTTTGTGATTCTTAACAATACTGTTGGCGATGCATTGCAGCAGCATGGTTTTGCCGGAACGCGGAGGTGAAACGATTAACCCTCTCTGACCGAAACCAATAGGTGTCAACAAGTCCATGATCCGTGCGGAATAGTTTTCCGAATCAACCTCGAGGTTGGTTTTTTCATCCGGATAGAGCGGCGTCAAGTTGTCAAAAAGGATCTTATCCCTTGCTGCTTCCGGATCCTCGTAATTGATGGCCTCTACCTTGAGAAGCGCGAAATAGCGTTCGGACTCCTTGGGCTGACGAATCTGCCCCGAAACCGTGTCGCCGGTTCTCAAATTAAATCGCCGGATCTGTGAGGGGGACACATAGATATCATCCGGACCGGGCAGGTAATTGTAACTGGGCGCTCTAAGAAACCCGAATCCATCCGGAAGGATCTCGAGCGTGCCTTCACCGTAGATAAGGCCGTTTTTTTCAATCTGCGCCTGAAGCAAAGAAAAGATCAACTCCTGCTTGCGCATCCCAGCATAACCCTCGATTTTGAGCTTTTTTGCAAGCTGGGTCAACTCATTAATTTTTTTGCTTTTTAATTCTGATACGTTCATTCAATGTCTCCAATAGCTGGTTCTGATTCAAAATGTTAAGCGAGGCGCATATCTGGATGCTCCACCTCGTTTTCGCAGCGGTGTCGGTATCTCATCATGACTGTTTGCGCACAGCAAATGCGCGAGAACCCCTTTCGAACTGTTTGATTCATCAGTAAATTTATCTCTTGCCGGGTATTTTCGCCCTTCCGGTGACCATGAAACTTAAGAAAACGTTGGAGGAATAGAAGTTGCTAATCTAAGGAGAAAATTGCTTCGAAATTCTCTCCAGCAGGGCGGGTTCCATTTATTGTGACATGCTTATATCAAGGCAATCGCGGCTGTCAAGGATTTTCGATACGTGGCTTGCGTCAGCTATCAGGATAGCCTATTCTGGAGTTTAGCATGCCGGCACAAGTGTATGTTCGATGTGTAAAACAACCACATGCGCTCTTGATTCGCGCTCGTGCGCGTGCTCGTAACCGCAATCGCGTTTTCTTTATCATAACTTATCGATTCGATTACGATTACTCTCACAAGCATGATTTTCGCTCGTGTCATCTAAAAAACAACATGGTGCATATGGGTTCCGGCGGATGAATGGGAGCACCCGGTTTTTCACTTACTGCGTCGCAAGGGTCACCACATGAAACTGTTTCTGCCCAATGACTGGTTTGAACCAGACCCGGAAGTGTACCTGGTCGGCGGTTCAGTTCGCGACTATCTCATGGGACGGCATCCTGCCGATCTTGATTTGGCGGTCGGCGCGGATGCATTGGCGTATGCCGAGACCCTGGCCCGAAAAATCAAGGGTCGCCTGGTGGTGCTGGGCAAAGAGCGCTTCAGCCTGTACCGGATCGTAAAAGGCCCGGTTGCCATCGACATTGCTCCTTTAAAGGGACATGACATCGCATCGGATATCGACGGTCGCGATTTTACCATCAACGGCCTGGCCTGCCGCCTGAGCGACGGGCAGATTATCGACCGTGTCGGCGGAATATACGATTTAGATAACAAACGGATCCGCATGATTTCGGATCGGATTTTCGAAGCGGATCCGGTTCGGCTCTTGCGCGCGCATCGTATAGCGGTCAGCCTGGGAATGGATATCGCTTCGGACACAAAGCGCGCCATTGCCGGGAACGCATGGCGGATTCGGAATTCACCCGGTGAGCGAATTTGGACCGAATTGCGCCTGATTTTAGCTCACAGGGAAAGTTTTGCGCAGATCCTGGCCATGGCCGAATGCGGTCTACTGGAGATTGTATTGCCCGACTTGGGCAAGCTCAGGGAATGCTCCCAGGATCAATACCATCGGGTCGATGTCTTACAGCACACGCTGCGGGCGTATCAAGCCCTTGAAACACTGCTCAAACGACCGGATGACATCCCGTCGCCATCCGCTCTTCAGTTTGTGAGATCGATACCCGCCGAGTTGAACATCCTGCTGAAGCTGTCCATCCTGCTGCATGACATCGGCAAGCCTCAATGCCGGGTGCGGGATGCATCCGGGCGGACGCATTTCCATGGTCATGCAGCATGCGGCGCACCCCTGGCCCGCCGGATCTGCCGCCGCCTGCGGATGTCCACCAGGCACAGCCAATGGATTGAACGGATAGTGAAACTTCATCAATGGCCCCTGAACCTGTACCTGTCGCAGCGCGGCACCGCTTTCAAGACCAGGTCCCTGGGTCGTTTTCTGCGCCAGGGCGGACCCTCGACGCCCTATCTGCTGCTGCACGCCGTTGCAGACTGTCTGGGTAAAGAGAATCATGATGGTCAAGCCGCCTACCTTGAATTTGTCTGGAAAACGATGGCGCTTTACTTCGACAGGTCCGCCGCGTCGGATCAATCGCCCCTGCTCAACGGTCACGACCTGCAGAGTCGATTCGACTTGACGCCTTCTCCGCTTATCGGTGAACTGTTGCGCCGGATCGAAGAAGCCCGCCTGTCCGGTGTCATCGAAAACCGCGAGCAAGCGTTTCAAATGGTCTCCGACCTGCTACAAACTATCTCAAAAAAAATCTAAGTGCCCCTGCCGGCGTTGCGAAACGGTTCAAAATGCTCACATACTTCGTGTATGCTCCGCTTTTTCACCGTTCCGCGCCTTGCCAGGAACCCTTAGATTTATTTTGAGATAGCTTGTAGTAAAAAAGCCCTGAACCATATGGTTCAGGGCTTTTTGTTTATTCTTGAACGGTGGCTACTTGATCTGATTCAGCTCACCGAAAATCTGGTCGCGAATTTCGTCGACTTTGCCTACGCCTGCAATGGCGATGTGTTCGGGCGCGCCGGCTTCGCCGCTCTTTGCCCAATCCTTATAATAGGCGACTAGGGGTTCCGTCTGGGCATGGTAAACATCGAGGCGCTTGCGCACGACGTCTTCTTTATCGTCATCGCGCTGCACCAGCGGCTCTCCGGTGACGTCGTCCTTGCCTTCCTCTTTGGGCGGATTGTAGACAATGTGATAGGTTCTGCCGCTGGCAAGGTGAGCCCGGCGGCCGCTCATACGCTTTATGATCTCGTCATCCGGGACATCGATCTCTACGACGGCGTCGATGGCGACGCCCGCCTCTTTCATGGCATCGGCCTGGGGAATGGTGCGCGGGAAACCGTCAAATAAAAACCCGTTGGCGCAGTCAGGCTCCATAATCCGTTCTTTGACCAGACCGATGATGACATCATCGGGAACCAATCCTCCGGAATCCATGTACTCTTTGGCCTTCATGCCCAACTCTGTCCCGGCTTTCACAGCGGCACGCAGCATATCACCGGTTGAAATTTGAGGAATCTGGTATTTCTCTTTGATGTAGTTGGCTTGGGTACCCTTGCCTGCCCCGGGGCCTCCCAGTAGAATCAGACGCATGTGACCTCCTTTTTGCTATAGGTTTAAAAGTGTAAGATATATTTTTTGCTGGATATCGTTTTAAAAAGGTTACCACTATTACTGAAACCGGGGTTAGTGTCAACCTTATAGTTTTTCATTTTTCAGTTGCATTCAAGACAATTGCCATGTATAGGGACATGTTTACTTTAGATCAGCACGACGAATAACCATCCAGAATGTTTCCGACTTACGGCGGATGGATGGAAGGGGGCGAGACAGGTTGAAGGAAATCACAGTTCGCGTTCAAGACAACGATCTTGAAAAGGCCATGCGAATCTTAAAAAAGAAGATTCAAAACGACGGGCTCTTCAAGCGTTTGAAATTGAAAAAAAGCTATGAAAAGCCAAGCGAATACCGCCGACGCAAACAGCGCGAAGCTCTGCGCCGTCAGCGTATTGCCGCTGCCCGTCGAAAACGATATCGTTAATCCATATCAGGTTCAATCCAAGACCCGGCACTCACACCTGGTGAGGCCGGGTCTTTGCGTTACAATTCGGAGGAGCAATGGCCGGCACGACCTATGAGAGTTGTCTGACCGCCATGTATCGTCTGCGGCGATTTGGAATCAAGCTGGGGCTGGAGACCATCCGACACATCTTATCCCAATTGGGAGATCCCCAGCTGACCTTTCACACCATCCATATTGCCGGAACCAACGGCAAAGGGTCCGTGGCCGCCATGCTGTCGACGATTCTGCACAATGCCGGGTATCGCGTCGGGCGCTACACATCGCCGCATCTGGAGCGGTTCAACGAACGAATCTGCATCAACAATGACCCGATTGCCGATGCCGATGTCACTGAAGAATACCAGCGTGTCGCCGGAATGAACTATCTGGACCGGCAACCCACATTCTTTGAGTTCGCCACGGCCATGGCGCTGGATCACTTTGGTCGAAAAAAGGTCGATTGGGCCGTTATTGAGACCGGAATGGGAGGACGTTTGGATGCAACCAACATTCTGAGGCCGGACCTTTCCATCATCACCAATATATCGCTGGAGCATAAAGAATACCTGGGCAACACCATTGCGGCGGTTGCCCGCGAGAAGGCCGGCATCATCAAGCCCATGGTTCCCCTGGTTACGGGGGTGAAGCAACCGTCTGCCCGCCGGGTTATTTTCGAGCAATCCCGAAAACTCAAAGCACCCACATTCTTATCGGGTTCTGATTTCCGCTGTCGGCGCCGGCCGACCGGCGCGTTCAATTACTACGGCATGACCGGGACTTACCGGAATCTGACGCTGAACCTTGCCGGCGAACACCAGATCGGTAATGCCGCTCTGGCGCTGGCTGCATGTGAAACGCTGAGGAAAAGGGCGTCCGTCGAGATTCCCGAGCATGCAATGGAACGAGGAGTGGCTGAGACCTCCTGGCCGGGACGACTCGAAATCGTCCGGCATCGCCCGGAAGTCATTTTGGATGGAGCTCACAACCTTATGGCGGCCCGTGCACTGGCACACCACCTGCGCACACGATACGCAAATCGCCGCATCACGATGGTCGTCGGTATCCTTGACGATAAACCATCCGAAGCAATTTTGAAGGACCTGGCATCGGTCTGCCGGCGCATGGTGGTCACACAACCCAAGATCGATCGCGCCATCAGCGCCGATCGACTGTCGGCGCTGGCGAAAGCCCACCTGGCCGATGTCACCACCATCAACGATGTGGCATCGGCTGTGCGCCATGCGCTGGATACCGGCAAAGAGGACGATGTGATCTGTATCGCCGGTTCTCTGTACGTGGTGGGTGAAGCCCAAACCGCGTTGCGTGAATTGGGCGAAGGCTCTTATTCACCCAATGCTTGACTTGATAAAGCAGATCCATTAATCTGCCCCCCGTTGTGCGCCCGTAGCTCAGTGGATAGAGCACCGGTTTCCGGAGCCGGGTGTCGCAGGTTCGATCCCTGCCGGGCGTACCATTAATCATTTAGAACACGTTTCGTCTTTTCCCGCTAGTGATTTCTGAATTTCCACATCAATTAGATCAAAACGATATTTAGACACGATTTATCGTAAGATCCTTAAGATATTTGATCGTCAGTTCGCTTACACGGTGTAAATAAACCTGACAATCCCCTTCCGCCATCCCCTCTTAATATCGACTCAACTTATTGTTATTTTATCATATATCAATTTACCTCATATGGCATAGACCTTGCCAAATACCTAGCACCGGCCTCAACGGCCGAGAATCCAAAATCATAGAGGTGGAGCGGGCTGATGAACGAATCATCCGATGACAATCCAAAGGCTGCCACCAATATCCGACAATATTTCAATCAGCTGGAGCGTCGATTCCAGGCCGGCCTGGTGGTGACGTTTTTTTTCCCACTGGTGGCCCTCTCCATTTATTTCCACATTCAGTTCGATGTCACGCTGAAAGAGACCAGCAAGCTTAATCTGGCCGCCATTGCGGAAAGTCAGCGCAATACGGTGGATCTGTTTTTGCAGGAGCGTACGGTCAACATCTTCACGCTGTTTCACAGCAGAGAATTTACCCTTTCACCGACACAACTGCATATGCAGCAGTTCTTGCAGCAATTGCGACAAGTGAGCGATGCCTTTATCGACGTGGGTTTCCTAAATGCCGATGGTCTCCAGATCGGATATGCCGGCCCCTTCCCCTATTTGCAGAATAAAGACTACAACTCCCAGGACTGGTTCAAGCATCTGATGCAGAGTGAACGCAATCACTACATCAGTGATATTTACTTTGGCTTCCGCAACAAACTGCACTTTACCATCGCGGCCAGACAGGTCATTGACGGCCGCCCCTATGTATTACGCTCAACTTTGGATCCGGATAAGTTCTATCTTTTTTTGCGAACCATCAACCATGGCAAAGGCGTTGAATCCTTCATCGTAAATACTGCCGGTCGGTTTCAGCTCGCAGACCCGTCAAGATGGCAGGCTTTGAGTTCCAGCCCCTTTGTCCCACCGTCGACCCCGGTGTCAGGAGTCCGGGAAACCGATAAGAACGGTGATTCCGCGCTGGTTGCCTATGCATGGCTGAAAGAATCCGAATGGGCCCTTATAGTCAGTGAGCCACTGCGCATGGCCTATGCCCAATTTTATCGGGCAAGACGGATTATGCTGATCAGCACGGCGATAGTGACCATCGTTTTTATCATCGCCATCTGGTTGTCTACGCGAGGTTTGATCGGCAAAGCCCGTGAAAATGCCGAAAAACGTGAAGAAATGCATCTTCAACTGCTGCACGCTTCCAAGATGGCTTCACTCGGCGAACTGTCCACGGGAGTGGCTCATGAAATCAACAACCCTCTGGCGATTATAATGGCCACTTCAGACGTGATCAAAGACCGGCTCGATCCTGAATTTGACATGGACCACAGCCCGGGAGCCATTCACCAGGAGCTGAAAACCATTGATAGGGCTGTTCTGCGGGCCAAAAAGATCACCCAGCAGTTGCTCGATTACGGCCGCAAAAACCAACCAAAATTGCAACAGGCCGATATCAATCAAATTCTGGATGAGGTACTTACCGGTGTCAAAGGCAGAGAATTCGAACTGGCGGATATCCGCCTGGAACGGGATCTGGACCCCGGTTTACCTGAAATCATGGTGGACCTCGACCAGGTCCGTCAAGTCCTGGTGAATCTTCTGAACAACGCATGTGACGCCATGGGCGGACCCGGCTGTATTTCCGTGAAGAGCCGCATGCGCGATGGCAATATCCGTTTGACCATTACGGATACGGGCCATGGAATGGATGCGGATCAGGTTGAGAAGATCTTCGATCCTTTTTACACAACCAAGGAGGTCGGCAAGGGAACAGGTCTGGGATTGAGTGTCAGCTTAGGCATTATCGAATCGATGGGCGGTACTATCAGCGTGCAAAGCATGCCGGAAGCGGGCAGCTCGTTTACATTGATTCTGCCCGTCGACCGCAATAACGATGATCAAAAGAATACGGCAGGATGAATCTGGATGATATCTTTAAGGATTAATTGATATTGCATTAAACCATTCGGCATGGTTTGATGATACAGTGCGATGGCCTCAGGGCAATTCTGCTTAACGGTAATATGAATCCATCCATACTCAGATGTGGCACAAATTAACCCTTCGCAAGCGCATTTATATTTTATTAGCCGCGTTGATCTTGATTGCCGTGACAGGCGGCCTGATCATCGTATGGCACACGTTTCAAATTCAACGATTAACATCTATCATCATCGAAAGAAACATAGCTGCATTTGAAATCGCTCAAGACCTGGAAACGGCCTTGCTCAACCAGAAAGGTTTTGTGACCTATTATTTGCTCGACAGGGATCCGGATTGGCTTCGCAGGTTTGGTGAATACCGTCAAATATTCAATACCCAACTGGACCGGGCACAGAAACTGGCTCAAAACGAATTGCAGCAAGAGGCGATCGCGGAAATTGTGCATGGATATGCGTCCTATATCTCTTTAAAAGATCGCGTCATTGATCTCTACAAAGCCGGTGAGTTTGAAAAGGGAGCGCAGCTGCATAAATCTGTGCGCTTGAGATTCTTCGACATCATGGAGCTCTGTCAGACATACAAGAAGATGCATTCCGACCAAATCCATTTCGCAAGGCAAACCAGCCGGCGCGAGGCCACACGGCTTCAGTTTGTCGTTGTCGCTGTTATCGTCATCCAAACCCTGCTGGTCATCAGCCTGGGCGTACTTTTTATTCGACAGATTCTGATACCTGTTCATCGGCTGCTCAGTACAACCTCCCAGGGTATGCCGGAATCCAAGCCGGAAAACATGGTATTGGCTCTAAGTCGCAATATCGAAAATTTATTGCAGAACGCCGACCAGGCCCGTCTTGAATTGGAAAAAAGTCGTGAAAATCTTTTGCAGGCCGAAAAAATGGCCACGGTGGGCAAATTGGCCGCAGGCATGGCCCATGGCATTCGCAATCCGTTTACATCGGTAAAAATGAGACTGTTTTCCCTGAGCCGCTCATTAGACCTCGATACCGATCAGCAAGAGGACTTTGAGGTCATCTCCCAGGAGATTCGGCACATCGATACCATCGTACAGAACTTTTTGGAATTTTCACGCCCCCCCAGACTGACCATGCAGCAAGTGAGTCCATCGAGCATTGTGGACAATGCCGTGCAATTGCTGGAACACCGCTTAAAATCGTATGGTGTTTCAATTGAACTTATCCGCAGCCGAATGCTGCCCGATGTTTCCGCAGATCCCGAACAACTCAAGGAAGTCCTGGTCAATCTGATCATCAATGCCTGCGAGGCCATGGATAGCGGCGGCACTATCGTCATAGATGAAAAGGTCGGTGGGCAGGGACCCCGAAAAGCAGCAATGATCCGCCTGTCCGATTCAGGACCCGGCATACCCGAATCCCTTGCCGACAAAATATTTGATCCCTTTTTTACGACCAAAGAAGACGGCACCGGATTGGGCCTGAGCATTGCATCGAATATTCTGGCGGAACACGGCGGGTCCATAACGCTGCAGGACCAACAGTCGGGCGGGGCCACCTTCGTGGTCAGCCTGCCCATAGGGGAATCCGGCGATGAACACCATTTTGATCATTGATGATGACGATCAATTGCGTCGAAGCTTTGAAAAATTGTTAACCGACGAGGGATACCAGGTGATCAGCGCAGCTTCGGCTGAGGCCGGAATCGGGATGTTTAAAAGCCGTTGCCCCGACCTGGTCATCCTGGATATCCGCCTGCCCGGAATGAGCGGACTGGACGCCTTTGGCGCTCTGCATGATATTGAACCCAAAGTACCCATCATCATCATGACGGCCTACGGCACAACCGAGACCGCCATCACCGCCACCAAAATGGGGGCTTTTGACTACATTCTCAAACCATTCGACATCCCTCAGATGCTGAGCACCATCGAACAGGCCTTGAATGCCGGACGCTTCATGCGGACGCCGGTAACGCTGAACACATTACCCGAGTCAACCGACAAGGAGGCCATCATCGGGAGCAGCGCCGCCATGCAGGATGTTTTTAAATCCATCGGCCGGGTAGCCGCCACCGACGCCACAGTGCTCGTGCGGGGTGCCAGCGGCACCGGCAAAGAGCTTGTCGCCAGAGCCATCTACCAGCACAGCCTGAGGGCGAACCGGCCTTTTCTGGTTATCAATTGTGTGGCCATTCCCGAAACCCTTTTGGAAAGCGAGCTGTTTGGATATGAGAAAGGCGCGTTCACCGGTGCCGCGCACCGGCGCATCGGCAAAATCGAACAGGCCAACGGCGGCACCGTCTTTCTCGACGAAATCGGTGATATGCCCATCAATTTGCAAGCGAAGATTTTGCGGCTGCTTCAGGAAAAGAGCATCGAACGGCTGGGCGGCAGGCAGTCCCTCTCCGTGGATGTGCGCATCATTGCCGCCACCAATCGAAACCTGGAGAAAATGATGGGCACCTCACAGTTTCGCGAAGACCTCTATTACCGCTTAAAGGTTGTCACCATTTGGCTGCCGAACCTCAACCAGCGAACTGAGGACGTCGAGCCGCTGGCCCAATACCATCTGGCGCGTTTCGCCTCCGAACTGGGCATCGGCGTGCCGCAAATCAGTCGGGAGGCCTTGAACACCCTGCGACAACTGCCATGGCCCGGCAATGTGCGCGAATTGGCCAACACCATTCAAAAAGCGTTGATTTTCAGTCGCGGCGGCCCTTTACACAGTGAAGATATATTGGAGGCCGTTCAGGAACACGGCTTGTCGCCGGATGCTGTGGGAAACGACCTGAAAGAGAACCTGCGCCTTTGGATCAAACAGGAGATCCAGCATTTCAGGGGAGACCATCTTTTCGAATCAGCTGTCGACCGATTTGCCGCAATTTTAGTTGAAGAAGCGCTTAACCACACCGGCGGAAATCGTTCTCGTGCCGCCAAACTATTGGGACTATCCCGTCCCACCCTCCACGCCAAAATCGAAAAGTACCATCTGACGTTTGAAACCTCCGTCAAAGGGCTCGCGCAAAAGCGATAAGAGATCCTGAGAAAGCAGCTTTGTGGGGCGGCCCCTGCCCGCGTCCGACAGCTTGATAAAAAAGCTGACACTTTTATTCTTCTCCAATGCGTTGTTCCTCATCGCCAATCGTTCTGTTTTACTATCATACCGGCATGTTATCAATGTTCCGGCTTTCGGCATGATCGTTGCTTTTATTGTTGTCACAGCAGTATTCGACTCATGTGCAATAAACCGAAAAGGCATATTCCGGACCGGCCGTTAAGCGAAGCGGCCCGGTGGAGCCATGGGCCTATGAGAAGCATTGGATGTGCCAGACAGGGGTGATGAAATCCCGGACTTTGGATGTTGAAGTGATAAATGGAAAGATCAGAATGAAAGAGACTCATCCGCTTCAAAATAAATACTACCGTGCTCTTTCGCGCAATATCATTTCGGTCATTCTGATTGCATCGATCTCTCCCATGGTCATCTCCAGTATATTTATCCTGAATAACTTTCGCACTGCTTATCGTGAAAAAGTCTACGACAATCTGGAGCTGGCGGTGAGAAATCATCGCAAAAGCATCGATCTTTTCCTCAAGGAAAAATTAGCCAATATCCGGCTGCTGGGGAACCAGTTCGATTATGAACAATTCAGCCGCAAACCCTTTCTAGAACAAAAATTGGCCCAGCTGCAGCAATCCTATGACCGTGTTTTTGTGGATCTGGGCATGATTAGCGAAGAGGGCATCCAGGTTTCCTACGCCGGCCCGCATGCACTGACCAATGCCGACTATTCCAAGGCCGATTGGTTCAAAAAGGCCATGACCGTACCTTATTTTACAAGTGATGTGTTTTATGGCCTGCGGGGGGCCCCCCACTTTATCGTTTCGGTCCGATGCTATGCCAACGGTCGCTACTGGCTGCTTCGCGCCACCATCGACTTCGGTTCATTTAACAGCATCGTGGAGAATTTTCGCATTGGCCAGACGGGTTTTGCTTTTATTATTAACAAATCCGGTGAATTTCAGACCAAACCAATTGCATCCACGGACCTGCCGGCCAACATTCTCAACTTTTTCGTTCCTTTATCCAATGGACGGTATTCTTCTGTCGTCAGCCACGCGGATCCCACCGGCAAACAGATTATCCACGCCTTTTTCCACCTGAAAGAGGGCGAATGGATTCTGGTGCTGCAGCAAGACCAAAAGGATGCCTTTGCCGAGCTGTACAAAACCCAGATCATGGCAATGCTCATCATCCTCGTCGGAAGCTTGATTATCATCTCGACCTCCCTGCTGCTGAGCCGGCGGCTCATCAAACGTATTGCCCGGGCTGATCTGGCAAAAAGAGTCGCCGACAAAGAAAAAGAAATGATGTCCCAACAGGTCATTGAAACCGGAAAGCTGGCTTCCATAGGGGAACTGGCAGCCGGAATAGCCCACGAAATCAACAACCCGGTTGCCATTATGGTGGAAGAGGCCGGTTGGATTGAAGATTTATTGGAAGAAGAAGAATTCAGAGATGGCGAAAATCTTGAAGAGTTTCATCGCGCCCTGCGTCAGATCCACACCCAGGGAAGACGTTGCAAAGACATCACACACAAATTGCTCAGCTTTGCCCGCAAAACCGATTCCCGTGTTCAAGAGGTACAGATCAACGACCTGCTCGGCGAGGTCGTCTCCCTGGCCGCACAGCGGGCAAAATACAGCAACATTGCCATCCACACCGATTTCCAGAAAAATCTTCCGGTATTGCACGCCAGTGAGACCGAACTACAGCAGGTCCTGCTCAATATTATGAACAACGCCCTTGATGCCACGGAAAAGAACGGTGGAGTCATTTCAATTTCATCCCAAGTCAAGGATGGAAAAGTGGTCATTACGTTATCCGACAACGGACCCGGCATTGCTGAAGCCAACCTGTCGAGGATTTTCAATCCTTTTTTCACTACCAAACCAGTGGGAAAGGGCACCGGACTCGGGCTTTCCATCTGCTACGGAATCATCAATAAAATGGGAGGCCGAATCGATGTGCAAAGCCAAATCAACCAAGGCTCGACATTTATTATTCAACTGCCGATAGCAAACAAGCAGCAACAAAATTAAGTGCTGGGGCATTGACAGGCAGTGACAAATGAACCGACCTTCCGACGCAACAAGGCTGTCGGGCAAAAGAGGAGATAGTGCCATGACGATAGCAAAAGTACTACTAGTCGATGATGAAAAAGGCTTTATAGACACCATGATCAAACGTTTGAACAAACGGGAGGTGGAGATCACTCCGGCTTACGACGGTCAGCAGGCTCTTGATGTGCTCGAAAAGGACAGCCACATCGACGTCGTCATCCTGGATATCAAAATGCCGGTGATGGACGGCATGGAAGCCTTGAGCAAAATCAAAGCCAGGCACCCTCTGGTGGAGGTCATCATGCTGACCGGCCATGCGACCGTCGAAACCGGTATCGAAGGAATGAAGATGGGCGCCTTCGACTATCTTATGAAGCCCTGCGATACTGATGAACTGGTCGGCAAGGTCGAGGAAGCAGCAGTCCACAAGCGGAAACACGAAGAAAAGATTATTGAGGCCCGCTTGAAAAGCATCACCCTTCGGCGGCCGTGAGGATCGAGCATGACTGGGTTACACAACCATAAGGAAGCACCCGTTAACATCTTATTGATTGACGATGAGATACCCTACGTCACGGTTCTATCCAATCGACTTGCCAAGCGCAATATCATAGCCGCCAAAGCCTACAGCGGCACAGAGGCCATTCAGACCCTGCGCAAACAGGATTTCGACGTGGTCGTTCTGGATCTCAAACTCGAAGATATGAACGGAATTGAGGTCCTTAAAATCTTGAGAAAAATGGATCCTGAAATCAATGTCATCATGCTCACCGGACATGGTTCGGAACAGGCGGCAATAGACGGTATTAAAGAAGGGGCTTTCGACTACCTTACCAAACCTTGTGAACTCGATGAGCTGATTGAAAAAATACGGAAGGCCCATGCGCTGTGCAGGAAACAGTAAAATAGCGGAGACCCGACTGCGCCGCAACATACTGGATACAGCCCGAACTGATGAAACAGCTAACCACACCTGGATGCATACGTTTTTCCCTGGGCATTGTCTCTTTCAATACCCTACGGGAGTCAAGGAGAAAGATTGATGCGAACTTTGACCAAATCGAAAAACTTTCAAATTCTTTTTGCTTTTTTTCTCGGTGCCACCATTTTGCTGCTGCCGAGGCCCGAAGGAAACCGGTTCAGAATCACAGGTGATGGCACCAAAAACTTCTACGAATCCATCCGCGATCAATTCAACCTTGTTCCAACGGGCAAATCGGACGGCGGCGCTTATGTCGTTGAAGCCATCGCCGGGACGATCCCCCAACCCTATGGTACCCTTTTGAAAGGCAAAGCCGAGACGACCGGAAACGGACTGATTCAAGTCGAGTACATCAACGGCCTCTCTCCCAAGGCCATGCGGTTTCTGGCCATTTTAGCGGTGCTGATCTTTCTCTTTCTGGTGGAGCCGATCCCCCTGGAGATCACGGCCATCCTTATCGGCGCTTCGCTTGCTTTAATGCGGATTGTGGACGTCAAAACGGCCTGGGCGCCCTATATGCATCCGGTGGTTGTCTTTATCATGTGCTGCCTGATTTTCGCCATCGCCCTGGACAAGGCCGGCCTGACCAGGCGATTGGGGCACTTTATCGTCCAAAAGGCCGGCACCAACGTGGTCCGCTTTACCTTTTTTATCAGCATCGGCCTCGGGATTTCCTCGTCCTTCATGCACGATGCGGCGGCTGTTTCCATCGGTATTGTCACCATGCTGCCCTTGATGCGTGCGGCCGGTATCGAACCTCACTCGCGCACGGCAAAATTCATGCTCATATCATTGGCCTTTGCCTGTTCGTGCGGTGGCATGGGATCGCTGATCGGCGGCGGCCGATGCATGGTATCGGCCGCATTTCTCAAAGAGTTCACCGGTATCGAGATCACCTTCATGGACTGGATCAAATATGCCATGCCCATGGCCATAGCCACTGTGCCGGCCGCTGTACTGGTCTGCTTCCTGGTATTTCGACCGGACACCAAACTGGAACTGCCGCGCCTGGATGATGACCTTCCGCCGTGGTCCTTCAAGGAAATCATCACCCTTGTCATTATCGCCGCCGCCTTTATGGCCTGGTTGACCAAAGGGATTCACGGCCTGGATTATTCGGTCACCGGCATGATCGCAGTCGCGGGCCTGATCCTGGCCGGCATCCTGAAGTGGGACGATATTCACGAACACCTGGAATGGGGCACCGCCCTTTTCATTTTCGGCGGCGGCATCTCCTTGGGGCTGGCCATGGGCTATTCAGGTGCCGCCGGCTATTTTGCCAACCTGTTCTTTCCCCTGGTCAAAGGCAGTGGATGGCTCATGCTGTTTATCGGCGTTGCCGTCTTCGGCGCATTGGTGACAAACGCCATGGCTAACGTGGCTGCGGCGGCCCTGATCCTGCCCATCGTCATCCCCATGGCCCAGTTGGAAGGCGTCGATCCGACCGTTTTGGCCTTGTGTCTGGGAACCGCCACCTCCTTTGCCATGTTGCTGGTCATCGGTTGCCCACCCAATGCCATCGCCTACAGTTTCCGCCAATTCAAGGCATCGGACATTACAAAGGCAGGACTGGTGGCCACACCTGTTTTAATCGCTATTCTGGTCATCATTGCGTTTGTGTGGTGGAAAATCCTGGGTCTGGTATAATAGGAGACAAACACGGATCCAGACAGGGAGCAAGTTATATGGATGCCGAACAATTCGATAAAATCCACCTGCTTGTGGTTGATGATGAAGCGGATTTCCGCAACACCCTTACCAAGCGCCTGAAAAAACGTGGAATCACCGCCCATCAGGCCGAAAGCGGAGAGACGTGCCTGAGAATACTGGAACAACACCCGATGGATGTGGTGGTGCTTGATGTTAAAATGCCGGGCTTGAACGGCATCGAAGTGCTGAACGATATCAAGCGCGACTATCCCATGACCGAGGTGATTCTGCTCACCGGCCACGCCGCCACCCAGGACGGCATCACCGGGATCAAGTCCGGCGCGTTCGACTATTTGAGCAAACCTGTAGAGTTCGAACATTTGCTGGAAAAAATCAGGCAGGCCTTTGAAAAAAAGCTGCGCGCAGCAGAACGGCAGCGAGAAGCTGAGTATAAAGCCAAAATCGAACAGCAGATGATCGCTACGAAACGGCTGACCGCCCTGGGCACCTTGGCGGCCGGCGTGGCCCATGAGATCAACAATCCTCTGGCCATCATCAATGAAGCGGCCGGCTATATGAGTTCGCTCTTGAAAAAACCGGAGCTTGACCAGATGCCCCGCAAGCAGGATTTTGAAAAGGCTCTGGACAAGATCCGGAAAGGGATCAAACGGACGCGCGCCATAACGCACCAGCTTTTGTCCGGTGTGCGCAAACAGGAACCCGTTTTGGCTTATGTCCATCTGGACGCCCTGGTTGACGAAACCATTGGACTGGTTCGCAAAGAGGCGGCCGACAAAGAGATCACGCTGACAAGTGAAACACACCGGGCCGCGGATGCCATCTGGATCGATCCCAACAAGGTGCGCCAGATCCTGATCAACTTGCTGACCAATGCCATTTACGCCACACAGAGGCAGGGCAGCATCACCGTTCGCATCGATGGGAATGTCGACGGCATCGTTCTGACCGTCAGCGATACCGGCAAAGGCATCCCCAAAGAACATATGGACAAAATCTTCGAGCCTTTTTTCAGCGATAAACCCCTGGGGGAAGGAACCGGACTGGGCCTTTTCGTTACCCGTGAGATCGTGGAAAAACTGGGAGGCGCCATCGATGTCCAAAGCCGGGTCGGCGCGGGCACCACCATAACCCTTAATATACCGACTCAAAAGATAAAACGACAGGTACAGGAATAAAAACAGTGCGCACATATTCCATTCAGTTGTCCAGACAGATAACTTTTCAAAGGAGAATGACACCATGATCAGAATACCCGCTAGAATATTGCTGGTCGATGATGAGCAGGATTTCGTGGAAATACTCTCCATGCGTCTTGAAGAGGCTGGAGAAAACGTGACGGCCGCATACAATGGGCAGGGGTGCCTGGACAAACTGGAAACACAGGAATTTGATGTCGTGATCCTCGATATCAAAATGCCCGGCATGGACGGCATCCAAACATTGCGTAAAATAAAGATCCTGTATCCTTTAGTTGAAGTTATCCTGCTGACCGGCCACGGCACTACCGAAACGGCAGTGGAAGGTATGAAATTGGGTGCCTATGACTACCTCCTCAAACCGGCGGATTTTGAAGATCTGACCACAAAATTGGAAGGGGCCAGAAAGAAAAAGGAGGAACAGGAAGAACGCATTCGCAAAGCCGAAGCACGGCTGTTATTGCGCAGGGGCGGCAATATTTAACCCCAATGAATTAATTATCTTACGACGGATGCAGATGAAATGATGGGAGAAATAGAGCAATGAAAAATATGCCTGTAAAAGAACTGATGGTGCCGCTGGCCAGATATGCCACCGTTTCGGAAGATGCCACACTGGCCGAAGCCATTATCTCACTGGAAAAAGCTCAGCAATCCTACGATCACACCAAATACCGCCATCGGGCCATCCTGGTGCTCGACAACGGCAACCGGGTCATCGGCAAAATCAGTCAAATCGATGCGCTCAGAGCTTTGGAGCCCAAATACGGTGAAATCCAGACAAATTCATACGGTTCCACATTCCGCCATTTCAGCAAAATCCTCCTTAAATCCATTCAGGAACAATACCGCCTGCTTGAAAAACCCTTTGACGATATCAGCAAAAAGGCCGCTGAGCAGAAAGTCAAAAGCTTTATGCGTAATATGACAGAAGGTGAATTTCTGAGCGAAGACGCCACCCTGGATGAGGCCATCCACCTGTTGGTCTTAGGCAATCACCAATCCCTCCTGGTGACCCGCAAAAGCGACATCGTCGGCATATTGCGCCTGACGGACGTGTTTGCGGCTGTATTTCAGTCGTTCACCTTGTCTATCACACCCAAAAACAATCGCAATAAGGAACAATGCCATGAAACTGGAACATATCAACCTGTTGATTGTTGATGACGAAGAAGATTTTTTGACCTCCATCAGCCAGAGCCTGGCGTTGCGGGGTATGCAGGTCCATTGTGCCGCCCGAGGGGATGTCGCCATAGAGATAGCCCGCGGCAATCCCATCGATATCGCCCTGGTGGATCTTAAGATGCCCGGAATGAACGGCCAACAAACACTTGAAGCTTTGAAAAAGGAGCACCCTTCAATGGAAATCGTGATCCTGACAGGCCACGGCTCCATCGATTCGGCCGCCGCCTGCACCCGCAGCGGGGCCTATGCCTATCTGCAAAAACCCTGTGAATTCGAAAAACTCATGGACACCTTGGTCCAGGCATACAAGAAACGGGTGATGGCCAAAAAGCAGATCGAAGAGAAAAAACTGGACGCCATTTTGAAGATCTCTCTGGGAGATTCCCCCCGCCGGATTTTGGAAAAGCTGGCTCAGTTCGACCGGCAGCAATAAACCCTGGAAGTGGTTTCAAAACCTCTTCTAACGTTGCAAACGGCATTCAATACTCAAGGTTCGCACAAAAAATAACTTCACATTTTTATGCGCCGATGCATCCTGCCTGGCGGTGTTGCCAAGGCGCAGAAATATCTCGATATTCCTGTGCTTCGGCGCCTTGCCAGTCAGGTGCCTCAACACCTAAAAATGTAAATTTATTTTTGCGCGAACCCTAAAAGCCGGGAAGGCCGCCGAACCCTCTCACAACCCAATACCCCATGGTCAGCAGCAGTAAGAAAACGTTTGCGACGACCCACATCATCAAGCCGACGCGCAGATAGTCTTTAGGCTCCAGGTAACCGCTGGCGTAAACGATAGCGTTGGGAGGTGTACCGATGATCATGCAATAGGCGAATGAAGACGCACAAGCGGTACTCATAGCGATAAAAGGCAAAAAGGTGGTTCCGGGGTGCACCAACCCGGCCATGTTCAGTGAAATCGGGCCTACGGCTGCGGCGGCGGGACCGTCGGCCATCAGGTTGGTGAGTACGGCGGTCAAAGCGTTGTTGGCCAGCATCAACGGCGCTCCGGCCTCCATGCCAAACCGGGCCAGGGCGTCGATGCATGAACGGGCCAGCCAATAGGCGGCGCCGGTACTGTCGAGAGTCCGGCCGAAGATGATTGCGCCGGCATAAAGCCAGACGACACCCCAGTCCACCTTCTGATGGTAATCGCGCCAATTGACCACGCCGGCCATCAAATAAGCCACAGCCCCCGCAATGGAAATAACGCCGATACCGAGCCGGATGGGAAGGATCCCCATATCGTAGAAAACTTTTTCGGTGAACCAGCCGAAGACCATCACGATGAAAATGATAATCGCAATGATCTGCTGTCTGCTCCAGCCGCCCATCTTGCCGATCTCATATTTCAGTTGATCCATGGCCGGCGCCAGTGAGTGGATACGTGGCTTGAACCGCCAGCATATGACCAACCAGGTAACAGGAATCATGCAGAACACAAAGGGCATGGCATAGCTGACCCACTGAAAATAACCGATGTCAAAACCGAACATATCGTTGAGATAGGTCATCATTATGACATTGCGCGCTCCGCCTGAAGGGGCGCCGAACCCGCCGATATTGCATGCCATGGCAATCGTGATCATCAGCATTTTGGCCAGTTCGGCATCCTCCGGTATTTCGCGGGTGAGGCTGTTCTGGTAAAGCAAAATACCGATGGGTAAAAACATGGCGGCCAGGGCATGATCGGAAATAAAGGAGGCCAGGGGAGCGATAATGATGAAAAAAATCAAGGAAATCCTGCGCACATTGGGCACTGCCATCCGTTTGAAGATGGCCAGGCAGACCCGCTTGTCCACACCCGTTTTGACAAAGGCGGCGGCGAACATCAGGCTGCCCATGATGAACCAGACGGCATCATCCCAATAGAGCATGGCCACCTCTTTGCGACCGACGACACCGGTAATTACCAGAATCAAACCGATACAAAACGCCACACCCGGCAGCGGCATACACTCGGTCAAAAAGCAGAACACCACGAAAACGACCATGGCAATGGCCACTTTGATATGCCAGGCCCCTTTTTCAGCGGCTTTCTTGTCGCTGCCTGTCAGCGCTTCGAAATTCAATTTGTTTTTGCGAAGGTCTAAGGAGGCTTTCATTAGCTGTACAAATTGTGCTTCGTCCACATTGGTCCCGATATGCTTTTTCGCTTTTTCCAAATTTAAGACGTCTGCGGCGATATGATAATTGCGGCACCATTTGAGATCGCGCTTTAGAAAACGATCTTTGCTCATGGCGCCCATCTGCAGGTTTTGCTCCATGACTTGTGCGGCAAGCAGCTGCCATTGCGCTGCATCCGATGACGATGCATTGAAAAGTGTTTGGGTGATATGCTCGACAACATGTCCAGGGCCGACGCTGTACTCGGCTGCCACGTCTTTCATCCCGGAAACTGTGGGCAAAAGAAGAATAGCAAAAAACAGTGTCACGGGAATGAAAAACAGTTTCCAATCCACATATTTGTCATACCCGGTCAGTTTTGTCTTTGGACCCGCTGCCATGAGGAACACCTCCTGGTTTAAACCTTTTGATTGAAGATCGCCGATAATGATTGCTAAATGATAATATTGGCGATTTCGAAGAATATTTCCTGCTCCCGAACCACACCGACAACCGCCTTGCGATCCGTCACGATCAAGCGCCGGATTTGAGAAGTAAACATTAGATCGGCCGCTTCCATCAGATTCATATTTTGATCCACCTTTCGCGCAACATCGGACATGATGTCACCCACCTTTCTTTTTGCCAGTGCCTTGGCCTGGGTAGTGAACAGCCCCTCCCAAAACATGGGCGAGTACTGCATACTGTCGGCTGTGGAGGGTTTGGTTGCCGATAAATAGGCGGGCCTCAGAGTCCGGATCAGGTCCGTAATGCTCAGGATACCGACAACATTGTCATTGCGGTCGTAGACCAGAAGAGAGCGATGGCCCGTCTCCATGATGCGGCCGCTGGAGATAAATTTGGCAAAGGAGTCCATCAGAGTAGACACAGCGTCTTTGACCGTATCATCAGCCGAAACCTTGGAGTAGTCATCAATATGAATCATGATGTCGCGGACCTTTTTCTCCCTCTGCGGTCCTCTATTGCCTGCGGCAAGAACCAGATGGGCGGCATGGATCTTCGCTGTGAGGATGTCAATGTCGCAAGGCTTGCTCAGGTAGTCATACGCATGTTGGGCCAGGGCGGTCCGAGCCGAATCCGCAGTGCCGTGTCCGGTCAGCATGATGACCTGTGTATCGGCAAATTGCTTCTTGATCGCCGCCAAGGCCTGATGTCCATCCATGCCCGGCATTTTGATGTCCAGCACAACCACGTCATGGGGCTTTTTTTCTAGAATGGCGATTGCCTCTTCGCCGCTGGCGGCAATGGTGGTCTCAAATCCCCGGTTCGTCAAAAGCCTGGCGATGGTTTCACGAAAACGCGCTTCGTCGTCCACCATCAGCACACGGATTTTGTGTGTCATTTTCCCCTTCTCCTTTAAAATCGTTCCACATTTGAAAAGACTTCCACTTGTCGACCGATACACGGAACATACATGATGCATGAGCAACGATGGTGCCAGATCCTGTGAAGTTCTTTTTTCTCTGCTATGGGATTGTATTCTAAATAAAAAAGAATGGGCAGCGTTGGACCGGCAGATCGATTCTACCCTCTACGGTGTCGGATTTTTTTACCGGCTGTAAAAATTTAGAAGGTTTCCGTGGTAGCTTTTGGCCTATTTTATGCCTGCATAGTCTCTATCCACAAGAAGATCCAATAAGGACATGGCAACAAACTTTTCTCTTTCTTCCGGAAAGGAGATGCTATGATGTCCAGGACAGAGTTAAAGAACAAACATAAGCCGCGGCTGGAGGATTTTATCAATCAAAAAACTCCAGGAAGGCGTCTTGTTGCAAACCGGGTCATCGCGTTTGAACTGACAGCGGTTTTCATCATGGTATTGGTCATATGGCTCGATGAAGTGCTGGATATCCCCCATTTTCTATTCGGCGCCGGGCCAACCCCCATAAACTGGCGGGAGTCGATTTTTGAATGCATCGTCATCGCCCTTGTTGGCGCGGCAATATGCTTTATCACAAATACGTTGTTTAAAAGAATGCGATATCTCGAAGGATTATTGTTGATTTGCGCATCCTGCAAGAAAGTTAAGGATGAAAAAGGTAACTGGCAATCCATCGAGAAATATATTCGGGACAGGTCTGAAGCGTATTTCAGTCATGGTATCTGTGCCGAATGTGCCAGGAAAATATATCCTGATTTGTTTGCGGCAGAACATGAAACATGCGTTAAAATACCTGACAGTTTGTAAACCATTCCGTTGAGATTCCTTGCCCTCGATTTCTTTTCCAGCAGTCACTTTCTTATCTATGTTGAATTCCAGCGCATTACTGCTTCTGGCAACTGATACAGATTGGCATGTCGATTGCTTCAATCACAAAGCAGACGAAGTCTAAAAAGCAACCTTAGCAAAGGAGCCCAATGATGAACATGATTCAAAACATTATGGTAGCTGTGGATTTTTCGGACCACTCCCTGCCTGCCATGCGATATGCCGCAAAGCTCGCCCATGATTTGAATGCATCGCTTTTCCTGGTCAATATTTTTAACGAACGCGACGCCAGAGCCATCCATTCCGCTGTGGCGACCTATGATATCAGCTTGTACCAAAGGACTATCGATCAACGGATTGCCGAACGAAAGTCACAGCTTGCAGATTTAGCAATAGCCGCTGAAGCGACTACCTATGTCAAAAAAGAGATAGTGCGCATAGACGTTCCATACCAGGGCTTGCTTCGGACCATTGAAGAAGAAAAGCCTGATCTTTTGATTATGGGAACAAAAGGAAGAGGGGCTTTTACAGATACCATCGTGGGATCCTGTGCCCAAAAAATGTACCGCAGGAGCCCCATTCCCTTGTTGAGCCTCCGCCCGGAAAAGTAGAAAAATCGGTAAAAAACTCGAGGGCCTGGACGGCACTCCGCGTTTGCTCTCGGCAATCGGTGAAAAGGAGTATCAGCCATGTTAATCCAGAAGTGGATGAGCAGTCCTGTGGTAACCATTGAACCCGGCGCCAACATGCCGATGGCGCATCGGCTCATGGAAAAACACAACATTCATAGCTTGCCTGTCATCCAAGATAGCAGGCTTGTAGGCATCCTGACGGATCGTGAACTGAAAAAAGCATCGGCGTCCGATGCCACAAGTCTCGATGTCTATGAGTTGGCTTACCTGTTACAACGAATCAAAATATCGCAGATTATGATTATGGATCCCATTACGGTTCATACCAACATGACGCTAGCTGAAGCCGCCGATATTTTCTTACGCCAAAAAGTGTCCATACTCCCGGTCATGAGTGAAGAAAACCTACTTGTCGGTATCATCTCCCCATCGGATCTTTCCAGGGCTTTTCTGGCTTTGACGGCTTATGACCGTCAGGGTATCCAATTCGGCTTGCAGGTTGAGGATCGACCCGGTATCGCCATCGCCATTGCCGAATGTATTCGCAGCGTCGGCGGACGTATCGCCAGCCTGATCAGCACGGATAACCATGTCCCCGACGGGCACCGACAGGTTTATTTGCGGATTTACGGTTTAGACCACCGGAAGTTGGGCGACCTAATTGCGAAAATCCGGGAAATGGGTCATCTGCTGTACATCGTTGACCATATTGTCAATCATCGTGAAATCTTTGCGGCCGCATAAATCCTGGTGACGATACGGCAATGGGGGGATCAATCGGCAATAAGGAGAAAAAAATGAATGAATCCATCTACCATCGCGTTTTAGCAGCCATTGACGGATCGAAGCGATCTATTCAAACGGTGAAGTACATCACCCGAACGGCGCCTTTCCGAAAAATGGAAATCAATCTATACCATGTATTCAGCGGCATCCCGGAATCCTTTTGGGACCTGGAGCGGGAACCCTCAAGTATCAATGTTACCGCTCAAGTACGCGCATGGGAGAAGCATCAGCGCAAAGACATTGAAAAGCATTTGGACCATTGCAGGAAGATGCTGCTGGCCGCAGATTTTCCTCCCAGGCACATCAAAGTAACCATACACAAACGCAAACAGGGAATTGCACGTGATATCATTGCCGAATCGCAAAATGGATATGACGCCGTGGTGATGAGACGACGCGGTATGAGCAGACTTCCGGGCTTAATCATAGGCAGCGTGGCCTATAAGCTGATGGATGGTATCCATTCCGTGCCGCTTATATTCGCCGGACAAATAGAGGCAAACAATCGCATCCTCGTTGCAATTGACGGTTCCGACAACAGTGTGCGTGTTTTGAATTTCGTCAGCCGCATCATAAACGGTCATGATTTCGACATCGCCTTGGTTAATGTATGTCGAAACGACTCGGGATTGGCAAACAATAATGCGGCAATCTCAGACATCACAGACCTGTCCACAGAGACTGCATCTCGAATGCAAGACGTTTTATCCGCCGCAAAAGACAGATTACAAGTTGCAGGTATTGCTGAAAATAAAATCAGCATCTACGCCATTGCCGACGCCCACAGCCGTGCTGGTTCTATTGTCGATCTGGCTGAAAAACTCGATATCAGCACGATTGCCATTGGACGAAAAGGTGTCTCCGGAGTTCAAGGCTTCGCCTTAGGGCGCGTCTGCTTCAAAGTTCTTCACATTGGCCGTCGATTTAATATTTGGATGATTAACTAAGCCGGACCGTTATAAATTTACAACTGTGCTGACGCTCCAATTTATCTATAAGGATGCGTAGACAACATGACAAAGAAATTTCACATCATCATCGCCGACCGGAACCCGCGAATTCGAGGTTACCTCACCCGAGAATTATCAGGAGAGGGCTACCAGGTTTTCCCGGTGAAAACCGTTGAGCAATTGCGAAATTGGATTATCCATCATTACCCTTTGGACTTGTTGGTGTTGGATCCTTGCATTTTTGAGGATAACGCCGGCAAAGATTTGGAAAATCTACTGGGGCGGATTCCATCCATTCCTGTCATCTTCCACTGTTTGCCTGCGGATAATCCCGTGCTGAAGCATCAAGGGCTTCGTCCCGTATTTGTCGAGAAATCCGGCAACAGCGTGATAACGCTCAAACATAATATTCATTTGCTTTTTAAAAATGATAGCAGAACCACCTTTAACCGTTGAAAAAGGTTATTATGAGTATTCATAATCTCGACAAGATATTCAAACCAAAAGGAATTGTGGTGATTGGGGCCAGCGAGCGAAGCGGTACGGTGGGGCGTTCCGTGGTCGACAATCTCATTTTGTCAGGTTTCAAAGGCGATATTTTTCCTGTCAACCCGCGCTATAACCGTATTCGGGGATTCAATGCTTTCGGATCGGTCAAAGAGATCACTGCTCCGGTTGATCTGGCCATCATCGTTACACCTATCACAACGGTCAGGTCCCTCATTGAGGAGTGCGCGGCAATAGGCATCGGCGGCGCCGTCGTGATCTCGGCAGGGGGAAAGGAAACCGGACTCGCAGGAAAGCGCATCGAAGCGGCCATCAAAAGCGAGGCCGAAAATTGCGGTCTGCGAATTGTCGGGCCCAATTGCGCCGGCATCTTCTCTGCCGCCGTTAATATGAACGCCAGTTTTGCCCAACGGGCACCGATGTCCGGCAAACTGGCCCTGGTATCGCAAAGTGGCGCGCTCTGCACTGCCATTTTGGATATTTCACACAAAGAAGGGATTGGCTTTCGATACTTTATCAGCATTGGCAGTATGCTGGATGTGGACTTCGGCGATTTAATCAACTATCTGGGTCAGGATCCCCAGGTCAAAAGCATCGTTCTCTACATTGAGAACATTACCAATATCCGAAAATTCATGAGTGCGGCCCGGGCGGTTTCACGGATCAAGCCCATTGTCGTCCTCAAAGCCGGGCGGTCGCCTGCCGGGGCAAAGGCGGCGTCATCCCACACCGGTTCCATGGCGGGTGTCGACGATGTCTACCAGGCTGCCTTTAAACGCGCCGGTATCGTGCAGGTGGATACCATCGAAGAACTGTTTGACTGCGCCGAACTCATGGCCAAACAGCCTCTGCCCAACGGACCTGGCTTGGCGATCCTGACAAACGGAGGCGGGGCAGGCGTGATGGCGGCCGATGCGGCGTCCTTTCATGATATCCCTCCGGTGACGCTTCCTGCTGAAACAGTCCAACGCCTGGATACATTTCTTCCATCCTATTGGAGCCGGAGCAATCCCATCGATATCATCGGTGACGCTACCCCTGAACGCTGGCAGCAGGCCATTGATGTATGCCTAACCACGCGGGAAATAAACGGATTGGTCATTATTTACGTCCCCCAGGCCCTGACTCCGGCCCACACCGTGGCTCTGGCCGTCGTGAAACAGCTGCAACAGCAACCAAACTTTCCGGTATTTGCCGTATGGATGGGCGGCGAATCGGTAGAACAGGCCCGTCGGATTCTGAACAAGGCCGGTATTCCCACCTACGACACTCCGGAAAGGGCCGTTTCCGCGTTTAAGTATATGCATACATATGCACGGAATCTGGAAATGCTCCAGGAGATTCCACCCAAACTGCCCTACGATCTGGAATTCGATCAAAGCGCCGCCAAAACAATTGTCCAGAGGGCATTGGACCTGAGGGCATCGCTGTTGACCGAAATCGAATCCAAAGCACTGCTCAAAGCGTATGGAATTCCGGTCAACGAGACGGCAGTAGCTGTATCGGCAGAAGAAGCTGTCGATCATGCCAATACCTTCGGGTATCCTGTGGTTCTGAAGGTTTATTCCAAGGATATCGTTCATAAATCGGATGCCGGCGGTGTTCAGCTCAATCTTGGTGATTCGAATGCCGTGCGATCTGCTTATCAACACATTTTGGCCGCAGCCGAAACCTATCACCCAAACGCCGTCGTGTCGGGTGTTACGGTTCAACCCATGCTGACTCAGAGATTCAATGAAATTATCGTTGGATGCAAGCAAGATCAAGATTTCGGGCCTGTTCTGCTGTTCGGAATGGGCGGTATTATAACCGAAATCATTCGGGATCGATCAATTGCCCTTCCACCCCTGAACCGGCTGTTGGCCCGCCGGCAGATGGAGGAAACCAAGATCTTCCGGCTGCTGAACGGCTATCGCAACATCCCTAAGGCCAACCTGGAATTGCTGGAGGAAATTTTGATCCGTCTTGCACAACTGGTGACCGATTTCCCGGAAATTACAGAACTGGATATCAATCCATTGTGCCTTATCGGTGCCGGGGCTGTGGCCGTGGATGCACGGGCAGTACTCAAAGCGGTTTCGGTTTCAGCGCCGCATCACCTGGTGATCAGCCCCTACCCCAATCAATACGAGCGTGAAGCCCAGACAAAGGACGGTTATCCATTCTTTATCCGGCCCATCAAACCGGAAGATGCCCCCCTTATGGTGGATCTATTCAATTCGCTTTCGCCCCGCAGCATTTACCATCGGTTTTTCACACCCCTCAAAAGGCTATCCTCGAATACATTGGTCCTGCTGACTCAGATTGATTACGATCGGGATATGGCGCTGGTGGCCCTGGATCGATCCAAGCCCGTGGAAAGAATGCTCGGCGTGGCTCGACTGATGAGCGATCCGGACGTAACGCGGTCGGAATTTGCCGTGCTGGTGGCAGATCGATGGCAGGGAAAAGGAATTGGAGCAACCCTGATGAAGGATCTCCTGCTCATCGCCCAAGGGCGCGGAATCAAGGTGATTTACGGCATTATCCTGGCTGAAAACAGACAAATGCTCACCTTAGCGCGAAAGCTCGGTTTTGACATTCGAAAAGAACCCGACACGAATCAGTACGACGTCCGGATAAATCTTGAAACTGTTCAATCTGCATGATTCCAGGCTCGCAGGCAAAGTCCTGCAATACGTCACTCCGGGGAAAGCAGGTATCCATAACCGACTGATAATACTGGCCTCTGATTTTCGAAATCGTGTCATTCGTTAACCTATGCGTGCGCTTTCCCCACTACACCGGGCTTGACCGCTATCCAGAATCGCATCATACTGAAAATAGATGATGCCGGTTCAGGACCGGCATGACAGTAACTCTGAACGGCGTGGTTTTAAAAAGTGCGTACCGTCTCTTTCACCGAGACGACCCGAACGAGACCAAAACAACTTTTTGCGAAACCATCAAACGGTATACCCAAAACGTTGAACTGAAAACAACCGGACGACTGAAAGAACCCGGCTTCGAGTCGCTTGCAATAGCCCGCAGAGGTGATTATAGTGGTGGCGTTATGAGACCAAAAAATGAAAAATACCCCAATCCCAAAGAGATTGAAAAAGAGCTGGGGCAGTTCCTGGCTAAAAAATTCGGGGGAAACGTCAAGTTGGCCACCCCCATCACGATGACCCAGCAGGCACCCAGCGACACGGTGGAAAAAGCTGTTCCGAAACCGGTGGAAGTCGATTTCGACATGAAACCGGAAGATCTGATTGCTTATCTTGATCAATACATCATCAAACAGGACTCGGCCAAATCCATTCTGGCCACAAAAATCTGTACCCACTTCAATCGCATCCGTTATCAACAGACCAGCGACCAGGAGATCCCTGCGATGGTGGGCAGCATTAAAAACAACATCCTTATGATGGGTCCGACCGGTGTGGGGAAAACCTACATGGTGCGGCTGATCGCCCACAAGCTGGGAGTCCCCTTTGTCAAAGGCGATGCGACCAAGTTCAGCGAAACCGGATATGTGGGCGGTGATGTCGAGGATCTGGTTCGGGACCTGGTCCGTGAAGCCGACGGCGATGTGGAGAGCGCCCAGTTTGGCATCATCTATATCGATGAAATCGATAAAATCGCCTCCGCTCACAACCTGATTGGAGCGGATGTGTCGCGCACCGGAGTCCAGAGGGCCCTGCTGAAGCCCATGGAGGAGACCGAGGTTGATTTGAAGGTCCCTCACGACCCCATCTCCATGCTGCAGGAGATTGAGCAGTTTCGCAAGACCGGGCAACGGGACAGCACCACGCTGAATACGAAAAACGTATTGTTCATTATGAGCGGCGCATTTAACGGCCTCGAACAAATTATCAAAAAACGATTGACCGACCAATCCATCGGGTTCGGAGCAAACCTCGGCAAGAGCATCGACCCGTCCGAGATATTGAGCCGTGTCAAATCAGAGGATCTGATTGCCTATGGTTTCGAGACCGAATTTGTTGGCAGGTTGCCTGTCCGTACCGTTTTTGAAAAGCTGACCGAAACCGATCTGCTGGCCATATTGAAAAATCCCAACAATCCGATTATTTCCGGCAAAAAACTTGATTTTGCATCCTATGGCATCGACATCAAGTTTGACGAACAGGCATTGGCCGCGATGGCCGCCAGGGCGTACGACGAAAACACCGGGGCACGCGGACTGGTCAGCGCGGTGGAAGCTGCTCTGCTTCCGTTTGAACGGCGCCTGCCATCGACCAAAGTCAAAAAACTCGCGGTAACCGTTGAGGCGCTGGACAACACCCGGCAATACCTGGACGAGTTGGAGGCGTTGCCGGAGCAAAACGACAATCTCAAGGAATTCGAACGGATTTCAAATCAGGAAGCAACGGCCGTGGTGAATTATATCCGGGACAACAAGTCACGGCTGAGCGATAAGTACGGTCTTGTCTTGACACCCGAGCGCATCGACTATATGGCAGCCTATTACGGTCGACACAACATCGATATCGATGGGGTGTTCGCCAAAGTGAGCCACCTGTACGAAAAGACCAAAAACATCGAAATGCAGTTTCTGAAAAACAACGGGTTGAATATCGTCCTGGAGGAGGATGCCATCGATTATATCATCAGCCAGTGGATGGAACACCCGATCGATGAAGACGCCGTATACAAGAAGTTGATCACGGATTTCGTTCACGGTCTGCGGTTGGTTCAGGAAAAGACGGGTCGCAGTCGATTCTTTATTACCCACAAGACTCTCATGGAGCCGGAAGCGTATATCAGCGGTCTGTTAAAAGAGGATGCATCGTAGAACATGGTGCAGCATGCCCATTGGCCTTTGAGATAATGCTTTGGACTGCTTTATCGGTTTTCGCAGGAAGCGGCAATACAGTTTGCTTCCCGCAGCCTTGCCGGAAACATTATCTTGAAGCCTGGATGGGATCGAGACGGATGCCGGCTTGAGTGCATACGGGCAACATCCACAAACCTGCAACAGACAATACATCAGCAGAACTTGGAAAGGATTCTCAGTCTATGATCGGTATTTCAAAACTATATTGCGGAACAGTTGAACCGTCTGACGCATTGCGTTATGGCCGCCATTCGTCCAATCTGCCCAGCCATTTGCTTCAATTTTCAAAAGACAAGCGACCCGTGGTGGTGTGGAATATTACCCGGGCGTGCAACTTGAAATGCGTGCACTGCTATGCGCATGCCACGGACGATGCGACGTCGAACGAATTGAGCACGGACGAGGGGCGCCGCATGATCGACGATCTGGCGGAGTTCGGCGTGCCCGTGCTGCTCTTTTCCGGCGGTGAACCGCTGGTGCGCAAGGATCTTCCCGAGCTTGCCGCCTATGCCGTAGAAAAGGGAATGCGGGCGGTCATCTCGACCAACGGAACACTCATCGGGCGCGGGACAGCCCAAACCCTGAAACAAATTGGACTCTCATATGTGGGTATCAGCCTGGACGGGTTGGAGCCGGTGAACGATCACTTCCGCGGTGTAAAGGGCGCTTTTTCCAAGGCCATGACCGGCATCCGCAACTGCCAGGAAGCGGGCATTAAAGTGGGATTGCGCTTCACGATCAACAAGCAGAATGTCCAGGAGATCGACGGCATTTTCGACCTGCTCGAAGCGATGGAAATCCCGCGGGTCTGTTTCTACCATCTGGTTTACGCCGGCAGGGGCAGCGCGATGGTGAAAGATGATTTAACTCACGAACAGACCCGTGCGGCAGTCGATCTGATTATCGACCGCACACATGAGCTGCATGAAAAGGGCAAGCCCAAAGAGGTCCTGACGGTGGACAACCACGCGGACGGTCCCTACCTCTACATGCGAATGCTTAAGGAAAATCCCGAACGGGCGGCGCAGGTGCTCGAACTGCTCCAAATGAATGAGGGAAACAATTCGGGACGCGGTATCGGTTGCGTCAGCTGGGACGGGCAAGTCTATGCCGACCAGTTCTGGCGCCATCACAGCTTCGGCGACGTGCGCAAAAGACCGTTTTCGGAAATCTGGACCCAACCGGAAGACCCCCTGCTGCTGCAGCTGAAAGAGAAGAAGAAGTACGTCCAGGGTCGCTGCGCCTCATGCCGGTGGTTGGATATCTGCGGCGGCAACTTCAGAGTGCGGGCCGAAGCGGTGACAGACAATGTCTGGGCTCCGGATCCGGCCTGCTACTTGTCGGATGACGAAATCGCTCAAACCATTTAATTGATGAGGAGTGCCACATGCTATTTCCCGACTACCGCCCGAGACGGCTGCGCCAAAGCCTCGCCTTTCGCCGCATGGTGCGCGAAACACAACTCCATGTCAATGACCTGATACTGCCGCTGTTCGCCGTGTCGGGAGAAGGGGTCAAGCGTCCCATTGCATCGCTTCCGGGACAATTTCAAATGTCCCGGGACCACCTGGTTCAAGCGGCGCGCCAGGCACAGGAGATGAACATCCCGGCAGTCATTCTTTTCGGCATTCCGGACAGCAAGGATGCGTTGGGAACCCAAGCCTATGCCGCCGACGGCGTGGTGCCGCAGACCGTAAAAGCCATCAAGGATGCCGCACCGGACCTGGCGGTCATCACCGATGTCTGCCTGTGCGCATACACTGATCACGGACATTGCGGCGTGGTGGAAGGTCAATGCATCGACAACGACGCCACACTGGATCTGCTGGCCCGCACAGCCGTGACGCATGCCGAGGCGGGTGCCGATATGGTGGCCCCGTCGGATATGATGGACGGCCGGGTGGCGGAAATCAGATCGGCACTGGATGAGGCAAACCTGGCGAATACTCCCATCATGTCCTATGCTGCGAAGTACTGCAGCGCCTACTACGGACCCTTTCGCGAAGCGGCGGATTCAGCGCCCCAGTTCGGCGACCGCCGAACCTATCAGATGGACCCGGCCAATGCCCAGGAGGCCCTGCGCGAAGTGTCGATGGATGTCGAAGAAGGGGCGGATGTTGTGATGGTCAAACCGGCCCTGCCCTATCTGGATGTCATTTACAGGATCAGAGAAGAGTTCGACCTGCCGGTTGCGGCCTATAATGTCAGCGGTGAATATGCGATGATCAAAGCAGCCGAACAGTTGGGATGGCTGGATGGCCAACAGGTGATGCTTGAAACCTTGATGTCCATCAAACGCGCCGGCGCGGATATGATTTTAACCTATTTTGCCATGGATGCCGCCCGGGCATTGAGCGCCTGACATAGGCGTTCAGATAATTCATTTGGACTGCGTTATCGGTCGTCGCGGTATGACAATACAGCTTCCTCCCTCTGGCCTTGCCAAATGAATAATCTTAAAGCCTATATAGAGAGGCCTTTAAAATCGGTTGGCAAGCGAATTACGACAACCAACGAAGGAAGGGAGGGGCGTCGATGGCGGTTGGCGTGGTCAGTTCCTTTAATGAGGAGGAGGGGTACGGCTTCATCGAAACGGATGATGGCGAAAAAATATTTGTCCATCATTCAAACATCATGATGGAGGGGTTCCGAACACTCGCCCCCGGAACGACAGTGTCCTTTGAGACAACTGTCGGCCGACGCGGCCAGGAGGCCGTAAACGTTTACCCCAAGATTGAATAAAGGGGTTCACAAGATCTAGGGGCGCCCTTCGGTCGAAGCACCGACAATGTCCGCGAGTGCGCGCAAGGCAAGATAATAACCGTTGATACCCAGTCCTGTAATCTGACCGCTGGCAATGTCGGCTACGACCGATTTGTGGCGAAACGGCTCCCTCTGGTAGATGTTGGAAAGGTGCACTTCGATGATGGGGACCTGCAACACCAGCAGTGCATCACGTATGGCAATGCTGGTATGGGTGTAGGCACCCGGATTGATGATCAACCCGTCGATGTTTCCGGCACTGTCTTGAATGGTATCGATGAGCGCGCCTTCATGATTGCTCTGGAAGCTCGAAACGGTCAGACCCCATCGCCGACCAAGCGATTCCATCTCGGCATCGATCTCCTTCAGTGACGTGTGACCGTAAATCTCAGGCTCCCGCTTGCCGAGCATGTTCAAGTTCGGGCCATGGATCACCAGAATCTTCTGCGGTTTAATGTTGGTTCCCACCTTGCTACCCTCCAATGTTGCGTCTCAACAGGTCAATGGTTTTCTGATAATCATCGGTATTGAAAATAGCGGATCCTGCGACGAACACATCGACACCGGCTGCGGCTATGGCAGCAATGGTATCGGCATTGACACCGCCATCGATCTGAATCAAGGTTGACAGTTTTTTCTGATCGATCGTTTTTCTCAATTCCCTGATTTTATCAAGACTGCTGGTGATAAAACTCTGGCCTCCGAAACCGGGATTGACGCTCATGATTAAAACAAAGTCCAGGTCCTCCAGCAGGTAATCGATAGCGCCCAGCCCTGTGGCCGGATTGAGCACGGCACCGGCCTTTGCGCCCAGTTCCTTGATTTGATGAATACAACGGTGCAGGTGCACACTCGCTTCGACCTGTACCGAAATATAATCGGCCCCGGCTGAGACAAAATCGGCGATATATCGTTCCGGACGGTCAATCATTAAATGGACATCGACCTTAAGCGAGGTTGCCCGTCGAACCGCTTCCACGATCAACGGTCCGTAGGTGATGTTTGGCACGAAGTGGCCATCCATGACATCGACATGGATCCAGTCTGCGCCGGCGTTTTCAACGGCTTGGACTTCCCGGCCCAAACAGGTAAAGTCTGCGGATAAAATCGACGGGGCGATCAGATGCTTCATCAATGAACTCCTATCAGTCATAATGTTCGGTTTTAGCTAAAACGCCGTCCAGATATAGAAACAACGTAGTGGATACATCTCTGGGCACCAATAACCAGATTTCATTATCCGGCCTTACAAATCCATTGAACAGATCGAACGATGCACCGGGACGGTTGATGCGAATCCTGACATGCTGCCTGAGGAATCCCTGCATGACGCGATATCGGAACAATTGCGCTCTGCTCGATGAGAAGCGCGTGCGCTGTTTGACCCGTCGGCTGATGGTGATGTCGATCATGGAACCCACATCGACGCGATGTCCTGCCGGGGGCACCTGGCTGGTGACGGTATCATCGGCCACCGAAGGATCGCTCAATGTGGCGATATTCCCGAGAATGAGACGATTCCTTTCAATGGCCGCAATGGCCTGATTCAATCCGAGTCCCTTTAAATCGAGCATGCGTATCGACATCGGTGCCCGGCCTTTGCTGACCAGAAGATCGATGGTGTTGCCGCGAAACCCTCTATGCCCGGCCGGCGGATATTGGGTGATGATCGACTGCTTCGGCCGGTCGGGATGATAGACATGGCTCACATTCCCCTGTCGCAGACCATTTTGCTCAAGCAGGATCTGCGCTTGAGGGAGGTCGATGCCGGTAAGGTTCGGATAGACCACTGTGCGGGCGCCTCTGGAGATAACCAGGCGTACATCACGCCCACGCTTGATCTCACTGCCCGGATCGGGCAATTGGGCTATGATGTGGTTCTTGGGAACGCTGGGGTCGAACCGCAACTCTTTAACTTTTGTGTTCAGACCCAAATCGGTCAGTATCTCGAGGGCATGCACCACTTGTTTGCCGACAAGCATCGGTACCACGACCTTGTTTTCACCCCGTATCAACAGATGCACGGTCATATAAGTGCCGGCTCCGGCCATCAACATGAAAACGAGCATTATGGCGGTGATTTTAAGAGCTCGACGTAACACTGCTGCTTGAAATCTCATAACATTTAAAAGGAAAAGTGCAAACGTAAAAACAGACCGTTGGTGGATGCCTGGGGAGTCAGGCCGTTGTCGATGAGAAAATCCCGTTTGAGCCGATCCACATGATCCTGCTCGAGCGACCGATTGTATTTGTGAGCATCGGTCACCGCGCCATAAATGTTGCCGGCGTAGAACCCGAGTCCCACAAACGCCAGCAGACTGCCCAATCCATATTGTTCCTTATCATAAGCATCGTAGGAGGACCAGAAGAGCCCTACGTTGACCAGCAGCGCCATCAATGCATCTTCGTAACGATGGCAATAGAGCTGGCCGGCACCAGGGATGATGGACAATGTTCCGGCCAGAGCGGGGCTTTTCCGGGAAAGGGAGGAGGATGATTGGGCCAGGGCCGCGTCGAGCTCTTCGATTCGATAGCGGCGGCGTCCGGACTGGCTGATTTTGTCAATTGAGTGGCGGGCGCCATTCCAGTCGGTCAGGTCGATGTGGATCCAGCCCAGGCGATGATACGCCCGGTCTTTAACCGCAACGTCGTCCACCAGCGTAATGACGTTGTGCAACTGGGCTATGGCAAGTGTGGCCGATTTTAGCTGCAGGTAACACTCCGCCGACATGAAATAGGCTTCGATGGCCAATGGGTCCATATCAAACGTGTCCGTCAGCCGCTTGAATTGAGCTAAAGCCAGGTTGGGATCGCCCGCTTGCAGGAACGCCTGGCCGGACCGCAGTATGGCCTGTTGTCGATTCGGATGGTCGGGGAAAAAGAAAGAAAATCGCTGGTACTCCTCTGCGGCACGGCGATACTGTCCCTGATCGAAAAGCAGGTCTGCGTATCTCATCTGCTGATGCGGATCAATCGTCACTGCCGCAGCATGTTGCATCAGGCAGATCGATAGCAGCAACCACGCAACAGCCTGAAACAGGAAGATCCGCGTTATCAGGCGACGCATGTCAGGGGGTGCTCCACCAAAAAGTGTTGTCCGCAAGGGTGTCTTTGATTCTGGCCCGGCCCTGGATGACGACCCGTTTGGAAAGACGGGTTTCGTCCCGGCCACAGCGCAGCAGGCGGTCCGCGGTCAAGATCCAGGCCGTAATTGGATTGTAGCGTTCGAAGGCCTGGCTGCTGTAATGAGAGCACGAGGGATACATGGGACAGCGGCTTCCGTCCGCCCTGGAAATCGTCTTTTGAAACAGTTTCAGGGGCGTGCTCCAGGCAGAGTCCGCGTTTGGGGTTCCTCTGTCCGGCAGTGGTTGTTCAGCCCCGGCAATGCATGGCGCCGCCAGGCACAGCACCGCGCCGAGAAAGGCCGCTGCGACGGCAAGCCGGCCATGGCGAATGACGGTTGATCCATCTTTGAATCCTTTTTCATCCGGACGGAGGACGCGCTTTGCCGCTCCAGAACCTTTTCTATAGCAAATTGGCATTGCCTTATCGTATCGGCTACTTCTGAGTAACACGGACCACCTCTTCAATGGTAGTGATGCCGCGGAGAACTTTTTCGATCCCGTCACGGCGCAGCGTCACAAGACCCAGTTTCAATGCCTCCTGTTTGATTTGGAACGAGTCATAGGTCCGCTGAATAAGGGTTTTGAGTTTGTAACCCAGGGTCAGAAATTCGAAAATGGCGATACGGCCGCGGTAGCCGGTGTGAAAACATTGATCGCATCCTTTGGCGCGATAGAAGGTATAATTTTTGAGGCGATCCGGTCTCAGGCCCAGTCGTTGCAGTCCGATATCGGGCTTATAGGGTTCCCGGCAGTTTTGGCAAAGCACTCGAACCAGACGCTGGGCGACGACGGCCACGACAGAGGACGATATCAGGAAAGGTTCGACCCCCAGATCCACCAGGCGCGTAATGGCACTGGCAGAATCGTTGGTATGCAGTGTCGAAAAAACCAGGTGTCCGGTCAATGCCGATTGCACCGCGATTTCGGCAGTTTCCAGATCACGGATTTCACCCACCAGAATGACGTCGGGGTCCTGACGCACGATGGATCGAAGGCCGTGTGCGAACGTCAGGTCGATTTTAGGATTGACCTGGATCTGACTGATGCCCTTCAGCTGGTATTCCACCGGATCTTCGATGGTGATAATGTTGATGTCCGGTGTATTGATCGACGATAGTATGGAATAGAGCGTGGTGGTTTTTCCGGAGCCGGTCGGACCGGTGACCAGGATGATGCCGTTGGGCGTACGCACCAGATCTTTCAATATTTTCATCTGATTGCCGGACAATCCGATTTCATTCATCGAGAAGATGGAGCTGGTCTTGTTGAGCAAACGCATGACCACCCGCTCACCGAATGATGTCGGCAGCGTGGATACACGGACATCGATCTGCTGCTGGCCGATCTTGACTTCGAGTCGTCCATCCTGGGGCAGCCGTTTTTCGGCGATATTCATCTTTGCCATTACCTTGATGCGCGACGTCAGGGCCGGCTGGATCCATTTTGGCGGACTCAGCAGATCGTACAGAATGCCGTCAACCCGGTATCGGACTTTGAAACTGTCCTGGTAGGGTTCAATATGAATATCACTGGCGCGTGCTTTGATGGATTGGGACAGGATATGGTTGACCAGTTTGATGATGGGAGCATCGCTGGTATCTTCCAACAGATCGGCCGTATCCTCGATTTCGCTGATGATGGCGTTTTCATCTTCCATGTCCTGAACAAGCTGCTCCGCGGAATTCTTGTTCAGGTCAAAGGATAAGTTGATCGCCGCTAAAATGGCCTGCTTGGTCGAGAGCACCAGCTTGTACTGAGTCAAGGAGAGAATACGCGCCAGATCATCGACGGCGTTGAAGTTGCTGGGATCGTTTACAGCGATGATGTACACCATCTCGGTTTGCGGATCTTTATCCTGGTCGCTCTGGGACGGCTGTCCGGATGGATTCGGGACAGCCAGGGGCACCATATAGTGACGCTTTAAAAACTGGATTGAAATTTTCTGGGTAAATTCGGTGCCGACATTCTCCATGGGCAATTCGGGCCAGAACGGCAGTTCGTACTGAATGCCCAATGCCTCGAGCAACTGAGTTTCGGAGATGGCCTTGCGTTCCAGCAAAATGGCGCCTAAACGCCCCCCTTTTTCCTGCTGCAGATGCCGGGCATCTGACAGGGCGTCGTCGGCGAGTTCAAACCGATGCTTGAGAATGTGGGCCAAGTCCATGGAAACCATCAAAATTTGATCAGAAAAGGATCATAGTTGTCGGCCTGCAGGCGTGTCATAAGATCCTGCGCTTTCTCGCGCTGATCGTAATAGCCAATGCGCAGCCGGTACCAGGTTGTTCCGTTGACCTGGGATTGGACCGTGTATGCGGCGTATCCCTGGCTCGTCAGTTGTTTGAGAATTTGATCGGCTCTTTCGGCGCTTTGGACGCTGGCTACCTGAATGGTGTATCCCTTGCCTGTGGGTGCGGCGTCCGGAGCGGTTGTCTGTTGCTGCGGGTCGGCCTGAACCGTACGGCTCTCTGCGGTGTTTTGCAGCGCGGGGCCGGTCTCGGTCGGCGGCAGGGCGGCGGTCCCCTGGGGTGGTACGCCTTTCGATGTTTCCGGCGCCGTCTCCGCCGGCGCCTGGACTGGCTCGGAGTCGGATTCAGGGGAGGGCGGAGCAGAGGTTACCGCGGGTTCAGCCGGCGGAGCCCCAACGGTTTCAGCTTGTGATTCGGCTGGCACCGGCCTTGTGTCCGTCACGACGGTCGCACCATCCGCCGATGATTCTTCACGGTAGTCGAACGATTCGATTTGGCTGTCACCGTTTTCGGGGAGCTCGACAGCCGGTTCGCCTCTGTGGTAGAGTTTGATGTTTTCTTCCTGCACTTTTTCGATATCATCACGTTTGCTTTTATATATCTTTCGCGCTTCTTCTGAACTTTGGATGACCTTTGGCGTCAGAAAAACGTACAGGTTCGTTTTCGTGCGGGTTTCGCCACGGTTGCTGAACAGGTAGCCGATACCCGGAATATCGCCGAGGCAGGGGATCTTGTAGACGGTGCTGGAGGAGGTATTGTCGATCAAACCGCCCAGTACGACCGTGTTGCGGTCTTTAACGATGGCGGTGGTATCGACGGTGCGTTTCAGCGTCGTGGGTCGAAAATCGGTGGTGGACTGCAAATCGGTGGACTCCAGTGAAATTTGCAGCCGCACCATGCGGTCGATGCTGATCGAAGGAGTGATTTTCAGCGTCCGGCCGACGTCCCGGTATTCAAACGAATTGAACGTATCGTTTTCAGTGGTGGTCGATTTGGTCTGAAACGGAACGTTCTGACCGACGTAGATTTTAGCTTCCTGGTTGTCGGTCGTCAGAATCTGAGGGGTTGACAGGATGCGGACATCGCTGTCCTTTTTATAAGCCTGGAAGATGGCCGAGATCGTGGGGAAGGTGATGCCCGATATTTCAATGGCTTCACCGAAGATTCCCAGTGACAGGCCCGGCGGTATCGGTACGCCTGCAGCGTTGACCGTCCCTCCCGAGGTGCCCGCGTCGCCGCCGAAACCGCCGGCGCTGAAGCCGCCGCCGTAGATGAAATCCCTATCATGATAAACGGAATCGCCGCCCAGCAGGTAGTCCGACCCGATTCGGAAGTCCTTGTCTACGTTTACTTCCATGATCAAGGCTTCGATATAAACCATGGCGCGGGGAATATCGATCTTCTTGATTATCTGCTCAAGGGTGCTGTAGTCGGCACTGTCAGCCATGATGATCAGGCTGTTGGTGGCCTTGTCCGCTGAAATACGGACTTTGTCCGAGACCACGGGAGCTGTCTTTTTTCCAGGCTCCTTATCCGTTCCTTTGGTCTGAGGGATGTCTTGCAGCACTTTTGCCAGATCTTCCGCCGATGCGTGTTCGAGATAGTAGACATGAATCCTCGCCTGGCCTTTGGGTGTTTCCTTGTCCAGCGTTTTGACCAGGCGCCGGATATTCTCCGTATCTCCCTCGCTGGCCAGCACAACGATGACATTGGTGCGCTCGTCTGCCACAAAGGTGATATCTTTTTGGGCCGCTCCCTTAACGGCTTTGCCGGATTTGAATATCGACCCCAGCAGAGTCACCAGTTTTGTGGCATCGGCGTGCTCCACCGGGATGACCGCTATTTGCTGGCCGACGCCGGTGATATCGATCGATTTGAGGATGCGCAGCAGGCGCTTGATGTTGGAATGCACATCGGTGATGATCAGAGTGTTTGTGGGGCTGTAGGCAAGGATGACGCTGCTTTTGGATACCAATTGGGTAAAGAGCCGTTTGATTTCATTGGGGTCGGCATAGCGCAGCGGAATAATCTGGGTGACCACTTCGTCACCCGGCACGCCGGACTCTTCCTTCAGTCGGGTCTTGATGTTTTTGCTGCGCGCATCGGGTGAGGGAACGATTTTAATGATTTCGCCGGACGGTACGGCCGCGTAGCCGTGGACTTCGAGAACCGACTCGAAGACCTTGTAGGCTTCCTTGACCGTAATTTTTCCGGGCGAAATGATCGTGACCTTGCCTCTGACCCGATCGTTGATGATAAAATTCTTCTTGGTCAGGTCACTGATGAATTTGATAAAAACACCGATGTCCACATTGTTGAAATCGATGGATACCAATTGATTGCTGTTCAGGGGCAAGTTGCGTGTCTGCGGCGTTTTCTGAGCACCCGGTTCGGTCTGTTTCGGCTGTGCGACTCCCGGTACCGGCCCCACAATGGCAGTTAAGGCCGAGGCAACAATAGCGATCAGCAGTATGCGTTTTATGCGCGTCATGGATTTTTTTCTCTATCCGTTTTTGGCGACGACCGGTGATTTTGGTCTAACACCTTTTTTTAATTCAATTTTCAATTATCGTCAATGAAAAAACCAATGATTATCGAATGGTATAGTCTATCGTCCGCGTCGAGCCCCGTCGTTCGATCTCCACGCTGACGTTGTCGGCGGTCTTCATGCTGTCGTACAGGCGCAAGGCGTCATCGACGGTCCGGATATCCTGTCCTTCCACCTTTTTCAGAATGTCGCCATTGCGCAGGCCCATCCGTCGGAAGATGGAATTGGGCATGATGTTGGATATGGCCAAACCGTTGGGCTGGCCATCCTGCATATGCGGTTGAATCTTGACCTGAGTCATCAATTTGCTGACATCGTTGATGGCGTCGGTGATCATGCTTCGTTTCATCGAGACGCGTTGGGTGCGGATACCGCTGGTAGACGGCCGGGAGGGGCTGGACCTTGAGCTGAACGTTTTGCGGCTGCCGCCCTGTTGGATCTCTTCCATTGCCAGAACTTCATCCCGGCCGTCGACTTGGAGCACGACCTTCGCCCGCCGGATCATCTTGACGATGGCGTTCTGGATGCTGTCGCCAACCCGATAGAGATTCTGCTCCCGCTTTTGTGTATCTTCGATGACGGCGTATGCCTGTTCTTCACTCCCTGTGACGGTTCCCCACAGCTTCAAGTTGAGCTGGGTCTCCTCCATGTCATCCAGGTTGACCTCTGTTTTTGCGACTGCAGGCAACGGTGTCTTGGAGGTCTCGAACAGGTCCCGGGTCAGAATGGGTCGATAGTCGCCGAAAGGACGCTGGCTGCGCCTGTTGGCGGCGGCGACGGCATCCGGCGTTTCGGCCGGCATCTTTTCGGCTCGGAGCTGGTGAGCCGTGATTTTATAAAACAGGCCAACGCCAAAATAGGCGCCCAAGGCGATGATCGCCAAATTAATGATCAGTATGGTACGCTGTATCGTCATTCGTTCACCTGATCCGGTAGCCGGGATTGTCAAGGGTTCCGTGAAAGCGAAGCAGGATGCCCCTTTTCTGAGCCTTTTCGGAAGAGAAGAAGCCTCCGATCATGTCATTTTTATGCTGCGATGCAAAACCGGGTTGGGGTTTAACGGTGAGCGACATGGTCATCCGGCTGTTGCCAAGAGGCTTGCTGAAGACAATGGACCCGGTCAACTTACCCTCAAGCAGGCTGCCGCTGGCCTCGCAGCGTCGTATCTGCAGCATGCGGGGCGTCATGATCACCAATGCCTTGAGCTCGGAAAAATCGAGCGTTTCAAGTCCCATCAGCGGTGGATCGAGTGTGACCCTGAACGGGGTGATCCGTACATCGGCCTCCACCGTCCCGCCGGCGCCTTTCAGGCTGTCATAGTCGACCCGTCCGCTGAGTTCTCCCGATGGCCGGTATTGAGGCCAACGTTGAAAGACTTCGAAGACGTCGACAGGTATGTTGTTCAGGTTCAGCGTGATCTTGTCCTGGGGGCGCTTGCTTTTTCGATTGATCTCGCCGCGGCCCCGGAAATCGCCGCTGCCCAACGGTCCTTTGAAATGAAATACCTTGGGATCCGTTAATAGTGAAAACAGATTCGGCGTTACCTTCAGATAGTCACTGCGCAGCACCGGAAAGTCGGTATAGCTGATGACCAGCGGCTGAAGCTTGACGCCGGGCGGTATCGTCGGCTTGATCGATTGCGTCGCGACTATCAGGTCGGGTGAAATCTGGGTGACCCGCTCTTCCAGCACATCGCGGAACAGATCGGAAGGGAACAGCAGATAGAGGAAAAAGATCACCGCCGCCAGGGCAAACCCCGAATAAAGAAATATTTTACCGGTGTGCTTCATAGGCTACTGCTGCAATGTCTCCACTTGGATGACCGAGTTGATCAGTCCTTCTTTCTTATCGTCCTTGGTTATCGACAGCCGTTTGACCCACACGATTTTGGATGGGTCCTCGATGCCATGTAAAAAAGTGGTCAGCTGCAACATGGTCAGGGCGTTCAGCTTGATCTCCACCATCGACAGGGCATAAGGGCTGTTTTTCAGATTCGATGTCGATGGTTTCATATAGACGATATTTTGCTTGATGCCGCTTCGACCGGCCAGACTGTCTGTGAACGAAAACAGGGTAAAGTTTCTGGGCCGTTGCTTGAGCTGTCGCTCCATGTCACGGGTGAATCGGGTGAGGGTATCGTACTCCCGTTTCAGGTCGTGCATTTCCGCCAAGGCGGCTGTCTGCTGGCGGATCTGCTGGTGCAGGCGGTCCCTGCGGTCGATAATCGGGAAAATGCCCAGCTGGAGCATGATCAAAACCCCCGCCACGATACCGGCAGCCGTGACGATAACTTTTTCTCGATGCTGCAGGTTGATAGGCAGTGGGATCGATTTCAACGAGAAGGAGCTCAATGAAAACGATTTTAAATATGAGAGATTAATTTTCTTCATATTCTATTTTCAGCTTGAACCGGACCTTTTTACCGGCTTTGTCCATATTGGCCGCAGCGATCGTGACTTCGTGAAAATAGTCGCTCTGCTCCAGACGGCCCTTGACGTCATCAACGATATTAAACCCTGACGTCTCACCCGAGATGGTGACCGCATCATCACCCACAACAAAGCGCTGGAAGACCACATCGACCGATTCCGGCAGCAGTTGACTGATTTGCAGCAGGGTGTCGATACTGCTCATTCTCGAGGCCCCCAAAACGGGTGCCGATGTGCTTTTGTGCGCCTCTTTGAGCTTGCTTTTCATTTGTTCGAGGACGGCGCCTTTGGCGAGACGCTCGTCCGGAAATGCCGATTTGAAGATCTGCTCCATACGGCCGTTGATGATATCCAGGCGCTTTCGCAGCTGGTGATTGTCGTAAAGGACGCTTCCCAGCCCCAGGATCAGCGCGACGGCCAGCAAAATTGCCGGCGCTTTGATAAACGGGCGGTAGGCTGCCCAGTAATTTCGCAGTGGTGAGCTGGTCCTGTGAAAATTGGGGCAGTCCAGACCTTCTGCCTCCAGCATGGCCAGCGCCAGCGCATTGTCCATGTTCCAGGGTTCATAGGTGTCCAACTCGCTGAACTCTGTTTTTCCCAGATCCTGGCGCAAATCCAAGGCGCGCGTCGGCAGATCCAGGGCGGCGGCGATACGATCCGCTATGGCCGGATCATGCAGGTCCGGGCCGCAGAGATACACTCGGTCCGGATTGAAATCAATGGATTTGACGTCTTCAAATGCCGTCAGGGTCTGGCGGATCTGCAGCGCCAGGGATTCGGCATCGGCTTCGGAATACCCCTTGCCGGCTAATGACCGAACCAGCGCGATGCGGCCGGAAACAATTGCAAACAAAGTGGTTTTTCCGTGATCAAGATCCAGCACAAGGGCCTGCTCGGGCAATTGAGCATCGGATGCAATCAGCAGGCTGATCAGTGGAAAACTGCCGGGAACGATCAGCTGGGGCTTGAGACCGGCATCGGAGAGCGATTGGCGATAGGCATCATACCGCCCGCGATCCATGGCCGTCGTCAGCACCTCGGCCTGTTCATCGACCATCTGTTTTTGAAACCCGACAACCAGCTCATCCACAGGAACGGGAACGATCGGTTCCAGTTCAAACGCCAGGACCTGACGGATTTTGCTTTCCTCTTTAAAGGGGACGACCAGGATCCGGTTGATCACCTCATCGGAGGGCAGCGAGACCACGACATTGGCCGAGTTGGCGTTGACCTCAGCCAGCAGGTTCTCCAGAGATGCGGTCAAATGCTCCGCCTCACCGGCCGTTTTGTCGAGAGGCAAGTTCACGCAGGCAGAAACCGTATTTATTTTTAAACCGGCGTTTAATAGAACTGCCGCGATCGTCTCGCGGCGTATGTCGATTGCGAGGATTTGTCGGCTCATTCCTTGTCGTTGTCCGCCTTTTCCTAGATTATGATGCCCGCTGCTATCGTCTTGCTGTGATCAATCGAATCGAACCACCGTCATGCTTTCAGGTATACAATTTGTGTGCCGGAGAGCAAGCCGAAAACCCCGGCGGCTTGGCGACCGAACCCGTTATATGCTAATCGTACTTCCAATTCAAGACCTTACATCGCCATGGATCGCTATCTTTTTCCCTCATACGACGAACGATAGCCGTGGCACTGGTCTGGATATCGTTCAGTTTCGCTGTCGCAATGATCCTGAAGGTGTCACTGGATACGGTCAAAAGGTTCGGATCGATGGTGATGCTGGCGAAACCCGGTACGCCTTTATACCAGTCCACTCTCGTCAAATCGTTAATATACTGGGTGCCGTCCACGGCTTCACGGTATTCCACCAGCAGCTCTGCAAAATCAGAGCTGTCCGACGGCAGCATGGCGGCCAGGACAGGCAGTTCGGCCGTGTTGATATTGATTTTGCCGGGAAAGCTGAATTTTTCGTCTTCGCTTTCCTCGGCTCCGTAAGGCGTCAGATAGGCGCTGATGCCGGGGATGCCGCCAAAACCGTCAAACAGCGCCGGTATGATTCCCTTGACCAGCCGAATTTCCGACAAATGATCAAAGGGTCCGTTTTTACATGCATAAGGTGGGTCGAGATCTTCATAATAGTCGGATTCGGCGCCGCTTAATCCGGTAATGGCCTCGTCGTCACCTGAATCGATCCAATCTTTGATGGAATTGATGATGGTCAGCGGATCGGTATCTTCCAGCAGATCTGCGGAATCCTCCAGCAGCTCATACGCCGAAAATAATTTACTGCTGAAGTTTTCCCATAATTGGTATTGATCCTGGTTAAATTCACGCCCTTCCGGGAACCGGACCAGGGCGTTGATTTGAATTTTGCCAAGTTCATCGATGATTTGCACCCGCAGCTGCCCCTGCTCAAAAGGGATGAGCTCGGTCAGCGTGGCCATAGTCTCCTCGTCGGCCCAATCCTCCTGCAGCGAATCGGACTCTGAATCGATCCGGTCTTTAACCAGCACCGCCTGCGCCAGATGGACACCGGACTTGACCATTTCACTCAGCATTGCGCGATCGCGCATGGCAGCGGCGTTCAGCAAGTTGTCGCGCTCATTCAAATGGAGTTCCAGGGCCACCGTCACCAGCAGCAACACCACCGTCATGACCATGATAACCGCCATACCCGAGGTGGAGCGTACGGGTTTGGATCGAGCGGGTGTGGTTTTGATTTCAGACGTTTTCATCATCGTATCAATCATCCCTGCGGGATAATCCACTGCCCCAAGGGGTGCGGATTGACAGCCCGCAAAGAGCGGGTCAACGCCTTAATTCCTTATAGCGGTATACCGGCAGGGCGATACGCGTGTTCAGCACCATGGGGGCATCGTTATCCCCCACCGCCAGTTTGATTGCTACGGCAACGGGTGTGGCGTATTCGACATTTCTCGACTGAGAGTCCCAGTCCTCTGTCTCTCGACCCTCGTGATCGAAATAGAGTACTTCAAATGTTTGGAGCTTTTCACAGACAACCGGATCGTTTTCATCCTCCTCGAAGTCGGGATAGGGGTAGAGAGTGTCTTTGCGGCGCAGCGTATATCCATCGCCTTCTGATCCGAGTACGTAGTAAATGATCTCTGCAATGCCTTCTCTGGCATCGTGGTTGAGCGGCAAATGGGCCAGCGAGGTGAATCGCAGCTTTGCAAATTGATGGCCCCCCATGGAGACGGCTTCGCCTTCGATCCGGTATAGTGCCTCCCGCTCATCTTCAGCTATTCCGGGAGGCTGGTAGCGAGGATAGTCCATGATATGAAGCGCGTTCAAATCAGCGGTGATCCGATTCATGCCGCTTTGCCCCATCTCCAGCAGGTCGCTTTGTGCGTTGACATGATCGGCGGAACCGAGCACGCTGTCTATCGAGCTGAAAACCAGCGATATCACCACCGCCAGAATGAACATGGCGATCATGATTTCCATCAGCGTAAATCCGTAGTGCAGGTGCTGCCGATCGGAACTGCTGTGGAGCATAGCCGCTGTTTCAGTCCACATAGAACCGATAGGTCCGCAAATTGTAGGAGCTTCCGTCATCGTTTGAAACCACGATTTCGATATGGGTAAAATGATTCTTTTTAGCCTCGATCAGATCGGAAGCGACGTCCTCGATCTGAACCGACCACTGGTATCCGGGATAATCCTCGCCGAAATCTCCTGATGATTCCGCCAATTGGGCATAGGTGCCTTGCTCCAGCTCAGACAGTTTGGCTTGCGCCAACATCGGCGCCAGATTGTAAAAGCGGGCGCTGGCTGAGATCATCATCGTCTGGCCGTGCAGCTGATAGATGACGGTCAGCGTGGTGGCCAATACGGCCAGGGCCACCATGACTTCCAGCAGTGTAAAGCCCCTGGGGCCCGTCACACGGATGAGATGCTGATCCGTTCGTTCTAAAATTCGATCCATTCTTCGAATAGCTTCACTTTCGGCAGCAATGGTTGCACAACATAGGTATAGCGGTCTTCGCTGCTGCTCTGCAGGCGGATGAAGGCGTAATCGGAATATCCCGCCGGATAGAAATGAATCTCTGCGATCCCCGTGGTAATCGGGTCGCTGCCAGGGAATTGAACATCCACAAGTGTCAGGGAATCGGGTGGCTTGAAACTCTTTTTGGAGGCGTTGCCTGAAGCATCCGACCCGGTTTCAGTTTCCAAAGCTTGGCGGACCATATTGAGTTGCTGTGCATTCAAATCGACGATCAAGGTGTGCTGAATCTGGGTTTGTACCGCGGCAGATCTCAGCGAACGAACCGTACTGATCATCTTTCTGGAAAATGTCTTAACCGGGTCCTGCAGAAAGCCACCCTCAAAACGCGGTATGGCTACGGCCAGAATAATGCTGATCAACAGCATGACCACCATCAACTCGATCAGTGTGAATCCGGACCCTGCAGTGCAACGGTGTATACTTGTTATTCTATTTCCCAACTATTGATGTCCTTATTGACATCCTCACCGCCCTGAACACCGTCTGCGCCAAGGGATGTAATATCAAAATCGTCATGATTGCCAGGGCTTATGTAAATATAGTCATTTCCCCAAGGATCTTTGGGAATTTGCTTTTTCGCCAGGTACCCGCCTTTCTTCCATTTTTTTGGAACCGTTCCGCTCTGCGGCATCACCACCAATGCTTCCAATCCCTGTTCCGTTGTCGGAAAAACACCGCTATCGAGTTTGTACATCTTGATGGCCGAGCTGAAATTCTCGATTTGAACCCGGGCCTTGGTCTGTTTGGCCTCATCGGTATGGCCGAAAAGCCTGGGGCCGACAATTCCAGCCAGCAGTCCAAGAATCAGGATAACGACAAGCAATTCGATAAGCGTAAACCCCTTTTTCGACAATTCATGATTGAACAAGGTCATTGAGTATATCCTCCGTGAAATAGGCTAGTCCTGTCGGTTGTACAAAGAAGTCACTAAATAACCTCTATTGTCAGATTTATACGGTTTATCCACCAAACTTTCAAGCTGCATCAGATTACCATTTGATCACGGACTATCGAACCAGTGTCCGCATCTCCAGAATCGGCAGGAAGATCGACAAAACGATGAACAGAACCATCCCGGCCATGATGAGTACCATGATCGGTTCTAAAAGAGCGGTCATCCGCATCACGGTGGTTTCGACCTCTTTTTCAAACACATCGGCCACTTTACTGAGCATCTCTTCCAGATCACCGCTTTGTTCGCCCACTTGAATCATTTGAATGGCGATGGGGGGAAACACATTTGCCGCTTCCAGTGTTTTGCCCAGCGCCTGTCCTTTACCGACCTCCACCGCCGCGGCATCGATCGCTTCGGCGATGTGAACATTTCCCACGATGTTTTTGACGATCTCCAGCGATGGGAGCATCGAGACGCCGTTGTCCAGCAACGATCCCAGCGTTCGGGCAAAACCGGCCGCTGCAAGTTTGGACGCCAATGATCCGGCCATCGGGAGTTTCAGGATGGTTCTGTCCGACCATCTCCGACCCTTGTCGCTTTTTCGCATCTGCTGAAAACCGAGCAGGGCTGCGATCAGAACGACAACCATAACCCACCAGTACGATTTAAAGGCGGTGCTGATGCCGATTAGAATCTGTGTCGGCAAGGGCAATTCCTGCTGCATATCGGTAAATATCGATGTGATGTTGGGGATGACATAGATGAACAGAAAACTCATGATCAGCAGCCCGATCAGCATGATCAGCAGCGGATAGATCATGGCAGTAACAACTCGGTTCTTTAGCGCTTCCTGCTTTTCCGTAATATCGGCCAGGCGGTCGAGAACGATTTCCAGAGTACCGGATGTCTCCCCGGCACGCACCATGTTAACATAAATCGGTGAAAATACACTTGGAAAAGAGCTTAAAGCATTGGCAAAACTACTGCCCTCGACAATGGCGTTCTTGATTTTTGCAACGGTCTTTTTCAGGCCCGGGCTGGGGAACTGGGCCATAAGCGTGTCCATCGCAGATACAAGAGGAAAACCTGCGCCGATGAGGGTTGCGAGCTGGCGCGTCATGGTGGCAACTTCCGCTGGTCGAACGCGTTTAATATATTGTGAAAGCGAAAACTTGCGGCGCTCCTGTTTATCGCTTGCGCCATCCTTGACCTCTTTGATGTTTACCGGGAATTGACCGGCGGAACGAATTTTCTGGCGGGCGGCAACAGCTCCATCCGCCTCAATAATACCCGAAATGGTTTTTCCTTTGGCATCCAGGGCTGTGTAATCATATACCGGCATGTGTGACCATCCACTTGTGGGCTAGGTCCGCCGCTTGAAAGCGGCTGCGAAAAAGCCGTCCATTTGATGTTGATGGGGTAAAGTTTGGAGAAATCCTTCCGGTGTCGTCAATTGTTGTGCGTCGGCCACAGAAGCCATTTCAGGAAAATGTATAACAAACTCTGGATGTTTTTGCAAAAAACTCCTTACCACCTGTTCATTTTCTTCGGGTTCCACACTGCATACCGCATAGACCAAGATCCCCTCCGGATGAAGATATTTGGCTGCATTGATCAACATCGCTTTCTGTCGGTGCGCACAGGCGTCGATATCGGTTGCGGTGGTTCGCCATTTGCCGTCGGGATTTTTTTGAAGGACACCCAGACCGCTGCAGGGTGCATCGATCAGGATGCGGTCGAAAAGAGGCAAGTCGTCGATTAGCTCCGATGACTGAGCATCAACACGGCGTGTCGTGACGCAGAATATCCCCAGCCGCTCCATTTCCCTTGTCAGTTTTTTGAGCTTTTCCAATTCGATATCGCTGGCCAGCAGTTGGCCTTGATTGTTCATCAGCTGCGCTATGTGAGCCGTTTTGGTCCCCAGTCCGGCGCACACATCCCAGATGCGCATCCCCGGAAGCGGCTCCAGATAGTGTGAGATGATCTGGGCGGCCTCGTCCTGCACCTGAAACCATCCCTGTCGGTACGACGGCCACTGATCGATGGAGCGATCCGGTGAAACCAGGCGAAGCCCCTCCGGGCTGTGATGGGTCGGAGATACGGATGACACCTCGCATTGCAGGGCATCGATCAGATCCGAGCGATGGGTTTTCAGGGTGTTGGATCGCAGGGTGATGGCCGGAATTTGGTTGACCGCATCGCACAGAGCCGCTGTGGACTCCACTCCCCAGCGGTCGATCCAACGCGACATCAGCCAGGGGGGAAAGGCATAGCGAACGGCCAACCCCGCCACAGGGTCTTTGTCGATACTCGGCATTGGCAGCGGTCCGGTCCGCCTCAGAGCGTTTCTCAGGACGCCATTGACAAATCCCGCCGCCCACCTGCGATTATTGTGTTTTACAAGCTCCACGGCTGTGTGGACCACTGCCGAACCGGGAATGCGATCCAGGTGGTCGATCTGAAACAGCCCCAGGCGCAGGACGACGCGGACCCATGGATCCAGCTTCTTTCCGGGGCGCTGGAGCAGATGACCGATGGTCCAGTCGAGCTGTGCCTGCCAGCGCAATACACCGTAAATCAGTGCATGTGCCAATGCGCGGTCACTGCGCCGCATCTGGTGGAGCAGCGGACCCGCACGCTCGAGCAGCGTATCGAGTGTCTGGCGGCCGCACTGCAGTTCATGCAGGATTTGCGCGGCGAATTGGCGGGCGGTGGGCGTCATAGTTATTCAAATTTCTTCCCTGGAGAAATGGGGGTGCCGTGCAGGAAGTTTTTTATGGGCATGCGCTTGCCGGATGCGCTTTGGATCTCCTGGATCAGAAGGATGCCTTCTGCGGCGGCGATGCGAAGTTCGTCCGGATAACCGGCAACGACGGTTCCCGGAACCTCGAGGGCTGTCGTTTGAATCGCCTTGGCCTTGTGGATTTTCAACCGATGGTTTTCATATCGACAATAGGCACCGGGCCAGGGAGTCATGGCGCGAATCAGGGCCTCGATCTCGCGCGCCGGTCTGGTCCAGTCAATTCGCCCGGTTTTTTTTGTCAGCATGGGTGCGTAGGTGGCTTGAGCATGGTTTTGAGCTCTGGGACGGATCGATCCATCGACGAGTCCGATCAATGTTTTGACGAGTACCTCCGCCCCGATATCGGCCAGTCGATCATGAAGTGTAGCGGCGGTATCATCGGCCCGGATGGGAGTTTCGGCAGTGAGCAGCATATCTCCCGTATCGACGCCGTGGTCCATTAAGATAGTAGTGACGCCGGTGATTGTCTCCCCTCGGATGAGGGCCCATTGGATGGGGGCCGGCCCGCGGTATTTAGGCAGAATCGAGGCGTGCACATTGACGGGACCATAACGGGGTATCTCAAGCACGCTCCGCGGCAGGATCTGACCAAAAGCGGCAACCACCAGGAAATCGGGGGCAAGGGACCTAAGCCGGTCATGGAATTCGGATTCCCTGATATCCGGTGGTTGAATGATCGGGCAGTCCATCGTCTGGGCCGCTTGCTTGACCGAAGGCGGCGTCAGCTTGCGTCCACGCCCTTTGGGCCGGTCCGGCTGGGTAACGACCATACACAGGTCGAACGACGATCGATGCAATGCCTTCAGGGTCGGAACCGCAAAATCGGGTGTCCCCATAAAGACGACCGTGGGATCGGAGGGCATAATTAGATCACCTATTGCCGCTTGAGCATCTTTTTGATGCGGCGTTCGTATATTTGACGTTTCAGCGCACTGATGTGATCGATGAACAAGGTGCCGTTCAGATGATCGATTTCATGCTGCAGGACGATTGCCAGCAACCCTTCGGCTTCGATGCGCAGAGGATTCCCGTCCCGGTCGACGCCTTCCACCAGAATCCGGGAGGCACGCTTGACATTGGCCCGGTAGTCGGGGACGCTCAGGCAGCCCTCGTTTTCCGATAAGACCTGACCCTCGGCCGAGACGATTTTAGGATTGATCAGCACGTTGAGCCGGCGGGAGTCGTCGTTAGGAGCCACGTCATACACCAGCATCTGCTTGTCTATGCCCACCTGGATGGCGGCCAGGCCGAGACCCGGAGCGTTGTACATGGTGGTGCCCATGTTGTCGATCAATTGCTGCAGGTGTCCGTCGATGTTGTTCACCGGTTTGGTTTTTTGTCTCAGAAACTGATCCGGATAAGTGACGATATCGAGTACTGTCATTGCTTGCGCTCCCTTTTATCGGACTGGACGTTGCTCTGTGAACCATCATTGGATGAGAGGCGAAGGATATTGACGCTGGTCAGCCAAGCAGAGGTCAAACCCACGACGATCACCGGGAAAACCTGCGCAGCGTGGTTGGCCAGCGTAAAACCCAGGGCATCTTTCTCCGCGACACCGAACAGCGCCATGGCAAAGACGCCCGCAGCCTCCCATAAACCCCAAAAGCCCGGAACCGACGGCAATGCAATGAAAAAGCATATGACCACCATCACGGTGATCCAGCCGGTCATATCCAGCGAAATGCCCGGACACCCAAGGGCAAAAACGGGATAAATCAACGCGGACAATCCCCAGATCAGGATGGTCAGCCCGACACAGCTCAACAGACGCCCCGGGTTTTGGACCATCATGAGGCCGACGGCAAAATTGTCGATGAGGTTCAGAAAAAAGTCTGTCAGGCGTCGTACGATCCTTCCCGTTGAATGATTCCCCGACGATATGGGTCTGGTCAAGGACAAGATGATCCCCTTGATCAAGCGGCGCGATCCGGGGACGGCAACCAGGGTTAAAAAGAGCAGCAGTGCAATGCTTGAACTGACCATCATCCAGGCCGCTGCCGTCAGTCGTTGGCTGGTGAGGCGGACGCCGAAGCACTCCACCGATAAATCGGGTCTTCCGGCAATGGTGCCGGATATCAACACTAGCAGGCCGATTAACGTGATAAAATCGAATACACGCTCTGCGGCCACAGTGCCCAGGCCGGTTGCGACAGGAATGTTTTCATTCTTCTTCAGGATGATCGGCCTGGCAAGTTCGCCGATACGTCCGGGCAGAACGCAATTCATCATAAAACCGATCATCAATGGATGAAACGCCCGCCAGTAGGTGACCGCACCGGCCTGCCTGAGAATGATCTGCCAGCGCACCACCCGCAGGGCAAAGCTTGCCAACACCAGGATAACCGTGGGGCCGATCCACCAGTAATTGATCGATTTCAGATAGTCCAGCAGTTCGACGACTGGAACGTTACGGAATGCTAAATAGAGGGCCGCGCCGGACAACAGGGCGCCCAGTATGAGTGACATAAGAAGCTTTTTGTTCATGTTTCATCGCTGTCCGAGCAGAATGTCGCGGGCATGTTCGATATCCTTGCGGATCTGGGTTGCCAAGGCATCGATGTTCTCGAATTTGATCTCACCGCGCAGCCGTTGAATGAAGTTGACCCGTATGGTTTCACCGTAGATATTTTGATCGAAATCCAGGATATGGACTTCCACTGTAAACAGATGATCGTCGAAGGTCGGGCTGTAGCCGATATTGGCGACGCCTTCCAGGATTTCGCCGCCGTACTCCACCGTAACGGCATAGACGCCGGTTTGGGGACTCAGTTCATCCAGTAAATTGATATTGGCGGTTGGAAATCCCAGCAGTTTGCCGCCACGATCCCTGCCGGTCGCCACGATTCCGCGGATCTGGTAATAGCGGCCCAGCAGCCTTTTGGCCCCGTCCATGTCTCCCGCCATGACCAGTTCCCGTACACGAGTGCTGCTGATGCGCGCAAAGCGGTTGTCCGAGGGGCGAATCCAGTCCACCACCATGACTTCATATCCCAGTTCCGGAGCCCATTTCTGTAGTAATTTCAGATTGCCCTCGCGCTTTTGGCCGAAGGTATAATCACGGCCGATGGCAAGCGCTTTCATCCCGATGCGCCCGACCAGCAGGTCGGCAACGAAGGCTCTCGCGGATATGGCGGCAAATTCGCGGTCGAATGGAATGCAGATCAGCGTTTCGATGCCGCTCTTGGCAATCAACTCGGTTTTCTGTTCCATTAGGGTGATCAGCGGCGGGTGCCCGTCCGGCGACAGGACCCGGATGGGGTGGGGGTCGAAAGTGATGGCCACAGCCGTTCCCCCGACAGCATGCGCTTTTTCGATAACGGTATGCAGCAATGCCTGATGCCCGATATGCACGCCGTCGAAATTTCCTATGGTGACAATCGCCTTTGGGATTGGTGTTTTGATGTCGTCCAATTGTTTGATGATTCGCATTGATAAAGCCCGGTTCTCGTTAAAATGATCTTGACACTCAAGGCGAACTTGTATATCTAATCCAATCCCTGCATGAAATCAACCTTTTAAACTGTTGAGCAGGTCGTGCCGAAGTGGCGGAACTGGTAGACGCGCTAGGTTCAGGGTCTAGTGCCCGTTCGGGTGTGGGAGTTCGAATCTCCCCTTCGGCACCACCAACCATTTTTAGCCTACCGATATCATGTGGTTTTTAGGTCACTTTCTGTATCACTCAGGTCCCAACTGGTACATCAAAAGTCATGTAGTTATATGATTTGGTACACAATTGGTACACAGGTCGTGGGGGATACGGAGGCGGCCTTTATGCTTTATAACCATTTTGATTCATTAAGATTTTAACACATACAGAAACGGTCTGGTATCTATTAATTGCGGATTTGGATTCCCTGTTGAACACAGGCGGCAGGACTCCCGCCCCACTTTTGCAGCACTTGAACCTTCATACCGATTGAGATTTATACGGTATCGAAAAGACCCGGCTTTATTCCCAAAGAGCGGAACTGCAAATGAAGCTGGATATACAGCAATTTGTTGTGGAAAATGCCAGCATTAGTATTTTATGCAATCGCCGGTCAGTCGCCGGCGGAAATCACTTCCACCGTCACGGTAGCCGGCGTAGGGTCGGCCAGCCCCAAATCGTCGGACACCGTCAAGGTCACCGTGAAGCTTCCCAGGTTGTCGAACTGAATCGGACCGGGATCTTCCACCGCCGCATCGGCGATGGCCGGATCGCCGAACTCCCATAAATAGGTCAGCGGCAGATCGTTGTCCGGATCGCTGCCCGTGGCTGAAAAATCCACTGAATCGCCTGCGGTGATCGTAACATCACCGCTCGGTGTGTCGATGACGCCATTGGGCGCCTGGTTCCCGCCCGAATCCAGCAGTTCGGCCTGCACCGCATCGGCGATGACGACCGAACTGTCCGCATCATTGGTCAGCACCACGTCAAGCGTACCGGCGCTGACCGTGTAACTGGTGTCGAAAAGATTGAACTGGCCGCCGTTCATGCGCTGGTCGAAGATCTGCGAGCCGATCTCGATTCCGTTGTTGAGCACACGGTAAACAACGTTTGAGGCACGGTTATCAAACGCCGCC
>JBNKKC010000086.1:0-4191 GCA_050291625.1 Desulfobacteraceae bacterium
TGAACTTTGCCAAGCTGCTGAGCTGGCTGGCAGATCTTTTACGCCTAATTTTTGCGCGGTTATTTGATTGTAAAAGAGCATTTTTGGCGACTTAGTTTGTCAAATCAGCCGCCTGAAAACTGGGTTTTTCAATATCGACTAGTCTAAGCTTGGAGGAAAAGTGAATTTGCTCGGCAGGCTGCTCTCACAATGCGGAAGGCCCCGCGGACGGTTTGGTCGGTTCCTTGCCCGCGGTATGAATTTAGGGCACTATCGTTTAACGCGTTGGGGTCTTTCGAAGGTGGTGATTCCTGAAAACGCGAACGTACTCGATATCGGATGCGGTGGGGGCAGGACCCTCGGGACTCTCGCATCCATAGCAAAACTTGGGAAAGCAGTCGGCATTGACTATTCAGAGGACGCTGTCGCCGTCGCATGGAAAAGAAACCAAAAACTGTTTGTCAGCGGCCGCGTTGAAGTTCTTCTTGGATCGGTCTCATCGATGCCGTTCGCAGCTGCAACGTTCGACTGTGTTATCGCCGTGGAATCCTATTACTTCTGGCCAGATTTTGCTGAAGACCTTGCCGAGATCCGGCGCGTGATGAAACCGAATGGTCGGCTGGTGATCATCGCCGGTATGTACCTTGGATCGAAGTTTGACAAACGAAATATGAAGCTGATCAGAGTTGGCGGCATGAGGTGCTTCTCTGAACAGGAGTTCGAAGACAATCTCCGGGACGCCGGGTTTTCCGATATAGCTGTCACTGTAGAGACCCGAAAGGGTTGGATTTGTGTACAAGCCATCTCAAAATAAACCACTCTATCCCGATTCCAATACCGACCCCGATACTTTCCGACGGTGTGGTCGCCGTTGTGACGGCTGTTTCCAAAACGAATGTTGAGAATCGTTTAAAAATTGATTTTGCACCTTGAACCACAGGGGGTGTTCTATGTACTATGAGTTCTAAATCCACAAACCAGGATTCGCTCCATGAACCAGAAACCAGATACCGGAAACCGGAAACCAGCCTTCCCTACTCTTTTCAAACCTATTCAAATCGGTCGATTACGCCTAAAAAACCGTCTGCTCATGTCGGCCATGAGCATCAATTTCGGCGTCGATCAAAACGGCTATGTCACGGACCAGTTGAGCGCCTATTTCGTCACTCGAGCCAAAGGCGGTGTGGGGGCGATGCTGGTCGGCGGCGGGTGCGTGCATCCGACGGGTCTGGAACTTCCCGATTTGCCCCGTTTGTGGGATGACGGCTGCATCCCGGCCCTTGCCGGGCTGGTCGAAGCGGTTAAAGCCCACGATGTTGTGTTGGGTGTTCAGTTGATGCACGGCGGAAGGCAGGCCTACCACGACCACAAGGTTGCTCCTTCGGCCATTGCGGCACCGGCCCTTGTCAAAAGCGCCCCCCGGGCATTGAATCTTTCGGAAATCAAAGAGATGGTCGCTGCATTCGGCAATGCCGCAAGTCGCTGCAAGGCGGCCGGGTTTGATTTTGTGGAGATCCATGGGGCACACGGCTACCTGATCAACCAATTCCTCTCTCCCAATGCCAATGTGAGAACCGATGCCTATGGCGGCAGCTTTGAAAACCGCATCCGGTTTTTTCTGGAGGTGTTGAGCGATATCAAACGTAAATGCGGTGCCGATTTTCCCGTCGGTGCCCGCATGAACGGCGAAGACTATCTCGAAAACGGGTGGTCTCTGGACGATGCATGCCGACTGGCCCCCCTGCTGGAATCGGCCGGAGCCGATTACTTGCATGTCTCTGCCGGTGTTTACGGCAGTCGCCAGTTGACCATTCCGTCCATGTATGTTGCACACGGCTGCTTTTCGCACCTGGCCGCCGCTGTAAAAAGCGTCGCCGATGGGCCGGTGGTGGCCGTCGGCAGAATCAAAGACCCGGCCATGGCCGAGCGCATCGTCAGCGATGGAACCGCGGACATGGTCGCCCTGGGCAGGTCCCTTCTGGCCGACCCGCAATGGCCGATCAAGGCCAGAGATCGACAGATGGATCGAATCCGGCCCTGCATCGGTTGCTGTCTGGGCTGCATCCATGCGGTGTTTCAGCTGGAGCCGGGCGGATGCGTCGTTAATCCCGATGTCGGAAGGGAGTACCTCCTGGACCGGGACGCACCCTCTTCGACCCCCAGGAAAGTCCTGATCATAGGTTCCGGCCCGGGCGGGCTGGCTGCGGCTCGCATGGCCGCTCTGCGGGGGCATCGACCGGTTGTATATGATTATCAATCCCGACCGGGCGGGCTGCTGCGTCTGGCCTCGGTACCTCCGGGCCGGGCGGAACTGGATGACATCATCCAATTCTACCTGCGGGAACTGAAGCGCCTGCAAGTGCCGGTCCACTTCGGTACGAAAGTCGATGAAACGGTTCTAAACACGCTGGCGCCCGACGAGATCGTACTAGCCAGCGGCAGCCTCCCGGACATGCCCATCATCAAGGGGTTGTTCAAAACCCAAATGATGCTGTGCACGGTCACGGAGGTCCTGGACAAACAGGCACGGCCCGGTGAGCGGGTCATGGTCCTGGGAGGAGGCCAGGCAGGTCTGGTGCTGGCCGATTTTCTGGCGGAAGCGGGCAAGCAGGTTGTGGTCCTGAACCGCAAAGCGCATTTTGCCGAAGAGATGTCGGCCAATGATCGCTTCTATCTGAGGGAGCGGCTGAAACGCGACTCGGTCCGGTTGTTTAAGAAGGTGCACATCGAAAAGATCCTGTCGGACGGAGCGCGTTTTACCACTAATGGCAAGACCCATACCCTCACCGGTTTTGACACGATGGTCCTGGCCGAAGCCCAGGCCCCGGTCCGCGAGGCCTTGAATCTGTTCAAAGCATCCGGATACCGCGTGCATGTCATCGGCGACGCGAAATCTCCCCGTCACCTGATGATGGCCATCAGCGAGGGGGAAGAGGTCGCACGGGAGCTGTAAACCCCTCAGTTGCATAAAAAAGATGACAAGGGGCAAGGAGCGTATAATAGATAGGCAATTGCGATGACCACAGAAGCAGGATATGAAACTTCCGGCAAGGGAACACCGGTCGTGCTGATCCATGGAAGCATGACCTCCAAAAGCCACTGGCGACCGTTGGCGGACGACCTGAGCGATCACTATGCCGTGTTGGCCGTCGACCTGACCGGCTATGGAGACACTCCCTTTCCTCAGAATCCGGAAAGCCATCGAATGGAAGATGAGGTGGAAATGATCCGGCGGGTCGCTTCAAGCGTCAAAGGCTTTGACAAGCCGCTGCACATCGTGGCGCACTCGTATGGCGGTGCCGTGGCGCTTTGCCATGCCTGCCGTTATCCCGGGGAAATCGCCAGCCTGATCCTGTTTGAGCCCATGCCCATGCACCTGTTGATCGAATATGACCGGCACAGCCAGTTCAGCGACAGCCGGCGTCTGATCGACCGCATCGCAACACTTGCGGCGGAGCAGACCCCGCAGGCTGCGGCCAAAGCCTTTGTCGACTACTTTTCCGGTGACGGTACGTTTTCCATGCTCCCTTCAAGCGCGCAGAACAACCTCTCCCGCTATGTGCATAAAATGCTGCTGGACCACCACACTGCGGTCAGCACCGATCTGCGCATGACCGATTACAGCCGCTTGACCTGTCCCATCAGTCTGATCACCGGCCGTTCGAGCAGCCGGGTGCCTCTGGCCGTCTCCCGCGTGCTGATCGACAACATGCCATCCATCCGCTGGGTCGAGGTGCCCGGAGACCATATGACCCCGGTATCGAATCCTCAAGTGGTCAACCCGGTGATCGTTGAATGTCTGCAGCGCCATATCGAGATACTTGAGACCGCCGGTACCGGGCAGCTGTAAGAACCAACGACCGGCGGCATACCACCCGCTCCGACACAGAAGCGGGCCCTACAGATCACTGTCATCGGATTCGCCATCGGATGGAGTAATAAATCCGTTCCATCACCGACTCGGCATAGCACTAGTGCAGTGTCCTGCAAATAAGTTCAAAAATAGTGTCACTCCGGCGCAAGCCGGAGTCCAGCTGAAAGCCCTCTGGATTCCGGCTTGCCAGACTGTGCCATAATTTAGAAAACGCACGTTTTTACTCTGTCATGCCGGACTCGATCCGGCATCCAGAAATGTAAGTCATTGGAATATCTGGATTCCGGCTTTCGCCGGAATGACGTCAACTCCAAATGTCGTCGTTTGGGTCAATTACG
>JBNKKC010000087.1:0-20565 GCA_050291625.1 Desulfobacteraceae bacterium
CACCATGTCAGCAGCGAATTTTAGTGTCACTTAGACGCAGCGAAGGATCAGCGCCCCGCACTGTTTGAGCGTAGCGAGTTTGCGGGGCGCCCGCAGCGCGTCTTAGGGACACTTAAATGAAGCTGCGTGTGGCGCAAACCACCCGCTGGTGGCACCGGCTCATGAAAACCGAAAGTTGAGTTAATAAAATAACTGATTAGGCAAACAGCTAATAGCTTACGCCGGACACCTCCATCCAGAAAAGGGCTATTTTTGAATGGACACTAACTAATCCCGGCCCTTGGCCATGGGCAGATTGTGCTCTCTCCACAATCCCCAACCGTCCTTCAGATAGAAGACGTTTTCAAAGCCCAGCCATATCAGCTCTTCGGCCAGATCCCGGCCCAGCGAGCAGCCGGTGCCTTCACAATAGGTGATAATGGTTGCCTCCGCAGCGGCGTATGAAACCATTTCATCGGACCACTGGTCAAACTCCGTTGGATCCAGATGCAGTGCCCCATCGATGTGTCCGGCTTCAAATGCTTCCAGGGGTCTTGCATCGGCAAATATCGCCGTACCGTTTCGGAAATGTTCGACGGCGGCTTCATAGGTGATGGTCCTGGCCAGCGTAACGTTCGACTCCTCCGCTTCGTCCGGCATCTGCCCGGGCATGTTGCCGGGCCGCAAAAAATAGGCGCCACACGCCAAAGCAAGAGACAGGACGATAAGCCATGCCGCCTCGCGCAAGGTTGCTTTCCACTGAAATGTCTTTATCAACTTCATCATTGTCCTATGCTGTTATCTGTCAAACTCACGTCGCTGTTCCATGCTATTCATCTGTATCTGAGCACCCAGCTTGATTTAGTCAATTTATGAAGATGGTATAATTGAATCGAGAAAAATGCGCAACTTCGAGATATATTCTTTGCTTGACAGCTCCATCATCCATGATGTATCAGGTTCAGCAAGCCAGAATGAATTGACACAGGGAATCGATGAACCAGTATAAAACCACCGCAACATTCTTTTTTGGATGCCGATTTTTTAGCTTTACCGGCATCCATCCGGTGGCGTAGTACAAACAACATACTGCACCCTGGGTGGAAGGCACATTCCTCCCGGGGTTCCGCTTTTCAGCCCCTTGGAGGACAACCCTTCAGGGGTTTTTTAGTGGCCTTTCCCCCGCAGCAAAAGGAAAACAACGCACAGGAGGGCACACATGATTCTTGTATTGGAAAAAGACGTTACCGAAACACAGCGAAACCGCATCCGCTCCGAATTATTCCAGAAAGGCTGTATTGTCAGAGAAATGGATACGGCCGGCCAGAACATCATCGGGGCTCTGGGCAGAAATGATATGAATCCGGATGATCTGGCCGCGATGGATGGCGTTGCCGAAGTGATCCGCATGGATGGCAAATTCAAGCTGGTCGGCCGTCAGTGGCATCCCGACGATTCCCTTGTTCGGGTCGGGCCCGTCACCATCGGAGGCCAACATATCACCCTGATTGCCGGGCCCTGTGCCGTTGAAAGCCGCGAGCAGGCTCTGACCATCGCAAGGGAAGTGAAGCGATATGGAGCAGCACTCTTCCGAGGTGGCGCTTTCAAACCACGCACGTCCCCTTACTCGTTCCAGGGCATGGAAGAAGAGGGATTGAAAATCCTGGCGCAAGTGAGGGAAGAGACCGGCCTGCCGGTGGTAACAGAGATCACATCGCCGGCCCAGGCCGATTTGATGCAGAAGTATGTTGACATGGTTCAGATCGGCGCACGCAACATGCAGAATTTCGAATTGCTCAAATGCGTCGGCCGGCTGGGAAAGCCTGTCTTCTTGAAACGCGGCCTGGCCTCGACCATTGAGGAGTGGCTGATGTCTGCGGAGTATATCCTGGCGGAAGGCAATGACAAGATCGTGCTTTGCGAAAGAGGGATCCGCACGTATGAACCGTATACGCGCAATACCCTGGATCTCTCCGCTATCCCGGTCCTTAAGAAATTGACCCATCTGCCGGTGGTGGTCGACCCCAGCCACGCCACCGGAATGCGAGAAAAAGTGGCTCCCATGGCGCGTGCCGCAGTAGCCGCCGGCGCCGACGGGCTGATGATCGAAGTGCATCATGACCCTGACAATGCCCTTTCAGACGGACCCCAAAGTCTGTACCCGGATCAATTCGGCCAGTTGACACGGGACATCTATGTCATCTCCCCGGTTGTGGGCAAACAGCTGGATTTTGATTACCTGACCAAGGTGAATCGACACGTCCGGCAATCCCGCCAGGGAAAGACGGTGGCCGCCTATCTCGGCCATGAGGGAAGTTTCGGCCACATCGCCTGCACCCAGTATTTCGGCGAGCAGGTCCAGCTGACCGCCAAGCCCTCCTTTCGCGCCATCTTCGAAGCAGTCACCAGCGGTGAAGTTGTTTATGGAATTGTTCCGTTTGAAAATTCATTGACCGGCAGCATCCATGAAAATTATGACCTGCTGCTCGAGTTCGATTTAAAAATGGTCGGAGAGCTTTACCTGCGGATCAACAACTACCTGATTGCAAAACCCGGCACGACACTGGATGGGATAGAGCGCGTTTGGTCGAAGTCGGAGGCCATCGAACAATGCCGCCAATTCCTGAATCGCTATCCCGACTGGGACATCATCCCGGTCAAGGCCACATCCAGCGCCGTCAGGCAAATCAGCGAAAATCCGCACCCCACCCATGCCGCCCTCGGCAGCAGGGAAGCGGCTCAGATGTATGATATGGAAATTCTTGCGGAAGGGATCGAAACCAATCCTCGCAATTTCACCCGCTTTGTGGTAGTAGGAAACTCATTGCCGATTGAGAGCAGCGCCGCCAAATCGTCCGTCGTTTTTTCCACGGTCAACCAGCCGGGCGCTTTAGTGGAAGTGATGAAGGTTTTCGCGGACAACCGAATCAATATGGTCAAGCTGGAATCACGACCGATCCACGGCAAGCCCTGGCAATACATGTTTTATGCCGATCTTGAAACCGACATTGCCGGCCCGGAAGCCGCAGCCGTGGTTGAAAAGATCAAAGAACAGACGGATTTTTTCAGAATTTTAGGTAGTTACTAATATCGGCATCCCATTTGACGTTGGATCCAATTTGCCTGCACCAAGGGGTGGATGCGCAGGGGATACCAACCAAGGAGCGGAATGATGACACCTGAAGAAAAGAGAAAATACCCACGCGTAACCCTGAAAGTTGAAGACGCCTTTTTTGGTAATTTCAAGCTGGCCACCGCAGATATCATCATCGCCCCTATCGTTAATCTCAGTGTTGGCGGCCTGAACATGTCGGTGCCCGACAACGCTCGAGACCAGATCAAAGAAGGCGACATTCTGTTGCTTCAAAGCATAGTCGGAGGCACCAATCTCTCTTTTCTAAGTGACATCAAAGCCGAAATTCGATGGATAAAAGATCTGAAGACACCTGGATATGTGGCCGTCGGTTGCAGCTTTAAAGAATTATCCGATGCCGTCCGTACCCAGTTGGCCAATTTTGTCGATAGTGAACGTATGGCGCGTGGGCAGTACGATTAAAATGGCGGGGAACTCCGCTGCTACCGCAATTTGGCGGCTTCAAGATATCGCCGCACACGATTCATGGTTGTGCTGAACATTTTTGCGCCGGTGATGGAAGCAAACAGATCATCCGCCGCCCCACACTGATCGGCAAATGCCGGTCCTATGACAGCGACAGGATCGGCTGTCTCAGGGCTTCCGGCCATGGTCTTCAGATAGAAATCCAGGCGGGTTTTTATGATCTCGAAATAGTCAAGATCCTGCCCGATCATCAATCCTGCGGTCTGTGACAGGCCGGACGCGAAAGTGTTCACGGCCTGCCAGTATAATTCCAGCAAATGCGCTTTCTTTTTTGGCGTACCGGACATGAAATAGGAGATACTCCAGCCGACGCACACAAACTTCAATATCTGCAGTTCATAGTCCACTGCTGCCGGCTTTGCCTTCGCCTGATCGGACAGCCGGGCAAGCAGCCACTTCACATCGTCACGGTCGGAAGCAAAATCGAACAGATCTTCTCCAGCTTGTTCGACGGCTGTTTTCTTCTTTTGAGGGTCTTTTGTCATATGTGTCCATCCAGAATCATAAGTGTCCATCCAGAAAAGGTAGATTGCGGTCCAGATCTCCCGCTAAAGAACAGACGGGATAAACCCCGCTTGAGGATCAGACGGGACAAGAAGGCCGCAGTGAGGTTGACACCGCCCCGTAAAAAGCACGGGATGTTCCACAGGCGTAGCGGCGCTACGTCGAGGATGGCAGCCGAGCGAGAACGCCGAGCTGGGCCGCAAGTCGCAGATCCCGAGCCCTTTTCGGGGATGCCATTTCTGGATGGACACTGCTTATCACAACCGGTACCATTTGTTAACACAACGCCCATACACAAGTTGAAATTTTATCGCCCACAGGCTATAGAGAGACAAAAACAGATCCCATCGATACATTCCTTGGACCAGTTTATACCGACGGAGGCCCCAATGACCAAACATGCAGCACTCATTTTGTTGCTCGCCTGGACCGCCTTGTTTACGACGAGCTGCGGCTACAACAGATTGCAGGATATGGAAGAGGCCGTTTTCAAGGCGTGGGGCGACATCGATTCCAACCTGCAACGACGGGCTGATTTGATCCCCAATCTGGTTGCCACGGTAAAAGGTTATGCGGCTCACGAAAAGGAGACGCTGCAATCCGTCGTCGAAGCACGCGCCAAGGCAACCAGCGTCCAGCTGACGAACAAGGACCTGGCCAACCCGCAAGCCATGCAGCAGTTTCTGCAAGCCCAGGGGGGTCTCTCCTCCGCCCTGGCCCGTTTAATGGTGGTCGTCGAACGCTACCCGGATCTTAAGGCCAATCAAAACTTTCTCGATCTTCAAAATCAGCTCGAGGGGACTGAAAATCGCATCAACGTGGCAAGAACACGCTACAACAAGGCGGTCCAGGCATTCAACAGCGCCATCCGCCGATTTCCGGAACGGTTGACCAATCAATTTATGCTGCACCTGGAACGCAAATCCTATTTTGAAGCCCAAACGGACGCTCGGCAGGCACCTAAAATTAAGTTCTAATAACATGAAGATATCATTACGAAGGCCCGGGCTCTGGATTATCATCCTGTTCATCATGCTTTGCGGATCCAGCCTGTGGGCCGCCCAGGTCCCCCCCCTTAAAGCCAGGGTCAACGACTATGCCCGAATGCTCAGCAGCAGTGTCGGCAGGCAATTGGAAACGATTTTGGCGGAACTGGAACGCACCGACGGTACCCAGGTGGTGCTGTTGACCATCGACTCGCTCAAAGGGGACAGCCTGGAGGATTTCTCCATCCGGGTCGTCGAAAATTGGAAGCTGGGCCAAAAGGATTTCGATAACGGCGTTTTGTTGCTGATCGCAAAAAACGATCGCAAAATACGGATCGAGGTCGGTTATGGCTTGGAAGGAAAGCTTACCGACCTGGTATCCGGTCGGATCATACGCGATGTCATTGCCCCGCAATTCAAGATGGGACACTTCGACCGGGGAATCCTCGAAGGCATCTCCGCCATTGTCGGTGCGGTCAGAGGCGAGTACACCGCCCCCCGGGCGGGGCGGCGCAGCCGCGGCGGATCCGGAGTGTCGGCCGGGCTTGTTCCAATCCTGGCCTTGATCTTTTTTGTCAATATGCTGGGTCGGATCCATCGGTTCGCCGGTGCGGCCGCCGGTGGCGTATTGGCCCCTATAATAGCCGCCATATTTTTCAGCCCCGGCATAGCCCTTTTGCTGGGTCTCGTACCGATCGGATTCGGCGCCGGATGGTTGACGAGTTATTTGGGCGGCCCCCTCTCCTTCGGCCATGCCGTCACTCGCCGCCATCGCAGCGGTTATTGGGGAGGCGGGTTTGGCGGCGGCGGATTCGGCGGGGGCGGGTTCGGCGGTTTTTCAGGCGGCGGAGGCGGATTCGGCGGGGGGGGTGCATCCGGAGGATGGTAAGAGCCTGATGCTGCATAGAAAAAGAAGAGGAAGCAGCCATGCCTGATTTGGCGAGCAAGTATCTTACACCCGGGGATCTGGAGCGGATCGACGAGGCTGTCCAGGCGGTTGAAAAAGAGACTTCCGGTGAAATTGTCTGCCTGATTCAATCGAGCAGCTATCACTACCCCATGGCCAGTGTTATCGGGGCAACGGCCATGGCACTGCCGCTGTCACTGGCCGCAACGCCTCTGTTGGGAGCGTGGCTGTGGTTAGGATCGAATAATATGTGGCTGTTTTTAAGCATTTTCGCAGTCTGTTTTCCTGGATTCTATCTTCTGGTCAACCATGCAGCCTGGCTCAAGCGACACTTTATTTCTCGACACGAAATGGACGAGGAAGTTCAGGAAAGCGCTGTCTCAGGTTTTTTTCAGCACGGCCTCTATCACACGAGGCAGGCCACCGGCGTCTTGCTGTTGATTTCCGTATTCGAACGAAGGGTCTGGGTATTGGCGGATCATGGGATCCATGCGAAGATACCACAACAGCAATGGCAGTCCGTCGTGGATATTGTGACCAGCGGATTTCGGACGGAACAGCCTGCAGAATCGATATGTGAGGCGGTCCATACCATCGGCCGACTGCTGCGGGACCACTTTCCCGTCCGGCAGGATGATGTGAACGAATTGACAAATGTCATTGTCGACAAGGATTAGCTGGAGCGCTCTTTGAGTGCGGTGAATCGGTACTAGGTTTCCTGACCGGATGGATCAAAAAATTTTAAGCGGATATGGCCCTGAGCATCCTGCTTAAAAAGGAATGCGCCTTTGCGAGAAAATCGCATGCCGTATTGGCCTCCGGCCTCGCCAATGCGGGACATCAATTGCCGGGCTTTCTGTTCCTCGAGCTGCCCGTTAAAGTAAAGATCGACATGGCGGGTCGTTTCGGTACATCTGAGAATAAATGCGTTGCGGGAAACAAACACCAGGTCCTCATCCTCGTAAACCACATCCAGCCCAATTTGCTGGACAATATCGGTAATTAAATCCATGGGTCCCGGTGAAATCTTCATCGCAGGGCCTTTCGTTGCAGGATGCGGCCAGAGTGCTTCATGAATTTAATTACAATAAAGGAAAACCCACCCAAAAATCAAGTCATTCGTTTATTTAATGAAGGATGCCTCATAAAAAATCCGGCTCTGATAGTCCAGCCAAATGGGCAGCTCACCGGTAAATCCGCTACACGATAGCAGCAACTCGAGGCTTATCGATAACCGCCGCTATTCATTCCCGGTCGTTTCAGTTCCGGACTGCGGCTTAAGGATCTGACGCTTGTTTTCATAATGGGCGAAAATACGCGGGTAAACCTGCCTGAAAAGATTCATCAATTGAAGGTAACGGGTAGCGCCGTGCCAATAGGTGGCGCGCTGTTGATAGGTGGCATGTCCGTCGGATGCAATTCGCCGCTTGGTAAACTCCACGCGCATCTGACCAAGATAGGCCAGACGATCGGCAGGGATCTTCCACTGCCAGTTTATCGGAACCTGAACCAGATGGCTTGTCTCCAAACTTGAGGAGGTGTCCTTTTGAAGCGCCAGGCTGGAAATCCCATAGCTTCCCGGCTTGATCCTCATGAGACAGACCGCATTGAAAATATTCGCACGGTCCTGTGTTCTCCAATAGTGCCACGTCATCCATTTTAACGGTTCAAGATTCTCGTCCACGAAAAAAAGAGGCACCTGTTGATTGATCACCAGAAATGGCATGTAGCTTTCCAGGCTGAAGGTCTTATCGACTATTTTCACCTCCACGATCCCGATGGCCTCCTCATTGTCATAAACGGCATCTTTGTCGATGTTCTGGATGGGTGCGTCGGACCGGGGGGTGCAGGCCGCGATCAGATTCGACAGGACCAGACCTGCGGCAATCAAAGCAACGCAGAAAGCAAATCGACGGCCGTTCAAAGACCGCATATCAAACTCCTCTCGGCATAGTTCAAACCCGCATTCATAAAAGATGGAGCATTCCGGAAAGGCCCGCACGTCGCTTCCAGGCGATGCGCATCTTCTATGTAGCATGAGTAGGTGTTATATATCAATCTGGACGTCCATCGATTCAGAATAGGGGGACTTTTTTGGGTATCGACCTTCAAGATCTACTGGTGCTGGTGATCGACTGTCAAACCTCGGGCAGCAGCGTGGAGAAAAGCCATTTGCTCGAACTCGGCTGGCTCCCTTCGCGGGCCGCTGATCGTGCCGGCCCAGACGACCGCTCCCCTTCCGTCAGGCTTCTTCGACCGCCGGCAGGCTGGCAGATGCCGCCCAGGGTTGCAAAACTGACCGGCATCGACAGCCGGATGCTGGAAAAAGGAGTGACAGCGGAACAAGCCTGGAGGCAGCTGCTGGAATCCGCCTGCCGGGTCGCCGCCGTCAATGGCATGCCTCGATGCCCTGCAGTCATTCATTACGCCCGTTTTGAATTGGGATTTTTGCGGAAATTGGCTGCACAGGCCGATGCCGGACAAGAGTTTCCCGTGGAAACCATCTGTACACACCGGATCGCCACCCGCTTGCTGCCCACACTTCCCAGAAAGGGTTTGCGGGCCGTGGCCGGCTTTTTCGGCCATTCGATCGGCAAGCGCAAACGCTGCCTCGACCATCTGCTCGCATCAGCGGCGATCTGGCGCCATCTGGTGAGACGTCTTGCCGCCGATCACGGTATTGCAACGCTGGATCAATTGCGCGAATGGCTGCAGACACCGCCACCGGCTGAAGCCACCCGGCGGATCTATCCAATGCCCCGCCAGATCCGTCTCAACCTGCCTCAGGCACCTGGAATCTATCGCATGCATCGATCCAACGGCGACGTGCTGTATATCGGCAAGGCGACCAATTTGAGGCAACGCATCAACAGCTACTTTCGAGCCGGCGGACGCCATTCAGAAAGCACCTTGGAGATGCTTTCCCAGGCCGTCGATCTGCAAACCGCGGTCACCCCCAGTGCGTTGGAAGCGGCGCTCCTGGAATCGGACGAAATCAAACATCGCAAGCCTCCGTACAACATCGCCCTGAGCGATGACCATCGCGAGCTGTTCTTTTTGTCACGCAACTTCAAGCATTATGCAACGAAGCCCGATGATGTATGCCGCATAGGCCCCGTATGCCATCTGCCCCCTTTTCTTGCGGCAGGTGCGATGGAACGCCGCCTCCTGGCGGACACATCAGACATCGACACCGACGACATCCCGCAGCTCCTTGCCATGCCGCAGCGGTATTGTCCCGATCATGCATGCATGCTGCTCGGTCTCGACCGCTTCCGCGATATATACGACGAGTTGTTGCATGGTCCGCGGATCCTGTATGGACTGCTCAAAGTCGGCCGGCTATCCTGGATCGATAAAATGAATCGACACGCCGTTGAGATGCCTGGGGACGACCAACCGCCGCCCGAGACCAAACCCGAGCCTTTTTCATGGACTCCCGATGCCGTTGCAAAATCAATGACCGCTAATTTGCGCCATTGCAGCTTCCTGATCCGGCGCGCCCGATGGCTGGCCATTCTCAGCGAGTCGGCCGTTGCCTGGCAGGTCCGCGATTCGCGGGCCGATCAGTTCAACGTCATGATCATCAATGAAGGAAAGATCGTGAAACGCGGCTTTTCGCACCGACAACATCCACTTCCAGTGCCACCCGGAGTTGATACACCCCTGATGAGGCGCCGGTGCAACCTGGATCTGCCGGCCTATGATCGCCTGAGGGTCCTCACCACCGAACTTCGCCGGCTGCTGTCGGAAAAGCGCCCCGTTTGCATTCGTTTGAACCGCAGGGTCTATCTTTACGAGGAGCAGTTGGGGCGGTTGATGCAATGGATTTAGAAGTGGTTTCAAAACCGCCTCTCGGGCTCAATCTCTGTGTTGGGCCGAGGTGTTCAATCCTCGAAATACATTATGTATTCCTCCGGTTGAACACCTCGACCCGCCTTGACCTTAAACCCGAGAGGCGGTTTTGAAACCACTTCTGTTTATCAGGGTCGGCCGGCGGTTATTTCGAACTCCGGGGTCATCACTTCCCCGGGCATATCGGGGTAAGAGTCATCGCAAAAATAAGCCCGGATTCGATACCGCCCGGGTGCTATTCTATGCGGAAGCTCCCAGGCAATGGCGTCCATCTGTTCGATGGATGCGAACGCAGGGCAGTCACCGGTCACGTCGATGGCGAAGGAGGGCCTAAACACCGTGGCCGAAGAAGGCCGGCGATCGGTGGATTCCAATACAAACTCCGGTTTCAGGCCAACGGGAAAGGCCGTCATACGGATGAAGCGCAGTACAACCGGATCCCCGGATCGGTAGATATCATAGTCTGTCACCAGGTCGATCAGCTTGTTCAGGTCCGATATGCCGGTGCCGACACCTGAGGTACTCTGATCCCATGATCTCGCGGGACCGACGTCGATATGCACGGTCTCGCCCTGATAATAGCCGGCACCTCCGAAACCCAGTGCTTTGACGTCCAGCCAGATGCGTTTCGAAGGCACGCCCTGCATGATCAGATCGGCGGCCATGCCGTATTGATGCAGGCTGGCTTTAGCCGCCAGCCTCCCTTGCCGTCGAAGGGTTGTATTGTACGCGGGATCCCGGTAACCGGAGGTGATGGTGATGCGTGTGCCTTGGCGATGCCGATCTTCCAAAAAGTCCAGATATTCGATCAACCGCAATGAGATCCCCGGACGCCGGGAGTGATACGGAGCCCCGAAAACCCGACAGATCTGCCGAAGGGCGTCCGGATCATAGCTGCCCGTTTGGTTGCGATAGCGGCCTCGATATTCAGCTTCGCTGTTTTTGGCGACCAGATGAATCCGGCCGTTGCCGCTGTGGAAAAATCGCCCGCCGCCGGCGAATGCGCTCCGGCCGACGAATCCTGAAAGTTCCGGTACCAGCAGGATCGCACTGAAGAGAAGCAGACCCGCTGTTATTGGGACGGCGTGTTTCCGGTGATGTAGCGCCACTGCGACAATTTTCCTTTGATAAATCCAATCACCGCTTGATGGGCGTCCCCTCCCCGACCCTGTATCGCAATGGGTCGGCCAAAGCTGAAACGCACCGTTTTCGAGGGATCGATTTTCCCGAAGTCTTTGATGATTCTGCCGTTGCCCCAGGCGTCGGTGGCCAACGCCAGCGGAACGGCGGGTACCTTTGCGCGCTGGGCCAATTTGACCCCCAGCGAATTGAATCGACGGTCATCAAAGGAGTTGGAACGGGTTGTCTGGGGAAACACCACGACCGACATGCCGCGGTTCAGACGATCGATCCCCTCCTGCATGACGGTTCGAAGGTCCTGACGCGGATTGACGCGGCCGACCACAATGGGATCCAGCGTTGCCAGAACATGCTTGAATACCGGGTACCGCATCAGGCTCTCTTTGACGATAAAGGTCATATCCTTGATGGGCTGAACAATCACCGGCAGGATCGCGGTCTCGAGAACGCTCATATGATTGGCCACGATCACACAGGGCGCCTCAAGCCGTTGTAAAAACCCGGTGCCGTCGATTTCAAAACAGACACCGATCGATTCCAGATCCCGCAGCACGGTGAGGCTGCTGTGGCACAGCGCCTGCCTGTCATACCGCTGATGACTCGTTTTTGCCGCGGCCTTGAAAACGACCCATAAAAAGCGACTGTAGAACGAAAGCTCCGGCAGGAGTCTTGAAACAATCGGCACCTTTCCCGGAGTGGTCCGGTAGCTGTCTTCCAATCCAAATCGGGTGTTCATAGTCGATCCCATCGGGTATGCGCTGACATAATCAGAACGGCGATGTCACCGCTCCTGGAACATTGGCAGGCCTTTATATACCTGGCAATACCGGATAGCACCAGAGTTAAATTGCATTTCACTTTCAGGCAACGACTTTGACACACATCAGCCTTTGGGCTAATCTGGAACTATCCAATCCCCTGAGTCGGTCATCCGCTACGCCTTCTAAACCTGCTCCCATATGCCCGGGTCCGCACATTTTCCGCCGCCCTCAATGCTCAACATCCCAATTCCGGCTGGCTGAACTCCTATCAGGAGAGGAAGAGACGTCATGGCAGAATCGGAAACGATACTCGGCATCGATATCGGTTCGGCGTCCGTCAACCTGGCAGAGATCGATGCGCACGGCAAGGTGATCAAATCAGCCTATGGTTTTCATCGCGGCCATGTCGACGATTTTCTCGATGGTCTGCTGGGCCGCTTCGATCTGTCCCGGATCGCCGGCATTGCCGCAACCGCCTCCACGCCTTCCAGCGTCAAGGCTCTGCATCGCTGCGACAATCGGGTGGCCGCCATAGCCGCCGCCAGGCACTTTTATCCCCGGGCCCGATCCGTTCTCATCATCGGCGCTGAAAAATTCGGCCTGATCCAATTGGATCGCCAGGGCAATTATCGAACGTTCCGCGCCAATACCGGATGTGCAGCCGGTACGGGCAGTTTCCTCGACCAGCAGGCCCTGCGGTTGAAACTCGAAAACAGCGCCGTCCTGAGCGATCTGGCCCGTTCCAATACAGGTGCCGTTCCGGCAATCGCCTCGCGCTGCGCGGTTTTTGCAAAAACCGATCTGGCTCACGCCCAACAGGAAGGGTATCTGTTGGCGGAGATCTGCGATGGATTGTGCCACGGCCTGGCCCAAAACGTGGTGGACGTCCTTTTCAGCGGCCAGACGCCTATGGGGCCCGTTCTGTTGACCGGAGGAGTGGCCCGCAACCATGCAGTCATCGGCCATCTTCGCGACCTGACCCGCCTGGAACTCATCGTCGCAAAGCTCCCCTGCGAGGCGGCCGGTGCGGCCCTGAGTCTGTTGGAACGACAGGACCGCCCGAAGCCGTCCAAACCATTAACGGCACAGAAGATTATCATCCCCCGGTCCTATGAAAAACAACTCTGCCATGATCCCATTGATATGAAACGCTCGGACTATCCGGACTTTACCCGGCACCATTCCTATACCGAGACAAGTTGGGATGCCGCAAATCCGGTTGAAGTCGATGTATACGAGGATCTTGAGCCATCGGCCGGCCGGGGATACTTTCTGGGGATCGATATCGGCTCCACCAGTACCAAGGCCGTATTGGTGACCTCCAAAGGCCGGACGGCGGCCGGTTTTTATACCAGGACCGCCGGAAAGCCGGTAAACGCCACCCAGAACCTGATGGCCGCCATCGACCGGCTGCAGCAGAAACGAATGGCAAGGATTGAGATAATTGGGGTGGCGACAACAGGATCGGGTCGGAAATTTGCCGGCAGCATCGTGGGGGCCGACCTGATCCTTGATGAAATCACCGCCCATGCCAAAGCGGCTGTGGCACTCAATCCCATGGTGGACACCATCATCGAAATCGGCGGCCAGGATTCAAAATTCACAACGCTGCAAAGCGGCCGGGTGACATTTTCTGCGATGAACGCGGTTTGTGCCGCCGGTACAGGCAGTTTCATTGAAGAACAGGCCCAGAAGCTGGCGTGCCCGCTGGACCGAATCTCCGCCATGACCGAGCATCGGCCATCTCCCCTGGCCAGCGATCGCTGCACGGTGTTCATGGAAAGGGATATCAATCACTATCTCTCCACAGGATATTCGGTCAATGAAGTCATGGCCGCCGTGCTGCATTCGGTGGTGGAGAATTACTTGAGCAAGGTGGCTGTCGAAAGCAGCATCGGCTCTGTCATCGCTTTTCAGGGCGCCACGGCTAAAATCAAATCCCTGGTAGCCGTCATGGAGCAGCGGCTGCAAAAACCCATCCATGTCTCGAGGTTTTGCCACCTCACCGGCGCCATAGGCGGCGCCCTTGCTCTGGCCGAGCAGGGTGTCGGGCGGACCCGCTTTAGAGGACTGGGCCTGTATCGACTCGACATCCCCATCCGCTCGGAAATTTGCGGGCTGTGCACCAACCACTGCAAGATCACCGTGGCGCAGGTCAAGGGAAACGAAACGGCCTATGGCTTCCTGTGCGGCAGGGATTACCGGACCCGCAAGCGGATCGACGACCGCCGCTCCGGTTTTGACTTGCTGGCCGAACGCCGAAAGGCCTTCCGCCTGTCCCGGCACATGATCCCCCGGCAAGGAGCGGCCGTCGGCATTCCGGCCTGCCTGCACCTGATGGAGGACCTGCCCATGTGGCGGCACTTTTTTGCCGGCCTCGGCATCCGCACTGTCACCGGTACGGCAGGCCACGACGCCGTCAAAACGGGCAAACCTCTTGCCGGTGCAGAATTCTGCGCTCCCATGACGGCGCTGTTTGGTCATGTCGATCACCTGCTGCAGCGATGCGATTATCTGTTTGTGCCGTTTTATCTTGAACAGAAGATTCCGGACAAGTCCGTCCGGCGACAGTATTGCTACTACACCCAATTTGCGCCCGGCCTGGCGTCAAACCTTGCGGCGGCCCAAACCGAAAACAGGCTTCTCACCCCGCTGGTTCATTATCTCTACAATCCTCTTTTTACCAAGGTGCAGCTGTGGCGCATGCTCAAGATTCACATTCACCGGGAACTCGGCTTTCTTGACGTCTCCGCGGCCTATGACGCCGCCATGACGTTTAAACAGACCGCTCTCGGCCGCCTGAAACAGGTGTATCAACGCCATCTGAAGGCGTCCAACGATCTTCACGCCATTCTTTTGGGCCGTCCCTACACGGTGTTGGATCCCTCCATGAACAAAGGTATTCTGGACATCTTTGCCAAACTGGGCGTCCAAACCTATTATCAAGACATGCTCACCTATGCGCCCGAGGAGGTCGGTGCGATGAGACCTCTGCTGAAAGAGATTCACTGGCACTACGCAGCCCGGATTCTGGAGGCCGCCGAGGTCGTTGCCCGCAGCCATTGCGCCTACCCCGTACTGGTCACATCTTTCAAATGCACACCGGACAGCTTTATCATCGACTATTTCAAAAAGGTTATGGCCGCCCACGATAAACCCTACCTCATTCTGCAACTGGACGAACACGACTCCAGCGTGGGTTACGAGACACGAATCGAGGCCGCCATCAACGCTTTCAAAAGCCACTATGCATGGCACGCTCCAAAAAAGGCCCCCGGGTATGCCCCGTTTTTCGTTCCCAGGCCTGCTGCCAGGTTAAAAGACCAAACAGTGCTGTTTCCGAACTGGGATCCGACATGCCAGCGCCTGGTGGTGGCCAATCTGCAAAAAGAGGGCGTCGATGCCCGGCTGCTGCGCGGCAGCGAAACCCTCATTCGCAAAAGCATGCGCTTGAACAGCGGCCAGTGCACGCCCCTGACCATCATCGCACAAGAATTCATCGATTATATTGACACACACGATCTCGATCCCGGGCGCACCCTGCTGTGGATAGGCGCCTCAAAAATCGCATGCAATATCGGTCTTTATGCCCACCGGATTCAAACGATTCTGGATGCTTTCGGCAACGGCATGCAAAAGGCCGGCGTATATACCGGCCACCTCTCCCTGGCTGATATTTCCATGAAACTGCCGGTCAACACCTATCTTGGTTTTATGATCGGCGGACTGTTGAAAAAGATTGGATGCCGCATCAGACCCTACGAAAAGGTCGCCGGAGCCACGGACCGTGCCCTGGGCAAAAGCCTGACGTTGCTGGAAAGCGCATTTCGGTTCGGCCGATCCAAAGAGGCGGCCCTGGCGCAAGTCATCAAATGGTTGGAAAGCGTCGAGGCCTGTGCCGGGAAACGCTCGCGCTCACGTCCCAAGGTGGCGATATTCGGTGATTTATATGTCCGCGACAACGAACTGATCAACCAGGATCTGATTCACTTTATCGAAGCCCATGGCGGTGAGGTGGTCACAACGCCGTACAGCGCCTACGTGAAGATGATTGCCCGGCCTTACCTGCGCAAATGGTTTGTCGAAGGCAGCTATGTGCAAGCGCTCTCCTCCAAAGCCCTGATCGCCACAATCACCCGTTTGGAAAAGCGATATTTGACATACTTCCAACGCATCCTCAAAGAGCCGGAACCGGTCTATGACGAACCCCCTCAACAGATCCTCGACAGGTACAACATTCGAATCGAAAACACCGGTGAATCGATGGAAAACATCCTTAAAATCCACTACCTGAAAAAGTACCATCCCGACATCGCCCTGTTCGTTCAAACCAGCCCCGCCTTTTGTTGCCCGTCACTGATCACGGAAGCCATGGCAGGCCGTATCGAAAAGATCACGCACACCCCCATTGTCTCGATCACCTACGATGGCACCGGCGGCAATAAAAACGACGTCGTCACCCCCTACCTGGCGTTTCCCCGGAGAGAAATGAGACCCATGCTTCCGGCTTGATCCTTTCATCATATATGCTTATGGTGAATGTTCATTCGAAAATCATGCAGAAGGTCAGGATACCCGGTCATGCCCCTTTTGGAAGCCCGACATATTTCGAAATCCTACAGCGTCGACCATCGTGATATCGCGGTGTTGAATGATGTCTCGCTGACCGTAGAGGCCGGCGACTTCGTGGTGATCAGCGGCAGCAGCGGCAGCGGCAAGACAACGTTGCTCTCCGTATTGTCCGGACTGGACCGGCCCAGCAGCGGAAGCGTCATCATCGACGGGCAGGATATCACGGCGGCGCCGGAAGCCGCGCTGGCGCCGATGCGCAATCAAACCATCGGATTCGTGTTTCAATCGTTCCATCTGGTCCCGTCCATGACGGCCATTGAAAATATCATGTTCCCGGCACAGTTGCGCGGTGATGCCGACGCTGCCCTGCGTGCCATGAGCCTTATGAAAAGCGTCGGCATGTCGCACCGTTCAGACAACCTGCCCAGTCAGCTGTCGGGAGGGGAAAAACAACGGATTGCGCTGTGCCGGGCGTTGATCAACCGGCCTAAACTGCTGTTTGCCGATGAACCTACGGGCAATCTGGATACGGTCAACGGCAACATCGTTCTGGAGCAATTGGTCGAACTGAAAAAAGCCCACGGCGCCACCCTTGTGCTGGTGACGCACAATCCGCATATCGCGGAGGCTGCAGGTCGGGTCTTGATGCTCGAAGACGGGCGCCTCACAGGATAATCGCCGATATGCTGCCATTTTCCGTCATCATACGCCAGGTTCAACGATCGTTTAAACAGGCCGCCCTGTTTATCCTTTGTGTCGCCCTGTCGCTGACGACCCTGACAGCCTTCAGCGGCTTTTCCAAGAGCGCCAATCACCGGCTGCTCAACGATGCGCGCAGCCTTCATGCCGGAGACATCATCATCTCCTCGTACGGCCCCATCAGTTCGCAACTGAATCGGGCCGTAGACGAGCTGATTCAATCCCGTGGGATTGAGCGCACCGACCTTCACCGGATGCTGAGTGTTGTGCGCACGACTGACGGGAATCACTCGGTCCTTGCCGCCCTCAAGGTCGTTGAACCGGGATACCCGTTTTACGGAGAGGTCATCTTAAAAAGCGGACGCCCATTTCAATCGGTGCTGGAAGCGGGTCGCTGTATCGTGGCGCCATCGCTCCTGAACCGCATGGATCTTCAGGTGGGCGACCGGCTGAAGGTGGGGTATACGACGCTGACCATTGCCGATGTAGTCACTGCCGAGCCGGACCGTCCATTGACCCGGTTTACGTTTGGCCCGCGCATTTTTGTTGCGGCAGCCGATCTGAACGCCCTGGGTTTACTGGGAAAGGGCAGCCGCATCAGACGCGTCACGCTGCTCAAGGTGCCCCCCGGCGAGCCGCTGAACAAACTGGCCGACCAGTTGAAACGGGTCGCCGAGTCCGATCAGGAGCGAGTCGAAACGTTTCAAACCGCCCGTTCAAGCATCAAGCGCTTTCTGGACAATTTTCTCTTCTTCCTCAAACTTGTGGGACTCTTCATTCTCATGGTAGCCGGTCTCGGGATTCAAGGCACATTGACCGCGCTGCTCAACGAAAAACAGCGCTCCGTGGCCATCATGAAAACGGTGGGGGCGACCAACCGCCACATCGTGCTCCATTACGTACTGATTGTCCTGCTCCTGGGGGCTGTGGGAACCGCCGCCGGCATTGTATCCGGGGTCGTTGTTCAGCGCGTCCTGGCCTGGATGCTCTCTCCGTTTCTTCCCGAGGCATTGGGCCGCGCCGTTTCATGGACCGGTATCCTGGAAGGGATTGTCCTGGGTTTTGCCGTGGTCCTGCTTTTCTCGTTCCTGCCGCTGCAGCGCCTCAAGCAGATGCGCCCCATGATGATCTTTCGCGGTCAAAGCGAGGAAACGCCTCGCAGATGGCACGATTATGCCGGCATCGGTATGTTTATCTGCTTTTTCTCAGGCCTGGTTCTGTGGCACATGAAGGATTTGCGATTCGGGATCTATTTCGTTGGAGCCATATCGGGACTGATACTGGCAGCGGCGTTGTTGACGCAGGGAGCGCTCTGGGTTATCCGCAGACTCCCGCTCCGCCATCTGGTCGCCCGCCAGGCGATTCGAGGGCTGTTTCGCAGGGGAAACGCCTCCCGCTCCACAGTGATCACTCTGACAACCTCGCTGTCCGTCATCTTCACGATCTATCTGATCGAGAAAAATCTCGACGCCACCTTCGTGCACTCCTATCCCCAGGATTCACCCAATGCCTATTTCATCGATATCCAGCCTGATCAGACCGAAGCCTTTGCCGGGGCCGTCGGAAAAGCGGTTCAATTCTATCCCATCATTCGGGCGCGGATCACCGCCATAAACGGCCGGAAGATCGATCGCAGCCGGGAGCGGGGCAAGCGGCGGGACAACTTATCACGCGTGTTCAATCTCACCTACCGCAGTCACCTGCTCCGGGACGAGGCCATGCTGCAAGGCAGGCAATTGTTTCGCGACGACTGGCAGGAACCCCAGGTGTCGATTCTTGATACGGTGGTCGACATGCGCCCCATGAAAATCGGCGACACCATCGATTTTAACATCCAGGGGGTTCCTCTCAAGGCGAAAATTTCCAGCATCCGCACCCGTACGAGCGAATCCTTTGCGCCTTTTTTCTATTTTGTCTTTCCGGAGGCGATTTTGAAGAAAGCACCCCAAACCCTTTTCGCCGCGCTGCGGATCGATCCTCAACAGCTGGAGAATCTGCAGACCCGGATCGCCGATCGGTTTCCCAATATCAGCGCCATCGACATGTCACGGACCATATCCGTCTTTGCCGGATTGATGAGCCGGCTCTCCCGCATCGTACGCACCTTCAGCCTTTTCAGCATTGTCGCGGGCATCCTGATATTGGTCAGCGCCGTGTTCGCCACACGCGCCGAACGGATCACCGAGTGCGTTTACTACAAGGTTCTCGGTGCCGACAAACGGTTTGTGCAAAAGGTGTTCGCGCTGGAGAATTTACTTCTCGGCGGATTGAGCAGCCTGCTGGCACTGATCATGGCTCAGGCCGGATCTTACTGGATCTGTCATACCAAGCTCGATATCGACTATCAGCCGTTTTTAACGGCATCGTCGGCTATGATTGTGGCGACCCTGCTGCTGGTACTGGTCGTGGGCATGTCCGCCTCCTGGTCCATCATGGAACAAAAACCCGTGCTCATTTTGAGGGAACAAGCCGATGCATGATGCCAAACCGCATCCAAACCATCGAACCCCGGATCCATCAAAAACCGCCTTCGGGCTGTTGTGGCTGATCCTTTGGATCTGCATCGCATCCGGATGCGGCAATGATCCGCCGACCGCAGCAAAAACCAGCCCCTCACCATCCCCGCCCCCCCCCATACGCGGGCACCATCGTGGCCATGGGCGACAGTCTGACCGCCGGCCTGGGGCTTTTGGAAGAACAAGCCTACCCGGCTCAACTGGCACGCCGCCTCAGCGCTGCAGGCCATCGATTCAAGGTTGTCAACGCCGGGATCAGCGGTGAAACCAGCAGCGGAGCTTTATCCCGCGTCGATTGGGTCATCGCATCGTTGAAGCCTGATATCGTCATCCTCGAAACCGGGGCCAACGACGGCTTGCGGGGTATCGATCCGGCGCTGCTCGAGGCCAACCTGAACCGGTTGATCACTATTTTCAAAAGCCATAACATCGAGGTCATTCTGGCCGGCATGCAGATGCTGCCCAACCTGGGACCGGACTACACGAGAGCGTTTAAGACCATCTACCCGCGTGTCGCGCAACAGCATCACATCATCCTGATACCGTTTTTCCTCGAGGGCGTCGCCGGCCGCGAGGACCTCAACCAGCCGGATCTGATCCATCCCACAGCCGCAGGCTATCAAAAAATTGTGGATACGATCTACCCGTTTGTCGTAAAAGCCATTGAAAGGACCGGAATATGACCACCCAGGCAGTGATCTTCGATCTCGACGGGACATTGCTCGACACCCTGGCGGACATCGCCGACGCCGTCAACCGCGTGCTGGCGGACAACGGCTACCCCAGACACCCCGAACAGGCCTATCGCTGGTTCGTAGGAAACGGTTCCGCGACGCTGATCAAACGGGCCCTGCCACCGAATCACCGCGATGACCGCAACGTTCAAGCCTGCCTGGATCACTTTATCGCGGATTACAATCAAAACTGTCACCACAAAACCGCTCCTTACCCGGGAATCACGGAGTTGCTCGAAACGCTGCAGACGCGGCAGCTCAACCTGGCTGTGGTGACCAACAAACCTCATCGC
>JBNKKC010000088.1:0-7171 GCA_050291625.1 Desulfobacteraceae bacterium
GAACGTACCATGCAAACCAACAAGCATTTGTACCCATCTGTCAGAAACCCGTTTCTCATCCAACCCGACCGGTCCGTGCCCGATGAGATGGCCGTCATCGGCGCCGGCAATATCGGGCCGGACATCGCCTATTTCCTCAGGACAGGTCTTCCCGAAAAAAAACTGTACCTCGTGGATGTAGAGGAACAGCCGTTGAAAAACGCCGAAAAACGATTTCAAAGCTATGCCCAAAAAGGCATCGACTATAAAAAGCTTACCCCGGAACAGGCCGAAGCGGTGCTGGGCAATATCGTTTACACCACGGACTACGATCGGCTGGCCGGTTGCGGGCTGATCATCGAAGCGGCCACAGAGAATTTGGAGCTCAAACGCAAGATCTTTAGCAACCTTGAAGCGATCGCGGATGAAAACGCCATTCTCACCTCCAACACCAGTTCCATTCCGGCCGACCAGATATTCAGCGGCCTGAAACATCCCGAGCGTAACACCATCACTCATTTTTTCGCTCCCGCGTGGCGCAGCATGGCCGTGGAAGTGATCAACTGGGAAGGCGTGCAACCTGCAATTGTCGATTTTCTATTGTGGTTCTTTGCCAATGCCGGCAAAGCGCCCGTCGTCACCCGCAATGTCTATTCGTTTCTCTTGAACCGCATATTTGAAAACTGGACCAATGAGGCCGCCTACCTTGTGGACCGTGCGACGACACTCCAAATCGACGCCGTGACCGAAGCGTTTGTCGGCGCCGGCCCCTTTTTCGTTCTCGATATGTCCGGGGGCAATCCATTGACCTATGAATCCCAGACACGCCGAACAGCGGAACGTGCCTGCTATACCCCCTCCCCCATTTTGCTTTCCGTCGCCAAATGGAACACGGCCAAACCCGGCTCACCGGTAGATGTACCGCTGGATCTGAAAGAGTGGATCCAGGATCGGATGCTGGGGGTGATCTTTTCCCAATGCTTCGATATCGCCGACCGCAACATCGGCACGCGGTCTGATTTGAATTTCGGCAGCCTGATCGGGTTGGGTTTCAAAAAGGGCATTTTTGATATCATGGCAAACCTTGGAGAGCAAGAGGTGCGGCGCATCGTCGATCAGTTCGAAAAGGAGCGTCCGGGATTCCCGCGGCCCAAAGGTCCCATCGGCGCTTACCTGGACTTTCCCAGAGATATCCTGGTGGATAACAAGGACGGCGTGCGCATCATCACCATCCGTCGGCCTCAGGCTGCAAATGCGCTGGGGGCCGGTACCTGCAGTGAAATTCTGGCGGAGCTCAAAAAGGGCGCCGACGACGCTTCGGTCCAAGGATTCGTGATCGCCGGCTACGGCACCAAGGCTTTTTGTGCCGGTGCCGATATCGGCGGTTTTATCGCCACCTTCGACGACCGCGAAGCCGGTGTCGCCCTGGCGCGGGGCAACTCGGAGGTCCTGCATTATATCGACCGGATGGACAAACCCGTGGTGGCGGCGGTCAACGGACTGGCCATGGGCGGCGGTGTGGAGCTGGCCATGCGTTGTCACAGTATGGTGGCGGATCAGCGGGCCTTTTTCCAGTTGCCGGAGATCACCCTGGGGATCCTGCCCGGTATGGGCGGCGCCGTGATTCCCTATCGCAAATGGCCGCACGCCTCAGAGACATTTCATGCCATGATCGGCCAGGCCAAACGGCTCACCGTACAGGAAGCCAAAGAGCTGGGCATGCTGGAACACATCACCGACAGCTATCCGGATCTGATCGCGGCAGCCACAGCCGAGGTGAAACGGCTCCAGGGCAACATTCCGCGGATTTCGGACGGGAAGGTCGCGATCACAGAATTCAAGGTACCCGAACGACCCATGGCAGGCAAACTGGATTTAAGCAAGGAAGCTCTGGGTATTTTCGCAAAGGTAATCAACCAGGCAGCAGCGGCCCAGACGCTCGAGGCGGCCCTGGAAATCAATTACCAGGGAGCAGGAGAGATCTCCTGCATCACGGCCTCCAAAGAAGGCGTGAACGCTTTTCTGCAAAAAAGAAAACCGGTATTTTCACGATAACCGGAAACGGGCTCGGTCCAAGGGTCCCCCGCAAAGCAAAGGACAGGTGCGTCTGTTGTCGTCAGTCGGCCTCCTCAATATACCCCATGGCAAGGGATATTTGATCGGCGATCTGGACGACTTTCTTCTTGTTAGCGGATATAAACTTCTCCTTGGAGATTTTCATTGAAGGGATCATAATCGTCATGGCAGCGGTCACATCGCCATCGCTGTTTCTGATTGGCGCACCGATGGTGGTCAAGCCGTAGACGTTCTCATCAAAGGCTGTGGCGTACCCTTGCGACCTTATCTGCTTAAACTCCTGCCTTAAACATTTAATTGAAGTAATGGTGTGGGTCGTAAATTTGGTCAGGGCGCCGGAACCGAGGATCTCTTCGACCCGGCTGTCAGGGAGAAAAGCCAGTATGGCCTTGCCTGTTGAGGTGGTGTGCGGCGGGATGACGGCCCCGGTGTTTCTATTGATATTGAGCAGTTGCTGGGGCTGCTGGGTATTGATGATATCCAACAGAATGATAGAATTGCCCTCCAGGGCCCCCAACCCGACCACTTCCCCGATCTCATCGGACAGCGCCTGTATGAAGGGGTGGGCGATTTTTTTCAGTTCCAGGTTGTGCGCGATGGACAGGGCCAATGAAATCATGCGCGGACCGGCGCGAAATCGTTTCGTGCGCTGGTCACGCTCCAACGCGCCAATATGTTCCAGGGTGTAGGTCAAGCGCTGGATCGCACCGATACTCAGATCACTCTTTTTTGCCAATTCGGAAAGGCTTAACGGAGTATCGCTTCGGCACACCTTATTTAGAACGGTGAATCCTCTGGCCAAAGATTGTACGAATTGTCTCTGATTTACCTCAGTCGGCTTCCTCATTTATCTGCTCAAATCCTTTCAGATCCTGAAATAATCCGGACGCATTATCTCCAGATTTTCGGCCACGGACGGCCTGAATTCCATTTGGTCGAAGATATCGCGCTGCAAATCAATACCCGGCGCGATCTCCACCAGCATTAGCCCTTGTGGGGTCAAGCGAAAAACACAACGCTCGGTAACATATAGGATTTCCCGCTGTTCTTCAATTGCGAGTTTCCCGGAAAAGGAGATCTGATCGATTTTACGGATGAATTTTTTGATTTTGCCTTCACGGGTTATCTTCAATTTCCCATCTTCATAGGCCACTGACAACTGCTTGGTTTCGGTGAAGGTGGTGAGAAATACGACCTTTCGGCTGGCCATGGTGAGATTGACAAAGCCGCCGACGCCCACAACGCGCGATCCGATCTTGCTGACATTCACATTGCCCTGGGAATCGATCTGCGCCGCACCGACACAGACGCAATCGAGCATGCCCCCGTCATAGTAATCAAACATGGTCGGCATGTCGGTAATGTACATGGGGTTCAAGGAAGCGCCGAAACTGCCCGCCGGCGCCGGAATGCCGCCGATGGTGCCCGCCTCGTTGGTCATCAGGATCTTGTCCTGGATCCCCTTCTCGGCGGCAACAGCCGGTACCAGCCCCGGAATCCCGATGCCGATATTTACGATGAATCCGGGCTGCAGCTCATCTGCCGCGCGGCGGGCGATAATATAATGTTCAAGATACCTTTGGGCAAACCAATCCCCGGATTTTTCCAGAACCGACTGCATGTGGGCTTCAATCCGCCCGGCGGGCATGACGGTTTGTCCGCTGTAAGCCGGATTAAAGGGTTCGATGTAAGTCTGCCGCTGGTCGGGATCCACCACGATGAAATCCGCAACTAAGCCGGGGATGAGGACTTCTTTGCAGTTGGCTTTGCGTTCTGAAATTCGCTCAACCTGGACGATAACCGTACCGCCGTTGGCCTTGGTCGCCAGGGCCAGCGGCAGGGCGTCGATGTAAGCCGCTTCTTTCTCGGCGGTGATGTTTCCCAGTGGATCCGCTGTGGTTCCCCGGATGAAACAGACGTCGATTTGCGGTGTCTTGTACTGAAGATATTCCCGACCGTCGATGGTTACCAGTTCAACGAAATCCTCCGTGGCCATGGCGTTGAGTTTACCGCCCCCGTACCGGGGATCCACGAAGGTTTCCAGCCCCACGCGGCTGATAACCACGGGTTTTCTGCTGGCGGCCGCCCGGTACAAGTGAGAAATGACGCCTTGGGGGAAATTATAGGCAGCGATTTTCTCTTCGGCGGCCTGTTTCACGAAGGACGGTGTGGTGACCCAATGCCCCATGAAGACACTTGAGAACATGCCTTCGCACCGGGCCAAATGCTCGGTCAAAGCGTCCAGGGAGTGCATCGCCTGGGCCGTGGATCCCCAGAAACCAAGGTTCACCGGAGTGCCGGTGGCCTGGAAACGGTCGTGCAGCGCAGAACTCAGCGCATTCGGATAGCTGGTCGCCGCCATGGTGTTGATGGCAAGGGTCATCCCGCTGTGCACATGGGTTGCCGCCTCTTGTGCAGATACAATCTTGGGAATCGTAAAAGGCATAGATCGACTGTCCTCTACTGGGTATTTAGCGACTCCAAAATCCTCAATCACATGTGATTTGGCAGGTAGGTCGCAATTTCCGGGAAAATGGTAATCAGAGAGATCGCTATCACGGCGGCGATCATAAACGGCCAAATCCCTTTGAATATTGTTCCCAAGGGTACCTTGGGGGCCGCCGATTTCAAGACAAACACATTCAGCCCGACTGGAGGCGTAATCAGGCCGATCTCGAGAACGATGACCATCAAAACCCCGAACCAGATCGGGTCGAAGTGCAGCGCCTGAATCACAGGGAAAATTATCGGTACCGTCAGTATCATGATGGCGTAACAGTCCATCACACACCCCAAGGCAATGTAAATCAGAATAATCAGGGCCAGAATCAAAAGCCGAGGTATATGGAGCTCGGCGATTAAATCCGCCAATTCCATCGGAATTCTGGAAATTCCGAGAAACGACGAAAAGATATTGGCGCCGATGATGATCAGAAAAATAAAAGCCGTCGTCCTGCCGGTCTCCATGAGGCACGCAACAAGGTCCGACCATGTCAGCCTTTTTCTGAGCAGGGCAAAAATAAATGCGCCAAAAGCGCCGATACCGGCGGCTTCGGTGGGTGTAAAAATGCCAAAATAAATTCCACCGATGACGACAACGAACAGAGTCAACATGCCCCAGATCCCGCTCAATGATTTGATCTTAGTCTTCACACTGGTTGCCGGACCGCGTGGGCCGAGCTTGGGATTGAAACGGCACTGGATATACACAACGAACAAAAATAGAGCCGACAGCAAAACGCCCGGTAAAATACCGGCCATAAATAGTTTGCCAATGGATTCCTCGGTCAGGATACCGTAAAGCACGAACCCGATGCTGGGCGGAATCAATATTCCCAAGGTTCCGCCGGCGGCGATACAACCTGTGGAGAGCTTGGGATCATAGTTGTATTTATCCATTTCGGGAATGGCGACCATTCCCATGGTAGCACCTGTTGCCAGCGAAGACCCGCAGATGGCGGCAAAGCCGGAGCAGGCCATAATGGTGGCCATGGCCAGGCCGCCGCGAAAATGTCCCAGCCAGGCATATACCGATTTAAAAATATCGCTGCTGATTCCCGATCGGAAAGCGAACTGTCCCATCAGAACAAAAAGCGGGATAACACTCAGGGTATAGGATGACCCTTCCGCCAGAGGTGTTATACCCAGAATACTGCTGCCGGCCGGCCAACCCACCATGATACACAACCCCAACAGGCCGACCAGGCTCATGGCGACCCCGATATACATTCCCATGGCCAAGAGAATGAACATCAGCAATATTCCCAGGACACCGACCCATTCGGCACTCATCGCGGCATATCCTTCTTTTTGGCTTTAGCCATTCTGATCAGATCCCGAATATATTCCAAGCCCAAGACTGCAAAGCCGATAACGACAAAAGCTGCAAAAGGATATTTAGGGATCCCTAGATTCGATGAAGCCTCGGCGTATTCCTTCAATTCCATGGATCTCAATGCGGACATCCATACAAAAAGTCCCATCAGTCCAAGACACACCGCATGGTTTAAGCTTCGGACGACCGTTTGCCATTTTTTCGGCAACCGACCCAACAAAAGATCCACCGAGACATGGGTTTTTGCGGCCTGAGCATTTGCCAGAAAAGAAAAGATCAGAATCAATACCAGGAATTCCGTCAGTTCAAACGCCCCCAGAATCGGCTTGTTAAAAAGATAACGGCCGGTAACATCGGCAGTGGTCAGCAGCATCATTAAAAAAAGCGCCGCGCTTCCCAGATACGACATCTTGTTGCCGAGCCAACCCAGCTTTTTCAGGACGGTTTCAGTATCCATTTTTAGTGGTATCCCCCTATACGTTGGACGGCTGATTAGAAACTCGATCAAAAGTGCCTACAAGCCATCTCAAAAATAGGATTTTGGTTCAAGATCAAGGCGGAGGCGAAATTTCAACCGGAGGTATACTCTAGTATTCCGAGGATATCATTCAGCCTCCAATAAAGATTTTGGGCCAAAATCCTATTTTTGAGATGGCTTGTATTCAAATGTTACGCCGATGGATTGAAATTACTTCTTTTTCAGGCAATACCGGGAGGTCTTCAGTATTGTGTGGCCATGCAATCCGCCGGCCTGCATGTCTTTTACCCGCTGCTGCCTTTGTTTTGATTTAAAAAATCAATCCAATAGAATCATAGAACAAGACATCGCAATGCGATATTATTATACCGCATTCCGATATATTTAGCGGGATTAGCTTTGATTGTCAACAAGAAATCATCCGCAGGACCAATAGTTTGAAGCCCATACCTTCAATGAATTCAATTTATTGGTTGAAAAGTATAGCCATATCCAATTCAGTTCGCATCCACCAATCCTGCGGACCAATGGTTTTCCATGGAACCGTTGCGGCGACGCACAACGACCAGTCCTTCAACACCTTCAAGGGCGTTGAGCAATTGGATACCCTTTGGCGCCCCCATCACCATCAAAGCCGTAGCCAAGCCATCGGCCAGCGTGCAATCGTCCGCAATCACCGAGGCGCTGACAACGCCATTGCGCACTGGATAACCCGTGCGTGGATCAATGATATGTGAATAGGCACGACCGTCGATACGTACATAATTGCGGTAGTCGCCGCTGGTCGCCATGGCCAGGTCGAC
>JBNKKC010000089.1:0-28214 GCA_050291625.1 Desulfobacteraceae bacterium
GATACAGCTTCCTCCCTCTGGCCTTGCCAAAAACATTCTCTGAACGTCTATAGCAGGGTTATGTTTTGGGCGGCATTGGCGGTCGTCGCGGTATTCACGATACAGCTTCCTCCCTCTGGCCTTGCCAAAAACATTCTCTGATCGTTTATAACAGGGAGACGGACATGATCTTGAGCTACAAGGACAAGCATCCGCAGATTTCAGCGGAGGCTTTTATTGCACCGACAGCGACGATTATCGGCGACGTAACCATCGGACCGGGCGCAAGCGTTTGGTACGGCGCAGTGGTGCGCGGGGACCTGGCGCCCATAACGATCGGAGCGGACACCAACATTCAGGATAATTGTACGGTCCATACCGATGTCCATCAACCGGCCATCATCGGCCGGCACGTCACCGTGGGACATAATGCCGTGGTGCATGGGTGCACCATTGAAAAGCACTGCCTGATCGGAATGAACGCCGTAGTGCTCTCCGGGGCTGTTGTAAAAACCGGGAGTGTCATTGCTGCCGGAGCGTTGATCAAGGAAGGCCATACAGTGGGGCCCTATCAATTGCTGGCGGGTATGCCCGCAACCGTTAAGAAGGAGTTCACGGAGCAGATCCTCGACATACTCGAATTGGCGGTGGATGAATACCTGGAATTGGCAGCCGAGCACAGGCAAATCACAAAGGATTGACAAGCGTATCGATAGGATATAGAGGTCATCTCTTGGTCTTAATAAGTGGGTGCTTGATTCGATGGATATAGATGGAGTATGTTGCCAAATTGAATATTCGATGTGATCACCCGAAAAGCCGCTGGTCAGGGTAATAGACACCTGACCGTCAGGCATTGGCCGCGGGTTGTGAAACGGCACCCAAAAGCCTCTCATCGGTTGGACACCAATCAATTATACGGAGAATCAACATGTCAGAGTGGGAACCGAAAATCGTCAGCTTCCTGTGCAATTGGTGCAGCTACGGAGCCGCTGATCTTGCCGGTGTCAGCCGTATGGAGTACCCGTCAAGCATTCGCGTGGTTCGTATTCCCTGCACCGGCCGCATGAGTCCAAAATTCGCTTTGGCCGCCCTGAGAGAAGGGGCCGACGCCGTATGGGTGTCCGGCTGACATCCCGGCGAATGCCATTACCTGGAAGGTAATTATTACGCACGTCGGAAATTCGCATTGATGAAAAACCTGCTGGTACACATGGGTGCCGAACCGGATCGCATCCACTTCTCATGGATCTCTTCGGCTGAATCCACCAAATTCGTGGACGTCGTCAAAGACATCACCGATAAAGTCAAAGCCATCGGACCCAATAAACGCTTTATCAAGCAAGAGGCGAAGGTAGCCTGATCATGACAGATTATACGGAAACAATTCGAGAGATCGCCCGCCGGCTGCTGAAAGAGTGCCGGGTGGAGATGGTCATCGGTTTTCGGGCCGGCTCGATGCCGATGATGAACGAACCCTGCTTTATCCGCAAGCCGGAAGAGGCCGACAGGTTGGTCTGGGATGGCCATTGCGGCATCAACCTGGCCAATTACCTGACCGACCGCAAGGAAGAGAAAATCGGTGTCTTGGCCAAAGGATGCGATTCACGCAATATTGTGACCCACATCATTGAAAACAAGATCAAACGGGAACAATTGGTGATCATCGGCATTCCCTGCCAGGGCATGATCGACAAGCGCGCCATCGCCATTCAGACCGAAGGCGAGATCCTATCGGTCACCGAATCCGACGACCAGGTCCTGGTCCAGTCGACCAACGGCAATCAGAGCTTTGCCAGGGCCGATGTATTGCAGTCCAACTGCAGCGTCTGCATCCAGCGAAATCCGGTCATCCACGACGAAATGGTCGCAGAGCCCGTGCAGGAACAGACCGATAAGGATCAATATGCCGATGTAAAAGCGATTGAACAGATGAACCCGGACGAAAAGTGGCAGTTTTTCGAGGATCTGCTGGCCCCCTGCATCCGGTGCTATGCATGCCGCAATGCCTGCCCGTTATGCTATTGCCCGACCTGTTTTGTCGATGAATCCAAGCCGCAATGGATGGGAAAAAGTCAGGATCCCATGGATGTGCGCACCTTTCATTTCCTGCGGGCTTACCATTGCGCGGGCCGCTGCACCGACTGCGGTGCCTGCGAGCGGGCATGCCCGGTGGGGATCAATATGCGGACCTTGACCAAAAAACTGAACAAGGATTGCCTGGAGCTCTTCGACTGGCAGGCGGGCATGTCTTTGGACAGCCGACCGAGCCTGGACGTCTATAATCCGAACGATCCGGATGAGTTTATCAAATAAGCATTCGCAGAGGCAGACTGTTATGAAGTTCATTCAAATCGAAAAGACCCAGTGGTCCGCGGGACTGGACAGCTTGCGCAAATCTTTCAGGTTGTACGGACCGGTCAAGGAGAAAGAGTATCACAACTTCAAGGCGCTGGATGAGGGCGAAATGCCTGATTTTGACATGCTGAACACCCGCCTGTCGCCAAAAAGCCTGGTTTTTCCGCAATCCGAGTCCATGATGACCTATTGCCTGGACCCCGAGGATGAGAACTGCAACATCTGCCGGGAGAGCCCCAAGGACTATTCACCGCGGGCAGTGCTTGGCCTCCGGCCCTGCGATGCCAAAGCCATGACGCTGGTGTATATGAACTTTGACAACGGAGACTATCAGGATCCCTACTGGCTGAATCTCTACAACGCATCGACATTTGTGGGACTGGCCTGCGATTCGCCCTGCCGCACCTGTTTTTGCACCACCGCCGGATGCGGGCCCTACCACGAGGAGGGACTCGATGTGCTGCTGTCGGATCAAGGCGACCGTTTCCTGGCAAAAGTTCTCACCGAAAAAGGTCTGCAATTGATGCAAAGCGCCGGATGGACGAACGAAACCGACGCGGAGGCTTTCATAAAGGAAAAACAGGCCGATGCGGAGGACAAAATCGTATCAAAAATAGAAACGGACCGCCTGGCGGCCCTGGATACGCTGGATCTGCACGGCGCCGATTTCTGGGAAGATATCTCCTTTTCATGCATCAATTGCGGAACCTGCACCTTTGTTTGTCCCACCTGCTGGTGCTTTGATATCCAGGACGAGGTTTATGGCAAAAAGGGCCAGCGCATCCGCAACTGGGACAGCTGCATGTTCCCGATCTTCACGGTTCACACCACCGGCCACAACCCCAGAAGCACTAAACTGCAACGCCTGCGCCAGCGTTTTATGCACAAACTCAAATATTTCGTGGACAAATACGATAAAGGCATCATGTGTGTCGGCTGTGGACGCTGCGTCCAGCAATGCCCGGTCAACATCGATATCCGAAACGTCTGTGAAACGATGAACAACGCCATGTCTGAAAACGTCTGCGCCGTGCAGAGCGAATAAGGGAGGAACTCGTGGAAAATCCGTATCTGCCGTATCCGGTGCGCATCGATGACATCACGGTTGAAAGCGAAGATCGCAGCCTCAAGACATTTAAATTCGTGTTTCTCAATCCGGAGGACGAACAAAAGTTCGCCTATCGCGCCGGCCAGTTTGCCGAGTTGTCCATCGCCGGCAAAGGCGAAATTCCCATTGGCATCGCGTCATCGCCCGTGGAGAAGGGATTTATCAAATTCACCATCAACAGGGCCGGCGTGGTCACCAGCCACCTGCACAACATGGCTGTGGGCGACGTCATGGGCGTCCGTGGTCCTCTGGGGAACTGGTACCCCTGGGAAACACTGGAGGGCAAAAACATCCTGATCGTGGGCGGCGGTTTTGCATTCACCACCTTGCGCAGCTCGATCATCTATATGCTGGATCCGGCCAATAGAGATAAATTCGGTGAAATTACGGTTGTTTATGGGGCAAGAACCCCCGGCATGCTCCTGTACAAGGATGAACTCATCGAATGGGAAAAACGCGACGACATCAATATGCACATTACCGTCGACGGCACCGATGACCCCGACTGGAAATACAATGTGGGCTTTGTCCCGCCCGTGACCGAGGAAAAAGCCCCTCAGGGAGACGCAAACAGCTATGCCATCGTCTGCGGTCCCCCTATCATGATCAAGTTTACCCAGCCGGTGCTTGAAAAACTGGGCTACGACCATGATCACATCATCCTTTCCCTGGAAAACCGCATGAAGTGCGGCATTGGGATGTGCGGCCGCTGCGGAATCGGCCGTGAGCTGGTATGTAAAGACGGACCCGTCTTTACACTCAATCAGGTCAATGCAACCCCCCGGGAATATTGATCGGCAACATATCGAAACGCGCTCTGGGCCACGGTTTGCCGCCATTCAGAACGTCTGTTTTTCGTGTTGACATTCACCAATTGATCCGCTATTAGTCATAACTTCACATTTAAAAAGTCACAATGGCTTGTCAGCCGCAAATAATAAAATGGTAAAGGAGGAAGTATATATGCCGACTGTTGAATTTGGTGGAAAAAGTTTTAACGTAGACGAAGACGGTTTCATCGATGACTACAAAAACTGGAGCGATGAGTGGGTCCAGTATGTCAAACACCAGGAAGGTATCGAGGAACTGAATGAAGAGCATAAAAAGGTGATCGAGGTTCTGCGTGAGTATTATGAAAAGAACGGAATCGCTCCCATGGTTCGCGTTCTGTCCAAAGTCACCGGCTTCAAATTGAAACACATCTACGAGCTCTTTCCATCAGGACCGGGCAAGGGAGCCTGTAAGATGGCCGGATTGCCGAAACCGACCGGATGCGTTTAATCGCACAACGATTTTTCGACCTGAAAAGGCTCTGCCAACACCCGGCAGAGCCTTTTTTATTGTTCAGCGGCTGGACTGGTAGAGCCCTGACGTTTAGTGTGGCATATCGACGTTTGGATTCTTGATACGTTAGTTTCAATCGCCGCTGAAAGTGTTAAGTGGTTAAGTTTTAAGTGTTAATCACTTAACACATAAAACTGTTGGTTTTGGAGACAACACCAGTGAAAACGATAACCGTAAAAACAAATAAGCAAACAGAACTTATCGACATCACGAGCGAAGTTCAATCAGCACTGCAGGCCGAGAATTTTTCTGACGGGATCTGCATGCTCTATGTGCCCCATACAACCGCGGCCGTCACCATTAATGAAAGCGCGGATCCGAGTGTCCGTCGGGACATCCTGATGGTGCTCAATCAGATGGTGCCCTGGAAAGCAGATTACCGCCACATGGAGGGCAATTCACCGGCGCATGTCAAAACATCCCTGATCGGTTCCTCCGAGCTGGTGTCCGTGGAAAACGGCCTCATGGTGCTGGGGACCTGGCAGGGGATCTTTTTTTGCGAGTTCGACGGCCCCCGAACCCGTAAATTGCATATTAAGCTTATTCCGACATCAGCGGCCTGACACACAGGACGGAACAATGGCATTAGACGACATCGATAAGACTATTTTGAATCGCATCCAATCGAATTTCCCGATCGATTCACGCCCTTACCGCATCATTGCCAGGGAACTGGGCCTGGATGAATCCGAGGTGATCCAGCGTGTCACCCAAATGAAATCGTCCGGAATTATCCGGCGCATCGGCGGCAACTTCGTGCCCCACAAAGTGGGATTCGTCAGCACGTTATGTGCGGCAAAGGTTCCTGAGGATAAAATCGACGCATTTGAAAAGGCAGTCAACCGCTACACCGGCGTCACCCATAATTATGAACGGGACCATGAATTCAACATCTGGTTTACCTTTATCGCCCCCAGCCGGGATGAGATTGCAAGGAATCTGGCATCGATCTCCCGCGAGACCGGTGTGGAGACCATATTGAATCTTCCCGCGACGAAAGTGTTTAAGATTCGAGCTCAGTTCAACGTATAACTTATTTGGCTTATATTTCCGGAAATAGGATCGTGTTATGAAGATTGGAGGTATTGCGCCGCTCGAGTTTAAAGTTTAAAGTGCACAGTTTAAACTTTAAACTAATAGCAAATAGAAGTTTGGAGCTTCGATTTTTGAGCTATCTCTAAATATCGGTATGGAATTATGAAAGATCTTCGTATTGCTGCCATTACCTGCGAAGCTCCGGTGGGAGAAATTGAGCAGAATATAGACACCACGGTGGCGTGGGCGAGAAAGGCGAAGAAAGCCGGCGCCGATCTGGTCTGCTTTCCCGAGTTGAACATTTCCGGATATTGCAACCGTCCTGAAATCTCCGAATCCGCTCTGCCGATTCCCGGCGCGCCGACCGATCAACTGTCGCGGCTGGCAGAAGAGCAGAACATCACCGTGCTCTGCGGAGTGGCCGAGCACAATCCGTCAGGGTTACCCTTCGCCGCCCATTGTGTGTTCACGGCCGAGGGCGATATTCAGATCTACCGGAAGCTGCACATTGCCCCGCCGGAAAAAATGACCTATGCCGCCGGCGACCGCATCCGGGTGTTTCGCTCGGCGGGAATCTGCTTCGGCATCCAATTGTGCTACGATGCCCATTTTCCCGAACTGAGCAGCGTCATGACCAAAAAAGGCATGGAAGTACTGTTCGTCCCGCACGCCTCTCCGAGAGGCACCGCACAGGAAAAACATCAATCCTGGCTGCGCCACCTCACGGCAAGGGCTTACGACAACAGTGTGTTTGTCATCGCCTGCAACCAGATCGGCGACAACTGCAACGGACTCACCTTCCCCGGAAACGCCATGGCCATCTCGCCCTCGGGCGAGGTGATAGCGTCCGATACACAGCCACAGTCATCCATGCTGCTCGTCGATCTGAAGGCATCCGAACTGACCGATGTCCGCAACCACCCCATGCGCCATTTTTTCCCCAACCGGCGGTCCGAGCTATATAGTAAAAAATAGTGTTACGTTTTAAGTGATTAAGTGTTCAGTGAAGGATGTTGTCCATCGCAATACTGCATATATATAGGAGACATATAAATGCAACGCGCATTGATGATAGGCAATTCGGATGGAATAGGTCTGGCGGCGACCAGAAGGCTACTGACGGCTGACTGGAATATAATCGGAATATCCAGAAGTGAATCGCCGCTAAACAATCCCCAATACCGTCATCTGGTCTCCGATGTCGGCGATTGTAACTACCGCGAAATACTGGACGAGCTGCTGCTGGAATATTCTTTTGAACTTTGCATTTACTTTGCCGGGATTGGCAAACTATTGGACCTCGAGGATATGAGGGACGAGCCAAGAATCGTGGATGTCAACCTCACCGGTATGGTAAAAACAGCAGCGGCCGTAATTCCCGGAATGGTCGATAAGGGAAAAGGCCATTTCATCGGCATATCGAGTCTTGCCGATGACTTTCTTTCGGCCCAGGCCCCGTCTTATCATGCCTCAAAGGCCGGCTTTTCAAATTATCTGGGAGGCCTGGCGCTGGCATTGAAGCCCAGAGGCGTCTTTGTCACCAATGTCCGGTTTGGATTTGTCGACACCAAAATGGCAAAAGGGGACGTTAAGCCGCTTATGATGAGCGTCGAGAAGGCTGTTGACCACCTTCAGACCTGTATTGAAAAAAAGCCCGCTCGCTATACTGCCCCGCGCATTGCCATACCCTTGGTAAAGTTTCGCAAGTTGATGATGAAGCTGGCGGGCTAACGCGTAATTGATATGCCGCATCAAACGCAGTTGGCAGATCAATCTGAGCGAATTTTGCGGCATTTTGCGTACTGAAATTATTGTGTTACTCGAAAAGGATTTTAAATGATGAAAAAGTCGGTTGTCTTGGTCGCATTCAACATGTTGATGGTTTTCGCAATGCTTACTGGCTGTGGAGGTTCAAGTGGAGGAAGTGGAACCAATGCACCTGACACTACAGTCCCGACGGTCAGCAGCACCTTCCCCACGGACGGTGCAACGGATGTAAAGGTCAACAGCGTTATCTCCGTCACGTTCAGCGAAGAGATGGACGATGCCACGATCACTTCGGCTACACTAACGCTCGAAGACGCGGCAAGTAACGCGGTGGGCGGTTCCGTATCCTGCAGCGGGACCACCGCAACGTTTACGCCTGGGGCGAACCTGGATTTCAACACCACCTATACGCTGAGTGTTTCGACCGGGGCGGAAGACCTTGCCGGGAATGCACTGGAAGGCGAGTCCAGCCTAAGCTTCACCACCGAATGATTAGAGTCCTCTACCTCGGCGATAGCGCAGACAACACACCCACCATTTACGATTACCTCTTGAATGAAGGCTTCGAAGTTACGGATGCCTCGCCGTTCCACGACTGGGACGGCGTGACCCCGGCGGTGACTGATTTCGACGTTGTCGTCTATCTCGAGACCGAGGACTACGGTGATGGGCTATCCTCGGAAGGTAATGCGGCGCTCACCGCGTGGATGCTCGCAGGAGGTACGGTGATTCGGTCGGAGTGGATCGCGTACAGCATCGGCAGCGGTGTTGAGCTCGAGACCGACTTCGACCAGTACCTCCCAGTCGAGTCCCCCGACCAGGATTACGAATACAGCACGGGCTGGACCGTTGCCCTCACCGACCATCCGATGGTCGCCGGCCTGCCGCCGAGCTGGACGAACGTCGATGGTGGATGCTCTATCATGAACGCGATGCCGGGTGCGGTGATCGTTGCAACCACAGACCTCTGTGGTCCGGCGCTCACTATCCTCGAGCACGGCACTGCCGGCGGTCAGGTCATTCACATCAACGACGACTTCGGCTATGACCAAGGAGCGGTGCCGGACGTCAATACGCTCGTGCTGCTTGCGAATGCCGTTCGTTTCGGTATGCAGTGAGCCTGACCGTACCCTGGCGGCAATCAGCCGGGAAGTAATTCTCGGAGAATACGATTCATTACGCGTATTAAGGTTTTTCCAACAGTCGCGAAAAACCAACTTTGCGCTATAGTGTCATTGTGGGAGCGGCGTCTCGCCGCGACGGATCTCACTCATGGCTTACATGTCGCAGCGGGAGGCCGCTCCCGCATGTAAAATACGCATAAAATGTGGGACATCTATGAATTTATGCCTTTCTTTATGAGGCGGCTCAAAGGTTTAAAATAGAGCTATAGGGTCTTCTATTATAGGGTGGATTAAATTGGTAAGGTGAGGCAATAATCATCATTTGACAGAATCCTATAAAAGAGTGTATTTTCAATCTTCAATCAAAAAATAGGAATATAGCATCTGTATACTATACTTAAAAACAGACTTTAATCCTTTTTACTACTTATTGTAAAATTGAAAATAATCGATTTCTTGGGAAAAGAATCGGGAAAAGAGGGCTTGATGAAGGTCGGCCACTTCTTAATTCCACTTGCTATTATTTTTATCCTCACATGCGTTTTTGTTCTTGCAGATCAACGAAAAGAGGACTGGGAGTTACTAAATAAGCATAACCAGTTTATTGAAAAAGCCCAAAAAATCTATTTCTATAACGCAAGTCGTATTAACATAGCGGCGAATGGAATCGTAACCTCTGAAGATGGGAAAATTGTTGTAAAAAGAACTGCTGATGAGCTTGGTGTAGTGGCGATTCAATATGTCCATAATGGAAGCCTGATTGCGATTGATGAGTGGTTTAATGACCGACGAAAAGGTAGACGAATGTACTACCGATCAAATGGACAAGTTTTTGCTAAAGCCAAATTTGAAGGACGTAAATTAACTATTATAACTTTTGTAGGAGCAGCAGGAGACATAATAGGTACCCATAAACAATTATTTCCATCAATCCCATTTGTAATATATTATTGATTTCTCATGAAATTTTTATATTATTCATTTACTATATTCGTGCTTCATATTATACCCTTATGGCTTTATACTTACTGGGCAGGTTTTAGCCTTACTATTTTAGGATTGACTGGACTTTTAATTGTTCAGGCCATCTCGCTCTTCTTATCCATGACCACAGTTGATCTATTTCTTGCACTTTTTTTTCCTCCAAGTGAGTTACCCTCCCAAGGCACTTTAAGTATATTCCCGCGCATTGCTATCCTTTATGTTACTTGTGATGATGCAATTCAAAAAAGTGTAATGTCGCTTTTAAAGCAAAATTATCCAAATTTCGATGTCTTCATGTTAGACGATTCCTGTACGTTAGCGGGCAAACAAAAGGTTAATACTATTTCTACAGAAATAGGTGTTAGGGTTTTTCGAAGGGAAAATAAAGTAGGATATAAAGCAGGCAATTTGAACAATTGGCTTAAAAATTTTGGCAAACAGTACAAATATATCATTTTAGCGGATTGTGACAGCATTTTACCGGCTGACTTTGCAACAAATATGGTTAAATATGCGGAGCATATAAAAAACAGTAAGATAGCTGTATTCCAGAGTAAAACACAATACTGGAACAACGAACACTTATCAGCCCGCGTCATGGAATCAAGTAAAATTATTTCAGATTATTTAATGCAAACTCTCGGTTATATGGATCTGTCATGCTCATTCTTTGGACATAATTGTCTTATTCGGACAAACCCACTGATAAATGCAGGTGGTTTTCCTGAAGAGTATGTCGCTGAAGATTTTGCGCTGCAACTTCGTTTCGACTCAATTGGCTATAAATGCCGAATGGTTAACATTATCTCTTATGAAGCATACCCATGTAATTATAAACAACTCCGGCATCGAGCACGGAGGTGGGCCGCGCAAACTTTAGAACTTTTGAAATACCCGACAAAAGGCCTATCCCCAAATATTATTATTGCACTTTTAAAAAGCTGCTTCAGTTATTCAATCTGGCTTTTTTATCTTATTGGCATCTCATTAATCCTCGGAAGTTTATCATTCTGTGGAGTTTCCTCCGAACATTCAAATGTTTTTGTTTTTCGAGACCTGCTAATTAATACTATTCAAAATGGAGTTATTTTAATACCCATTTTATTTTTTTCTCAGATCATTTTACGATGTTATTTGGCTATTCGTTTGGGGGTAGGCGTTAGATCATTTATTAAACAATGGTTGTGGGGAGGTGCTGAGGCTTTCTTTCTGATGGTACCTATTTCATTTCGCGTTGTTAGTTTTGTTATTTACCCTAAAGCTAAATTCACGAATACCTATTCCTCAAATCGTAAGAATTCTTTCTTCGGTTTTCTTTACGATAGTCTATGGTTGCTCTTTTGGATCCTTAGTATAATCGCTATATTTCGCCATCCCTTATTTCTAACTGTGAACTGGTATTGGTTGGCACCTGTCATATTCTCTCCAGCGATTTTATTTTCGTGGAGATCGCAATGGATTTGATAATTTTAGTCAATGCTTTCTCTTTGCTCGGTTTATTTTTTCAATTTATAAACCTAAAAAAAGAATGGCAAAAAATCTTCGTTTGCATTTTCTCTGCTGTCGTCTTTGTTTTGTTTTGGCTTATACATCCATCACGAGTACCATTGGTTTTTCGTTACTTTTTGATACTCAACTTCCTTTGTGTGCTTTTGCTAACCTATTTAATCGGTATCTACCTATGGAAAGGGAATGGACTTATAAAAGTCGTTTTTAAATATAAATACCGAGCAGTAATTATATTTCTTGTTTTAATCGGCCTTTTTATAAATTTGGCACGTGACGGATACAGAATTTGGGAGATGGAAACAAAATTAAAAGAAACTGAAATAACAAAAATCTTGCCTGAAATTGTGAGCACAACTTATCCCGTGCTTGGCAATTGGGGATCCAATGGGAGATGCCGATATGAGGTTAAACATGAGAAAAAAGAACAAATACCCGATTTCGTCGAAATTGAACTTCAGATATGGGGAGAAAAAGTGCGAGATGGTGCAGGATGGCTTGTTATGTTGCAACCTTTCTATGACGCTGGAAATGCCCACTACCTCGATTTTAGCATTAAAGGAAAAAATGGTGATGAAAAAGTTGGACTAAGTGTCAAAGACATTCGTGGGAACGAGGTGCCATTGGACCAACATATTGGATTCTATTGCAAATCAGGTATAATTAATACGAAATGGCAGCGATGCCAAATACCTCTTGCGAAATTTTTGCATGTGGATATGGAAGGAATTGAGTCAATAAGCTTTTTTACTGATCGTTCCGTTTTACCAAAAAGTATAGACCCACAATGTTTTTACATCACAGATTTGAGTTTCAGGTAAGCGTATACTTTTTATTTCTTATTAATTCGGCAAGTTTAAAATGTGCAAAGAATGTGCAGTGCAAAAAAACGAAAGCTATTCGGGTTTGACTCCGAGTCCTTAAATGGCTGAACAAACTAATTTGGAATCAATATTCCCTGATATAAAAAGCATCTGGGGTAAAGATGATTATCGCTTGCTTATTTTGTGCAAGCTCGTCGGGTAAAAATCACTGTCTGGTATGTCCTCTATTAATGTGCCATTAAGTTTATCAGGTTTATACGTCGCTTGAACATTAAATGGTCCATTACCATTAAAACAGGTAAGTGTAAAATCTTCTGAAATGATCACACCATCTACAAGCACACCTGTTCCTGTAACCATTCCCCTTTCGCCATCACATCCAATTGTATAAGGTTCCTGCCCGATAATAGTAAATGTTCCATCTTTATTCAATTTTATTGAGCGTTGTGCTTCTGACCCATCATTATAGTCTACCCCCTGCCATAGCCCGACAAAATATAGCTTCTGAAATAATCCATCAGCATAAACAGCTGATGAAAAGATTATAGAAATAAATACTATTGAAATTGTATAATAACGTATCATCGTTTACCCCCCTTTTAAAAAATAGAAAAATCAGATTTCAGATACACTGAATGTATCCCAAAAAAATCAGGCGATCGATTCGACAAATACCATATCACTATAACGCGAAAAGTTAATTTTTGAGGCTTAGAGCAAACTTGATTTTATATCGATTTCAGATCGAACCTGTCTGTAGTTTCGCTTAGCGTGTGAATAGCTGGTGATATCTGGAACAGACTCAAGCGTAAATTGTGTAAAATTATGCTGCGTAAGCCTTGACTTTAACTTTGCCTTTTTCCAAATCTACCGTGCCTTGTCCCCATCCCTGCACCTGATTAAGCCATATGTAAGCTGGCGATGATGTAATAAAGGAGATGTTTTCTCGAATCTGCGTTTTGCTGTCGCCTTCTTGGGGGATAGCGACACCGTCCGCAAAGAAGGAAATGTTTTCGCCGTCATCAGTGGTGAGCTGAGCGTGGATGTGTAGCTCTAATCGACCATCAGCCCTGCAATGGAGATAGTCGATCCCGGAGATGGTTCCCCTGAAGCGGGGTCCTCGGAAATTGCCTTCGAAAGCAAAATCGAAACGTACGCCGGCTGGTGGGGGTGCGGAAGCGCCGGTCAGCAGGTCGTCCAAAGTGATGCCGTATTCGGTTATCTTTGTAATGTTTACGTCCGCCTCATAGATGAGTTCGCCTACGCTGATCGATGTGGACTCCATGGTTTTGTCTCCTTTTTTTTAACTTGGGTCCTGTGCCGCCAACATTAATATTCAATAAACGTCTCGTTTTATGGTGTATAATTTATATTTTTCTTTTTAAAACCATCTTTGGGATCATTTTCAACATTCCGAACATTCCAACTTTTTCCATCAGTATTTTCTTATAAAGAGCGTCATGGTCTGCAGGCGGCACATATGCGTCCTCTTTGACCTGCAGCTCTATGGCACCTGCGGAGCATGCGGTAACACATACGCCACATCCGATACACCGGTCCCGATCAACGGTTACGCCATCGTTTTCCATTGACAGTGCATCGAGGGCACATTTATCAATACACTCCCAACACATTTCGCAATTGTCCGAATCTACTTTCGAATAGTAATTGGAATGGTAGTATTCCACGGGGCGCGGAAATTTTTTTACCATTTTAAGCACATGGCAACAACAGCCGCAGCAGCAGCATATAAAGTGAGGTTTTTGATTATTTTCCGGCTGTAAAACGAAACCGCAATTTTCCGCCTGCTCCAGGATTTCAAGAATTTCATCTTTGGAAACCGCGCGCGCTTGTCCCATATCGATCGCGAAACGCGCGATATCTTCAAATAAGATGCATGTGTCTCGTATGTCGGAGTGTTTGCATGGGTTTTCGAGAAGGTCTTGTCCATGCCTGCAGATACATTTAATCACAGCGATCTGGTTGTCGGTATTTTTAACGATATCCCGCACGTTGTCGTATGAGTCTACAAATCGCTCAGCGTTGATCCCTTTATTTACCGGTATGGTTCTCATCTGCGATGTTTTTTTGCTTGAGAAGACCTTATAGAAAATCTCATCTCCGTACTCGTCAAAATCTTTCTGAAACTCCTTTGTCAGGTTCCCTGCCTGAAGTTCCCACATGCCGACGGCCAGTTGGGCCTTGCTGTAATATTTTTGGGCCCCTTTTTTCTTGTAGTAGCTGCCGCCAATGATGGCCCCTTTCTCAACCATTTTGTCGAGGTTTTTTTCAAGATCACTCATGGAAATCCCGGTTTTTTTTAATCTTTTATGTATCCGCTCAATGGGTTCCGGAAGGGCGCTGAGTTCAAGGGCGATCCGGGCCTCGTCGGGTGTAAATACATGCTTCAACAGACGAATGTCCAAGCCGGACTCTGATTTCGGGAAGGCCACCGGCATCGCATCAATGTGTTGCTGCAGCCTCCGATAGATATCCTCGTCTTGTTTCATACGCTCACCTCCCTATAGCAATAGTTAACATACGATGCCCATGGCAAAGGACTTCTGATCGGCTTCCGGGTCCAACCTTGTGCTGGCGTTGAATGATAACGTTGCCCTTCAATGCGCTTGGTTGACATTCAACAGGCGTCTTGTCTGCGTCCCTTATGGGAATGTGGAATAGATGTCTTGTTAATGCGCCGAATAGGGACAAAAAACAAACTTGATCAACCTGCCATTGTATTTGGGCTAACTTTAATAGAGGATGGATCTCATAACAGATACATGTGGAACAATACCTTGAATATCGTATCTGCAAAAACCTGTTTTAGCTTACCACTATTGCGGGAAATGTCAATTTATTGAATTTAGTTCAAGAAAATTATTTTATGATATCAGATAGATTAAACCATATCTGTAGTTCGGCTGAACCTGCGAGCAGTTGGGGATATGGTGTCAAACCTTAGACTGAACCCAAATATAAAATTACCATGAAAGCACAAGAAATCGTATGCAATCATCGACCAGCTGCTATGCAGGTGGTCGATGATTACACTCACCTTTGAACTATTTATTTAAAAATAAACTCAGGAGTATCCTTTCGCGATCCCGATCCGTCTATAGGTATAAATGAGATTAATAGAAGAAGGATTAAACCGCACCATGTGGAGGGAAAATGAGATGCCATGGGCATATCAGCGAGAACCTCGTCGACGAGGAAAAGTTGGTTCAGTTCGACGCTCTATCACACTACAACCTCTACACAGAAATCTTCGATTATGAACGGTACATCGAGACCATGAAATCCGAGCGGGGAAAAAACGTAAAGGCTGAGGTAACGACATGCCTAAACTGATCGCACTTACTGTATTGCTCACGGCGGCTGTTGTCGGTTATGCATCTTATGCTGCTTTTATGGTCTTTCTGTATGCGGGTTCTCTGGATTGGATACGGCTGGATTTGAGTGAAGTTGAAAAAGGCATTTTAAATGCGATCCTCTGCCTCTTGTTCTTTTTTCAGCATAGCGGAATGATCCGCCGCTCATTTCGCAGGTGGTTGGCAAACTTCATTCCGACCCCATATCAAGGGACCATCTACACGTTGGCCTCAGGTGCATGCTTACTGATTGCCGTTGCCTTCTGGCAGGGGTCCGACACAATCCTTTTCGAGGCAAACGGTCTGATTCGCGGGTTTTTGCGCGGATTTTTCGTTCTGTCTATTTTCGGAATGGTTTGGGGCTTGTTGGCCCTGCGTTCCGTTGATATTTTTGGTCTGTCTCCAATTCTCAAGCGTTCCAACGCCAAACCGATACCTGAAAACCACTTAACTATTCGCGGCCCTTATCGCTGGGTACGCCATCCTCTCTACCTGTTCATGATCATCCTGTTTTGGTCCGCGCCCCTCCTGACAATGGACCGTTTGCTGTTCAACGCATTGTGGACCATATGGGTAGTCGCGGCAACGGTGTTGGAGGAGCGGGACCTCGCCGTAAACTTTGGGGCGGCTTATCGAGATTATCAGTTAAGGGTACCGATGTTGGTCCCAAAAAGCTTTCGTCCGGCTTATTTTTCTGAAAAGCCGTGCAAAGCCAAGCATTTGAATAGCTTCTGAAAAGAGCAACCTGATTTTTTAAGTTAACGCGCATAGCAGGAGGTTTTATGGCAACCATCAGCGAATATATGTCCGGCAATATTTGCGAACAGATCAGCCTGGCTCTTTCCATTATGAACGACACTCCAAAGGGCCAGTTAAAAGGCACCAAAATCGGCAAGGCTTTACTAAGGAATGTGGGGGAATTGGAGCCTCGCAAAATGAAAGTTGAAGAGGCGATAACGCTGATTCGCAAATCGGAGAAGTACGCTATCGGTGAGCGTGTCTGCCGATGCCTGCACGAAGAAGCGCCGCTTTCCGAAACTGTCTTTCTGGATGAACTGGCCGTCGGTATGGTATCGGCGGGTAAAGCGCGCTTCGTCGATGTTGACGCGGCCATCGCCAATGTCCGGAAGTATCATACCGGTCCTGTTGTTGTCTCCAAGGTGTCCGGAAAACCTATGGAAATCTGCCGCACCTGGGCCAAGCGATGCGTCTATTGGAACATGGAGAAGCACAAGTTGCAGTGTATCCAAAGATAACTTGCGAGTGACCCGCCTCAGTTTTGGTTCCACTTATTAAGTTTGAATCCGGGGCAATGCGATACGGCTGATACCCGTTGAAACCTTTTCCGGTATTGCCTCGGCAGCAACCCGGTATTTTGGAAAATATAGTCCTGAATGCGCCGTTGCCCTCATAGCCCACGTGAATAGAATTCATAACGCCGCACAAACCAGCAAAAAGGAGAGAACAATGCCCATCGTTACTATAAAGACCGTAGAAGGTCTGCTCACAAAAGAGAAGAAACAAGCCTTACACAAGCGCATTACGGACCTGCTTATCGAGATCGAAGGAAATTCGAAACCAGAATTCGCCGGTTTCGTGATTGTCAATATCAAGGAGGAACCGGCAGAAAATTTCAGCATCGGTGGCATACAAGGGGCGGCCGAACTGTTTGATATATTTAAATAGCAGCTCAGAAACCCCCGGTGCAGACCAGCGCCTTGCACCAATGACTCGGCATCTGTACGACTGGCCTTTGAGGTTCAGGCAATCCCAGGTTGCCACCTACGGCATGCCCCTGCCGACGATATTCTATTGAATGAATAAGGTGGCACAAGAATAGATTGGCAGCAGGCTGGTTCAACATTCAGCATATAAAAATCTTCACTGCGGATCTTTGAGGCCAATCCTTACCGGCGGCTGGTATGCGGATATTCGAAGTTATTCATTTCGGTTTTCCAAGGGATACTATTTGCCTTGCAAAGCAGGCATGCGATTCGATTTTTGCATGGATTTTGTAAAATGAGCTTGAATGAAAGCACCAAGTTCTGCAATCGCGGCTTTCGCTTCAGGCATAAGCTTTGCGTTAAAATGAAACACATGCCACAACTGGCTGTAGATTTTCAAAGTGACCCTGACCCCGGCGGCGGCGGCCTCCCGGGCCATCCGCGTTGAATCATCTAACAGAATTTCGTCTGAACCCACTTGGATAAGCAAGGGGGAAATTTCCCTCAGGTCTGCATATATAGGAGAAATCAGCGGTGAACGGGGGTTACGGTCACCAAAATAGTTGGCGGCCATCCTCCTTAATACAGGGAGGTTCAGTAAAGGATCGGCCTGGGCCTTTGTTTTGATAGATTCACCGGTCAAAGCTAAATCTGTCCAGGGTGAGATGCAGGCGATAGCGGCTGGGGGCGATACGCCTGCTTCACGGAGTATAAGTGCCGTGGCTATTGCGAGACCGCCCCCGGCGGAATCACCGGCCAGGGCAATCCGCCCACTTTTGAAGCCCGAAGCCAGCAGCCAGCGATAAGCCTCGGTAGCATCCTGCAACGCACTTGGGAAGGGGTGTTCGGGGGCCAGGCGATAGTCCGGAAGCAACACTTGGGCACCGCTGGCGTGCGCAATATGGGCGGCCGTCTCTCTATGCGTATTGGGTGAGCAGATATTGTAAGCCCCCCCGTGTAGATATAAAATCACTCTATCCTTGCGCGCTGCCTCTCCATAGATCCATTCCGCTGAAATACCGTTCAACTTGATCTTGGTGACCCGGGTTCTGGATGGCAGCAATGCAAATTTTGACAGGCGTTCCATGCCCCTGCGCGTTTCCTCGATACTATTGCTGGGGTCAAATATCGGCGCCATGAAAACGCGGGTTAGAAAACGGCAAAATTTACTTCGTAGGCTTGGCATGGTAGTGACCTCCGTATAGATACGACTTATATTCGTTAAAATTTATCCGGCGTTTTACCGCTGAACCTCCATTTTAACTTCTTAGACGGGGTCGCCACGGGAAAGGATACACATAACAGCTATTTTTCAGGGAATTGTCCGCAGACGCCTGAAAATCCAAACCCCGGGTTGACACCCGGGGCTATAATCGCTGGCCCTTTCAGGGCCGTATCGGATCAATGAATGCATAACGTCGTGGGATACGGCCTAAAAAGCAGTCCGTCGTTACGGTCTGTTAATCTCTTTTTTTGCTGTTCGCCATTTGGAAATTTGATGTGCTGTGGAGGAAGCTCCAGGAAGGTGTAAAGCGGCGACGTTCCACCCTCACCCTACCCTCTCCCTCAAGGGAGAGGGTATAAATGGATGGTCACCGATAGAATACATTACCTTAACACTAAACACTTTCAGCGGCGAACAATTCTTCCGTCTGGAATAAATACAATCGTAACCCGCCACATTATTTTGCGGTTCGATATTTCTGCCGCTGAACATTCTTTACTGAACAAAAAAGATAATCGACTCCAACGGCGTCCCGTCTTCGGAAAGAATCTCCACCATCCACTCGCCGACCCATTCCGGACTCAGGGTCTTCGAGCTCCAGGTGCGCCAATTCGACGAGCGCACGTTGAGCACCACGGATGCCTTCAGGGCGCCTTTATAGTACCAGTTGTGGGTAATCTTGGTATCGCCTTCCGCGCCGACCACGCGCGTGAAGCAATATACCCTTTCATTCTCTTTGGCGATCACCTCCCCGCTGCCCACAGGCGCACGGTCCACAACGTCCTGGCACACCACGGCATCTTCAATTTGAATAGCGGATTGAGCGGCCGGTTGGGCGGCTTGGGTCGGTTCGGCTGCCGGAGCCGGGGCCTGCTCTGCTGCCGGCGCCGGAGTCTGCTCTGCTGCCGGAGCCGGTTGCTCGGCGGTTTGCTCCTGGCACCAGGCCGGTGCGGCAAGCCATACCAAAACGGACAACGCAATCATAACAATACCCAAACGTCTGACTTTCATGGCCTCCTCCTATTCAAATTTTGGTTGGTTCGAAACATAGCGAAGTGGAATTTGGCAATGCTCATTGTATGCGCTGAGCAGATCCTTTTATACCAGCAAACGGGTTTTTTGGCAATTTCTCTTATCAAAGGCGATGCCGCCGGTAGCACATCTGGGTTGGATTCGTCTGTATCAGTGTCGGACCCTGGGCTGTCTTCGACAGTTTCAATTGAAACATTTGGACGGTAAATGAAAGGCGGCGGCCGAACAGGAACTCCAGCATGTCCGACGTGTGTGGGGCGCGTACGACGGTTCCCTTTCTCAGCGTTTCATCGTAGTGGATCAACTCCAAAAGCTGCTGCTGTGCCTGTTCCGTCCGGCGGCCCTGCCGGATCTGCACCGCCAGTTCGGATATAGATTGGTAATCGCATCGCTCCTGGTGGTCCCGCACCAGATCCCACAATCCTTCCACCTTGGACAGCAGGCGGCGCCGGGTCAAGCGCTGTGTTCTGTATATACGTTCGAGCTTTCGGGTGTCCCGGCAATTGAGCGCCTGGCACTCGGAGGGGCGGTTGTCATAGATGCGGCATTGTTTCAGTTGCGGGTTGTAGAAAACGCATTGGGAAGCACTGTCGCGGCAGGTGTCTACCTTGATGATGTCGGTGACCGCCGGTGCAACGGTCCCGTTGACATTGTCATAGGCCGGCTCGCCCTGGCGGATGGTCAACAGGTGTTTGAGTGCGATCCTGCCCGACTCGACCAGCTCCTGATCCGCAATATGCAGTGCCGGGCCGCCTTTCAGGCAGCATGTGCCGCAGCGCCGACATGCGATTTCCGGATCGGTCTGGTCTATTTCAATGTTCTCAGACATGATTCAAACTAGTTCCCATCCATAAATAGCCCATTTCCGGATGGACACGAACAGCAATAAAAAGGGCCGCCTCGTCCCACGACGCGGCGGCCCTTTGCTCATTGATTCAAATCAAGCGGCGAAACTACTTGCCGGCCCTGCCGTCGTCGCAGGCGTCGTCACCGCCATGCTCCGCCGTGCTGGACAGGGTGCAGACATCGGTGTCGCCGGAACCGGCCGCCGCTCCCTGGGAGGTTTGAACCACCGGCAGCTCCTGCTCGGCCTTTTGTTTGAGCATCACATAGCGTTCGGCAAATTCCTTCTCCAACTGGGTGTGCAGCCGGGCGGCCTCTTCCGGAAAGATTTTCTCCAAGGCGGCGTAGCGCACTTCACCGCCCAGGAACTCTTTCAGGCTGGCCTTGGGTTCCTTGGAATCGAGGACAAAGGGATTCTTGCCATCGTTTTTGAGCTGCGGGTTGAAGCGGTACAGCGGCCAGTATCCGCACTCGACAGCCAGTTTGGTCTCTTCCTGGGTCTTGCCCATGCCTTTTTTAATACCGTGATTGATACATGGCGCATAGGCCAAAATCAGGGAGGGGCCGTCATAGGCTTCGGCTTCCTGGATGGCTTTCATGACCTGGTTCTTGTTGGCCCCCATGCCGATGCTGGCGACATAGACATATCCGTAGGTCATGGCCATGGCGCCCAGATCCTTTTTGGATGTCTTTTTTCCGGAGGCGGCAAATTTGGCAATGGAACCGGTGGGCGTCGCCTTGGAACTCTGACCGCCGGTGTTGGAGTAAACTTCGGTGTCATAGACAATGACGTTGATGTCTTCGCCGGAGGCCAGCACGTGGTCGATACCGCCGTAGGCGATATCGTAGGCCGCGCCGTCTCCCAAAAAGACCCAGAACGATTTTTTGGTGAACAGGCCCGACATGCTGTTGATTTCGGCCAGCAGGGCATTGTCGGCGTGCTTGGGAAGCAGGGCCTTCAGCTGGTCGCCGTATTGTTTGGAGCCATCGGCATCTTTCATGTTGGCCAGCCAGTTGGAGAGGGCGTCCTTAACCCCGGCGTCGATGTCCGAGGCGATGGCTTCTTCAGCCAGCTGAGCCAGCTTTGTGCGCTGCTGCAGTTGTCCCAGCAGCATGCCGTAGGTGAACTCACCCGGATCCTCGAACAGGGAACTGCCCCAGGTCGGGCCGTGGCCGTCTTTGTTGGCGCAGTACGGTATCGACGGCGCGCTGCCGCCCCAGATGGAGCTGCAACCGGTGGCGTTGCCGACGATCATACGCTCGCCGTACAGCTGGGTGATCAGTTTGGCGTACGGGGTCTCGCCGCAGCCGGCGCAGGCGCCGGAGAACTCAAGCAGGGGTTGATAGAACTGGCTTCCTTTGAGGGTCTTGCGATTGACCATCTCCTCGCGCAACGGCAGCGACTGGGCGTATTTGAGGTTTTGCACCTGCGTTTCGATTTGGGTGTTCAGCGGTTTCATGACCAGAGCGCTCTTTTTAGCCGGGCAGATATCGGCACAGTTTCCGCAGCCCATGCAATCTTCGGCAAAGACCTGCATGCGGAAATTGATACCCTTGTCCTTGAACTCCTTGCCGATGGCCTTTTTGGCTTCGAATCCGGCCGGAGCGCCGGAAAGTTCTTCATCGGTCACCAGGAAAGGCCGGATGGCGGCATGCGGGCACACCATGGCGCACTGGTTGCACTGGATGCAGTTTTCCATGATCCATTCGGGGACATTGATGGCCACACCGCGTTTTTCATACCGGGTCGTACCGAACGGGAAGAGACCGTCCGGAGAAAATTTGGAGACCGGAAGCGTGTCCCCCTTCTGGGCCAGAATGGGCTGCATGACTTCGGATACCCATTCGGGAACGTCGGCCTTGGCAGCCGCCGCATCCTTGGCTTCGGCCCAGGCGGCCGGCACGTCGATTTCGACCAGGTTATCCAGGGTCCGGTCCACGGCATCCCAGTTCATCTGCACGATCTTTTCGCCTTTCTTGCTGAACATCTTTTTGATCTGGCCTTTGAGATAATCGATGGCCTGATCTACGGGAATCACGTTGGCCGCCTTGAAAAAGGCCGTCTGCATGATCATGTTGATGCGGCCGCCCAAACCCACTTCGCCGGCGATCTTGACGGCATCGATGGTGTAGAACTTGAGCTTTTTCTGGGCAATGGTTTTGCGCATGGCGGCCGGAAGTTTCGCTTCCATCTCTTCGGCGGACCAGGGGCTGTTGAGCATAAAGGTTCCGCCGTCTTTGATGCCGTCAAGTACATCATAGATGCTGACGTAGGCCGGATTGTGGCAGGCAATGTAGTCCGCCGCATCGATCAGGTAGGTGGACTGAATGGGGCTCTTGCCGAACCGCAGATGGGATATCGTGATCCCGCCGCTCTTTTTGGAGTCGTATGAGAAATACGCCTGGGCGTACATGTCGGTGTTATCGCCGATGATCTTGATGGCGCTCTTGTTGGCGCCGACCGTACCGTCGGCCCCCAAACCCCAGAACTTGCACTGAACCGTACCCTGGGCCGACACATCCAGACCCTCTTCCACCGGCAGCGAGGTATGGGTCACGTCGTCGACGATACCGACATTGAAGTGGTTTTTGGGGGTTGCCTGGGACATGTTGTCGAACACGGCCTTGACCATGGAGGGGTTGAACTCCTTGGAACCGAGGCCGTAGCGGCCGCCGAGCAACCGGGCGCTGCGGCCCTGCTCGGCCATGGCGACACACACATCCATATAAAGCGGATCCCCCAGGGCGCCCGGCTCTTTGGTGCGATCCAGAACGGTAATCGTCTTGGCGCCGGCCGGAATGGCATCGACCAGATGCTCGGCCGAGAAAGGACGGTACAGCCGAACTTTGACCAGACCCGTTTTGTCGCCGTTGGCGTTCAGGTAATTGACGACCTCCTCGATGGTTTCGCAGGAAGAGCCCATGGCGATGATAATTTTCTCCGCATCAGGGGCGCCCACATAATCAAACAGATTGATCGCACGGCCGGTCAGGTCGCTGACCTTTTTCATGTAATCGGCCACGATCCCCGGCACCGCCAGATAGTAGGGATTGGCCGCTTCGCGTCCCTGATAGTAGATGTCCGGGTTCTGGGCGGTGCCGCGCAGTTCCGGACGTTCCGGGTTGGCGCCGCGCGCGCGGAACTTGGCCACGGCCTCTCGGTTGACCAGCTTGGCCATATCCTCGTAATCGATGGCTTCGATCTTTTGAATTTCATGGCTGGTGCGGAACCCGTCAAAGAAGTGGACGAACGGCACGCTGCTCTCGATGGCCGCCAGATGGGCCACCAGCGCGATGTCCTGCGCCTCCTGCACGGAGTTGGAGGCCAACATGGCGAAACCGGTTTGGCGGACGGCCATGACGTCCTGATGATCGCCAAAAATGGAAAGCGCATGCGCGGAAATAGCACGCGCCGTTACATGCAGAACAGCCGGCAGCAATTCGCCGCTCATTTTGTACATGTTGGGGATCATGAGCAACAGCCCCTGGGAGGCGGTAAACGTGCTGGTCAGGGCTCCGGCGGCCAACGCGCCGTGAACGGATGCTGCCGCACCCGCTTCGCTTTGCAGCTGCCGGACCAGAACCTGTTGTCCGAAAATATTTTTACGGCCGCCCGCCGCCCACTCATCGGCTATTTCACCAATCGGGGACGAGGGCGTAATCGGATAAATCGTAGCCGCATCGCTCATGGCATACGCCACGTGCGCCGCCGCTGTGTTGCCATCTACTGTCATCATCGTCTTTGCCATTAGTTTGCTCCTTTGAGATAAATTCGAACCACATGATCGCAGCATGTGGCGTGTATCCATTGAATTAAACCGATTGCCGGAACATCGCAGATATGGAAGCCTAAAAGAACGTCACTAAATCATATTCAGTCAACCTTGACAAGAAAAAAATAATAATTTCATGGTGATTGACCACCTCAGTAAATGAAGGCAACCTTCCGTTCTCAATCAAAAAGCACAGGACAGGTCGACGGGCGTCAGCCATCCCGCTACGGGTTCCGGAACGATGCTGCAACCCGCTCGATCAAGTGCCCTTGTTTTCGAGCTGATCGAACTTGCAGCTTAGGGACAAGGCCTCTCCATCAAAGGATGTCTTGATTTTATACGGAAGCTTTTTAAACAGCCGAATCATGGCTTGATTGTGCGGGGCCGTGTAGGCCACCAAACCTGCGATGCCGTGTTCCCGCGCGGCCTCCGCCAGCTTCTGCAGAAAAATTTTGCCAAGCCCTTTTCCCTGAAAATCCTTGGCAACCGTGAAGGCGACTTCCGCCATGTTGCTGTCCAGCAGCAGCAGATATTCGGCCACGGCCACCACACGGTCGAAGCCGGCCTCCCCCACGACACCGATCAGCGTCAGGTCTTTGATGTAATCGATCTGCGATTTGCTTTCCACGTCGGATGTGCTGAAGCTCGTCTTCTCGTGAAAAAAACGCTTGAAAATATCATTCTTGTCCAGTTTGTAGTAATGCTCCTGAATGCGGCGCTCGTCCACCGGCTTGGCGGGCCGGATGGTAATGACCTGGCCGTCCACTTCGATGGAGTCCTCCAGATTGACCGGATATACCGCCCGGACCGCCTCACCCAGACTGCGCTCGCTGCCAACCATTCCGGCTGATTTAGCGGCATGAAACAACTCATCCCTGAAATCGGGATGCGCCAAGCTGATCATGGCGATGACGCGCTCCTGGAAACTTTTCCCGAACAGGTTCACGACGCCGTACTCGGTGGCGACGTAGTGAACATCGCCTCGCGGCACGACGACGGCGTCGCCGACCATCTTCGGTATGATATTGCTTTGTTTGCCATCCGGGGAGGTCGACGGCAGCATGAGGATCGATTTGCCCCCTGGTGAACGCCTGGCACCCCGAACGAAGTCGACAATTCCGCTGACACCGGCATAGTGGGTTTGAGCGGTGGCCTCGGCTGCGACCTGACCGGTCAAATCGATGGCCTTGGCGACGTTCATGGAGACCATGCGGTTGTGTCGAGAAATGATGTACGGATTGTTGACGTAATCCGAGGGATGGAACTCGATGGCCGGGTTGTCGTGCAAAAACTCATACAAGTCCTTGTTGCCCAAGGCCGCGGAGGCCACCAGCTTGCCTTCGTTAAATCCCTTGCGGCGATTGTTGATGACGCCCAGGGCATAGAGATTCATGATATCCCGGGTCAGGTACTGGGAATGAAAGCCGAGGTCATTTTTCTGAGACAGCGCCTGTACGGTGGCCTGGGACGCGGCATCAAGCCCGACCTGCAGCGTCGATCCATTGTCAATCAAGCGCGAAATATGCCGTCCGATTAAGGTCGAGATATCGGATTTGGTCATCGGTTCGATGGTCAGCAGATCCTCTTCGTGCTCCACGATAAAGTCGACATCGTTCACATGGATAAAGCTCTGGCCCATGACACGCGGCATTCGGGGATTGACCTGGGCGACTACGACGTCCGCCGAATAGGCCGCCGCTTGTGTGACATCCACCGAGATTCCCAGGCTCATCCAGCCGAAATCGTCGGGCGGCGATACCTGGATCAGGGCCACATCGATGGGAAGCTTGCGACTCTTGAAAAGGGTGGGGACTTCCGACATGTTCATGGGAGTCATAAACCGCTGATTTTTCAAAAAAGGTTGTGATCCGGCGGAACCCAGGTAGATATGCCTTAGACTGAAACTGGAGTCCTTGGCTTGATTGACAATATCGGTCAGGGAGGTTGATTCCTGGCTCATCATGCGCACGACCTCGAGCCCGCTGACCGCCTTGAATTGCCCGGCCAGAGCACGAACCAGCTCCTGAGGCTCACCACAGGCTGAACCGATAAACACCCGCTGACCCGGTTTTACCGTCTTAACGGCGGTCTCCGAATCACATTTTTTCTCTACATAAGCATCCGCCCAATAGATCGATTCAGCCATCTGACGTCTCCCGGAAACACGTTTAGTCTAGGTCCAAATAAAAGAAGCCACCGGCGGGCCGGTGAAAACCGGCCGACCGGTGGCGAACCAGCGAGCCCTGCGGGCAACCATGCAGGATAGGAGGGTATGTAGGGCAACATATTCGGGCCCACTGGCAAACAGGGTTATTACACTGAATATCATTCAATAACACAATTCGAACGAGAAAGCTATTCCCCAGTCGGCTCCAGTATAAACCGGCAATCCGCAACGGTCGCCCCCTCCCCGTCAGGATGCACAAGCAGCGGATTGATGTCCAGCTCTTTGATCTCCGGATTGTCGCTTACCAGATCGGACAGGCAGACCAGCAGTTTTTCCAGGGCAGCCACATCGGCTTTGGGCCTGCCCCGGAATCCGTTGAGCAGGGAAAAACCCTTTATGCCCCGCACCATCAAACGCGCACTGTTTCGATTGATCGGCGCCAGCCGGAAGGCGACGTCTTTGAAAACCTCGACCAGAATGCCTCCGGAACCGAACATCAGCAGATGCCCGAATTTGGGATAGCGATTGGCTCCCAAAATGACTTCCTGGCCCTTGGGCGCCATTTTCTGGACCAGCACGCCGTCGATCCGTGCCTCCGGCGCATAGGCTTTGGCGCTTCTGATGATCTCGTCGAAGGCCTTCTCGACCTGCCCGGCATCCACCAGATTGATTTGAACGCCGCCGGCATCGGACTTGTGGATGATCTGAGGCGATACAATTTTCATGACCACCGGAAATCCCATCTTTTCGGCGGTTTTGACCGCTTCACCGGCACTGGCGGCCAGAACCGTGGGCAGGACGTTAAAACCGTAGCATTCCAGCAGCCTGGTTCCCTCCAACTCCCCGAGATAGGTTTTGCCTGCTTCCAGGCAGGAGGAAATGATCTCTCTGCCGCACGCTTTGTTGGGCTGGAAGTTGTAAGGAGCCAATTCCTGGCGGTTCAGCCATTTTGAATAGCGGTAAATCGCCCCGAACGCCTTTGCGGCATTTTCCGGAAAGCGATATACCGGCACACCATGGTCCTGCAGGTAATCGACGCCTGCCGAAACATCGATCAACCCCATGAAACAGCATAAAATGGGCTTGTGGGACCGCCGTGCAATTCTCACGACGGCCTCGGCGGTTCCCATGGCGTTGGTCATGGATTGCGGTGTAAGGATCACTAAAGCACCATCCACACCCTCATCGCGAATAACGGCGGCCAGCGCGTTTTCATATCGATCCTGGGCGGCGTCTCCGATCACGTCCACCGGATTGTTCACGTTGGCGGTCACCGGCAGATGGCTTTTCAGCGACTCGACGGTATCATCGGCAAACTTCGCCAGTTTGAGACCCGAAACCACCGTCATGTCGGTGGCCACGATGCCCGGTCCGCCGGCGTTGGTGACGATGGCCACGCGGTTGCCCATCGGCACTTTGCGCCGCATTTTACCCAATGCATTTTCATTTTTATACGCAAAGGCGATGGCAAAATCGAACAGTTCATCGATGCTGTCCACCCGGATGATGCCCGACTGGGCGAAAATCGCATCGTAGACCGCCTCCGAACCGGCCAGCGAACCGGTATGCGACGCTGCAGCCTCGGCACCGGCGCTGGTGCGGCCCGACTTGATGACCAGAATCGGCTTGGGTCTGTCACCGCCGGTAATCTCCTTGGCGGTCTCAATAAATTCCTGGCCCCGCTGAAGCTCTTCCACATAAATCATGATAACCTCTGTGTCCGGGTCGTTATGGAAGTAGCGCAACAGATCCACTTCATCGACATCGGCCTTGTTGCCGATGGAAATAAACTTGGAGAACCCGAATCCTTTGTCTGCGGCAAAATCGAGAACCGCCGTACAAAGTGCGCCGCTCTGGGAAATAAAGGAGATGTTGCCGGGTTTTGGCATACGGGCGGAAAAGCTGGCATTGAGCCGGATTGCCTCCAACGGGTTGATCACCCCCAGGCAGTTGGGTCCCACCAGGGGAATACCGGCTTCCCGGCACATCGCGAGAATTTTATTTTCGATTTCAAGACCTTCGCCGCCAACCTCCTTGAAACCCGCAG
>JBNKKC010000090.1:0-60274 GCA_050291625.1 Desulfobacteraceae bacterium
ACTCTGTCATGCCGGACTCGATCCGGCATCCAGAAATGTAAGTCATTGGAATATCTGGATTCCGGCTTTCGCCGGAATGACGTCAACTCCAAATGTCGTCGTTTGGGTCAATTACGACACAGTCTCTTGCGCCGGAATGACGTCGGCTCCTGATGTCGTCGTTTGGGTCAATTGCGACACAGTCTCTTTCGCCGGAATGACGTTTACAGTTGCTTGGAGACTTTTTACGAATTCATCAACACTGAACACGTTAAACTTAAAACTCTGACGGCAACTCTGCCAATATTTCTGGAAGGCGGCCGGCGAAACTTCAATAATGGAAATTTTCGTATTGGAGATGTGCCGTCATCCCCTAGACTGCTTGGCCCTGTACAACCTCTGATCGGCTTTTTTGAGCAAGGCCGCGGCATCCGGGATGCGGGGATCGATGGTGCAGGCCACGCCGAAACTCATCCGCACCGGAATCCGGTGCGAATCGAATTTTAGCGGCCGTTTGGCGACCTGGGACGCGATGCGCTGCATAAGGGTAATGGCCGCCTGGTCGGCGGTTTCGGGCAGGATCAGCACAAACTCGTCACCGGCAAATCGGCTGGCCACGTCGATGTCACGGCACATGGACTTGAGCTGATTCGCGAAGTGCACCAGCAGCGCATCGCCGCAGTCGTGGCCGTAGGTGTCGTTGACCTGCTTGAATTTATCCAGATCGATAAACACTACGGAAAGGTATTTATGGTAGCGCTTGTGGCGGGCATATTCCCGTTTGAGAATGGTCTCCATCACCCTGCGGTTGATCAGTCCGGTCAAAGGATCGTGGTAGGCCATGTAGCGCAGTTTTTCATGCGCGGTAACATTGGACAGACACAGGGAAACTTTAATGGCAAGCTGCTCCAGGTTGGTGGTGTCCATGCCGGGGGACCACCGGTTCTCGCTTGTGTCGGCCTGGTTAAGGCTGCCGATCAGTTCGCCGTCGAGCATCAGCGGGGATATGGCAATGGATTTGATGGTCCTGCGCCGGTTCTTTGGCATCAAGGCTTTGTAACGCCGCAGATCCCGGTTGATCAGCAGCGGCAAGGTGGAATCCACCAGATCGGCAAACGTCTCCTTGTCCACGATGCTCAGCCGCTCCTGCAACACGAACGACGGTTTTTTGGATTGGATAAACTCGATGATGTCACTGCCTTTGATGATGGAAATCCAGGCAAACGGGACTTTGAGCTGGATGCTGATTTCGCTGAGCAGGGCCTCGAACAGATCATGAAAATTCAGAATCTGCAGGATGCGTTTTTCGATATTGAAATATTTTTCCGCGATTTCCTCATTGTCTCTTGCATTCTGGATGATCTCTCTGGCATATCGATAATTGGACATGACTTCGCTGACGATCGGCTCAATATCCTTCATAGACAACTCGCACGTGAACGGTGAAACGACATTGGAGATAGCAAGCGGCCCGGCCCTTCGATCCGAACCTGCTTTTTTCTACCACCAATCCGCAGTCAAGACAACCCATGGCAACATGATGAGGGTAGCGCCGGCCGGTTCTTTTTTCCGGCATGTGCCGCCGGCCGCAAGCGTTTACATCGGCCATAACGGTCTTACCCTATATGAACCACGACCTGAGCGACCAGTTGAGTGAATGCGGGTATCTTCCCAACGGCCCGAAAATCCGGTGGAGACCGGCCGTCTTTTTCGAACAACCCAGTTTCAAATCCAATTCGCGCAACCCAGGCGTATGGTCAAACAACCTAATCCGGTATGGCAACCATGAGACCATCGGTCGTGTTTGCCAGTTTCAATGATTCAACCATTGGTTGAGATGAGGAGGGACCATGGACCGCTCAATCAAACCCCATATCAAAGGACTCGTTGCGGCGTTGTTGGTTGGACTGCTTGGCGCACAGCTCGATGCCCTTGCCGCCGGAGCGCCTTCCAACACGAAGAGCGCGACTGAAATCGCCCGGGAAAAGCGTCTGAATGCGGATCGCTATTTCAAAAAGGGCGAAGCCTATCAGGAAAAGAAACAATACCAAATGGCGGAAAAGAACTATCAAAAAGCCGTACAGATCGACCCGCATTATGCCGAAGCCCACAGCAACCTGGGTTTCAGCTATCGTAAACAAGGTAAATTCGAGCAGGCCGTCAAGGCCTACAAGCGCGCCATCGACCTGAACCCGAAGCTGGCCGAAGCTCATGAATATCTGGGTGAGGCGTATGTCGAAATGGGCCAGATCGACCTGGCTGAACGGCAGCTAAAGGTACTGAGAGAGCTCGGGTTGGAAGAGGCCGAAGAACTGGCCGAGTTTATCCGTGAAAGAAAGTGAAAAAGCGCGTTTCCAATCGGAGCGCCCGCTGCCGGCTCTTTTCTTCTCTCCGGGCAGTTGTATCTGGAGGTCAACTAGCGTATGGTTTGTATCACACGCAAATGGCTATTCACGCGCTGATGCCGATCACGACGGCTGCCCGTTCAATTCAACGCCACAGGAGTGAATCCCTATGGAAGAGAGCAAGCGTATCGCCCTGGTGGCGCACGACAATCGAAAGAAAGACCTGATCGAATGGGTGGAGTACAACTGTGATGCGTTGATCCGACATCGGCTGTTCTCCACAGGTACGACGGGCAAATATGTCCAGAAGGCCCTTGAAGCAAAAATGGACAGAGCGGCAGCGGCGCCTCCGAAGATTACACGACTCAAATCGGGGCCCCTGGGAGGTGACCAGCAGTTGGGAGCCATGATTGCCGAGGGATTGATCGATCTGCTGATCTTCCTGTGGGATCCGATGCAGCCCCAGCCCCATGACGTGGATGTCAAGGCGCTTTTAAGGATCTCGGTGCTTTACAACGTGCCTACCGCCTGCAACCGCGCCACCGCCGACTTCATGATCTCATCGCCGTTGCTGAACCAAACATATGAACCGGTTATCAAAGACTACACCGATTATATTGACCGAGTGTTGTAGCTGTATGATGACGCAAGAGGTCACATACAGACTCGGACGGAAACCCGATTGCCGCAGGATCGCCGAGCTGGACAACATCGCTTCCAGCGGCGCTATCGAGTTTCTCTTCCACGATCTGATCCCCGGTATGACGCCCGTCGATATCGTCGCATCGCAATTGGAGCAAGACCGTTATCCTTATACGTTTCGCAGCGTGATCGTGGCCGAATGCGGCTCCCGGACAGTGGGCACGGCCTTTTCCTTTCCCTCGCAATACCACGGCATTACCGATCAGATGCGCAACTATTTCCCGGCGGACCGCCTGGAACATTTCAAACGCTTTTTCACCACGCGCATCGAGGGCAGCTATTACCTGGATGCCCTGTGCGTCGATGAAACATTCAGAAGGCAGGGGATCGGCGGCAAGTTGATCGACCTGACTGCGGTCAAAGCCAGGCAGGAGGGGTTTTCATCGCTGAGCCTCATTGTCTTCGCCGACAACACCTCTGCGATAAGGCTTTACGAAAAAAAGGGATTTTCGGTAGTCAACCCCGTCGAACTCAAGCCGCATCGTTTAATTCCGCACCAGGGTGGATGCCTGCTGATGAAATGCGACATTCCGTATGAGAGATACCTTTCCAACCGAACCGTTTAGACTCCGAAGCGGTTTCAGGTGTATTCTCGGATGGACCACCCTCACCCTGGCCCTCTCCCTGAGGGAGAGGGAAAAAGCTTTGGTGCCTCTCGCTGGCCCTCTTTCCCAAGGGAGAGGGAAACGGCTTTGGTGCCTCACGCTGACCTACTTTTTGAGGGAGAGGGAAGTGGCTGAATCGACAGGATTCCTCAACTTAACACTGAACACTTTTAACTTAAAACTCTGACGGCAACCCTGCCTGTGTTTCTGGAAGGCAACCGGCGAGATTTCAATTATGGGGATTATAATGTTGGAGATACGCCGTCAGATACCTCGCCGTATGGGATCGCCTGGTTTTCGAAAGCATCTGCCTCGGTGAGCCGACGGCGACCAGCCTGCCGCCCTGCTCGCCGCCTTCGGGACCCAGGTCGATGATGTAGTCGGCCGCTTTGATCACTTCCATGTTGTGCTCGATGACCACGATGGTGTGGCCCTGATCCACCAGGTGCTGCAGCACATCCAGCAGCAGGTGGACATCCGCCAGATGCAGTCCGGTGGTGGGTTCGTCCAGGATGAACATCGTATGGCCGTTGGCCGGACTGGCCATCTCCTTGGCCAGCTTGATGCGCTGGGCCTCTCCGCCCGACAGGGTGGGACTGGGCTGGCCGAGCTGCAGGTATCCCAGACCGATATCGCACACGAATTGAACGGCTTTGCGAATCTTTGGAATGGCGCCGAAAAACTGCACGGCTTCGGCAAAGGTCATCCGCAGAATCTCGGCCATGGATTTGCCTTTGTATCGCACGGCCAGCGTCTCGTCCGTATAGCGCAATCCCCGGCACAAATCGCAGGGCACGTAGACATCGGGCAAAAACGCCATTTCCACCTTGGGGCGCCCCTGACCCTTGCAGGCCGGGCAGCGACCGCCCTCCACGTTGAAGGAAAAGCGCGAGGCCTTGTATCCCCTGGCGCGGGCTTCCGGAGTCTGCGCCATCAGATTGCGGATCTCGGTCAAAAAGCCGACGTAGGAGGCGGGCACGGAACGCGGTGTGCGGCCGATGGGCGCGTGATTGACCTCCTGAATGCGCTGGATGGGCCGCCACCCCTTGATATCGCGGCAATGGCCGTTGCCGGTCTCCTGACCGCGCAGCCGCCGGCGAACCCCCTGGTAGAGGGTCGATTTGACCAGGCTCGATTTGCCCGATCCGGAAACACCCGTGACACACACCAGACGGTTGAGCGGAAAGCGGACATCGATCGATTTCAGGTTATTGGCCCGGGCGCCCAGCACCTTGATGGACGCTTGCCGGTGACAGGGGCGCAGACGAGAGGTAATGGTCTGGGACTGGCCGTCCAGGCAGGCGCCGGTCACCGAGAGGGGCTCCTTTTTGATGGCGGCCAGATCGCCGACGGCGACCACCCGGCCTCCGTTGCGACCGGCGCCGGGTCCCATATCGACGATGGTGTCGGCCGCGCGGATCGTGGCCTCGTCATGCTCGACCACGATCACGGTGTTGCCCCGGTCGCGCAGTTCGACCAGAGCATCGACCAGGACATGGTTGTCGCGTGCATGCAGGCCGATGGTGGGCTCATCCAGCACATAGGTCACACCGGTCAAATTGGAGCCCAGCTGAGCTGCCAGCCTCACCCGCTGGGCCTCTCCCCCGGACAGGGTGTCGCCGGAACGTGCCAGGGAGAGATAACCCAGGCCCAGCCGATTCATGAGCTGCAGGCGCAGGCGCAGTTCGGCCAGGATAGGATCGGCCAGCAGCCGTTGGTGCTTTGCAAATACCAGCGTCTTCAACTCCCGGGCCAGTGTTTCGGCGGGCTGCTGCACCCACTCCCAGATGGTGCGATTGCCGATCCTGACGGCCAGGGCTTCTGGTTTGAGCCGACTGCCGTTACAGGCGGGACAGGTTCTGGGCGCTTCGTCCACCATTTCCAGGGCGCCCAGACCGTCGCAGGTAGGGCAGGCGCCGTGAGGCGAGTTGAAGGAGAAGAGCCGCGGGTCGCCCTGTACGGCACCGACACCGCACGACGGGCATCGTCCGTGGATGCTGAAAATCTCGTCGCTGCCGTCGGCGGTATCATGGAGAATGGCGCTGCCGTCGCCTTCCTTCAGCGCACGACGAACCATCTCGGCCAGACGGCCCCGCGCGGACTTGCCCCCGGGCAGGGCGCCCACCACCAGGTCGATGGAGTGGTCATGGTAGCGGCTCAAGGCCATGCCGGGTAGAAGGTCTTCGAAGCGTCCGTCGATGCGCGCGCGCTTGAACCCCCGTTTGAGGGCCCGGGAGAACACCTCTTTGTGAAACCCTTTGCGGCCCGACACTTTGGGGGCCAGCATCAGGGCTTTGCGTCCCGCATATCGTCCCAGAATCTGCTCCTGCAGCTCGCCGGCGCTCTGGCGGGAAAGGGGTCGGTGGCACCCGGGGCAGTGCGGGTTGCCCAGCTTGGAGTAGAGCAGCCGTAGGAAATGGTACACCTCGGTCAGCGTGGCCACGGTGGAGCGGCGCGAACTGTGGCTGACGCGCTGCTCGATGGCCACCGTGGGCGACAGGCCGGTGACCAGATCGACTTCGGGCCGCTCCAGGATCTTCATGTATTGCCGCACATAGGGCGCCAGGCTCTCCAGATAGCGGCGCTGGCCTTCGGCAAACAGGATATCGAAGGCCAGGGTCGATTTGCCCGATCCGCTCACGCCGGTGAGTGCCACCAGCTGGTTGTGGGGAATGGTCAGCGCAATATTCTTGAGGTTATGCTCCCGCGCGCCGCGCACGTCAATCTGACGCCTGCCGGTTGGCATCGTCGGACGGACGGGCAGTGCAGCATCCGGACCATCTGCGCCGGCGGTGGGAGAGAGAACCGCTCTCAGAAACCTGCCGGTATGTGATGCGGGTTCGGCTGCAATGGCTTCCGGAGGACCCTGGGCCACGATGCAGCCGCCCTCATCGCCCCCCTCCGGCCCCAGATCGACGACCCAATCGGCCGTCTTGATCACATCCAGATTGTGCTCCACCACCAGGACGCTGTTGCCGTCATTCACCAGGCGCTGCAGGCAGTCGAGCAGGATGGCGATATCCTCGAAATGCAATCCGGTGGTGGGCTCGTCGAAGATCAACAGGCGGCCGCTTTGCTTCTGGCCGAAATAGCGCGATAATTTGAGGCGTTGGGCTTCGCCGCCGGAGAAGGTGGAGATGGGCTGCCCAAGGCGGATGTATCCCAGCCCGACGTCTGCCAGCGGCTGAAGAGCGGCGACGATTTTGGGCCGGTCGCCGAAAAAATCGAGCGCCTGGGCCACGGTCATCTCCAGTATGTCGTGAATCCCGGCGCCGCGATAGGCGACCTCCAGAATATGACGCTTAAAGCGCCGTCCCCGGCAGTCGGGGCAGGTGATCAGCACATCGGAGAGGAATTGCATTTCGATCTTTTCAAAGCCTTCGCCTTTGCAGGTTTCGCAGCGCCCACCGTCGACATTGAAAGAGAAGCCGCCCGGACCGATCCCTTTGCGCCGGGCCTCTTCGGTGTCGGCCATCAATTTTCGCACCGGGTCCATGGCCTTTGTATAGGTCAGCACATTGGCGCGGGGCGTCCGGCCGATGGGTCGCTGATCCACCAATTCGACACTTGAAATGTTTCCCGCACCGGCGATCCGGCTGAAACGGCCGGGCCTGCCCTGGCCCCGGCCCATGAGCCGCTGCAGGCCTTTGTACAAAATCTCCTCGGCCAGGGTGGATTTGCCGGACCCGGACACGCCGGTCAGGCAGGTAAAGGTCCGAAGCGGCAGGCGCATATCGATGGATTTCAAGTTGTTTTCGGCCGCCCCTTTTACGGAAAGCCAGGAGGTCTTTCCGGGTTTGCGCCGTTTTTCAGGCACCGGGATGCTGCGGCGCCCGGTGAGGTACTGCCCGGTCAGCGATCCGTTGACACGGCTCAGGGGGCCGAAATAGATGACCTGTCCACCCTGCTCGCCGGCCCGGGGGCCCAGATCGAGCAGATGATCGGCGGCCCGGATGATGGCCGGATCGTGCTCCACCACCACCACGGTATTGGGCAGATCTCTCAGGCGGTGCAGGATGCCGATCAGCCTCTGGTTGTCCCTGGGATGGAGTCCGATGCTGGGCTCATCCAGAACGTAGAGGCTGTTGACCAGCGATGCGCCCAGGGCGGATGCCAGGGCCACCCGCTGGACCTCGCCGCCGGACAGGGTCCGGGATTGGCGATCGAGGGTCAAATACCCCAGCCCGACATCTTTGAGATAGCGCACCCGGTTCAATATCTCGTCGAGCACCAGGCGGGTGGCCTCATCCCAGCGTTGGCCGGCAAGTGCCTCAAAAAAATCGAGGCCCTGTTCCACATTCATGGCATAGATCTGGGAGATGGTCTTGCGGTCGATACGATAGAGCAGCGCGTCGGGTTTGAACCGGGCGCCGCCGCAATCCGGGCAGAGATCGTAGGACCGAAAGCGCGACAGGAAAACGCGGACATGCATTTTATAACTTCTGGTTTCGAGCCACTGAAAAAAGCCCCGGATCCCGTAATAGTCCTCGTTCCCGTCGATGATTGCGGCCTGCTGCATCGGCTTCAGGCTCTTGAAAGGCTTGGAGATGGGGATTTTTCGGCTACGGCAGAATGCTTCCAGATCGCGATACTCCATGCGCCGCGATTCAGCCGATCCATAGGGTTTGACGGCCCCCTGGGCGATACTGAGCGATCTGTCGGGGATGATCAAGTCCAGATCGATGTCGATCACGCGGCCGAATCCCCGACAGGTTTCACAAGCGCCCACCGGACTGTTGAAAGAAAACAGATTGGTCAGCGCCGGTGCGTAATCGATATCGCAGTGGGCGCAATGCAGTGCATCGGAAAAGGAGATAGCGCCTCTGTCTTTGATATGGACGTTGACGCGCCCGCTTCCGAAACGCATGGCCGTCTCTAGCGAGTCGATCACCCGCCGGCCCTGATCGGGTCGCAGCGCCAGACGGTCTGCGACGACCTCCACCCGGCCCTGCCCGGCACGGTCGGATGCCTGGGCCAGGTCGACAATACGCCCGTCCTGCCACAACCGGTCGTAGCCCAGGCGAAGCAGTTCGCGGCGTGCCGCCGGTTCGTCGTCCTCGATGGTGTAAGGAAAGGTGATGACGGCACGCCCCTGTTTGGGCAGACGCGGCCAGATGCTTTCCGCGGTTTCGGGCAGCACGGGCCGGCCGCACGACCTGCAATGCAGAATGCCCTGGCGGGCGTAAAGCAATTTGATATAATCGGTCAGCTCGGTCATGGTCCCGACAGTGGAGCGGGACGTCCGCACGGGATCCTTGCGATCGATGGCGATGGCCGGCGGCACCCCGAGGATCCGATCCGCCCGGGGCCGGTCCATGCGGTCCATGAACTGGCGGGCATAGGGGGAAAAGGTCTCCACATAGCGCCGCTGGCCTTCGGCATAGAGCGTATCGAATGCCAGGCTCGATTTGCCCGATCCCGAAACACCGGTGATGACCGTCATACGGTTGAGAGGAATATTCAGATCCAGATCCTTGAGGTTGTTCTGCCGCGCCCCTCGAATTTCGATGCAATCGTGGGTCATACCTTTTGCTTCCTTTGTGCCTATACCTGCCTGTTAGAACGTCGTAGATAACAATAACCACACACTCAGCAAAATCGATAGAGTTCATCAACTTAAAACTTTGCACTTTAAACTTTAAACTTCAACGATCAGGGGCGGCGCCCCTGATCATTGATTTGACATCCAACAACTGGATAATTTATATAGAGAAACCTCTCTAAATACCCCAAAGCATTGGTTTGCACAGCGCTGATCATGTCTGTCCGGACGTCTCCGCTTGAGAGGGAAACTGGCATGCGCAGAAAAGGCGCCCCATGAAATTGATGCGAAACCGGGAGCTGTTGCGTCTGCAGGATCTGTTTGGCGCCGAGCACGCCATCATGTCCCTGCTGGCGGTTTTTGTAGGCCTGGCAGCAGGGCTGGGCGCCGTCGGTTTCCGTCTCCTGATCAATTTCTTTCAACGTCTGTTTTACCGCTCCGACGATTTCCTGATCGACATACTGCCGGCATTGCCCTGGAGCGCCAAAGTGTGGGTGCCTGCCGCCGGCGGTTTGTTGGTGGGGCCGTTGGTTTACTTCTGGGCTCGTGAGGCCAAGGGCCATGGAGTGCCGGAAGTCATGGAGGCCGTGGCGCTCAAAGGCGGCCTGATTCGAAAGCGGATCGTGCTGATCAAGTCCCTGGTATCAGCCATCTGCATTGGAACCGGAGGTTCCGTAGGCCGCGAAGGCCCCATTGTGCAAATCGGATCGGCCATCGGTTCGACCCTCGGACAAATCTCTAAAATTTCGGCCCATCGCATACGCACGCTGGTGGGTTGCGGGGCAGCGGCGGGAATCGCGGCAACGTTCAACGCGCCCATTGCCGGCGCCATGTTCGCCCTGGAAATCATCCTGAGCGACTTCGGCCTGGCCACCTTCAGCCCCATCGTTATCTCCGCCGTGGTGGCCACCGCCATATCGCGCCACTTCCTGGGAGATTTTCCGGCCTTCGTCGTGCCCTCCTATGAATTGGTCAGCCTGTGGGAATTTCCCCTCTATTGTCTGCTGGGAGTCCTCTGTGCCGTGCTGGGCGTGGCGTTTACCAAAACCTTGTACTGGAGCGAGGATCTGTTTGCCCGCGCCAGGATACCGGAGTACCTGAAAGCGTGTATCGGCGGATTGATCATCGGTGTGGCCGCCCTCTGGGTGCCGCACATTCTGGGGGTCGGCTATGGCAGTATCGATCTCTCCCTGGCGGCCGAGATGACCTGGCCCCTGATGATGGCCCTGGTTTTTTTCAAGATACTGGCCACGTCTGTCACCATCGGCTCGGGCGGTTCCGGCGGAATCTTCGCGCCGTCTCTGTTCATCGGCGTCATGGCCGGCGGCTGCTTCGGCCTGATCGTTCATGACCTATGGCCCCACACCACGGCATCGCCGGGTGCCTACGGAATCGTTGCCATGGGGGCCCTTGTAGGCGCCACGACCCATGGACCGCTGACCGCCATTTTGATGCTCTTCGAGATGACCGGCGACTACAAGATCATCCTGCCCCTGATGATCACCTGCATCATCAGCACACTGGTGGCCGGTCAATTGTTCAGGGAGTCGATCTACACGTTCAAGCTGACCCGACGCGGCGTCGATATCCGCGGCGGACGGGAGGTCAACACGCTGAAATCGATCAGTGTGGCGGACGTCATGAACACATCCGTCGAGACCATCTTCGAAGGGACACCGCTGGGGGTGTTGTCCAGGCAGATTGCCAAGAGCAAGTACAACAGCTTCCCGGTTCTGGATCAGGAAAATCGGCTGGCCGGTATCATCTCCTTTTCAGACTATCGCGAGGCCGTGTTCGACGAAGACCTCAAGGACCTGATCATCGCCAAAGACCTGGCCACCACGGAGGTCACCACAATCGATCTGAATGCCGATCTCTTTCAAGCCCTTGAAACCATTATGGTTCATGATTTTGCCATCCTGCCGGTGGTAGCACCCGGTGATCCGCAGCGCCTGATGGGAGTGATCAGCCGCAGGGACATCATCGGAGCGTATGACAAGGCGGTGTTGAAAAAGTCCCTTTTCGGAATTCGATCCAGCCAAGAAGAATAGATTCAACGACCAGTAAAGTTCATAGTTCAAGGTTTGCGGCTAAAGTTTAACACAGCGCCGCCGATAGGGTTATTGAAAGGACGAGGCTCCCGTATGGACATATCCGCAGTGACATCGACAACGGCCGTGGCGGCCATCGTGCAGCAGCTTCAAGTGGTGAACGAAGCCCAGATGGCGATCATGAGCCAAATGGCCGCAGCCCAGCAGGATCTCGCGTCGATGCTGGCGGCCATGGGTATCGGCCAGAACATCAATATCCAGGCCTGAGGGTCGTGGAATAAATGAGCGGCATTCCGTCCGGTCGGGGTGCCGCTCATTTATTCCATGACCTGAAAAAAACCGGCCGGATCATCGATCCGGCCGGTTTTTCGTTCTCGCTCAATTGCCAAACCCTGTGGGCTTAATTGATAACGAAAGAGGCGCGTCTGTTTTGAGAGTAGGCCGCTTCGTCATGTCCCATAACCAGCGGTTTTTCTTCACCAAAGCTCTGTGTTTCCAGCTTGGAGGCGTCCACACCGAGATTCATCAGGTACTCTTTGACCACGTTGGCCCGACGTGAGCCCAACGCCATGTTATAGGCATCGGTGCCGCGTTCATCGCAGTGGCCTTCAATCAGTACGGCCGTTACATCGGGATTGTCGAACAGCCATTGGGCTTTCTGGCGCAGCAGCTCCTGAGCCTCGGTGCCCAGCATGGCGCTGTCAAACTCGAAAAAGATATGGGCATTGAGGAAAAGGGTTTTCGCCTCTTGAGCCGCCTGCATTGCATTCTGATCGTCCAACGCCGATGAGGATGGATCCGGTTGGGATCCGGTATCGATGGGCTCCTGTTCAGGCTGTGACGCCTGGGCGGTCTGCTGTTGATCCATACTGGAATCGGCCTCGATCGCCTTTTTGCTGCAAGCCGTGGTAAAAAGCATCATTCCGACAAGCAAGCTCACTAGAATGGGAAAAATTTTCATCGTTTCTCCTCCTGGAATGTTATCATGATTTGAATTATCGGGATTTTGACGGGATGTCCACAACCAAGCAAGCGGCATGCCATACGGCTCGCACCCGGCACGCATATTCCTGATCACACGTTTAAATTACGATTTTATAGGGTTGAATAAGTTTGGCGAATGCCTCCACATTTTTTCGATGGTTTAATGCGTTCAACGAGAAGCAACAAATCTGCACATGAATAGTTACAATTTTTGCACATACCGCCCACTTATCGGAAAAGCGATCCTTTTGTGCATCCAAGACAGATCGCCCGGATAGTCGATATCCCGGCAAACGCCTCTTTTTTTTCTCGAGGATTAAATAGCTTAACTAAAGATTGCAGAGAAAACGACGATACATTTCACAGTGCATATTCGCTCGAGGATGTATTATGACAAATGCAACGAATTTGGACACCCGGTTTGGATCCATCGCCGTTGAACTGAGCCTGGTATCCCGGGAAAAGCTGGATCGCGCCCTGGTGGTCCAGCGCTGCATCTTCAGCCGTTCAAAAGTGCACATGCCCATCGGTAAAGTGCTCAAAGAGATGGGTCTTCTCAACCAGGATCAGGTGGATAAGGTCCTGGACATCCAGAAGCAGAGAGGCGTTTGCCCGGTGGACAGCGAGCCTGCCGATCCTGGGCGGAGCGCCAACCCTGATCAAGACCTCAAGGGGCTGCAAATAACGATATCCAAAGACAAGCTGAGTGCACACCTGAGCCCGACCGGCAAGGAGCTGAGCGGTGTTACGTTGGGAACCGTCAAGGAACTGATCGAAAAACGCGGCATTGTATACGGATTGATCGGCGATGAGGAGCTGAACCGCTATCTGTCGCTTTCTCAGCTGCCGGACGAACCGTTTCAGATCGCGCAGGGCCTCAAGCCCGTCCCCGGACATCCTCCCGAGATCGTCTACCACTTCGACACGGATCCCTTGCGTATCGGAACCCTGCTGGAAGACGGTACCATGGACTGGAAAAACCGGGGCGACATACCACAGGTGACCGAAGGCGGCGTGCTGGCGGAAAAGAGAGGAGGGGATCCGGGTCAGCCGGGCCGCAGCGTGAGCGACAAGGAGATCAATCCACCCCGCGTCCGGGAGCCCCAAATCAAGGCGGGCAAGGGCGCCAAACGCTCCGAAGACGGCTGCCAGATCATTGCCGCGGTCAGCGGTACGCCAAAACTGGGGGCGGATGGCAAGATCTATGTCCATGGCATGCTGCCCGTTGAGGGCGACATTGGAATCGATACCGGAAACATTGAATTCGAAGGCTATATCGAAGCCAGCGGCAGCGTCCAGGCCGGCTATTCGATCAAAGGCGGCGGGCTTCGCGCCTCCGGCATCGAAAGCGCGACCATCGAAGTCACCGAGGATCTGGTGTCAGACGGAGGCATTTATGGCTCAACCATCACGGCCGGCGGCACGCTCAAGGCCAGCCATCTTCACAATTGCACCATTCAGGTGCTGGGCGATCTGGTGGTGGAAAAAGAGATCATCCAGTGCACCATCGAGACCAACGGCCGCTGTCTGATCAACGACGGCAAAATCATTGCATCCGCCATCGACGCCAAAAAAGGCATCCAGGTCCGCGAGATCGGCACCGAAGCATCCAAACCGGCCAAACTGGTCGTAGGGGTCGACCATCAATACGATCGCGATATGAAAATGCATAAAGAGGCGCTGGCCGATCTGGAACAGCAGAAGATCGAGGCGACCGGCCTGATGCAGCAGATCCAGGCGCAGCTGGAGGCGATTACATCGCAACTGGGCAAACTGGCCCAGGAACAGGACAGCTTTATGGTGCAGAAACGCCAGTTCGAGGACCAGCTCCAGGGAGTGGGACCCAATGCGGTAAAGGACGAGGAGGAGAGTGACATGCTCCGCGAACTGATTGCCGAACTGGACGAAAACAGCGCCGCCATAGACAAAAAGATTCGGGCTATGATGGCGGAAGACGACGCGGTGCGCCTGCAGCTCGCCGGGCGAAGCAAAGCGCTGCAAACCATCGACCAAACCATCGAGGAGCATAAGGAGCAGATCGAGATCCTGAAGGATACGATCAAGGTCGATCCCGGCGTCCCCGTCATCAAGGTCTCCGGCACCGTAAATGCGAAAACAGAAGTATCAGGACTGCATGCGAGGTTCATCATTCCGCAATCGATGAGCGGCGTCCGTATATTTGAAACCGAGATTCCGAACAGCGGGAAACATCAGATCAAGATATCGAAACTGCGATAAAAATGGAATATCCACCAGTTCAACTGCAAACAAGAGAGACAACCGCTGCCGCCTGCACCATATTGCTCGTGGATGACGAAGAGGTCCTGCTCGATGTCGGCCGTCAGATGCTCGAGTTCCTGGGACATACCGTCATCGAGGCGAAAAGCGGCGAGACGGCCATGGCAGAATTCGAGCGGCACAAGGCCCTGATTGACCTGATCATTCTGGATATCGTCATGCCGGGAATGAACGGCACTCAGACTTACGAACGGTTGAGGGCGATCGACCCCCGGGTCAGGGTGCTGATCACAAGCGGTTTCACCATGGACGATATGGTCAGGAACCTTTTGGAAGACGGGGCCAATGATTTTATGCAAAAGCCGTTTTCACTTCAAGAGCTGTCTGCGAAGATTCAAAATGCATTGAATCAATAAAGTCAGAGAGGTTTGTCGCCGACGAACAGCACCGCAATGCCGAGCGTTAATTCGCGGTAGCGGACGTTGATGAAACCGTTGCGGCGCATCAGGGCGGCGAATTCGGGGGCGGCGGGAAAATTGGCTACCGATTCGGGCAGATAGCGATATGCAAAACTGTGCTTTGAGAAAAAACGGCCGATCAGGGGCAGCAGGGTGTTAAAATAGAATAGATAGGCGCTGCGAGCCGGCCCGCGGGTCGGGGTAGCGAGTTCCAGGATCGCCACCCGGCCTCCGGGTTTGAGCTGCTGCCTGAACCGTTGGAGTACGGCGGCTTTATTCTGGATATTGCGGATGCCGAAGGCCATGGTGACGGCTGTAAATACGGCCTTTTTAAACGGCAGGTCAAAGGCGTCTGCGGCGACCAGGGAAATGGATTCGGATTTTACTTTGGCAGCGGCCAGGCGCAGCATCTCGGGAGCGAAGTCAAGGCCGACCACCTCGACCCGGTCGAGACGGCTGCGTGCGATCTCCAGCGCCACATCGGCGGTTCCACAGGCAGCATCCAGAACGGTCTCGTCGGAGGACAGCTCCAGGCTTTCAACAAGGACCCGCCGCCAGTAGACATCTCTGCGCAGACTCAACAACCGGTTGAGGAAATCATAGCGCGGCGCAATATTGTCGAACATTTCCCGAACAAATTTGAACTCACGATCTTTCATTGACAACCCAGGGTCTTGCATTAGTTTTTTGCATCGATTAAAAGGAACAATTTGATATTTGTTCCGAAGTCAATCAGTCCGGTGCGGATCCACTCAAGGTCGTCAGCAGCGCGAACGATAGATAGACGTAAAGGCTAAAGACCGCTTCTAACATAGAACAGGAACTCACAACAAGGGGCAAATAGACAGCCAAATGACAGGCAAAAGGGATTATTACGACATTCTGGGGGTCCGTAAGGGCGCATCTGACGGAGAACTCAAGACCGCCTATCGGAAACAGGCACTCAAATATCATCCCGATCGCAATCCCGGAGACAGCACCGCTGAAGAGAAATTCAAAGAGGCCGCCGAGGCTTACGACGTGCTGCGCGATCCTCAAAAACGCCAGATCTATGATGCTTACGGGCATCAAGGCCTGGAAGGCCAGGGCTTTTCGGGTTTTGGTGGTTTTGACGATATTTTTTCAAGTTTCGGCGACATTTTTGAGGATTTTTTCGGGTTCAGTTCCCGCAGGGGGGGGCGCACCAGGGGCCAACGCGGAGCGGATCTGCGCTACGACCTCTCCCTGGAGTTCATGGATGCGGTAAACGGTGTCGAAACCACCATCGATCTGGAAAAGCACGAATCCTGCACCACCTGCAAGGGCAGTGGGGCGGAGCCCGGCTCGGAACCCGAAATCTGCCCGCAATGCGGCGGAGCCGGTCAGGTTGGGCGCAGCCAGGGCTTTTTTACCATCCGCACCACCTGCCCCCAATGCCGGGGCAATGGACAGATTATCACCAACCCCTGCCGGACGTGCGGCGGCCAGGGCCAGGTACTGGTCAATAAAACCGTCTCGGTAAAAATACCGGCGGGTGTCGACACGGGATCACGATTGCGCCTGTCCGGCGAAGGTCAATCCGGCGCGCGGGGAGGCCCATCAGGCGACCTGTATGTGTTCATTCATGTCAAGCCCCATGCTTTTTTCGTGCGCGACGGCAACCATATCATGTGCCAGATCCCCATATCCTTCGTCCAGGCAGCCCTGGGCGATACCGTCGAAGTGCCGACGCTGGCCGGCGAAGAGGGCCTGCAAATCCCCAAAGGCACCCAGCCCGGGGAGGTGTTCCGACTGCGGGGAAAAGGCATCCCATCCCTGCGTACCGGACGGCCCGGAGACCAGTTGGTTCAGATTTCGGTTAAGACGCCCACCAACCTGTCGAAAAAGCAGATTTCCCTGCTGAAAGAGTTCGCCCGTCTGGAAAAGGATAAGCTGAGCGCCAAATTGAAAAACATCCTCAAAGGGGGGACCGCCAAAGTCGCCAACTAGAGATAAGAGATAGAGGAGCCGTGATTCATGTTCGAACTGAAAATTCTGACCCACTTCGCCGCTGCGCATCAATTGAGCATGGTGGCCAAACAGTGTGAAAACCTGCATGGACACAATTGGAAGGTTGAAGTCTGCGTGGCCGGCAAGGCGCTGAACGATGCCGGCGTCCTCATTGATTTCGGGGAGCTCAAGTCGTATGTATCCGAAATAATTGACGAACTTGACCACAAGTTTCTCAATGAGCTGGCCTGCTTCGACGGAGCGCCCTCATCTGAAAATATCGCCGTCTACATCGCCGAACAACTTCAGCAGAAACTGGATGGAACCGGAATCCGCGTCAGCCGCATCACCACCTGGGAATCCGAGAATGCGGCCGCGATCTATACACCCGGCGATACCTCGCCGACATAACATCCGATCCATAAAAAAGGATTGATCGGTTCATGGAATTTTGGTATTTTCGCCCGTACTCTTTTTTGCGAGAATCATCATCCCACGCAATGCAGCAATAAAAAGTCAGCTATAAGATATCAGCCATTTTGCCGAAACTCATCAGCTTTTCGATAAACCGGAGCGGATAAGGTGCTGATCTGTAGTGTCCTCCATCCACCACTTCTAATTGCAACAGCATTCAAAGCTAAGGAGGCAGTATGCGTAAAATTATTCAGACGGTTTCCCTTTTATTAACGTTGACGCTTCTCTATTCAATTCCACTCGTCGAAGCCGGCACTTCCTACCAATACGCCGCGAGCAAAAAGGACCATGCCGGCAGTGATGTAACCCCCTCTGAAGCCCTTAAAATGGCACAGACCGATGCCCATACGTTCATTGTCGATGTACGCACACGACCGGAATATGTGCTCGTCGGCCATCCGACAGCGGCGCATCATGTACCGCTGAAATTCTGGACGGGCAAGCACACCTCCAAAGGATACGGCATGACCATGAATGAGTCGTTCGCCCAGGATCTGAAATCACGCTTCGACCCCAAAACCGACACATTGATCTTCATGTGCAGGAGCGGCGCGCGCTCTTGCGCTGCCGCCGATGCAGCGGCACAAGCCGGTTGGCCGACGGATAAAATCTATAACATGATGGGGGGCTTCGAGGGCGATAAAATCAAAAACACGGACAGCGCATTTAATGGCAAACGCACCATGGGCGGCTGGAAAAACGAGGGGCTGCCCTGGACCTATCATGTGGATGACAAATTGGCCTATCCTGAAACAAAATAGAATCCCGGTTGCGCCGAAGCGCAGAAAAACAAACGCATTTTTTCAAATGGCATGATCGACCGGAGAGAGCGCCGGCAGGTTGCGGCGCTCTCTCTTTATCAGAAATCGATACACCTGATGGGTCTCACCGCTCCAGAGCCTCTGCAATGGCCGCCAGCAAAGCATCATTGTCCGCCGGTTTCTGGAAAAAGGCAAATGCACCGGCTTTCATGGCGCGTTCCTTGTTGGCTTCGGGATCTCTGGCGGTCAAAATGATCACGGGGGTCATCTCCCTCCAGATAAAGTCTTTCAAGCGGTCCATCACGATGAAGCCGTCTCCCATCGGCAGGCCGATATCCAGGATGATCAGATCCGGTTTTTCGTCTCTGGCCATCTTGGTGGCCATGTATCCATCGGTGGCATAGACTGTCTCGTAATGATTAGCCTTCAGACGAATATTGAGAGCCTTCAAGATGTCTTTATCATCATCAACCACAAGAATTTTCTTTTTTTCCATTGAAATTTCTCCTTTGGTCTATTTTTCCTTTAACGAGTTTCTCCATTGTGTTCACGACGACGTCGAGCTGTCGGTCATAAGGCAATGAGCGGTCGCTGTTCAGCAAATCCTGTGTGACCGGCGATATGGCCGGTGACAGATCGCTTTCCTGCAAGCAGGCGCATTGCCTCAGCTGGCCTTGAATGCGGCGAATCATTGCACTGATACCCTGGGGAGGTGAGCATGCCAGGACAAAAAAAACCTCGCCCGTATCCATGCGGCCGATGCGCGGCAGGACCAGGTCCAGGTCCGGCAGGATGCAATATTTCAGGATATTCCAGATTTCCGCCAGGACCTTCTCATCCTGGTTGTTCAATATGCGGGCTTTCTCCGGGAACACCTCCACGGTGATGAGACCCACCTGTCCATCTTTGGCGGTCCTGGCCGTAAAGACGGAGGAGACCAGCCTTTCGAGCGAAAAGACCGGCAGGGTGAACTTAAACGCGCTGCCGCTGCCGGGCCGGCTGTCCACCCAGATGTGACCGCCGTGACGTTCGATGATCTCTCTGCAGATATACAATCCGATCCCCAACCCTTTTCGACTGCCATCGATGGTGGTATCGGACTGGTAGAGGTATTCGAAGATCTTCTCTTTTTCATCGTCGGCGACACCCGGCCCCGTATCGTGAACCGAAATCAGAATCCGGTCCTGTCGTTCAGGGAGGACTTCGGCGGCAACCGCCACGCTGCCGCCTGCCGGCGTGAACTTGATCCCGTTGTTGATCAGGTTGTTCAACACCTGTCTCACCCGGTGCGGATCGGCATGCGCATGGGGCAGATCATGAGGCACCGCTGCCTTGAGCCGGATCTGTTTTTTGGCGGCAATGGTCCTGAGCATGCTTTGCACTTCGTCGATGAGCCCCTTTAACGGGATCGATTCCGATACCAGGTTGATATGTTCGGGTTTGTGCCGGGAGACGTCGAATATCTCATCTATTTCCGTTTTAGTCACTTGCAGCAGATCATCGATCATGGTCCGCAGCTCGTCGACATTGCGGGAAATAATCGACAGGTGCTCTTTCTGGTCTTCGTTCAATTCACCGGAAAGACCATCCAGCAGGATGGTTGTAAACTGATGGATGACGCTCAAGGGGCTGCGCAGTTCGTGAGACACTTTTGACAGAAACACGTCTTTGGTCAGCAGCTCCTGCTGCCGGTTCTGTTCCAGTTCCGCCAGCATTTGCTTGTGCTCCGTGATATCCCGCAACGAGGCCAGGCAGGCTTTTTCCTCTTCCCACTCGATCTCGACCGTCCGCATCTCAGCCACGCTCACCTTGCCCTGGGCATCGATGATTTCGATTTCCGTTGTTCGGTCGGGAAGCGGCAGAGGAAAGCCAAATACCGTTCCCACGATCTCCTCCAGTTCCCGGCGGAAAAGGCGAACAGCGGCCGGATTGGCAAATCGAATCTTGAACTGCGCATCGATGATGATGATCGGATCGGCATTTTTCTCGATGATCCGGCGGAATCTGGACTCACTGGCCTGCAGGGAGGAGTGGGCCCGTTTGCGTTCGATGGCATAGGTCACGGCCCTGGGCAGAAGGGCTGTTTCGTTGCGCCCCTTGGTCAGATAATCCTGGGCGCCCTGATGCAAGGATTGAATGGCCAGGGTTTCATCATCATGACCGGTAAGGATGATGATAGGCAGATCCGGGGCGCTACTGACGATGGTGCGCAAGGTGCTGATTCCGACGCTGTCCGGCAGCGACATATCGAGCAGAATCACGTCCACCTTGTGATCGTTCAGCAGCGCCACGCCGCGATCCAGCCGTTCGGCCCACAGGATATGATATCCGGGACCTTGGGAAAGGTTCAGTATCGCGCGGATCAGCTCCGCGTAATCGGCATTGTCTTCTATCAGCAGAATGTTGATAATGTGACTCACTGGCACCCATTCATCATTGCACCGGATTTAAAAACAATATCCCCACCTGATCAGAATCAAATCGAGCTTGATTCTATTATCGGTGGATTCCCAAGCTACTTGAGTGGTCGATCAGGTGGGCCAAATCCGCGATGATGGATCCCCCTTATTTTTTGTCTTTGCCTTAATGATCCTTTTGGCTTAAAATTCCGTCATGAAACATGCCTGCCGCTGACATTGAACCTCACCATCAAAGAGGGGACGGATCGCCGTGGGTGGCTTTATCCATTTGTCGTTCCTGCCTTTGCTTATGATCGCTCTGCTTTTTGGCCGGGCCGGGGCCGCCGGTCAGGAGGATGAGCGGTTTGCCCGGGCCAGGACCGGCCTGATCAAAGAAATCGAGGCCGATGTCCAGGCCACCAGCCACTATATCGGAGTGGAGCGGTTGGATACCTCGGTCATGCGGGCCATGGGTACGGTGCGGCGCCATCGCTTTGTGCCCGACCGCTACATCGACCGGGCCTATGACAACCATCCCCTGCCCATTGGCTACGGGCAGACGATATCCCAGCCCTATATTGTGGCGCTGATGAGCAACCTGCTGGCGTTGAAACCCGGCTCCCGGGTCCTGGAAGTGGGCACCGGATCGGGTTACCAGGCGGCGGTGCTGGCCGAAATGGGAATGCGGGTCTATTCCATCGAGATCATCCGCCCCCTGGCCGAAAGCGCCCGGGAGCGGTTGAAAGTTGAAGGGTATCACAACGTACAGGTCAACATCGGCGACGGCTATTTCGGCTGGGAAGCACACGCCCCTTTTGACGGGATCATCGTCACGGCTGCGGCCGATCACATCCCGCCCCCCCTGCTGAACCAGCTGAAAAAGGGAGGCCGGCTGGTCATTCCCGTGGGCGGACGCATGTCAGTGCAGCAGCTTGTGCTGGCAAGCAAGGACAGCCAAGGCGCCGTGACCACCCGCCAGATTCTGCCGGTGCGTTTTGTGCCGTTGACCCGAGGACCATGAAAATCGTCCGGCCGGCCGCAATACCCATCTTTCTGCTTTCCGGTGCAGCCCTGGCTTATGAGGTGGTATTGGTGCGGTTGCTGGCCATGACCCGGTTTCACCACCTGGCGTTTATGGTCCTGAGTCTGGTGCTGCTGGCCTATGGGGTCAGCGGCGTCCTGCTGGCCTATTTCCGCGGACGGCTGACCGGCGCCTATCGAGGCTGGTTCAGCATGTTTGCCGCCCTGTTCGCCGTTGGCGCAGTGCTCTGTTTTCAGCTCTCCCAGCGCATCGCGGTGCACCCGGACCAGTGGCTCTGGACCCCGTCGGATGCCCTGTCCCTGGTACTGCTCTACCTGGTTCTTTCGCTGCCCTTTCTGGCCTCGGCTTGCGGGATCGGGCTGGCCTATTGCTTACGGCAAAGCGAAGCCGGATCCGTCTATCGCGCCGATCTTCTGGGCGCGGCTGCCGGCAGTCTGGCCGGGCTTTGGGTGCTCTGGCTGCCCGAGGCCGTCGGGCTTTGGGTGCCCTGGTGCGGCGGGCTGTCAGCTGCGGCCGTAATGGTATGGCCTGCGCGCAGGAAAGCGGCCGGAGTCCTTCTGCTTTCGGCGCTGCTCGGACCTGCCTCCAATTCATATCCGGCGGTGCAACTGATCCTGTCTGCGGACAAACCCCTTTCCATTGCGCTCAACGCGGAAGGCGCCCAGGTACTGGCCGACAGCTACTCCCCCCTGGGCCGTCTTACGGTGACTCGCAACACCCTCGCGCAATATCGCCACGCCCCCGGCCTCAGCCTCGCCTTTTCCCGGGCCGTCGCAGCCCAGTGGGGCGCCTTTACCGATGGGGAACATTTCGAACCGCTCCCGCCCGCTCCTCAAAAGTCCGGCATTCCGGCCTACCTGGATTATCTGCCCGAGGCCCTTGCCTGGCGACTGACAGCCCGGCCTCGGGTTCTTGTACTCGAGACACCGGCCATGGAGCACCTGGCCCGCTCTGTCAAACATCATGCCGCACGGGTGGATGTGGTTCTGTCGAATCCGGGATGGCGTGCCCTGTCAGATATGACACGGATCGGAACCTATTTCACCGCGGCCGGGGCAAACCTGATCACGGGCGCGCCCAGAGGGTTTCTGCGGACCGCTGATCGGCGCTATGACCTGATCGTGATGGGTCGGCCGGGTGGATCGGCTCTGGCAGCCGATCACCTGCATACCGTGGAGGCCTTTGCCGAAGCCCTGGCCAGACTGATTCCGGACGGCCTGCTGATCGTGAGCGCACCGTCCGACCTGCCGCCCAGGGCGGGGCTGCGGCTGCTGGCCACGGCGAAGGAAGCGTTGAGGCTCGATGGCGTCAACGATGCGGGGTCGCGCCTGATCTTTATCAGAAGCCTGCGCACGGTCTGTCTAATCGTCAAGAACGGATGGCTGACCACCGAGGACATTTTGACCGTCCGCGCCTTCTGCAGCGAGATGCGCTTCGATCCGATCTGGTTTCCCGGAATCACCGAAATGGAAGTCAATCGCTGGAACCGGCTTGACCAACCGCTTTTTCATGCCGGTGCGGTTGCCCTTCTCGGACAGGATGCCCTGGCATTTCAGCATCGCTATAAATTTGACATCTACGCAGTATGGGACGATCGGCCCTACTTCTCCCACTTCATCAAACCGGCCACCTTGGGGGAGCTTTTCTCTTTGCGTTCAAAGGGATCGCTGGGACTGCTCTCTTTTGCCGAACCGGTTCTGGCCGCCACCCTTGCCCAGGCCGTGCTGCTCTGCCTGGTTCTGGTATGGCTGCCGTTGCGGCGGTTCAGGCCTGCAGCTCCAAAAGCCCGCAGCGGAACGGTCTATTTTTTTCTCGGAGCCGGTTTCATGCTGGTCGAAATCGCCATGATGGAAAAGCTGGGATTGTTTCTCAGCGAACCGGTCCTGGCGGTCGGTGTGACCCTGGCCGCCTTTCTGGCAATGGCGGGAATCGGCGGCGGTTTGGCCCGCCGTCTGACGGCCGGCAGCCCAAAGCCCTTTAAGAGAGCCGGCCTTGCCGCCGCAGGGGTGGCCGGCATCCTGATCCTTTACCTGGTCGGTCTGTCCTGGATATTGAAAGACCTGATCGGCTTACCGCTGGCAGCACGAATGGTTCTGGCCCTGACACTGATCTCACCCCTTGCTTTTGCCATGGGATTGCCCTTTCCCCTGGCGCTTTCAGCTTTGAAACAGGAGACCGATGGCGCTGTTCCCTGGGCCTGGGGCCTCAATGGCTGCGGTGCGTTGATCGGTCCGGTGGCCGGCATGGCCCTGGCGCTCTATGGCGGGGCAACCGCTGCAATGGGAGCGGCGACCTTATGCTATGCGCTTGTCTTTGTGCTGATCATTGAATATGACCGATGACCTTCACCGGTCCGGCGGCTGAGAGGATCTCTTCGTAGACCGCGGCGGGATCGTTTTCATAACGCTTGGAGAAGTGAAACGGGACCAGGCGCTGCACGCCGGCCCGGCGGGCGATCTCCACGGCCGCCAGGGTGGTCAGATGCTGGGTAGCGACGGCTTTGTCCTGGTGCGCCATGGTAAAGGCGGTTTCGCAAAACAGCGTGTCGGCTGCCTCTGCCAACGCGACAACCTTTTTCCGGTTGGCGGGTGTGTCGGCCATGTCGGCGGCGTAGACCAGTTTCTTGCCGGGGCGGACAATGGTCAACTCCCGGGCCAGCTCTCCAGCGCTGCGCCGGGTTCCGTCGGGAAGATCGATTCCGGCCTCCGGTGTCTGCGCGGCGATGCATCCCTTCAGCCTGCCGAGCCAGGGACCTGGAGTCAGTCCGCAGGCATTCAGTCGGTCCTTGCGCACGCTGATCTCCATGGTAAAGGTCAGGGCATAGGCCAGGGACGGAATATTATGATCGCAGACCACTGCCTTGATGTTCAAATCATCTTCGGCCAGAAGAATACCGTCTGCCGCCGGCAGCGTGGGCAGGACGACCTTTGGCCGACCCGGCGTCAACCGCACCCGTTTGAGCCGGGCGCCGTCGAACTCCCCGACCTCGAAAACAGGGGCGTTGTCTTCGATACGATCCCAGGTAATGGCTCCCAGGAAATTCTCGATGCGCGTCAGGATCATTTCAGGACCGAAAATTCTGCAGGGCCCGAATTCCCCGATCCTTGAGCGCAAAAACCAGAGAAATCCCCCGATGTGGTCCATGTGGGCATGGCTCAAACAGACGGCGCTTACCTGATGGGCCACCCGGGCCGCCAGCCGTGCCGGATCGCCCAGGTCGAAGAGAAAGCTCCTCCTTTGGTTGCGCAGACGCACATGCACCAGCGGATCGCCGAAGACGCCGCCCACCAGAGACGCCCAGGCCGGTCCCACCCGGCTGAAGACCGGTGCTTTGCCGGCGTCCGGATAAATGCCCTGGCGAGCCGTTTCCAGGGTGCCCCGCTGTTGATCATTCAGAGCCATGATATGGGGAATCGTCTCCAGACAGCCCCGGGCATTGCGGCCTGCATCCCTGACGAGAACAGCCGCGGGAGCATGCTCGCCACCGGTGGTTACCCGCAGGGTCAGCGCCCCGTCGCCTATGGCGGCCACTTCCCCCATTCCCAGGGTCCGTCCCTGTGAGTCGAGCAGGGCGGCCTGACGGCCGATCCAGGCATCGGACAGATGCCGGGGCGGCGGTGTCCCCAGAACAGTCGCAGCAGCAAAAGGACACGTTTCCTGGATACTGTCCTCCAGGTACTTATCCCACAAGCGAGTTCGCCTGACGGCCCTCTCCCTTTTGGATGGCCGCGCGGCCCGTTGGGAGGCGGAACGTTGCAGCACCCGAACCGGCAGCCAGCCCAGCTCCGCCGCCAGCGGCAGAGATTCACCCTCCCTGACCAGGGCCACCACCGCATCCACCCGGAGCGTTTTGACAAGGGCCGTGAGCAGTTCAGCCCCGGCCACACCCCGAACCACTCCGGGCGGATCGATCACCAGAGCACCGGACAGACCGGCTTCCACAGCGCTGCGAAGCAGCCGGCCGGCGGCCTGGACAAGGGGCAGGCGGAAACGGGCCGCATCCAACGTGCACAAGGCCTGACAGCCGGTCCAACGGAACGTTTCGCCGTCCCAGCGGCCCATGTTCAGGGCACCGGGAATACCGAAAGCCGGACTGCCGGGATCCAGCGACAGAATCTGCCCCCCGCCATTGTTCCGGTAAAACCGCCGCGCCAATTCAAGGGCCATGGTCGATTTGCCGACACCCATGGCACCCCAGAAAAGAACACGCGCGTGTCCTTTCAGGTCCTGTGCAAGTTGTTCGAGCTGACTGGTGTGACCCATGTGACGCAATTCTTCTGTTTATATTAAAACCGGCCTCTCTCGGACCATGACAACCGTCCGCCATCGAATGGCTCCTGTCGGCATCCCACAGGCAACATGCTTATGCAAAGGCGTCAGGTGTGGCCCGGCAAGCCAGGGAAGACTCCGGCAACATGCCATTTTGACTATACTTTGCCGTCGAATGACTTACAATCTCTAATAACCATGAGTGCTTATTGTTGCCGTGAGTTGACAGCTCGCTGCAGCGGGTTTGTCATAAGGACGCCCCGTCGATCATTCATTTCGAATAAATAATGGTTCACCTGGAATAAGCATCTATTGTTCACGCAGTGTATCCTCAAACACGCGGTTGTTTCAACATCATCCGTCTGACTGAATCAAGGACGGGATGGAGCGATAGATTCGAGCATGGCATGCCTTGGTGATATTCAGCGTTGATTTGCAGAATCCACCGCGGGGCTTGTGTCTGTGCCGAAGATGCCTGGCCATCTCGTGCCAACCACTCGAACCATCAAAAAAGGGAGATAACAATGGGCTGCATGGAAATGAACATCGCATTAAATTCCGAACAGAAGGCAATGGTGGAGACGGCCGGGAAATTCGCCCGCAAGGTCATGCGGCCGGCGGGGATCGAACTCGACAGGCTGGACGCCAAAAGCGTCGTTCAAAAGGACTCTGTCTTGTGGTCGGTGTACCGGAAATACCACGAACTCGGTTTCCACAAATTAATCATTCCCAAATCCCTGGGCGGCTTAGAGGTGGATCCGCTCACGTGGACCCTGATCGTCGAACAGTTGGGATACGGCGATGCGGGGCTGTGCGAGAGTCTGGCCTGCTCTCTGGTGCCCTTTCTGCTGGGCGCCGCATTCGGCGGTCCCCAGGCCCACGACTGGGTGAGGGCTTACTGCGACGACACCCGGGCAGAGATGATCGGATGCTTCGCATTTACCGAACCGGATCACGGCTCGGATTGGGTGCTGGCCGCCCAGCCGGGTTTTGACAAACCGGAGTGCACCCCTTCGGTCAGAGCTATTCGGGAAGGCGGCGACTATATCATCAACGGACAAAAATCGGCCTTCATCAGCAACGGCCCCATCGCCACACATGTTCTGCTCATTCTTTGCGTGGATCCATCCAAGGGGATGCGGGGGACCGGCATTGCCCTGATGCCGTTGGATCTGCCGGGAGTCTCCCGCAGCGAACCGCTGGACAAGGTGGGGCTGCGCAGCTACCCCCAGGGAGCCCTTATTTTCGAAGACGTTAAAATACCCAAAGAGATGATGCTGTTTGCGGAGCCGGATGACGGCTTTCAGACTCAGCAATGGATCCTGACGCCGGCCGGAGAGCTGTTGAGCTCCCTGGGTGTGGGGCTGGCGCAGGCCGCCTTTGACGAGGCGCAACAATACGCCCAGGTGCGTATCCAGGGCGGCAAACCCATCATCGAGCATCAGAGTATCGGATTGAAGCTCTTCAAGATGTTCACCATGATCGAATCCGCCCGGTCCTATTCCCGCCGCGTGGCCCAACACAATGCGGCCAATCCGCCGGGATCCGCCCTGCATGCCCTCTCTTCGAAGGTCTATTGCACGGAGGCGGCCTTTCAGGTAACCAGTGAGGCCATGCAAATCCTGGGCGGATATGGTCTGAGCAAAGAATACCCCGTGGAGAAGATGTTCCGGGATGCCAGGGCCGGCATGATCGGCGAGGAAAATAACGCCCTGTCCCTGGCGGGCACCGCATTCCTGTCGAATACGGCCTAGTGCTCATCTACTTCGATTCTATATAACGCTCCGGCGGATAAGTGCGGAATAATCATCTCACGCCCGCTTCGCTCAAGACGCAAAGACGCCAAGAAAAACTCTTAAAAGAGCGGAAGAGCTGATTGTCTCACGCAAAGACGCCAAGGCGCTAAGAATTCAATTTAAAATTACGCGGTTCTCCATAAAGCTTAAGTCACGACATAACATTCCTCTCCCCCTCAGGGGGAGAGGTCAGGTGAGGGGGTGGTCTTTGGCAAGGTCCACCCTCACCCTAACCCTCTCCCTCAAGGGAGAGGGGGACCCGTTCGAACAAACCGTCAACTTGATCTTTACGGATAAGCGCCAAAAATTAAAACCGTGGAGCCGCGATGTTTTCCCAACATCCAATCCCGCTCCCCGGAATCCTCCCGAAGAGCTTTTTTGTGTCTTAGCGACTTTGCGTGAGATTATTTTTCCATCTCTACGCCCAAGCGCTTCCTGTCTTCCGATCTTCGGCTTCACCACTCTTCGGCTCTTCGGCCCTTTCGCTCCTCAGCACCTCCCTAAAGGCCCTCCTTTGCGCCCTGGCGCCCCATCCTTGTACCGTTAAACATTTCATGCTAATGGTAAAACCCATTGACAACGTTTTCTCCACAATGACCGTTTTGCCGACAGCGATGGGTGACGATGAGATTGAACTCAGTTCCGACCAGAGGTCGGACGTTGGATCATGCCGCTTTTATCTACGATACGCTCGAGCCTGTTTTGTTATTGGGAAAACAGGCCGAGTACGACCGGCATCTTCTGACGCTGTTGGATCTTGCCCCATCGGATCGGGTTCTGGACCTTGGGTGCGGGACCGGTGTCCTTACACGGATGATCGGTGACTGTCTGGATGCATCGACGGGCGGGATGAGCGTGGGTATCGATGCTGCGGCAAAGATGATCGCCGTCGCCCGTAAAAAACGCGCCACGGCCCAATGCCGGTTCGAGGTGATGGCCGCCGAAAGCCTCGACTTCAAGGATACGGAATTCGATGCGGTGGTGTCGAGTCTCTTTTTTCACCACGTTCAGCTGGACCTCAAACAAAGGGCCCTGGCCGAAGCGTTCCGGGTAATGAAGCCGGGCGGGCGGCTGGTCATTGCAGACATGCACATTCCGACGACCTGGATGGGCGCCCTGGTTTCCCATGTCTCTCGATGGTTCTTTATGCAACCCCAGATTGGTGAAAACATCCGCGGCGTGTTGCCGGAAGTCATCGAAAACGCCGGATTCCTGCCTCCCGAACTCGTGACCACCTACTTCGGGTATATCGCCCTGTTCAAAACCAGCAAACCGGAATCCTGAAATGGGCAACGACTCAGACTTTGGCGATCCGCTGCGTATGATGGAGCGCTTTCCGCAAATCCAGACCCTGATGGCCGAACTGCGATCGGGACTCGCCTCGTTCTGGGACGCTGCCGGTACGGTTCTGGAGCCCTGCGGCGTCCGGTTGAAACCGCCCGGGGAGACCTCCTTTTCGCTGCAGAACAACTTCTTTTCAATGCTGTTTTTATACTCCTATTTCAGGGCCGGAATTGAGCCACGGCGACGCATCCTTTACGCAGCCACCCTGCAGTGCTTACGGGGCATGGTGACCGGGTGCGACAATCTGCTCGATGACGAATACAAGCCGACCCTGGACACCGATATTCCGGCGACGGGGTATCGCTTCCGTTCTGTGGTGGATATTATGGTTTCCGACCGCGTGCTGTTCCAGGTCCTGATGGCTGCCGCCGAAAAAAATGAGATTGCCATCGATCAGGTTTTAGCGGCAGCGGCCGCATCCATGAAAACCATGACCCGCAGCGGGGTGGAGGAGGCAGGCGAGGAGGCGGGCATATCGGTCATATTGGAACCGGAATCGGTCCTCGACACCATTCATCACCTTAAAACCGGCATCCTGTTTCAGAGTCCATGGGACATCCCACGGGTCATCGAATCGGTGGAACAGGAACGGTTGACGCCGCTTTTGGATGGGCTTTATCGAATAGGCCTCGGCTGCCAGATCATGGACGATATGGTGGACGTGGCCATGGATGTCCGGACCAGAAAACACAATTACCTGGTTTCCCTCGTCTATCACGGATCAAATCCCGTCGAGAAAAAGCGACTCGACGATTTGAGGCGCCATAGCGGCGGCATGGACCGGACGGCAAACGGCGTCGACCAATTTCCCACAGCGCTCGAGCAGGCGCACGCCGTTTCCAGACGATACCTGACCGACGGCCTCGGCACGCTCTTTTCTTCGGAGCATAAGGTCCTGGCAAAGCCGGCCATACATTTCCTGGAAAACAGAATCGGAGTGCCCCGGTCTGTCAGGGAAACGCAAAGATGACCGTTGTCGGGGCCGGGTTCTGGACCCGGATCGCTTTCCTTTTTCTGGTCCGCTCCGGGCGCTCGACTGCGGCCCTGTCCATTATGGTGATCGCGGCGGTGGCGGCGCTGATTTTCCTGTCGGCGTTGGCGGTCGGGGTCAAAGACGCCATGCTGCGCAACACCGTCGGCATGTTTTCCGGCCATATCAGCGGATACCACCTGCCCGACGCGCTGGAAACGCAGGATCTCATGATTGAGGGCGTCGATACGGTGCTCAAACGGTCCTATCTTCAGGGCGTCCTTTCCGGCAGCAGCCTCTCCCAGCCCTCGCTGGTCTGCGGTATCGATCCTGTCATGGAAACGCGCCGCACAGCGCTGAACAGGCGACTCGTCGAAGGACGCTATCCCCAATCCGGCCATAGGGAGATCCTGATCAGCCGCGACATCGCCCGCAACCTCGGCGTTCACACCGGTGACGGGCTGCGTTTCTTATTTGGAGAGGGCAACAGCTTTCTCGACCTGTCCGTATCGGGCATTTTCAATACCGGTTTGGTGTCGCTCGATCGAGGCCTGGCTTTCATTCCGCTGGACCTGGGTCCTTTCAAAACGGCCGCCTGGTCCGCCGCCGTATTTCTCGAAACGGGTGTCGATCCCGATCCTGTGATGCAAATCTATCGTCGGCGGTTCCCGCAGCCGGCGCGCTTCGAGTCCTGGGAGACGCAAATGCCGGACCTCAAGCAGCTGATCGACCTGGAAGCGATTTCCATGGCCATCGTCATTTTGCTTGTCTTCGGCGTCGTCGCCATCGGCATTGCCTGCTCTTTCGTGATCTTCATCATCCGCAACATGAGAGAATACGGTATCTTGAAGGCAATGGGAGTTACGGCTTCCGAGATATCGGTGCTCATCATCGTCAAGGTCGTACTGATGAACCTGTTCGCCTGCTCAATGGGGCTGTTGATCGGCCTGTTTGCCGTTGCAGCCGTGTCTCATATGGGGGGAATCGATATCAGCGCGTTTACGTCCCACAATCGCTATTTCGCCGTATCCGGGGTTATCCTGCCCCGTCTGACGACGTTCGCCCTGTGGACACCGCCCACCACTTCGCTGCTCTTCAGCCTGATAGCGGCTTTCTGGCCGGCGGCTCTGGTCGCCCGGCAAAAAGCGGCCGACATCCTGAGAATGGTTTGAGCTCATGATTCGCCTGTCGCACATCTCGAAGACGTTTCGATCCGGTCGTGGGCATGTCATCGCAATTGCCGATCTCTCACTGTCCATACCCACCGGCAGTTTTGCCGCCGTCATCGGCAAATCGGGATCGGGAAAGTCGACGCTGCTCAACTGCATCAGCGGACTCGAAGCACCGGACCGGGGGGAGATTCTCTGTTTCGGAATAGCGCTGCACCGGCTCAAGGCCGCGCAACTGAGCCGGTTTCAGCGCAATCATTTAGGATTTGTCTTCCAGCAGGGAAACTTGCTATCATACCTCACCGTGGATGAGAATATCGGGCTGCCGCTGACCTTGAACGGCATTGGAGGAAAAGAGCGGGCCCATCGAATTGCCTTACTGCTGGAGGCGATTGGTCTGACATCCGCGGCCAAAGCCCTGCCGCACGAGTTGTCCGGCGGTGAAACCCAGCGCGTGAGCGTGGCCCGGGCCGTCGTCCACCGGCCGAAACTGTTATTGGCCGACGAACCCACGGCCAATCTGGATACCGCTACCGGATTCGGGATCGTCAAGATGATGCGCCGGCTGGGAACGGACCAAGGCTGCACCATCATCATGGCGACACATGACAGCGACATCATCGATGTGGCGGATTCGATCATCAGTTTAAAGGACGGACAGGTTGACAGGGAGGAACCATGAAGGCCATCAAATATGTCGTGTTCAGCGCGCTTATCCTGGCAGTCGTTAGCGGCTGCGCTTACCGCTACTACCTGGGCATGCACGGACCAACCATCCAAAACACCCCCGAGGTTCACGAAGGGGTCACCGAAGACAGCGAATGCCTGGAATGCCACCATCCCGAACGGGACCCTGAAGGACCGCCAACAACCCATCCCAAATTTGTCGGCTGCTTGAAGTGCCACAATGACCCGGTGTAATCATTGGTTCCTATCCCTTGATTCGTTTCCTGGCGTCGGGCCCCCGGTGATACTTTATCGCCAACAACAGATGGTTGCGCAGCATGCTCACCAGGCGGTGCTCGGTGGCACTGATGGGGTGGCCCTCTTCAGCGCGGTCGGCATAGAGCGCCCCGACGCACACCTTTTGAACCACCATGGGCAATAAAATGAAGGCCGGTGCGCCGATGTGGTCGCGATACCACTGCGGGATCAAACTGTTCATTTTCTCGTCGCACGCGTTGGCGACGATAAGGTCTTTTCCAACATGAATGGAATGATTAAACAGGTTCTTGTCTCCATTGAGGTCAAACCCCACCTTGTGGATCAACTGCCGACAGTCCGCGCCATATCCGAACCGCACCTCTATCCTTCGACTGTTTCCACTGCGCAGGAAAAGCAAAGCGCGCTGAAACCCCAGGGACCGGTAGAAAATCTCCAGGCTCATGACGGCAATATCGTTCACATCGTAATCCGCCATCATGGTATCGGAAATCTCCTGGATGCCTCCCATGATGATATCTTTGGCATCTTGCACACTCGAACCGCCACCGGTCGTCTTCAAGTCATCCGTGCCGGTCAGCTGGAAGCACTGGTCGCCGGGCCGGGACTGCTCCTGCTTGACAGAAGGCCCACCGAACGACAGCTTCTTTAAGAAAGAACTGTTGCCAAAATCGATATCCATGACGCGGGCATGCCGTTTCACCTTGTCCACAGAGTCTTTGATCGACGCGTTGAGTTGATGTTTTGAAATCACAAACCGCGATTGATATCCGGCGATCAGCTCTTTTAGCATTTTTTTTGACTGCTCCAACCCATGCTCCTGAATGGCTGCAGTCAGTTCCCGGACAAAACTGGTCAGCGCCCGAAGCCTTGACGGCGGGTTCTTTCCATTCTTGAGGTCATCTTTGGCAAGCGGTTGTATCGCTTCGCAAATCTGCCGCGGAAAATTCCACAGCCGAGCCACCGCCGCGCCCAGCTCTTCATAGGATACGCCGGTAGCGATCTTTGCCGCTTTGGTTTCATCATCCGCGTTTGTCAGCATCCACCGGTCGATTTTATGATACTCATCGGGCAAATAGTTAATCATGACCATTTTGCCCAAAGGGCTCATCATTGCGCACACATACGCCTCCTCCGGATCGATGCGGCCATCGGTTTCGGCGATGCTTTGGGACAGAACGCCCGACCAGAAAGCGCTCACCACCGCCTCTTTGAGATCAGCCGCGTTGATTTTGTTCTTATAATGCTCGAAAAGAACCAAACTAATGGCCGCCAGCCGGACGTTTTCGTATCCCAGGACCACAACAGCCCGTGTCACGGTGGAAATCCGCCCCGCTGCGCGTCCGTAGAAGGCGGAATTGACCAGCTTGAGCAATTTGTTGGTCAGGGCATAATCCTTTAAAATCACATCGGCCAGCCCGGATGCATCGCAACGCTCTGGATTTGCGGATAATTTCTTGTTTATCTCAACTAGATATTTTGAAACCGTTGGAAAATCATCCTTTTTTCGAATACGCTTGATCATTCGCTCCAAAGGGGTTTTGGAGGCCTTTTGGGGATTTGACTGGGCAGCCTGTTTATCAGAAGGCAATTTAGGCACCTATTTCCTCTATTTTTTTCATCATGGCGGGTCAACCTGCCTTTGCACTCGATTAAACCCTCAAATCGTATGGCGTCGCGTTGCACCCATCCAATGGAATATCGGCACAAATGGCGATAAGTTGACCCCAATGGCCCGGAGCTGAATGGGACGCCCCGTCCGTTGAAGATGGCGCTGCGAACGATACCAGCGGATTTGGGTTCCATCCCCTTTGGCCCGCCAATTGCATTCCCCTCAAAAACGGTCTACAAAAGGGTTGCGTTCTCGATAGACCCCTTGCCAGAACAGTTCCAATAAGATCTTGTATTGTTATCATATATTTTCTGCCTGCGTTGAAGGGAATCAGCATGGACCGGATAAAGGTGCTATTAGGGCTCATTTTAGTGTGCACGTTTGGCTGCAGTGGTGGACAAAACAATACAGACGACGAAGCGCAAAACCACTATTCACTGACCGTTGCAGTGGAACACGGGACCGCCGCCATCACTCCCGATTCGACCCGCTATGCCGCCGGGACCCGGGTGACCATCGAGATCACCCCCGACGACGGCTATGATTTTTACGCCTGGTCCGGTGACCATACCGGCATGGAAAACCCTTTGGTCGTCGCCATGGAGAGCGACATGACCATCACAGCCGCCTGCATTTCGCTCAATCCACTCACCTATTACGTGGATTTCGACGGCGGCGACGACGGCGACGACGGCCGATCGCCGACCACGGCCTGGCAGCACGCCCCCGGCGACGACCAGGCCCGGGACCACCCGGCAAGCATCGGGCTGGAGCCGGGCGCCACCATCATCTTCCGGGGCAGCGCGATTTACCGCGGCCGGATCGACATCCCCGCCGACGGGTCCCAGAACCATCCCGTCACCTACCAGGGCAACGACTGGCCGGGGGAGGCGCACCTGAATGCGGTGATCGACGGCGGCGATCTCATCACCGATTGGACCCCGTGCGAATCGGCCCCGGCCTGCGGCGGCAATCCCAATTACGCCAATCTCTACTACGCCTACCTGCCTGCCTCGGTGGATCCCCTCGGCGTCAATCTGCATGAATATGACGCAACCAGCGGCCAGGACGACTTTTTGTGGCCGGCCCAGGATCCCGATCCTTCGGATCCCTATTTTTACGATAACCGCAATGATTTCCGGGTGGTTCCGCAAAGCCGCCTGACGCGTACCTCCCTGACCGATGCGGGCTACTTCGATCACGGCGATCCCGACTACTGGGCCGATTCCTACATCCTGGTATGGGTCAACCCCAACATCGTGGCGACACGCGCCATTTCCGGCTTTGATCCAGGCACCCATACCGTAACCTTCGAAGACCTGGGGGAAAACGCCATCTACCCGGACGGCCGCGACCAGGCCTACGCCGTCTTCAACAGCCTGCACGCCCTGGACTATCCCGGCGAATCCTTTGTCGCCACCACCCCCGACGCTCAGGAGCGTCTCAAGGTGGTGCTGTGGCCCCGCAGCAGCGATCCATTGAGTCAACGCATCACCTATTCCGTTCGCACCTGCGGATTCGATATCGGCGACCACAGCAATATCACCATCGAGGGCTTCCAAGTCCGCAAGCATGCGGGAACCGGATTGCGGCACGGCATCGGCATCGGCACCGTCACCGCTTCCTATGTGGAGAACTATCACCTGGTGATCAGCAACAACCGCATCACCCACAACCGCAAAGGGGGCAGCAGCACGGGGTACGGCGGCATCTTCCTGGAAAACTGTCAATACTGCCTGGTCGACACCAACTGGGTGGAAAGCAACCCGCGCCAGGCCGGCATTTTCTTTGGCGGCGGCTCCTCCCATGTCCGCGCCCTGGACAACACCATCATCCGCAGCGGATCAACCAGTCTGCGGCTGTACGGCACCGAGCACGCGCAAGTGATCGGCAACACCATCGCCGAGAGCAACGGCGCCCATGCCAACGGCATCACCATCTATCTCGGGTCACGGGATATCCTGGTGGCCAACAATCTGGTCTATGACAGCAACCAGCCGATCACCTTTCAGGACAGCGGCAACCTGTTTTTCATCAACAATGTGATCGATGCCGGCGACGGCGACAACAATGTCAACGAGTGGGGCGACACATCCACCGGCCCGTGGGAAAGAGGCACCATCGCTTTTTTCAACAACACCCTGGTGCGCAACGACCGCAATGCCGCCCTGAATATCGGCGGCGCGTCCGATCAAAACACCTATCTGGTGATCAACAACATCATCGACGGCGGCGCTTCGAACGCAGCCATCCAGCGCAGCCATAACATCTATACCGGCCTGAGCTGGAGTCAATCGGACGCCTATGGATGGTCCCTGGCGGAAGCGGAAGCAGTGGAAGAAGATCTGTCGCTGCTTTTTGCCGATCCGGATGCGGTGCCCGGTGACTTTCATCTGTCGTCGCAAAGCCCGGCGCGCGGCGCCGGTCTGGACATCTGCGACCGGATACCGGCCGGACTTTTTCCCGATTTCGAATGCGGTACCGATTTTGACGGCAACCGGCGCAGCGTCTGGGATATCGGGGCGTTTGCTTATTAGGCTCAACAATAGACTTGGAGCCAGGTAATGACATCTTTTCCCAAATTGACATTTATTCTTATATTCATTTCTCAAGTCGTCATTTGTTGCTCGGGTTCGGAGATTGAAAAACAATCGAATCCGACGGATATAAGCGTTCCTGAGCACTTCTTATCAGAATTCATTTCAGACAATCACATCATCGCCAATGTAGGAGATAATATCGACTTGACCGCCAACGGCCCCTATTCATTCGAGTGGTCCCTTTTATCGATCCCGGAATTGTCAACTTCTGCCCTATCAAATGAAACCTCCCCAAATTCGTCGATCAACATCGATGCAGAGGGATTTTATTATATTGAAGTTGATGCCTATAACGGGGATGCCTACATAGGATCCGATTACGCGAATATCAGCACGGCTCCTGTGATTCATTATGTCAGGGAAGACGCCGGCGGCGGCAATGACGGATCGGACTGGACAAATGCTTATACGTCTCTTCCGGCCGATCTTTCCAGGGGCATACCTATTATATAGCGGATGGAAATTATGGCGCATACGATTTTGATGATGTTGAAGACGGCGTAAAGCCGATCTTTATCCTGAAAGCGACGGATGCGGATCACGGACCGGCTTCCGGCTGGAATTCCAGCTATGGTGCCGGCCAAGCCGTTTTTAGGACATGGATGATATCCAGAAGTTATTATTATATCGACGGCCAGACCGGCGGCGGTCCGGGCAATTGGCAGGAAAGAACAGCAACCAGGATCATGACAACTGGAAGATATATGGCAATATCTTCTTCAATTCTCCAGATTTTCCCAGCGGTATCGGCGGAAACGGCGCCATCGGAATTTCCGCCGGTGGGACGACGAACACATCCATTACCTCAAACATCAAAGTTTTTCATAATACGTTTTACAACATCGATGGATACAATACCGGCATCTATTTAATGGAAAGGGGGGAGGGCACGCCGAAAGACAATTATGCCTATAACAATGTATGGGTGAATTGCGGCCCGATCAGCCATACCGGTATAACCTCGGACTACAATGACTATTATGATACGATTTTGAATGACCCGTATTCTGCTGCAAGCAACGAAAGGGTGCTGACAGGAGATCCGCTCAACGCCGATTTTTCACTGGCCGCACCTACGGAAAACGGGAAGATCGATATTGGCGATTTATATGATACAGATATGCATGGCGTCATCAGGGGTGATGATGGCATTTGGGACAGGGGGGCTTTAGAGTATTAAGAGAAAGCGGCCGGTCCATCGCCCTGCTCTCTCAACTGCCCATAGAAGTGGCGCAGTCAGAACCAGGCAGAGGATTCCACGGGAACCAATAGAGACAACCCGGTCTATTACGATGGTGAGCCCATGGGCAGTGAGCCCTATTCGTTCGACGGCGCAGGCGTCTTCTTCGCCGGTTGCGATCTCTTTGAGGCGGAGGCCTTCCGGAGAACTGAAGAGAATCTCAACGATTGCTTTGCCCCGGTCGTTGGCAGTGATGCCTGCAACGCTGGAATTGTCACTCACGGGCACATGACCGGAGAGCCTTGCGCCCCTTGACCAGGTGCCTTCATGAACGAATCTAATCCAAAAGCATCACCATCTATCTCCATTCACGGGGCATCCTGGTGGCCGCCAATCGGGTCTATGGGTAGCCCCTGGGAGAAGCGGAATCGGTGGAAGAAGATTTGTCGCTGCTCTTTTCCGGTCCGGACTTTCCCGTCCAAAACGGTCGTTTAATTTTGAGACATATCTAAGCAACTGAAAATAAATGCATATTCCCAAACAAAGGGGTTGGAGACGGGAAATAACGTTTGATTTTCAAACAATACCGAACGCCCCTCCGACTAACCGCAACACAACTATTTGTAATTTAAACTATTTTAACAATGGCACCATCTTTGCTGGACATAATTGAATTTACACGGAAAGAGCGGATGATGAGCCCGCACCCATCCAAAACGAATGTTTTCGCTGTTGGAAAGTGCCGGGCGGAAACGTCAATTCTCGGATCATGTATCTGATATTCCGGCGGTTCACGTTTTTGTCTGTCTGAACAGGACGAAACGATTTCATCTTTATAACGACACGAATACGTTTGGAGCGACCATGCCCTGGTACATCTATCTTCCCATTGCCCAACACAGTATCGCCCTGCCCGTGGTGGTGGGGCTCGGATTCATCGTCGGCCTGCTTTCCGGCCTTTTCGGCGTCGGCGGCGGCTTCCTGATGACACCCCTGCTGATCATGTTCGGAATTCCACCGACCGTCGCGGCGGCATCTGATTCCAACCAGATCGTGGCGGCCTCGGCCTCAGGCACCTACGCGCATTACCGGTTAGGCAATGTGGATTTTAAAATGGGATTCTATTTGCTGATCGGCGGTGTGATCGGCGGAACGGGGGGCGTGCAGATCATCCGCCTGCTGCGTCAGATGGGCAATGCCGATTTTCTGATCATGGCCACGTATGTCATCATGCTCGGTTTCGTGGGCGGTTATATGTTTCTTGAAAGTCTTCAAGGCATGCGCTCTCCCAAAGCCGAAACACCCGCGAAACCGGCAAAGCGCAAATCGGCCTATTCCAGATTTCTCCAATCGCTGCCGTTTCAAACCCGATTTCACAAATCAGGCATCGTTTTGTCGCCCGTGGTACCCCTGTTTTTAGGTTGTCTGGTCGGTGTCCTGGCGGCTATCATGGGTGTCGGCGGCGGTTTCATCATGGTGCCGGTCATGGTCTACCTGCTGCGGATGCCCATGCATGTGGTGGTAGGGACCAGTCTGTTTCAGGTCCTGTTCACCTGCATTGACGTCACCATCATGCAGGCCTATTCCAATCGCACCGTGGATTTCGTTCTGGCGCTGCTTTTACTGATCGGTTCAACCTTCGGCGCCCAGATCGGCGCGCGCCTGAGCACCAAGCTCAAAGACGACCAGCTGAAAATATTCCTGGCCGTCCTGGTGCTGGCGGTGATGGTGAAGATGCTGTTCAGCCTGGTGCTGCCGCCCCATAACCTGCTATCCTATCATGGAGGGCATTGATCGCATGCGACACTTTCCCACCATTTTATTGTTTATCTGCTCCCTTCTCGTGGTATGGCCGTTTCAAGCGGCCCTGGGCGACGCGTCGGGCGGGTTGAATATCCAGCCGGAAGTGTTGAATATCGGCACCTTTTATTCAGGAGGCCGGGTCACGATTTCAGGGCAAGTGCCGGAAGGGCAGGATGTCGTTGTCCAGATCGCCGGGCCGGTCACGAACGGAACCTTTGATATCAAGGGCCGCGTGGGCCCTTTCTGGATGACGCGCGGCAAAGCCGAGCTTTCGGGAGCGCCGGCCATGTATGTGCTGCTGTTGCCCGGGGGTGAAGATTGGCAGGCGAAATCCTCTGCCCTGGGATTGGATCTGCGGCAGATCAGGAAAAAAATCGATCTGCACTCTGACACCCTGACGCCGGACCGGCTTTTTGACCTGTTTATCGAATTGAAAAAAAGCGAAGGGCTCTATGTGGTCGAAAACAACGCCGTGACTTATACTCAAGCTGAAAACGGCAAACGGGGTTTCACGGCAGTCTATCGTTTCCCGCGCTCCACGGCCACCGGCAAATATACGATCATGGCTACCGCCGTTGCCGGGAACGAAATCGGCATGGAGCAGTCGACCATCTTTCAGGTTGACGAGATCGGCTTCACGCGGATGGTCGATTACCTGGCCACCCACCAGCGACTGCTCTACGGCATTCTGGCTGTGGTCGTTGCATTGATCACCGGTGCCGTAATGGGTGTCCTGTTCAAAGGAGGAGGAGGAGGCCATTGATGGCCTGGACAGCAAAAATCGCCGAGTTGTTCAAACCCGGCCTCCTGCGTCGCAAGCCCGCACCGTTGGACTTCAACGATCTGTTTCTCCGTTTTCACCAGCTGCTGGATGAGAATAAAAAAGCCATGGAAATCATCATGGAAATGGAAGACAAGCTTGGAGGGGAATTTGTCTTTGACCGCAAATACCTGCACGACGCCGTCGAGCAGATCGAAGCGGTCATCCTGCACAGCGCGTATCATTTCAATGCCGTCACCGGCAATAAGTACGCCCAAATCAGCGATACGATCGAGAGTCTGACACGACAGCTGCGAAAAGAACTCAGCGGCCAACTGGTCGTGCCGCTCAGTGAAAACGTGGTGGCCCTGAGCGACATCAACGAGACCGTGGGTGAGGCGGCAGGCGGCAAGGGTTACAAGCTGTCCAAAATCCTCTCCCTGCCCCAGACCTCTGTACCACCCGCCATCGTGGTGACGGTCACTGGATTTCGCAACTACATGGCATACAACAACCTGTTTGAGCAGATAGAGGCGCTGCTCGATACCTGCCGTCAAGGCGGACGGGAGGTTGGACCGGTTTCGCGCAACATCCGTCTGCAGATCCTGGGAGCCGAAATTCCACCCGATCTGCGCCAGGAAATCCTCAACGGCATCGAGCGGGTATGCCCCAACCGTCCGGAAACCGAACTCTATTCGGTACGCAGCAGTGCGGTGGGCGAAGATGGCGAATTGAGCTTCGCCGGCCTGCACGACACGCTGTTGAATGTGCCTTTCCGCGATCTGACGTCGGCATACAAAGAGGTGCTGGCCAGTTTGTACAATCCGGCAGCCCTGGAATACCGGCTGGCACACCAGATCCCCTTTACGGATATGGCCATGGCCGTCGTCTATCAAAAAATGGTGCCCGGCCGGGTCAGCGGAGTGATCTATACCATCGACCCCAATGCTCCCCAGGAAAACGCCAGTCTGGTGACGGCCACCTGGGGACTGGGTACCGGAGTCGTTGAGGGCAGCGCGGCGGTGGATACGTTCCGCATATCCAGGGATCCCCCCCACCCCGTATTATCCTCGCGGATCGGCACCGGCAGGACCGTCTCGTCACGGACTGAAGCACGGGATGCGGCGGACAGGATGCCGGAGAACACCTCACTGCCTTGCCTTGAGCCCGAAACGGCCTCGTCCCTGGTCGAGACGGCCATGATTCTCGAACGCTATTTCAAACAGCCGCAGGATATCGAGTGGACCATCGATCCCGAAGGCCGCATCTGGATATTGCAGTCCCGTCCCCTGGCACTGCAGCGCACCAGCCGCTCGCGCAGTCCCGCACTGAAGCATCTGCTCGACAGCTATCCGGTGGTCCTCAAGGAACTGGGAACCGTCGCCTACCGGGGGATCGGGGCCGGACCGGTGTGGGTGGCCGGCGAGGGGGCGAGTCTGGATGATTTTCCGACCGGCGCGGTCCTGGTATCCCATTTCAGCCTGCCGCTTCTGGCGCGGGTCATCCCACGGGCCAGTGCCATTATCACCGATGTGGGCAGTCCGACAGGACATATGGCAACGGTGGCCCGTGAATTCAGGATTCCGACCATTGTGGATACCGGCGTCGCCACGGAGACGCTGAGCGCCGGTCAGATGGTGACCGTGGACGCTGAACGCAACGTTGTTTACGAGGGAAGAATCAAGGAGCTCTTGCATCACCAACTGCTGGAGAAGGCCTCCTTTGAAACAGCCTATGAATTTCGGCTGTTGCGGCGCATGTTGAAGCGCATCGCGCCGTTGACCCTGGTGAATCCGGAGGATGAAGACTTTACGCCGGAAGGCTGCCGGACCTTGCACGATGTGTTGCGCTTCATTCACGAAAAATCGGTCAATGCCCTTGCGGGCATCGCCCAGGACCCCCGCAAGCTGTTCAAGCATGGCGGCCGGCGCATGAAAGCCGATCTGCCGCTGAACCTGATCCTGATCGATATCGGCCAGGGGCTGGACGAAAACCTTGGAAAGCACGACCTGGTGGAGCCGCATCACATCGTCTCCCAGCCGATGCGGGCGTTGTGGTCGGGCCTGAATGCACCCGACGCCTGGAATACAGACCCCATAGCAGCGGATTTCAAGGGCCTGCTTTCCAGTGTGGCCCATGCCCAGACGTCGGCATTTTCGGGGGATTTTTTAGCGGGACTGAATGTGGCGGTGCTGGGAGAAAATTACCTGAATCTGACGTTGCGGGTGGGGTATCACTTTACGGTTGTGGATGCCAGTATGGGACCGGTCCGTGAGAAAAACAACATTTTTTTCCGATTCATCGGCGGGGCGACGGACATGACGCGGCGTTCGCGCAGGGCGGTCCTGCTCAGCGACATTTTAGAAGAATTTGGATTCAAAGTGGAAAAAACAGGTGATCTTGTCATTGCCCGGGCCGTCAATGGCTCGCAGGACAAAACGGGGGCCCGTCTGCGTATCATCGGTCGTTTGATCGGTTTTTTGCGGCAGCTCGACATTTTGTTGCGCGATGACCAGTCTATTGAAGTCTATTTCAACCGTTTTATGGATGCCCATAAAGACGCCTTTCAGGGCGACAACAGTTAAGGGCTTGTACAAAAGGAGTATAACCATGGCGACAAAAACCTCCGTATGCATTCTTGATGACGAGCCGATTGTCGGCGATCGTCTCAAACCGGAAATGGAAGACGACGGCTACGAAGTCGAAGTTTTTACGGACAGCGCCAGCGCCATCAAGCGGCTGGACGACCGCTGTTTTGATATTTTCGTCACAGATTTAAAAATGAAAGGCGTGGATGGGATGGGTTTCCTTGACCAGGTCAAGGAGCGCTGTCCAATCAGTGAAGTGATCATCATTACCGGCTATGCCACCATTGAAACCGCCCGGGAATCCTTTGTCCGCGGAGCCTATGACTTCATCGCCAAGCCGTTTCGCATCAGCGAAATCCGGAACGCCGTCAAAAAAGCCCAGGGCCGTGTTCGCAAGAACCGAACGTGAGTGATGTAAAAGGAGAAAAAGATGATCAACCTTCTTGTGGTTATCGACCGCAGCCTGGAAGCCAGTTTTGCCCTGAGGACGGCGTGCCTGTTCGGAACGGATGTGAATATCAGGCCTATCTATGTTTTTGATCCGCCGGGACATCACATGGCGTTCGACGCCGGTTGGGCCAGAAAATCCTGGAAGCGTGAAACCAGCCGAAAGGCCGAGGAGCGCATCAGGGATCTTATCCTTGCGGAGAGAACCGGATGCCCCAACATTGAAGATCCTGTGGCGCTGGCCGGTGATATCGTCCAGGAATCGGCCGAATACTTCTGGTCCGGAAAGTTCGACTTGCTGATCGTGGGAGCGCCATTCAAAGGACTGGGGCCGATGGCCCTGTGCCGACGCTTCGGCCATGCTTCCCGCAAGAAACACCGCGCCCTGCCTTTAATGGTGGTTCGCAATTTGAAAGATATAAAAAACGTCGTCGCCCTGACCGACGGCAGCGATGTGGCGGAGAACGCCTTGGGGCTGCTGCTGAAAATCAACTACCTGATATCCGGGAAGATCACACTGGTAGGCACCAGCGGCGACGACGAGAGGCCCTCTTCCACCGAGACCCTGAACCTGGAACGAGGGATGGCCATTTTAAATGAAAAAGAGGTCGGGGCGACCGGCCATACCGCTTCGGCCCTGGGGACAGAAGCACTGGCCGGCATAGTGTCCGAGGCGGACCTGCTGGTCAATCCCTGCCATGGACCCGGTCACGGGAAAGACCGGCTGCCTGATGCCTGTGACTTGCAGGATGATGACATTCAGGCGGTTCTTTTATTTCTGGACGGGCGTTGATCTCTGTGTCGCGGATATCAGGGCCGCGGCATTGAACAATGATGCAGTCTTGCTTGCTTTCAGGCCCTGAGCCTCAAAACACGTATGCCGCTTATTCATCAAGACCGTATTTCTGAATTTTACGCCACAGGGTCGAGCGGGTGACGCCCAGAATGGACGCGGCCCTGCCACGGTGGCCGCCGACATTGTGCAAAACATTGGCGATGTGTGCGCGTTCCATCTCCTCCAGGCTCTCCAGGCCTGCCTTGGGGCTGTTCTGTTCAACGGCAAGAAACGGCGGCAGATCACCGGCCTGAATCTCAGTCCCGTCGGCGATGGCCACCGCCCGGGCGACAATATTCTCAAGCTCGCGGATGTTGCCCGGAAAGCCGTAACCCGCCAGCATGGCACTGGCCTCCGGCGTAAATCCGCGAACCTCCTTTTTGTATGCCTTGTTGTACTTGTGTAAAAAGTGATCGGCCAGAAGCCATAAATCGCCCCTGCGCTCCACAAGCCGCGGCAAATCAATGGTCATGACATTGAGCCGGAAGTATAAATCCTCGCGAAACAGGCCCTTTTCCACCTGTTCCTTCAGATCGCGATTGGACGCCGCCAGGATTCGGATGTCCAAATCGATCGGTCGGCTAGCCCCCACCCGGTAAATCTGGCCTTCCTGGAGCACACGCAGCAGTTTGATTTGCATGTCCGCCGGCATATCGGCGATTTCGTCCAGCAGCACCGTTCCGCCGTCCGCTGACTGGAGCAATCCCCTGCGCGCGGCAAAGGCACCGGTGAACGCACCTTTTTCATGGCCGAAAAGCTCGTTGGCAATCAGCTCCGGCGAAAAGCCGCCGCAGTTAAATGAGACGATAGGGGCTTTCTTGCGCGAACTGAGCCAGTGAATGGCGCGGGCCAGCAATTCCTTGCCGGTGCCGCTCTCGCCCTGGATGATCACTGGGCAATCAAGGGGGGCGACCTTTTCAACCAGCCGAAACACCTGTTGCATTTCCGGACTGGTGCCTACAATGCCCGCTTTACCGGCGTGCTGCGACATCAGGGCGCGCAGGCTGCTGGCCTCATGGGTGATGGTGATCTTCTCGATAATCCGTGAGATCAGATTGTCGAACTCGGCCAGGCGGATCGGTTTGGTTAAATAGTGAAACGCTCCGGCACGCACGGCTTCGATAGCTGAATCAACGGAGGCATAGGCGGTGATGACCACGACTTCGGTGTCCCGCTGCCGGGCCTTGACCCGGCGCAGCAGGTCCATGCCGTCCATTCCCGGCATTTTAAGATCCGTGATGACAAGATCATGTGGACAAGCCAGAAAGGCTTTGATAAAGGCGCTGCCTTCGAAAAACAGGTCCGCGGAATACCCTTTTTCACTCAGGTGCTCCTGCAGACGCAGTCCGGAAATCCGCTCATCTTCGATGATGGCCAGCCGAACCTTTGACTCAGGCATCGATGGTTTCCTCCTTGAAGGGCAGCATCACCGTGAACATGCTGCCCTTGCCGGGCGAACTGACTACGGTAATCCGGCCGCCATGCTTTTGAATGATGCCGTAGCTGACCGAAAGCCCAAGTCCGGTGCCTTTGCCCACCTTTTTAGTGGTGAAAAAAGGATCAAAAATATACGGCAGGTGTTCCTCGGCAATGCCATAGCCGGTATCACGCACGCTGATGACGATCTTGCGGTCGATATCCCTGCTCGCCCGTAACACAATTTCGCCACCGCCAGGCATGGCATGCACCGCATTGGTCAGCAGGTTGATGAAAACCTGCTGCAACGCCTCCTGGTTGCCCTGAACGGGCGGCAGGTTGTCGGCGATCTCCACCTGAAGCTTAATGTTGTTCACCGTAATCTGGTTCTCAGAAATCGCGATGGTCTCCCGAAGGATCTTACCGATGTCCAGGTCTTCGATGATGCCGGCTTTGGAGCGCGAGAAATCGAGCAGGTTCTTCACGATCTCGCTGGCCCGTACGGCCTGGTTCAGGATGTCGTTGAGCATGGACCGGCGGCGCTCATCCGTGATTTTACTGCTGCCTACGAGACTGTCCACGGTCAGGATAATGTTGTTGATCGGGTTGTTCAATTCATGGGCCACGCCTGAAACGAGCGTGCCCAGGGAGGCGATTTTCCGCGAATGGACGACCTGTTCCTGCCGGGCCTCGAGCTCTTCGGCCATGCGGTTGAAAGCCAGAATCAGATGATCCACTTCGCTTTCGATCCGCGCCGTGTGATGGATGGGACCGAAATCTCCGCGACCGATCTTGGTCGTGGCCTGTTCGATGTTTTCCAGGGGGCGGATGACCTTGCGATTCAGCAACGCCACCCCGACGATGAAGATAAGCAGCGTCAACCCGAGGGACATCACCGGCCAGTACAAGGCCCGTTGCGCCACGACGGTCACGCGGTGATTTCCGCTTTCCAGCAGTCCATGGGACAGTTCAACCATCTGCTTGCCTGTAACCCTGATGTTTCCCCGAACCGCCTCGTCCGGTGTCTGATGTGCCGGTATTTCTTCCAAAACGGACAGGATGTCGCCGTTCGTCCGAAGGACCGAAGCCAGTTTTTTCTTTTTCTCGGCATATCCTGCGATTCCTGCCGTATCGGACAGCCGGGACAGCTGACGCCTGGCTCTACCGTGCAAGTTTCGCGTCTCATTGAGATCCTTCTGATCATGATACAAGAGGAAGTTTCTCTCGCTGCGCCGTATGTCAAGCATTGTATTGTAAAGGCCCTCGAACTTTTTCAGATCCCGGGTTGCCTGATTGATGCCGCTATTTTCGAGATAGATGACAGCAAAATTAGACAGCCAGATGAAAAAACCGATCAGCCCCAGCAATCGGAATTTCTGCTTGAGCCTTAAGTTGATCCACAGCCGCTTCATGGTGATGGATTCATCCTTTGTGATTCGGAACTGCGAAACCGGTACAATTCGCACCAACGCCGATTGTTGCAAACGATGCGGGCAGAGCCATCCTGTCCTTCACAGAACGTAACGTATCAGAATGTTTCTTATCGCTTCAACTTTTTTCATCAGTTTTTTCTCCCTTTGCATTCGAACGTTGAATCTCTTAATGATACTGCTTACGGTGCTGTAGCTTTGAATATCAAACACCGTGCCAATGCTTGTCAACGAATCCCCTCTGAGATATCGAAGCAAATAGACCGCCATGTTTCTGGCTTCATTGATTGCCCCGCGCTTTGCACCACGAAGATGAGCGATATCAACGGCATAGAAATCACAAACGGCATCGATGATGTCATTGGCATCCGGAGCTAATCGCTTCGATTCAGGCACCTCGATATGCCGTTTGCGTTCAAAGAATCGATCCTTAATCGTATGGACAAATTGATTGTCACCGAGTACGGAAGGCAGTCTTTTTAAGTTCATTTTATCAAGAAACGTTTTGTCCTCATCCTCAGCCATAAAGGAACGATAGCGTCGAAGCCGGTGCTTTGAATCCTTGGCAAACATTGATAAAATAAATTCCTTGTGCAGCCAGTTCCACTTTTTCGCTTCGGACAGATAGCCCCGATGACTTGACCACTCGTATTGCCCGGCTTCGTTCACGATACCGGCCCGCAGCGGATTGCTGTGGATATAACGAACCAATTGCAATAAATATCGATCCTGACCTACCAAAATCGCTTTGTAGCGCCCGCGGAACAGTTGGCCGTCATATCCGTGCCGGGCATTGAACCGTTGGGTATAAACCCCGTTTATGTGACGCATGCACCTTGATAAATTGGCATCCGGTGTTTGAACCAACAAATGATAGTGGTTGGTCACGAGGCAGTAGGCGCTGATGCGAAGAGAAAACAGCTCGACAGCCTCATGCAACATGTCGATAAAGCATTGATAGTCATCTTTGGATTGGAAAACTGCTTCCCCGCGCCTTCCGCGATTCATCACGTGATACCAGGCGTTTGGATATTGTATTCGAAGCGGGCGGGACATGGGGAGAAAATACCAAAAGCCGATAGATGAGTCAAGGGCAGACTTGACCCCTTTTCTCTTTTCTTTTCGAAGAAGCTTCCACCGCCGGGCAGCCATATGCTCCGGGGCGGGCTGGACTGTAACCGTTTAAAGCAACCCGGAAAGATCGGGCATGGCGCCGGTACGAGAGCAGACATAAGCCGCCACCCGGTTGGCGCGTTCATTGATCGTATCGAGGTCTTGCCCATCCAGCAAACCGATGGCGACCACGGCCGTGAATGAATCTCCGGCGCCGACGGTATCGGTGATTCGTGCGAGCTGAAAACCCGGATGTTCCGATCGGTCCTTTTGAGATACAAGCAGACTGCCCCGCTCGCCCCTGGTCAGGACGGCCAGCTTGAGGCTGAAACGTTTTACTACGGCTTCCAGCATCTTTCTGTCCTCACCGGAGATATCCAGCATCCCGGCCATTACGGGCAGTTCATCTTCGTTGAGCTTCACAATGTCGGCAAGAGATAAAGACTCGATGATCGTGTCTCGGGAATAGAAATTTTGCCGCAGATTGATGTCGTAGATTTTCAGCGCTTTGGTAGAAATCTTCCCCAAAAAGCGTCGAACGGCCTGACGGGAAGCCGGCGAGCGCTGGGCCAGACTTCCGAAGCACACCGCGTCGAGCAGGGGAGCCATCTCCAGCGCCCGTTTGTTGAGGCTGAGGTGATCCCAGGCGACATCATCCGGAAATTCATAGGTGGCGACCCCCTTTTCGTCCAGACGGGCCTCCACATAGCCGGTGGGATGACGGTCATCGATACTGATGCAATCGACGTCGAGGCCTTTTTGCTTCAACTCATCGATGGCCCGCCGGCCACGCCGGTCCCTGCCGAGCGTGGAGACCGCAATGCCCACGGCGCCAAGTGCGGAGGCATGATAGACGAAGTTGATCGGAGCGCCGCCCAGTTTCTCTGTTTCGCCGAAAATATCAAACAGGATTTCACCGATGCCTGCAATCTTGTATGACGCCATAAAAACCTCTTACATTCTGGACAGCGCAATTGCCCTTTCAAACATGTGATCGATCAGCGTGCTTCCGGCCAATAATACCGCTCCCAGGATGAGAAATGGAGCCGCCACGTCATAGCCGAGCAGGAGCAATGGTATCGTCGATACAAGGAAAAGAGCTGCAAGGATGAGGCTGTGTCTGTTCATTGGTTTGAAAAGATGGACCGCCGCCAGCAGGAAAAGCACAAATAATCCCATGGCAGGCAGTCTGTTTCTTTTGACAATGACCCTGGCCTTCTCATAATCCTCACGGCTCATGATTCTCGCCTTTTGAGTTGGTGCAAGGGGTTTGTTCTCGGTTTTCAATGTTTCCTGCAGTGACACGGCGCTGTTATGTTCGCTTATGTGGACCCAGCTTCGAAGCGCCTTTGCGCCGGGGGTCAATGCGGTAAGCAGCGCCAGTACCGCTGCCACGGCAAGCACCATTTGCCTGACACGCAGGGGCGATTTCTGTTGCCGCACAATGTCTATGCCAACGGCCATGACGATAATCATCCCGGTTACCACAATCTGCCAGAATGTTTCCAACTGGGCAAGCGTCAGCCCGTTATTGATGAGCTTAAGCAAAAGGATACCCAGAAACGTACCGACGATCGAACCCCTGCCGCCAAAAAGCGAGGTCCCGCCGATGACCACTGCGGCAATCGCGTCCAGTTCCCACATTTGGCCATAATCCGATTTTGCATAGGGTGCGCGTCCTAAAAATAGCATGGCGCCAAAAGCAACGCTCATGGAACAAATGAGGTAGGCAAGCAATTTGTACCATCGTGTATTGATTCCCGCCTGGCGCGAGCCCTCTTCATTACTTCCGATGGCAAAAAGATAGCGCCCCAATTTGGTATTATTGATAATGATCGACAACAGAACAAAGAAAACAATGAGAATGATCATACTCATTTGAAATGTTCTGAAATAGTCGATCCAGTTTTCGTTGATCCAGCTGCCCAGCGGTTTGAGAAAACCGGGTAAGGTTCCCTCCTGAAATGCTCTTCTAAAAGGTGATAGAGGATTGAACCTGCCGAAATAATCAAACAACTCCGGAAGTCTCGGTGTTGCCTGAGCCCCGGTCGCCAGATGCGCGACGCCGCGCCAGATAGACAGTCCCGCTAAAGTGACAATAAACGCCGGCATACCAAAATAGGCGATAAATGTTCCGTTCAGCAATCCAACCATTATCCCCAGGCACAATCCAAAAAAAATGGAGACAACCGGCGAAAAACCCCAGTAGGACACAACGTAGCCGGTCAGGGCTGCAATCAAGCCCATGACCGAGCCAACCGAAAGATCGATGCCGGCTGAAATGATCACCAGTGTCATTCCTCCGGCGATGATGCCGATAGCTGCGCTGTTATTGAGTATGGTCATCAGATTGCTGGGATGGAAAAAAGGTTTTCCTTCCGTGAACAGCTCGATGGCTATCCCGAGAATGACGATGGCCAGCACGGCGCCTGACCATTCGGCCTGGAAAAAACGGACGAGCAGTCCAATCACAACGTCGCCAAGGTTGGCCAGCCTGTTGCTGAAATGGTTGTTTGCTCTATTTTTCTTTTTGCTGTTCGATGTCAAAAATGGCGACCTCCCGTTTTCTGATGCAATTGCTTATCGGCCCCTGCACAACCTGCCGCTTCTCAGTCTGTGCAGGGCAGGACGCATGCCGATCGTTAGTCCATCCCGATGAGCTTTTTATATTCCGCCACCGTTTTCGGATTGACAAGGAAGGTCCCGGTGTCGATTCGTTTATTTACTTTTTTCCCCCGTACGGCTGCAACGGCGGTTTTTATTCCTTCATACCCCATTTTATAAAGCATCTGTGCCGTATCGACTTGCACCCATCCTTCCTGCATGGCAACGATGGCATCCGTGGCTCCGTCAAATCCCACCAGTTTCACGTCTCCAGGTCCATATCCAAGATTCATCAGAGCGGCTTTTGCTCCCATGGTTCCGCCGTCCCACGCATTGACGATCATTTTGATATCTTTTTGTGAATTCAATATGGCCTCCACACCTTCCTGGGCCTCTGCTGAATTCCATTCCGTCGGCACCACAAAAATTTTGCTTTTCGGTCTTTGGGATTTAAAGCCGGCCATAAACCCGTCACGACGCTCCTGTCCGGTTGATTGGGCCTGGTTGCCTGTCACATAGATAATGTTATCACCGTCTTTGATGAGTTTAGCCGCTTCCAGGCCTTGAATTTTGGCAACCGCCAGGTTGTCGGTAGCGACAAAAGAGGTGACGTCCGCTCCTGCAACGCCGGTATCAACGGCGATGACATGAATACCGCTTTCCATGGCTGACTTTACGGCCGGAGCAATGCCCGCCGAATCCACCGGCGCAATGCCGATGGCTTTGACACCCTGGCTGACCAGATTTTCAAAAACTTCAAGCTGGCTGGCCAGATCGCCCTGAAAGGAAGGACCTACCGTAAGGAGTTTTGCCCCTTCCTCTTTGGCGGCATCCTTGGCCCCGTTGTTGATCATGATCCAACCCGCATTGGTGGCTGATTTAGTGACATATCCAATGAGCTCCCCTGCGGCCATTGCCGATGCCGACAAACAAAGGACCATGGCTCCTGCCAGCAAGACCCACAATAACGATTTGGTTTTCATCTCATCTCTCTCCTTTTAAGCAAATTAAATGTCGTTTTTCGTTGCAGCTCCTTCTCGCGAAACGCCTGTAATCATCGCGACGATCTCATTGGGATCGGTTTCCGCCACGACCCGGTTGCCGACAATTCGGCCCTGCCTGAAGACCCAGATACGATCCACCAGGTTAAAAACCTGCCTGAGGTTGTGGCTGATGATGATGACGGGAATACCTCTTTTCTTCAGGCCTAAAATGATCTCCTCAACCCGCTTTGTTTCCCGTATGCCGAGGGCGGCGGTTGGTTCATCCATGATGATCAGTTTGGACCCCCAACCCGCCGCCCGGCAGATGGCAACGCACTGGCGCTGTCCCCCGGACATATTTCTCAGCACTGTTTTCAGTTCCGGGATGTTTATCCCGGTTTCTTTGAGAAGTGTTTCGGAACGTCTTCGCATGGACGGCTTATCCAGCCAGCTGAAGGGGCCGAGCTTGAATCTTACATTTTCGCGGCCCAGAAAAATATTGCCGGGAACATCCAGGTCGTCGGCCAGGGCCAGGTTCTGATAAACCGTTTCGATTCCATGTTCTCTTGCCTCGCTTGGCGATTTAAAGACAACTTCATGGGTGTCGAGCAGAATCCTGCCCGAAGTCGGTTGTTCAACTCCCGTAATATTTCGGACAAGGGTCGATTTTCCGGCGCCATTGTCCCCCACGATGGCAACATGCTCTTTTGGCATCACTTTGAAGTGAGCATCCGTCAATGCATGAACCCCGCCATAGTGTTTTGTAAGGGCGACGGTTTCCAGAACCGGTGCGATCGCGTTATCGCCCGGCGGATCTTTCCCATCATTCGAATTCATCGATATCCCTGCATCTATTCTTGTTTTTCCACATACATGAATTTATTGTCCGTTTCATTTGTCAGAATATGTTTGCTCGGCGAAAAGCTGTAGAACATCGGCAGGCTGGCGGCGCCCACGGCGCCGGCGTCGCTGCCGAATGATCCCAGTACAATTTTCGGCGGGGTTCGCGATTCGGGAGCACTGGCGGCAAGGGAAACCTCAAGACGATTTTTCATTATTTCAGTAAAGCGGCCGTCAATGTCGGCGCCTAATACCACCGTCGGCACATCCAAAAGGGACTTTGCCGACCAAATCAGATAGGTCAGGGCCATTGTGCAATCTTCCAACCATTCGGATACCGGAGCCGGTTCTTCTGAAATAATATGTTCCAGATCAACTTTTGTTTTGATGGGGATGCCCGTATGCCGAAGGTGCCGGATAAGGGTATTGATGGATGCCCTGTTCAGAGTGATATCAAAGGCCCCTTTCGGCTGAGGTGCAGACAAAAGTGTCGATGGCGGTACGGGCGTGAGCCCGACATCCGCTGCATTTCCAGAATCACCGTGAACGATTTCACCGTTTAACACCAAACCGCCGCCAAGTCCGGGGCCTAGAAAAAGATACAAAAAATCATCGATTTCACGACCAACACCGTAAAACAATTCAGCGACGGCTGCCGCCGTTCCGTCGTTTTCGCTGTAGACATGGATATTCACGGCCCTTTCAACTTCAGCTGCAAAATCGACGCTTTTCCAGCTTGAAAAAAGATTGGCCGGCAAATTGAGCTCGGTAAGCCAGCTCTCCAGATTAAATGGAATCGCCAGCCCAACTCCGGAGAGCCGCTTTTTTTGGTCCTTTTTTAAAATCCGCAGCGTTTTCCGGATATCATTTTCGACGATTTTCAATGCTTGTCCGGGATGAGGCAGCAGCATGTCATAGGAAATCCGCGACAAGATATTGCCGTCGAAATCAATCAAAACAGTCTCGATGGCCGTCCGATCCAGGCGCACGCCAATGCTGTATGCTCCAGAACCGTTCAAACGTATCATGGTGGCAGGTTGGCCGCGACCGCCGATATAGCGTTTTTCACCAAGATGAAGTAATCCCCGCTCTGCAAGGGAAGCGACAATAACACCTACGGCCGCATTGGTCAGGCCGGCATAACGGGCCAGATCCGCCTTGGAAGCGGCTCCCATGCGGCGCAACGCCTGCAGCACACGCCTCTCGTTGAAGCGGCGCAACTGGATGGATTGCTTTCCGCGCCCGTCACTTTTCGTGTTGAAAGACATTCCAGACCTTGATCGATGAATCGGAAATGAAGGGATCGTTTCAGAACATTATTAAATTCATTTAAATTAATAAATAATTATTATGAATTTGTAAATATAAAAATCTATATTTTTTACATTTTTATTTTTTAATTAACCTAAAATTAATTAAACTGTTTGATATGAATCGAAGCACCGGCACCTTATCAGAAGCACCTTGCCAACCGAGATACAAATAAAGTATTATATTAAATTATGCCCCAGAATGATCGAGCACCAGTCGCTCCATTCATTGCGCTGTTCGTCGACCCTGCCCGGAACCGACTTTTTTCGAATGACCGCCATGGCCACCAAACAGATCCGGTATGTATTGATACGTCTGCCTCAATTCGAGTCAGTTCGAGAGCCGGGATACGAATGGTTCGAATCAACGCTTTTTCCCAGGTTTATGCAAAACGTCAAGGATGCCGGGCATGGAAAACCTTAGAACGACGATAGGTTGTCTGCTGCTTGTGTTGGGCGTCATTGCGGCGATCGCAGTATCCGCCCAGGCCACAGAACCGTCTTTTGCCGGGAAAAAAATCCTCTTTATCAATTCATACCACGAGGGATATCCTTGGAGCGACGGCATCTATCAAGCCATTGAAGACACGATCCGGGGCACTGACATCCAATTGGTCCAATTCGAGATGGACACCAAACGTCATTTCTCAGAGCAATCAAAAAAAACGGCAGCTGAAAAGGCCAGGTCCTTGATCGGCACCTTCCAACCGGACGTGGTTATCGCCAGCGACGACAACGCGTCAAAATATCTGATTGCCCCGTATTACAAGAACTCGAAAGTACCTTTCGTGTTTTGCGGCGTCAATTGGGATGCGTCGGATTATGGATTTCCGACGGAAAACATCACGGGGATGATCGAGGTTCAGCTCATCGATCAAATCGTGGCGACATTGAAAAAATACGCCGGGGGAGATCGCATCGGATTTATCAAGGGCGACGATCTGTCTGCACGAAAAGAAGCGATTTTCTACGAAAAACGATTCAACATCAACATAACCAGACGCTTTGTGAAAAAGTACTCGGAATGGCAGCGAGCCTATCTCGACCTTCAAAAAGAAACCGACATGATCCTGGTAGGCAACAGCGCATCCATTCCGGACTGGAATCCCGAAGCGGCCAAACAGTTTGTCGAAGAAAACACAACCGTTCCCACGGGAAACTGGGATAAATGGATGAAGGACTATGCACTGGTCACTTATGCCACGGTGCCCGCCGAACAGGGGCAGTGGGCGGCGAAAGCAGCGCTGAAAATACTGAATGGAACAGCGCCGGGATCCATTCCAGTAGTGGCCAACAAGAAAGCGGAAATCTATCGCAACATGCGTATCGCAAAAAAACTGAATATTGTCTTTCCTATAGACTTCATTCGCCGGTCCAGATCAACCACGATGAGATAAATGAAACCAAAATCTCTCACCACCAAACTGCTCTTCATCATTACTACGGCCTTTTTACTTCTATGCGCGGGCATCACCCTGTTAACGGATTATTATTATGTTCGAATAATCGACAAGACCCAGACGCAGCTCTACTCCAAAGAAGTCAAAGAAATTATCGGACAACTGGAACACACCTACATTGAACTCCAAGACACCTTAATGGTAGAGCATTACGAAGATCAGTTCAAACAACTGAGCCTGGATACCTTACGGCATCATTACTATACCGACCCTGAAATAGAAGCATTTCCATTTATCATCGACCGCAATGGAGTGGTGATTCTCCACCCCCGGCACGAACGCGGCTTCGAATACGACGTGCGGCCCGAGTATATCAGCCAAATCACGGCAATGAAAAAAGGACACTTCGATTATACCTACAACGGCATCACAAATTGGGTTATTTTCGATTATTTCGACAACTGGCACTGGATCGTTTGCTACAGGCTCCCCTTCAGCCTGAAATATGCGGACTCCAGGAATTTTTTAAAGGTATTGGTTTTCATTACCGCGGCGACAACCATTTCCATATTGCTGCTGGTTTCCATCGCAGTGACTCATTTCATCCGCCCAATCACTTTTCTGACTTCCGCAGCAACCGAGATGGCACAGGGAAACCTTGAACTTGAGATTGAAAACACAAGGCGGGATGAAATCGGCATTTTGACCCAGAGCTTTATCCAGATGAGGGATTCGATAAAGGAAAAAATCAATTTCCTTAACGAGAAGAATGTCGACCTGCAAACTGAAATCAAGGTGCGTCGCCGTGCAGAGGCGGAACTTAAAGAAAGCGAAAGAAAATATCGAACGCTGTTTGAAAAGAGCACCGACGCCATTTTTGTCGTCAAAAGAGGCACGGGCGACATGCTGGATGCCAACCAGGCCGCCGTTCGATTAAGCGGCCGAATACTTCCGGACCTCAAGGAGTTGACCCTGCTGGATGTGACCCGATGGGATGAACATGACCGGTTCAGCATCATCGCATCATCCGGAAAAGCCGAAGAGCTGGGAAGGACGACCTTCGTTCGTCCGGACCGGACCCTTCGGACGGCAATATTGACGGTTGTTCCTTTGGATGCCGAGATTTTTATCGCCATCGCCAGGGATATAACCGATGAGCTGGCGATGGAAGAGCATTTGCGCCAGGCGCAAAAGACAGAGGCCATCGGAACGCTTGCCGGCGGCATCGCACACGATTTCAACAATATTCTGTACGCCATTTTAGGCTATGCGGAATTGGCACTGCAGGAGCTTGCCGACGACGAACCCTTAAGGATAAACCTGGAGGCCATTCATCAGGCCGGAATAAGGGCGCGCAATCTCGTCGCCCAGGTCCTGGCATTCAGCCGCAAGGATCCCCAAATCAAGTCGCCTATCAATTTGGAGATGCAGGTTGAGGAGGCCCTCAAGCTGCTGAGGCCCGCCATTCCCTCCACCATTGACATCCGCAAAAAGATAAGCGCGAAGGGCCGCATATTGGGAGATCCTTCACGGATCAGCCAGATCATCATGAATCTCTGTACCAACGCGTATCAAGCGATGGAGGAAATCGGCGGCATCCTGGAAATCTCTCTGTCGGAGGTCCGGTTTAAAAATAACGCGGACGCACCGACACCGATTCCTGCGGGACGCTATGCAAAACTGACGATTTCCGATACCGGCGTCGGAATCCCCCCCGAGCATCTGGAACGCATTTTCGATCCCTATTTTACCACCAAGCCGAAGGGAAAAGGGACCGGTCTGGGTCTTGCCGTTGTTCACGGTATTATCACCAGCCATGCGGGAACCGTTCAGGTGGATAGCCAATGCGGCCAGGGCACCAGATTCGATTTATATTTCCCGCTGACCAAAGCGCCCCTGGAAATCATCAAGGCGGATGACGATCAATCGACCGGCGGAAACGAACGGATTCTGCTCGTGGATGATGAGGCGGAAATACTGGCCATCCAAAAAAAGATGCTCACCAAGATGGGATACACGGTCACGGCGATAGAGGATCCGGAAGAGGCCCTCAACTGGTTTGGCAGGCAGCCGTCACGCTATGATCTTGTCATCACAGACATGACCATGCCCAAAATCACCGGTGACAAACTGGCCTGTGATCTGATGCGGATCCGTCCTGATATTCCCGTTATCCTTTGCACGGGATTCAGCGAACTCACAACCCCCGAGAAAGCGGCGTCGATGGGGATAAAAGGCTATCTGACAAAGCCTGTTTCGATGCAGCGGCTGGATGAAATGATCCGCAAACTGCTTGCCGATAAAGAACAATAAAAAAGGCGGCGCATCCTTCTGAAACACGACAATGGAAGTGGCTTTAATGCCGTTTATTTGTCGCCACCGTATTTATTGAGCAACTGATACAGGCGCGCCTTTTTGAGTCCCGATACGGCGCAGGCCCTGTCTATATCGCCGCTGCAGTGGGCCATCAGTTCAGAGAAATATCGTCTTTCGACCCTCTCGATGATTGATTTTCGATAGGCTTTGAGCTTCGGGAAATCCCCCTTGTTTCCCGGCTTGGGCAAAGAAGCGGACGTTCCCAGGCACGGCTGCCCCCGGTCCGGCGGTTTGCCGCCGATGGTCTGCATGCGAATGTGTTCCGGCAGGTGTTTCGGATAAAGTGTCGGGCAGGTCGGCTCCATGGCAAAGGCATGTTCCACGGCATTGATGAGCTCACGTACGTTGCCGGGCCAGCTGTAGGCGTTCAGCGTTTCAAAAAACTCCTCCGATATCTCTTTTTGCAGCAGGCCGAGCCGTTGGCTCAAGATCGCAGCGTGAGCCGAAACGATCTGACGAATGTCATTTTTGCGCTCCCGCAAGGAGGGCAGCTCGATCATGATCGATCTGAGCCTGAAAAGCAGGTCCTGACGAAATCTTGCGCCGTCCACTTCGCTGTCCAGATCGCTGTTCGTCGCTGAGACCAGGCGAAAATCACTCGATACTTCCTCCTGGGATCCCACCGGCAAAAAACGCTTTTCCTGGAGCACTCTTAAAAATTTTTTTTGGGTCGACAGCGGAAGCTCTCCGACCTCGTCGAGAAACAAGGTCCCTTTGTCCGCCTTTCGGATGAGGCCCTGGCTGGACTTGTCCGCACCGGTGTATGCTCCCTTTGCGTGACCGAAGAGAATGCTTTCCGCAAGATTCCTGGGCAGCGATGCACAATCGAGGACGACAAAGGGCTTGTCCGCACGAACACTGTTGTTGTGAATCGCACGGGCGAAAAGTTCTTTTCCCGTGCCGGTTTCGCCGCAGATAAGCACGCTGGCGTCGCTTTGAGCGGCATGGGCCGTAAGCATCAGACACATCGCCAGCCTGGAGCTTGAGCCGATGATGCCCCCCCTGTCTATCGACAAGGGATTTTTCAGATTTCTGCTTTGGCGGCGGTATTGCAGCGCTCGCTTCAAAGAGAGCCGCAATGCGTCTATCCGGGCCGGCTTCTCGATATAATCCCACACGCCGCTTTTCAGGGCGGTTTTCGCCCCATCCTTGTCGCCGTATCCCGTGACAATGATGATCTCCGGCGGGCAGGCAACGGTCTGAATGCGAGGGATGGCCTGGATGCCGCTGCCGTCGGGCAGGCGCACATCCAGAAAAAGCACGTCGTAGCTGCCGGAGCGGATCATTTCCAGTCCGTCTTTCAAGGTCAGGGCGACATGGGCCTCATGCCCCTCCTCTTCAATCATCCGGGTAAGGGTGTACCCCATGCTTTCATCGTCGTCGATGATCAGAATTCGTGGAATGGTGGATCGATTCGTCAACAGATCAGAATCATTCATCAAGCACCCTCCGAATGGCAACCGCCAGATCAATCCGGTTAAGGGGTTTGTTCATGAGGTTCCGCACACCGGCTTTTTCGGCTTCCGGGCGCAGCTGCTCGATGCCCATTCCGGTCAACAGGAGGATGGGCAGTTGCGCGTGCAGTTTATGGATGCGGGCCGCCAGTTCAATCCCGGTAATGGTGGGCATGTTGTGATCCAGGATAGCCAGATCAAAGCGGTCTGCATGAACCATAAAAAACCGCCAGGCTTCGATGGCATCGGTAAACAGATTCACCTGGTACCCCAATCCTGCCATTATCCGACGGAGAATATCGGCCAGGACGGGTTCGTCCTCTACAAGGAAGATCTTTTCGCTGCCTCCCGGAGGCATGACGGCGCATTCCGGCGCCGGTTCGAATTCAGGGTGTTCCAGGCTGGGAAGCAGAACGTGCATCACGGTTCCCTGTCCGTTTTCGCTCTGCGCGTACACCGCGCCGCCATGGCTCTTAACGATGCCATGCACCACCGACAGGCCCAGGCCGGTGCCTTCGCCAACTTTTTTGGTGGTAAAAAAAGGATCGAATACGCGATGCAGAATCTCCGGTTCAATCCCCGGGCCGTTGTCCAGGACCGTCAGGTGGACGTAAGCTCCCGGCGTCAGATCGTCGGCAGGCCCCTTGTCCGGGGAGATAACATTCTGTCTGGACAAGGATATGTCGATGAATCCACCGTGTGACGAAAGGGCGTGGGCCGAGTTGGTGCACAGATTGAGCAGAACCTGCTGGAGCTGGGTTGGATCGGCAAGTACGGTGCAGTTGTCCTGAACGTGGCTGAGCCGCACCTGAATGGCCGCCGGCAAAGTGGTCTGCAGGAATTTGACCGTCTCCTTTAAGAAAGGCTTCAGCAGAAGGGGCTTGAATTCGACCTCGTCCTGGCGGCTGAAAGTGAGGATCTGCCTCACCAGCGTCTTGGCCCGCAGTCCCGCGTCCAGAACCCGCTCCATGTCGGCGGTCGCTTTGCCGCCGTTGGGCGTCCCGTCGATGGCCAGTTCGCTGCAGCCAATGATCACGCCCAGCATATTGTTGAAATCGTGGGCGATGCCGCCGGCCAGGGTGCCGATGGCCTCCATTTTTTGAGTCTGGCGAATCTGATTTTCGAAACGAACCTTTTCCGTAATATCCTGGACCATGCCTTCCAGATAGAGCAGCTGCCCCGTCGTGTCGTAGACGGACCGTCCGTTGATCAGCACCCAGATGAGTTGTCCGTCCCGTCGCACCATGCGGGCTTCAAACATGGTAATGGTGCCGCCGTCGAGCAGCACTTGAACCATATCTTGGCGCTGGTTCGGCTCCACCCAGTGCTGCGCCCCGATATCCGAAACCTCCTCGATAAGCTGCTGAGCCGAGTCATATCCCAGAATGTTGGCAAATGCGGGGTTGGCGCTGAGAATTCGTCCTTCAGGAGTGCTTTGGTAGATACCTTCCAGGGCGTTCTCAAAGATGCTGCGATACTTTCTTT
>JBNKKC010000091.1:0-12483 GCA_050291625.1 Desulfobacteraceae bacterium
CACCACGGTGTTCATGCGGTAGCTTTCGCCGCCTGTATTGGTGCCGGTCATGACCGGATCGAATGTGAGGCCGCCGTCCGTGCTGCGCATCACCTGCTGCCCGGCGGTAATGAAAAGCGTGTCGGTGTTGTCAGGGTCGATTTCGATATCGAAGGCAAAAGTGTCGCCCAGGTCGTTGCTGACCTGCCAGCTGCCCCCGTTGTCGTCGGTGCGAATCAGACTGCGATAGGCGCCGGCGTAATAGGTCACAGCCGAATTTGGTTCGAATTCAGCCGATTTGTACTCGCCGGACCGTCGCCGAAGCCATGTCTCGGATCCCGACGGCCGTTCATACAGTCCCGAGCCGCTGGCCGCAATCATGTGATCTGAATTGCCGTCCTGCACATCCAGATCGTAAACCACCACGGCATCCAGCCCCTGATTCACGGGCGTCCAGCTCTGAGCGTGATTCAGGCTGCGCAGCACGCCCAGACCGAGGTCGCCGCCGAAAAGGTGTTCGGCATCGGAGGGATGGATCTCAAGCGTCTGCAGCCCATCGGCGATCTGATCGTTGAGCGCGATGGTTTCCCAACTCCAAGATGTGCCGTTGTAAAGGCCCCGTGTCACATTGGCATCGGACGGCCCTTTCCAGCTGGCATAGACCACATTCGGATTGGAAGGGGCGACCACCACGTCCGACACCGTCCCGCTTCCCGCTACCGGAAAACTCTCCTCCCACTGAGCGAGCCCGCTGTTATAGGTCAGCAGGGCAATACCGTAGCCGCAGGCCACGAATACCATGGGTGGATCGTCCGGATCACCGGGGTCGTCCGGCCTCGGCGCCACGGCCAGGATGCCGCCCAGCGCGGAGCCGATGCTAACGGGCTGCCAGGAATCGCCGCCGTCCGTGCTTCGATAGATGGTGCCGTTCCAGCCGCCGTCACCGTTTGAGTTGGTTACCGCCCATATGGTGGAAGGATTGTCGGGATCAATGGCCAGGCCCTCAACCCGGTAGTCGAAGGTTTGGGAAAGTTTGGTCCAGTGGCTGCCGCCATTGAGGGTTTTAAAAACAGCGCCATCGACGCCGCCGTCATCAGGCCCGCCCGTTCCCACATAGACGACACTGGGATTGCCGGGATCGATGGCAAGAGATAAACATAAACGCCAGTTATCGTTTGCGCCGCAGTTGGCGCAGTCGCTTTGCATGGTGTTGTTCAGAATATGCGTCCAGTTGCGGCCCCCGTCGGAGCTGCGCGCCGCCCAGTAGTTGTGGGTGGCCCAGACGACGTTCGAATCGCCGGGGGCGACCTCCACCGCATATACGGCCTGGTCTTCAAAGGTGTCTTCGCCCTCCCGCAGATGCGCCATAGACAGCGTCTGCCAGCTGTCGCCGCCGTCTTCGCTCATAAAAAGACCGCCGCCCAGATAGGTCGATGCGAACAATTTTTCAGGATTCAAAGGATCGATCGCGATGTCAAGGACATGGCCGCCGTTGATGCCCAGGTTCGACCAATCGGCGAATGCAAAAGGGACACAAACCCACTGACAAATCAGAAGCAGGAGAATGATCGTTCTACGCATGGTACTTTTCCAATGACAAATCCGTTCAACGCCGTCCGATTCGGAAAAAAGCTCAACGTCTCTATCACGTTTTGTGCGCCGGATAACTTCCCAGGCATTTGATGGGAATGGCCATCTTTTCAAGACGCCGCATCACCTCGTCGGCAGGCGGGGCCTGTATGTCTCCCTCGAAGTCGAGAAAAAAGCTGTACTGGCCGGGATCGGACCGCAACGGCATGGAGGCGATACGCGTCAGGTTGATATCGGCATCGGCAAAAAGCCGAAGTACGTTAAACAACCGCCCCGCCTCGTGTGCGGTCGCAAATATGATGGAGGTCTTGTCCCCCAACCCGGAATACGCCTCCCGCGAAAGCAGCAGAAAACGGGTATGATTGGCGGCCCCGTCCTCGATGCCGGTGCTCACGATTTCAAGGTCGTACAACTCGGCACACAGTGCACTCGCGATGGCCGCTGCAGCCCTGGGATTCTCGCGTGCCAGCATTTTGGCGGCACCTGCCGTATCGTAATAGGGACGCGGCTCCATTTTATGCTTCAGCAAAAAACGGTTGCACTGTGCCAATGCCTGGGGATGAGAGTAAACCACCCGTATCTCTTCCAAGGAAGTTTCATGAGGCGCCAGCAGGCAATGGTTGACCGGCACTTTGACTTCTCCGACAACTTTTAAATCGGTGGTGGTCAACAGATCGTTGACCTGGGTCACCGCACCTTCCAGCGAATTCTCCACCGGTACGACACCCAATTCGAATCGCTCCTGTTCCACCCCCTGAAAGACATCCACAAACTCCAGGCAGGGAATAAACGCGCCGTCGGGCACCAGCTCGCGAGCGGCCACTTCACCGTAAGCCCCGTGCTCTCCCTGAAAGGCCACCATCTGCCGATCCTCTTCCTGCAGCCGTTTGCTCTCCTCGATAATCGTTCGCAGCAGCTGCCGGGCAAACGAGCCTTCGACCAAAGCCAGGTTCATTCGCTCGGCGCGCGCCAGAACGACCTCTTCGCGTTTGGGATCGGCAACTTTTTCTTTGAATTTCTTTGACTGAATGGCCAGTCCCATGCGTTCCTGAAGCAGCACCAGCAACTCACGATCGATTTTGTCTATTTTCCGTCGGATGTCATCCAGATTCATTGCCGGGCTCCAAGATAGAGGCGTTGGTGACGCGGATTGTTTCTAAAACGGATCAATTCAGAACAGCCTGTTTATATCTGAACCGCGGCGGAGAGTCAACGCTGCCGCCGCCAGGCGCCCCCCCGGCCAACGGAATTCTCACAAATCCGTTCACATCTTGAACGGATTTCAGTTTTAGTGGCATTGAAAGCCATTTTGTAGTATCAAGAATGGTTCTATCAGAATAATTCCGGTTCTTCTCCAAACCACTTGAGGAATCAAACGGCACTATTTGCGGCTGCAGGGCGTTGACCATGTGCGTCGTGCGGACCCTTTATTGTAAATAATGGAATAAATATTTAATATTGCTGGGGGGCATCAATCGTGGATCCTGTAGAGGGATATCTTGAAATTCTGGATAAAGGCTTTGGATTTCTTAGGGATATTGAAAGAAATTTTCGACCGTCATCAAAGGACACCTATGTGCCGGCGCATGTGATCAACAAGTTCAAATTGCGCGAAGGTCTGTTTGTCCAAGGCACCGGCGTCAAGGGCGACGGCAAGAACCGCAACCTGAAGCTGGCCGAACCCGAGCGCATCAACCAGATGCCGCTCGATGCGTATGCTGATATCAGTCCCCTGCAGGATCTGACCAGCATCAACCCTTGCGAAAAATTTAAATTGTCTCAAGGGCCCAAGGACCACCTGGGGCAGGCCCTCGACATGATTGTTCCCATCGGCAAAGGCCAGCGCGGCCTGATCATTTCACCGCCCAAAGCGGGAAAGACGACCATACTCAAGCACATGACCAATTCCATCATCGCCAACCACAGCGACGCGGAAGTACTTGTGCTGCTGGTGGATGAACGCCCCGAGGAAGTAACCGACTTCAAACGCAGCATCAACGCAGGGCATGTGCTTTACAGTTCAGCCGATCAAAGCGTGGCACAACACATGCGTATGGCGCGTCTGGCCATGAACACAGCCATCCGGTGTGCCGAATCCGGAAAAAACGCAGTGGTGTTCGTCGATTCGCTCACGCGGATGACGCGGGCCTTCAATGCCGAAACGAAAAGTCACGGACGCACCATGACCGGGGGGTTGGCAGCCAACGCCATGGAAATACCCCGCCAGATTTTCGGCGCGGCCCGCAATATCGAAGGTGGCGGTTCGTTGACCATTATCGCCACCATTCTGGTTGATACCGGAAGCCGTATGGACGACATCATTTTTCAGGAGTTTAAAGGCACCGGAAACATGGACCTTGTATTGAGCCGCAAATGCGCCGAGCAGCGATTGTGGCCGGCCATAAATATAAACGACTCCGGCACGCGCAAGGAGCATCTTCTGCTGGACAAGCGGAGTTACAAAGAGATCACCGAGCTGCGCAGGGTGCTGGCCGAAAAAGATGAAGTCAAAGCCCTGTCGGCATTTCTTGAGCATATCGTCAAATAGTCGATTACTAACTCGCACATCCGCAATCCCGCTGCAACCACTTGCATTTTACAGATTGCCGGTTACTTTATTTATCTAAGATCCCAATTTCTGTGGAAACAGGTTCACATTCGGACCGCTTTCTCGAGGAAATCATCCACAACCACCTGTATTTATTCGGTTGGTAAAATGTGCACGGTTTTTGCAGTGCTGAATCGACAAACCTTATTATGGCACGATCTACGGTACTATCGGCCGAGTTGATGTCGCGCTCGGGTAGTGGAGCTTGTTATGCAAAACACACCATCCAGGACAAATGAAGGCATTCGGCGATTGATTGAACAGGGGCGGAAATCGTTTCGCATTCCGGAGAACCTGGAATTTTACTCTGAAAAGGATCTGAAACGCGCCGAGAAAAAATTCATCAAATTATGCGTGATCGAACAGCGATGCGCGAATATCAACGCATTCACATAGTTCGCTCCCGATCATAACGGGTTGTAAAACGCGGAACACGGAATATTCCCGGTCTGACGCCGACCTTCTCCTGCAGGCCCGCGGCCACCCCGACCTGGCGAGGCAATCGTCATCAGTGCCTTTCTTACGACGGACTTAAAAATCGGATGATGTCATTCAGACCTTGCAACCACCATGTCCTTTCATGTAGAATGGACAACGGTGTTGAATACCGCTTGCCACTGAGTGAGTGCTCCGATCACAGATCAGACCCGACCACAGCCGGAAACGGGCAGACCAAAGCTTATTATATCCATAACGTATGATAAATAATCAGGCCGTCATGCACTACGGACGGATACCTTGCGCTGATGTCCCGGCCCTTTGATGTCATATGGGCGACCAGATCCCTTTCAGCCCGCGTAGATGACAAATGAATAAATTATTGGTGATTGCGATTGCCGTATGCGGCTTGGCCGCGATTGTTCTGGTGGACAGGTGGCAGGAGACCCACTGGCGGCAGGAGGTGGACTTTGAGATTCAAGCCCTGTCCCGGTTGTGCCGGCATCGGCTTGAAAGCAGCCTGGCCTCCCGCTTCACCGCAGTCGAAGCGCTCGCTTCGCTTTTCGCCATCCATCCGGACACGAAAGGGAATGAATTTGCCGAGTTCGCCGGTCGCCTACTGACGTCCCATCCCCCCATACGCGCCCTGCAGTATGCAGATGCGCAAACCAGGGTCACCTATGTCTATCCACCCAAAGGCAACGAGATCACGATCCGAAAGCCGATAGCGCTGATCAAAGATCCTGTTCGCGGCCCGTATGTTCGCAAAGCCATCCGCATGAAAAGCGCCACCGTTCACGGCCCTTTTGACTTGCGCCAAGGCGGCAAAGGAATCGTGGTTCGAACACCGATTTTTCACGGCGACGTGTTCGTGGGGCTGGCAATCGGCGTCTATGACGTACCGGCGCTGTTGAAAGAGGCGCTTGAGGGGATCCCACTAGAACGGGTCCACCTGAATCTGACGGACAGCGACGGCAAGTCGTTTTTCAGGCAGGGCCCCGATTCGACTCGCTCTCACGAACGATCCATTCGAGTTGTCGACACCCATTGGACGCTTTCAACCGGTTGGCTGCCGGACTTTGCCGATCCTCCCTTGACGCATCGAGTGCTGATCTATTCCAGCGGCGTCGTATTTCTGATCGCCGTGTTCTTCCTGTTTTATCGCGAATGGTCGCAAACCCGCCGCCTGGAAGCGATGGCTAAAACACGAACGGCCGACCTGGAAACTCAAATCGACGAGCGCCACCATGCCGAGGCCATGCTGCAAACCAGCGAATCCCGGTTCCGGGAGCTGTTCGACGAAGCCCCATTGATGTACATTATTACCCGGGATGACAACGGCAGACCCATTATCAGGGATGCCAACAGGTCGTTTATGCGCACCTTGCAGTATGACAGCCGTGACATCATCAACCAGCCCCTGGAGAAGTTTTACACGGAGGATTCGGCTCGCAAACTGATGCAAAAAACCGGTTACCCACGGGTGATGAAAGGCAACATCATATCGGGAGAGAGAAGCCTTATCGCAAAAAACGGATCGACCATTCACACCCTGTTCAGATCCCGTCCGCAGATGGATGAATCGGGCGCCGTCATCGGCACGCTGGCCACGTTCCTGGACATCACCGATCGCAAACTGGCGGACAAGGAGAAAAAAATCCTTGAAAACAAGCTTCGTCACGTTCAGAAGATGGAGGCGATCGGCACGCTGGCCGGCGGCATCGCCCACGATTTCAACAACATCCTGGCCTCTATCGTAGGGTATACGGAACTGGCCCTGAATGAAAGCAAACCGGGCAGCTTGATGGAGGAAAACCTGAATGAGGTCTATATAGCAAGCTTGCGCGCACGCGACCTGGTGAAGCAAATTCTGGCCTTTGCGCGACAGACCAACGAAGAAACAAAACCCGTGGCCGTACACAAGGTCGCCAAGGAAGTCCTCAAGCTCATCCGATCAACCATTCCCGTCACGATTGTCATCGAGCAGCAGATCCAGAGCGACGCGCTGGTCCTGGGCAACCCCGCCCAAATTCACCAGATTATTTTAAACCTTTGCACCAATGCCTACCAGGCCATGGAGGACGAAGGCGGACGTTTAACGGTAAAGCTCACGGAAGCGCACATCAAGGATAATCCCGTCGGTCCATCCGCGGGGATCGATCCGGGCGATTACCTGAAACTGGCGGTTTCGGATACCGGAACCGGTATTGCACCGGAGATCATAGAATCGATCTTCGAGCCCTATTTCACCACCAAGGAGACCGGCAAAGGAACCGGAATGGGCCTTGCGGTCGTTCACGGCATCGTCAAGCGATACGGAGGCGACATCACCATCCACAGCGAATTGAACAAAGGAACGGTCGTCACGGTCTATCTGCCCATATTCAAGCAGCGCAGCGAAACCATCCAAACGGACGGCCGCGAGTATCCGACCGGATCGGAGCGGATCCTGTTTGTCGATGATGAATTGGCCATCGCCAGACTGGGCCGCAAAGCCCTTGAACGTCTGGGCTATCACGTCACCACGTGCAGCGACAGCAACGAAGCCCTGGAGCGTTTCAGACGGCATAAAAATCGATACGACCTGGTTATCACGGACATGAGCATGCCGCAAATGACCGGCGACAAACTGGCCGTTGAAATGATGAAGATCCGAAAAAGCATCCCGATCATCCTCTGCACCGGGTACAGCAAAAAGATGTCAAGTGAAACGGCAAGCGCCATTGGAATCAAAGCGTTTGCGCACAAACCCCTGGAAATCGCCGAGTTGGCCACAACGGTTCGAAGGGTGCTCGACGATGCCGGCGATCGATGATATGTCACCGATTCATCTTTCTGACACTTTCGGCCTAAAGATCGTCCCTAACCTGCCGATAACAAGCTTTGAAAAATTGCATTGTGACAAGGGCAAAACCGTCGAAAGCCGGTGACGCAAAGCCACGGGTCTAAAGCCAACGTGCCATGATCGCCGGGCTGCCGGATGCGTTAGCGGCTTTTGGGATCGACGGGAGTCCTAAAAGTTTTTTGCTTTGTGGTTCGCGTGCTATCCATTTGATAGATCACGCAATGGAGGTAACGTTGAAAATCGTTCGTCCCGGTGTGTTCCTCAGTTGTTTGTTCGCTTTTTTCATTCTCTCCTGCACCAGCGAAATCCCAATCAAAGAGGTCAGAGTCAAGCACGGTGTCGTTTATCAAAAAGGCGCTGACGAACCCTTTACCGGATTTGTCGTCGGCAAAAGCAGTGAAGGCTATCGTAATCAGAAATGCCGGTTCAAAAAAGAATATAAAAATGGCGTCCTGAACGGACGAAGCGAGTTTTACTATCCAAACGGCAAGTTGGAAAGCATCGAGCCTTATCAGAACGGCGAGTTGGACGGCATCGTCACCCGCTATTACGATAACGGAAAAATCCGGGCCCGCATCCATTTCGTGGGCGGGCTGCGCGGCGGAGAAAAAGGCGAGGTATTCTGGGATAAAAACGGCAAAAGAATACGAGGTTGATGCCATTGTTCCGCTGACAAACGAAAAAGGATCGAAATCAAACAATGATTAAAATGTGCAAACTGTGTAGTCGGAAAGGCTACGATGAAACCATGCAACCCTATCATCATTTCCACCTGTGCAGCCGATGCGCAAAATGGCTGGAGTCGATTCCAGGCGGGCTTGCCCGAAAAAAAATTGTCAATTCCTTAATCTCCATTTTCCAAAAATCACTATAATTCAGCTGTAAGCAAGGCCGTGTTCAAGGCGTCGCCCAGAACGGCATACCTGCCTTTACCTGCTTTATTTTCTCGACGAACAGGGGCGCATATTGCGCGGCCTTGGAAATATAATCCTCGCTCATTTTCGCCGAGTGGCGCGGCGTGCTGAATATGGCCATGATTTCGGACAACGACAGGATACCCGCCTCAGTTCCAGCCTGATATCCGGACCAGCTTTTAAGATGGGCTTCCGACCGGAAGAGGTTCATGCGACCTCACGAAAAGGACCAGTTTTTGGCCCACTGCGCCAGGGGCACATCGGTATAACCGACCATGCCCGCCGCATTTTGACTGATGATTTTTCCATCGCATATAGCGACGCGCAGCGGCGCATTGCAATCCAGGCAGGGAGCCTCCACCTGAATGGTGCGCCCGGGAAAGGCCCAGCAGACCGCCAGGGCATCGAAACCTCAGGGTGCAAACCATTGCTGCCGACCGCCGACAGAGATGCGGTATTGGGTGGGCAGACTGCTGAAAGGACCGACAGCGACGATGAAATCGGTGTCCGGGTGCAGCCACATGGCGCCCAGCTTCAGATCCATGAGCTCGCGCAGGAGCTGTTTACCCTCTTCAGGATCCACCTCCAGCGCACGGGCTATATCCGTGTAGTGCGGCGCCCGCCCGGTCTCTACGAATGTCTGCATGATAAAATGATGCACCTGGTCCAGCCGTTTGATGCATTCCATTAAGCCACCTTCCTTATTGGCAACTGTCCATCATTCCGTCTTTTGCGCACCCTCGTGCGGGCGATCGCAGCTCAACGCCTCGAATTTGTCCGGATTCTGTTCCAGCAATTCCAACAGCCGGACGACCACCCCATGCACCAGCTTCCGGCATTGCACCATCTGCCGCTCCCTGCCGAAACGCTCGCGCAGCGTCGCGCAGTGGGTGGTGCCGAAATCTTCGACGAAGCGACGGCGCAGCTCAGCACCAAGTTTGGCCGGTACGTCCCATTCGCCCTGGGGAGCGCTTCTTCCGTGCAGATGACCAATGGCGATCAAGCCGCCCGATAGAGCCCCGCAGGCCTCTTCGAAGCTGCGACCGAATCCTCCGCCAAATGCCGTCGCGTGAGCCGCCGCCTGTGCGGGATGTTGCTTCAGCGCCACCAGAACGGCCCAGGCAACCGCCTCGGCGCAGTGAAATCCATTTCCGAAAAGTTCGGCTGCCGAGTCGGCGGCAGCCATGACCGTAGAACAGCGCTTCATGGTTGACATTCTCCTTAAGCTGAATTAATCGATAATTGCGATTAAAATAAATAACCAATCGTGTCCAACGATTTATTTCGATGCTATCCATCGGCTCAGGCGATGGCAAGGGTTTCTCCATGGAATTCCGTCAGCTGAAAACTTTTCGCGTGGTGGCCGACCTGTTGAACTTTACGCGGGCGGCGGAACGGCTATATATGGCCCAGTCCTCGGTTTCGGCCCAGATCAGAGGCCTGGAACAGGAACTGGAGGTTAAACTGTTCGACCGCATCGGTCGGCGCGTGTTGTTGACGGACGCCGGTAAAAAGCTCTATGCGTACGCAAGACGCATCGAAGGGATGACCGCAGCGATCCGCTCCGAGGTCGCCGGTGAAGCCTATATACACGGCAGCTTGACCATACGCGTTCCCGAAACCCTCGCCACCGCATATATGCCGGCGATCGTGGAGCGGTTTTATAGCGAGCACCCGCACGTCGGCCTCAACTTCATCAACTGCAGCGACCGCCAACTGCGGGAGGAGTTGAACTCCGGGCGCATCGACCTGGCGTTTCTGATCATCGAAGCCGTCAACTTCGGCGAGGTCAACCTGCGTATGCTCAAGAGCGAACCGCTGGTGTTGGTATCCGGACCGTCGCATCCCCTGGCCCGAAAAAAGCGTGTCCGGCTTCGCGATCTTGAGTCCCGGACGCTGCTTTTGCCCAAGACCGACTGAAGTTACCGGCGGTCATTCGAGCGGTCGCTCGAACAGCGGCGCATCACCACCAAAACCCTTGAATTTTCCAGTATCAACAGCCTGCGCCAATGCCTCAGACGGGGTATCGGAATCACGGTATGCCCCGAAGTTGCCATCAGAGATGAACTGGCCGCAGGCGATTTGGCGATATTGAAGTGGGACAGCCCGGACAATGACATACCGGTCATCATGATCTGGCACGCCGAAAAATGGTGCTCGCCCCTGCTGAAACAATTCATGGCCATATGTGAACAAATCATTTCAGACTAAAAAACAACAACGCATCTTTACGGACATAAACACCTGTCTAATGTTAAAGCCTATAACGAACAAAAGGAGGGCAAGATGGCAACTGCAAGCAAGGAAGAGCGTCGGCAGAAGGTCATTGAGGTGCTGAACAGAGCCCGGGTGATGGAGCTGCGGGCCATTTCCCAGTATATGAACCAGCACTACAATCTGGATGACATGGACTACGGCGAACTGGCGGCCAAGATCAAATTGATCGCCATCGACGAGATGCGTCATGCCGAAATGTTTGCCGAGCGCATCAAAGAGCTGGGAGGCGAACCGGCGGCCGGGCATGAAGGCAAGATTGAAAGAGGACAGGCCGTGGAAGCCATCTTTCCCTTTGATTCGGACCTGGAAGACGACGCCATCGATGCTTACAACCAATTTCTTCTCGTTTGCCGCGAAAACGGCGACAGCGTCAGCATGAAATTGTTCGAGCAGATCATCGAAGAGGAGCAGGTTCACTACAACTACTTCGACAACATTCACGGCCACATCGAAAAACTGGGCGACACCTATCTGGCCAAGATTGCCGGAACGCCGTCGTCAACCGGTTTGGGGCAGAGCGGTTTTGCGGTGAGTCCCGATGCCGAGTAGGCGGTCCTTGCCGTTCATCGCGGATGGATCGAACGGACCGGGAAACGATTATGGCGGCTCGCGGACGGGAAAACCAATGGTCTGTGGAGCCCGATGTGATTCGGCGCAAACCAGTCTCTGATTCACCAACTGGCCGACGATGGAGGAACCCATATGACAGATCATCTTCGTCCGCTGCATTATCAATTGTCTATTTCACCGGACCTGGATCGATTTCGGTTTGACGGCCGGGTCGTCATCGAATTCGAGTCGGACCGGCCGGAATCCGAGGTCGTCCTCAATACGCTGGAACTGGCGGTGTGGCAGTGCGGCCTGTTGATGGATGACGGCCTGAAGCCGTGCACCTTTTATGCGGATCCGGCCAAGGAGAGCCTCGCCATCCGCCTGCCCCAGCCGACGAGCGGCCGTTTCTTTATCCGGATCGACTACAGCGGCAAGATCAACGATCAACTGGCCGGCTTCTACCGCAGCGGCTATCAAAAAGAGGGCCAACAGCGGCACATCGCCATCACCCAGTTCCAGGAAAGCTCCGCCCGGCAAGCCTTTCCCTGCGTGGATCATCCGGGCTGCAAGGCGACGTTTCAAGTGACCCTTGAGGTTCCCGACCATCTCCAGGCGATTTCCAATACACCGGTCGAAAGCACAACGGATGTCTCCACCGGAATCAGGCGAGTGGTCTTCGAGACCACGCCGGTGATGTCCACCTATCTGCTCTTTTTCGGCGTAGGCGAATTCGAATTCTTCCAGGATTCGGTCGATCCGCGGGTACGGGTGGCCACCCTGCCGGGGCTGGCGCACACGACCGGCCTGGGGCTCTCTTTCGGCCGCAAGGCCCTGGCATACTGCGAGGATTACTACGGCATCGACTACCCCCTGGCCAAAATGGACCTGATCGCGGTGCCGGATTTTGCTTTCGGCGCCATGGAAAACTGGGGCGCCATCACCTTCCGCGAGAACCTGCTGCTCCATTTTCCGGAAACCACCTCGGCCGAGGCCGTGGAGCGCATCTGTGAAGTCATTGCCCATGAAATCGCCCATCAATGGTTCGGGGATGCTGTATCTGAGCTGGACTGGCACCATATATGGCTCAGTGAAGGATTTGCCACCTACCTGACTGATATATATATCGAGCAGACCCATGGACGGGAGGCTTTTGTGGCTTCCATGCAGGATGAAAGGGAACAGGTACTGCGCTTTGCCCGCCGGAGAATGGCTCCCGTCATCGATACCACCCTGCCCGTATCGGTCAGGCTTCTGAACAAAAACACCTATGAAAAGGCAGG
>JBNKKC010000092.1:0-23071 GCA_050291625.1 Desulfobacteraceae bacterium
GGCGTCCCGCCGCGACGTCAAAGCCGTACCACGGCGTAATGTCGCGGCGAGACGCCGCTCCCACTGTGCCCGCCAACAAAAAAAAGCCCATTTGTAAACTTTATCCGGATGGTCTCCGTCATTATGGTTAAACGCCAAAAAGGGAGACGGTCGCATGAACAGCATGATTAAAATTCTAATGATTACCGGATTGTTCACCATCACCGCCATCGGAAGCGCCTGGGCGGGTTGGCTTGAGGATCGCCAGGCCCGACAGATGCATCTTATTAGCCGCGGGGCAAGCAGCGGCTCGCTGACGAAGTTCGAAACGCGCGAACTGATGCGTGAACAGCGGATGATTGCCCGCCAAATTCGAATCGCGCGCGCCGACAGCATCTTGACCTCTGTGGAGCACCGCCGCTTAGCATGCCTGCAGGACAGGGCCGGCCAGCATATCCGGCGGCTCAAGCACAACCATCTCGTTTATCGACCCAACCGATTTGAGAAGGGCGTTGCGCCGGCTGCAGCACAACGACGGCGGAGCTGACGGCCGGATTGCTTTCGGCGACGAGATAAAAGAGTGGACATCCAACATAGCGGACAGATAAGATCGCGATATGAAGGTGGCCAAACATGCTGATACCGACGATCACACGACTCGCAGCGATGCCGGATTTCTGGAGATGGTTGACAAGGCCAGGGCCGGGGACCGTGTGGCATTCCACCAATTGGCGGATCAGTTTCAAAAGCAGATCTATCAAATGGTTTACTATCGGACCAATTCGCGGATGGATGCCGAAGATATTACTCAGGATGTTTTTTTGCAGGCCTACAAGCATATCCGGGGCTTGAAATCTTCCGCCGTCTTTCGGAGCTGGCTTTATCGGATCGCCGTCAACCGGGTGCGCGATTTTTACCGAAAAAAGAAATTTAAATCGTTGTTGGGGTTCGTTTCCATGGATCAAGAAACATTTCAAGAAACAGAAGAGATGGCGGTGGATCCGGCCGCTGAACACCAACTGCAACGCCGCGATTTCTGGCGTCAGGTCGAGCAAATGCTCGTATCGTTGTCCCGCATGGAGCGTGAGGTCTTTTTATTGCGTTTTTTTGACCAGCTAACGCTTAAGGAGATGGTTGAAACGCTGGGGAAAAATGAAAGCACCATTAAAACCCATCTCTATCGTGCGCTTGGCAAAGTAAAAGATGCCGCTTCACGTTTGGACATGTCACTGGAGGGGCTGTCATGAAACACCAACACACCGATCATTTAATTTACGATGAGTTGCTCAAAGCCGTCGTCGATCCGCACGATTTGGCTCAAGATCGGCGACACCATTTTGAGCAATGCCCGCAATGCAAGCATGCAGCCCAGCGTCTGGAACAGCGCTATACGCGCCTGGGCAGCATGGCGCGCCGTATGGCCCCGGAGCCGACGTCTGCGTTTCGGGTGCCGCAAAAGACGCGGCCGGTATCCCGCTGGCAATCCAGGCCGGCCCTGGCCATGGGCTTGGCCGGCGCCGTGATCCTGCTCATCACGGTCTGGTGGTTGCCCCGCTTCAATCCTTTAAAGCAACCCCCGCAAATGGCGGCATTGAACCCGGAGCAGGAGCTTGTGCTGATGCAGCAGGTCGATGCCCTGCTGGAGGACGCCCTGCCTCCCGAGTTGCAGCAGTTGGCGTCGATCACCGAGTCAAATACGTCAGAGGACTTGATCGAATGGGTATTACCGTCTATAGATGAAGAAGAGACTATGGATCCGCACGCCGCATCAGAGGCGGCGGGAACCGGTCCGATGCTTTTATCAGGGAGGCCTTCTTATATCGGGAAAAGAGGATGTATATGCTGAATCGAATGTGCGGGATTATCATTGTGGTGAGCATCGTGCTCATGTCGGCGGCGGCCGACGCTCAGCAGGAACCATCAGGCCGCTGGTGGCGGTCCCCCCAGATAAAAAAGGAGTTGAAGCTGAGCAACGGCGAGATTCAGCGCCTGGAAAAGGCCTACAATCAATCACGCCTCAGTATCATCAAACAGAAGGGCCGGGTCGAAACGGAACAGTTTGAATTGCAGACCATGGTGGAAAACCGTAACGCGGATGCCAAATCCATCAGGGCCCAGCATCGCAAGCTTGAAAACGCCCGATCCCAGCTGGCCGAATCGAAATTCGACTTTGTCGTCGAAGCACGAAAGATCATCGGCTACGATCGCTTCCAGAAACTGCTGAAAATTCAAAGCGGCCAGAAAGGCAAGCCCGGAAAGCGTAAATAGCTGAGCCGTACGTGATTGATTTCTATTATATATCGAAACGTTGAGTAGTTTTGTGCTTCTCGTGATACCGGATTGATCCAGCTCGAAAGATCATCGTTCAACCCTTTCCATTCTCATTGGCTTGAAGCCGTCATATACGATCGCCGCCGCTGTGGGTTTGCCCTTTGCTATACTCTATTTGCAGCGGCTGCCGGCTGTTTTTGAGTACGCCCGCGTCCGTTCAGGCGTTCGTTTCTCCATGACATCCACTGACGTCAATAACGGCAGGATTTGACAGCTGCGGCGCTGATGCGATAGGATCGGTGATACGTGAGCTATCCGGTCGAAGAGACAGATATAAAACCATTTCACCAAAGCCGAACTTTAACCTGTTGAGATTGTAAGTGTTTTTATTTGATCTGCGCGGACGGCGTTTTGAATGTTCAGGCCCAGCCATATCAACCAATCGTATCATTGCAAGAACGTGACAACACAGGCAGTGACATGCCATCGAACCGTTGAACCGTGGGAAGGAGAATAATGGGACGCTCTTTATCGAGGATTGTGTGGGTGACTGCATTCTGTTTCTGTCTAATCCTGTCCGGCTGTGCCACATTCGATATGAGTAGTCGGCATTCTGAAGAGACATTCAAAAAGGATGCTCAAGACCAGATCAAAAACTTGACCTCGGCATTGCAGTCCGATGGGTTAACCCCCCAGGAACAGCTGAGCATATACATCAAACGTGGTGAAGCATATGGAAAGATTGAGCAGTTCGGAAAAGCAATTGCCGATTTTGACAAGGCCGTCGAGCTTGATCGTGATGCTGCATCGGCCTATGCGGGCCGCGGTGAAACGTTTCGAATGAAAGGTGAACTCGCTGAAGCGATTGTTGATTTCAATTTGGCAATTAAATTGAATCCCGACCGGGCTTGGGTCTATTCACGCAGGGGTCTTGCTTATCGCCAGCAAAAGGCTTTCGATAAGGCGATTGTCGATTACAGCAAAGCCATCGAGCTTGACCGTGAATTCGCAAAAGCTTACTCAGGTCGCGGTGAAACCTATCGGCAGCAAGGCGAACTCCAAAAAGCCCTCCTTGATTTTTGCAGGGCTATTGAATTGGATCCCGAACTGGCCTTGGCCTATTTACGGCGAGGCCTCACATACCGGCAGCAAGAAAAATATGACAAGTCGATTGCCGATTATAGCAAGGCCATCGAACTTGATCGTCATTTCACAACAGCCTATGCAGGCCGGGGAGAGGCATTCCGCAAAAAAGAGAGTTTCAACAAAGCGCTGGCTGATTTTACCCGGGCAATTAAAATGAAACCCACGTACAAGTGGGCCATCATCCACCGGGGAATAACGCATCGGCAGGTTGACGATCTTGATCGTGCCATTGCCGATTTCAGCAAAGCCATAGCGATTGATCCGGAGTACGATTGGGCGTATGCCGAACGCGGCAAGACGTATCGGATGAGAGGCGATCTTGATCGGGCCGTGGCGGACCTCAGCAAGGCCGTGGAGCTTGACCCCGGTTACAAATGGGCATATGGCCAGCGCGGCATCGCCTATCGGGAAAAAGAAGCGTTCAGGTGTGCCATTGCCGATTTCAGCAAAGCCATAGCGATTGATCCGGCCTACGATTGGGCCTATGGCGAACGTGGTGTAACGTACCGCGAGAAAGGCGAGCTGGACAAGGCCATTGCCGATTTCAGCAAAGCCGTTGCCATCGATCCGGCCGACGATTGGGCCTATGGCGAACGTGGTGTAACGTACCGCCGGAAAGGCGAGCTTGATAAGGCCATCGCCGATTTCAGCAAGGCCGTGGAGCTTGACCCCGGTTACAAATGGGCATACGGCCAGCGCGGCATCGCCTATCGCGAAAAAGACGCATATGACAAAGCCATCAATGATTTTAGCCAGGCCATCGCCATCGATCCGGACTATGGCTGGGCGTTTGTTGAGCGTGGCATAACCTGCCGCCAGAAAGGCGAATTTGAAAAGGCCATTGCCGATTTCAGTCAGGCCATCGCCATCGATCCGGCCTACGACCGGGCGTTTGTTGAGCGTGGTATAACCTGCCGCCAGAAAGGCGAACTTGAAAAGGCCATTGCCGATTTCAGCAAGGCCATCGCTATTGATCCGGCCTACGATAGGGCGTTTGTTGAGCGTGGTATAACCTACCGCCAGAAAGGCGAACTGGATAGGGCGGTAGCCGATTTCAGCAAAGCCGTCGCCATTAATCCGACCTATGGTTGGGCGTTTGCCAAACGAGGCCAGACCTACCGTGAGAAAGGCGAGCTGGATCAGGCCATTGCCGATCTCAGCAAGGCCGTTGCCATCGATCCGACCTACGATTGGGCATTTGGCCAACGTGGTATCACCTATCGCCAGAAAGACGAACTTGAAAAGGCCGTTGCCGATTTCAGCAAGGCCATTGCCATCGATCCGGCCAACGATTGGGCATTTGCCGAACGAGGCCAAACATACCGTGAGAAGGGCGAACCTGATAAGGCCATCGCCGATTTCAACAAGGCCGTTGAACTGGATCCTGACTATAAATGGGCGTATGCCGAGCGTGGCAAGACCTACCGGTTGAAAGGCGATTTTGATAAAGCCGTAGCGGATCTCAGCAAGGCCGTTGAACTGGATCCCGACTACAAATGGGCATACGGCCAGCGCGGCATCGCCTATCGCGAAAAAGAAGCGTTCGGCCAGGCCATCGATGATTTCAGCAAGGCCCTGACGATTGATCCAAAGTCCGATTGGATGTTTGCCGAGCGCGGAAAAACCTATCGCTTAAAAGGTGAACTTGAAAAGGCCATTGCCGATTTCGATCAGGCCGTCGCCATCGATCCGGCCTACGACTGGGCGTTTGTTGAACGTGGTATCACCTACCGCGACAAAGGCGAGCTGGATCAGGCCATCGCCGATTTCAGCAAGGCCATTGCCATCGATCCGGCCTACGATTGGGCCTATGGCGAGCGTGGTGTAACGTACCGCGAGAAAGGCGAACTGGATCAGGCCATTGCCGATCTCAGCACGGCCGTTGCCATCGATCCGACCTACGATTGGGCCTATGGCGAACGTGGTATCACCTACCGCGAGAAAGGCGAGCTTGATAAGGCCATCGCCGATTTCAGCAAAGCCGTCGCTATCGATCCGGCCTACGATTGGGCGTTTGCCGAACGAGGTCAAACGTACCATGATAAAGGCGAACCTGATAAAGCCATCGCCGATTTCAGCAAAGCCGTTGAACTGGATCCTGACTTCAAATGGGCCTATTGCCGGCGCGGGATTGTCTTTCAGGAAAAAGACGCATTTGACAAAGCCATCAACGATTTTAGCCAGGCCATCGCCATTGATCCGGCCTACGATTGGGCCTTTGTCCTGCGGGGGAAGGCCTATCGGCGCATCGGACGTTTGGAAAAAGCCATTGATGATTTTAGCCGTGCCATTGAACTCGACCACGAGTACGATATGGCTTACGTCCAACGGGGAAAGGCGATCGGCCAATTAGGTGAAGAGGGAAAGGACGCATTGATTAAAGCGTTTTTCGAGATCTCAGGAATGGATGCGCTTTTTGATCAACCGCTATTGAATATTCAGGCGGGTTTGGATCGTGCAGCAGGAAAGAGCGAATGGCTAAAGGCACTTCAAGACAGGGACATCGAAAAAATCAAGGAGGCCGCGCAAGCCTCTTTTTCTTCGGAGTACATAAAGCGTTTCATTGTAAAAGAATATCGAGAAAAACTTCGCCGTGATGAATTGCAGGCGGTGATAAACTGGCTGAAATCGCCATTGGGACGCAAAATTGCGAATTTGGAAGAAATGGCTTCGGATCCGACCAAGGATGCCGAAATCAGGGGTTATGCCCTAAGCATAAAAAAAACACCGCCTTCGCCTGAACGGATAAATCTCATCCATGAACTGGATTCCGTGACAAATACTACCGAGCGGGCCGTGGAAGCCGTCGCAAAAACCAGTCTGGCCATGATAATCGCCTTCGTTGAGGCACAACCAAATGAGCAGCAACCATCGATAGACCAGTTGGAAAAGGTGTTCGCGGAGCCACTCGAACAGATACGAAATGAAGCAAAGAACGCAATGATTGCATCTTTGTTCTACACATACAGAAGCCTTACGCATGATGAAATCAATAAATACATCTCATTTGCATCGTCGTTGCCCGGCATCGTCTATCACTATACATCCATGAAAGGATTTAAGGAGGCTTTGACAAGGGGTGGGTATTCCTTTGGAAGAAGAGTTTCGGAAATCATTCAGGCGTCTGTTCCCAAACATGAGATATAGATGACAGCAGGTTTTCTCCACCGGGTAAAGAATCGAGATAGAAAAATGTGACTCTGTCGATGGCTCGGGCGAGGCCGGCCGGGTTGGCCCCACCGGGAGCATGCTGCGGCCTGTGATCGAGTCTTTCCTGCCATAGCTCCTGGTAATTGAATGCCTGTCCGATGATGTTGAAATCGATGTATTCGTCCAGCGGCGAAACGATGACGCCCTGCCCAGAAAAGGCCTCGACGAGCATTCGGTCGGCATCGGGACCTAAGGTCCGTCGCGAGTGTTCCCGCTTCGGCTGCTGTGGCCGGATCAACGCATCGCCGGCATAGAGGGCCACATGACTCCAGCAACATTTTAATAATGCTGGTCCGCGAAATCCACCCAGCCGCCGGCGGTGACAAGTTTGCGGTCGAAATCGGAGATATTGAAAGCAATCGTCTCTTCATCTTCACCGCAGCGAAATACCAGCTTGCCGTTGTCAAAGTCTGTTTGAACCTCGGTATCCTTGCCGGCGAAACGGTCAAAGAGCTCGATAATGGCATCTTCCGGCAACTCGACCGCCAGCATGCCGCAATTGAACATGTTCTGCCGAAAGATCCGCGCGAAGCTTTCAGCGATGACGACATTGATGCCGTTGACCTCGAATGCCCAGGGGGCGTGCTCCCGGGACGATCCGCAGCCGAAGTTGGCTCGTGTGACGACGACGCTTTTGCCGGTGATATCCGATGTCGGATCGAACTCTTCCAGGCTCAGGTCTTCCAGCAGGTGGGGCGCCAAGGCCTGTTTGGAAATCTCCGTGAGATAGCGGGCCGGGATGATTTCATCGGTGTTGATGTCGTTGCGATCGAGGAAGAGTACTTTTCCATTAAAGTCTTTCATACGTCTATCCTTTATGCCGTATACAACTCAGAATTAGCAATGCAGCCGGCAACGGCGCTGGCGGCCGCCGTGGCGGGGCTCATCAGGTGCACCATGCCGCCTTTTCCCATGCGGCCGTTGAAGTTGCGGTTGGTGGTGGCGGCGCAAACTTCACCCTCGGCCAGTACGCCGTTGCTCATTCCCAGGCACGCACCGCAGGTGGGGTTGGTCACGCAGAATCCGGCCTCCATAAAGGTCTGGATAATGCCTTCCTCCAGGGCCTGGGAGTAGATGTCGGGTGTGGCGGGCGAGACAATGGCCCGGATGCTGTCGGAGATGGTTTTACCTTTCAATACCTGCGCGGCCACCCGCAGATCTTCGATGCGGCCGTTGGTACAGGAGCCGATGTAGACCTGGTCGATGGGGGCCCCGGCCATTTCTGATACCGCCTTGACCTTGTCGGGTTTGAATCCGACTGTCAACTGCGGTGCCAGATCCGTTATGTCGTGTTCGATGATCGCCGCGTATTCGGCGTCGGCATCGGCGCAGAATTGCCGGTATTGGTCCAGGGCCGCTTCGGGTGTGCCGAACTGATCTTTGATGAAAGGCCACAGGTACGCCACGGTCGTGGCATCGGGCGTGCAGATACCGCTGGTGGCGCCGGCCTCGACGGCCATGTTGCACAAGGTCATGCGGGCCTCCATGCTCATGGCATCGACCACGGGGCCGCCGAACTCAATCACCTTGTCGGTGGCGCCGTTGACGCCGATAGAGCCGATGACCGACAGGATGACATCTTTGGCAAAGACACCGGGCTGCAGCGTACCGTTGATGACAATTTTAATGGTGGTCGGATAGCGGAAGGCACAGACGCCTTTGAGGATGCCCACTTCCAGGTCCGTAGTGCCCACGCCGGCGGCGAAGGCGCCGAAGGCGCCATGGGTGCAGGTATGGGAGTCCCCCATGATGATGGTATAGCCTGGGCGCGCAAACCCCTTTTCCGGAAAAATGGCGTGGCAGACGCCGTTGCGGCCGATATCGAAAAAATCGGTGATATGGTGGCGACGGGCCCATTCACGCAGAATCTTACCCTGCGCGGCGGTTTTCCCATCCTTGGCCGGCGTGACATGATCGATCACCGCTTTGATTCTATCTGGATCGAACACCCGGTCCTTGCCGCGCGCCACCAGGTCGTTGATGGCGATAGGGGTCGTTATTTCGTGACAAAAGACCGCATCCAGCCGGATGACATACGTGTCCGGCGTGGGGCGGTCCACTAAATGCGTGTCGAAAATCTTCTCAGCGATGGTTTTGCCCATAAATCACCTCTAATTATGAATGGACACAAGTTATCCAGTCAACAGTCGGTTTTCAACATGTGTTCGAATGTTGAATTTGCCGAATCATACACCAGCCAATCACCCTACATTCTCTTTGTCATCCCGTCAATCCATTCCGGCCGGTATCGCCTTGCAGAAAAGCTCCGGCATCATCTGGGAAACTCCGTATATCGGAACAGACCAGGCGTGACAGGATCTGTGTTTTTGATCCTGGGCTTTTATAGCATCGAATTGGCTTTTAAGCCTTCTCTAAGGTCCAAGATCAAGGCGGGGCAAACAGTTTAACCGCAGGAATACGTCTGTATTTCGAGGATTAAACTGTTTGTCCCAACGCAGAGGTTGGGCCTTAGAGAAGGCTTAAAAGCCAATTCTAGTCGGAGTCGGTCTTTAGTACCGCCAAAAACGCCGACTGCGGCAGCATCACCTTGCCCACCATCTTCATGCGCTTTTTGCCTTTTTTTTGTTTTTCCAAAAGCTTGCGCTTGCGTGTGATATCGCCGCCATAGCACTTGGCCGTAACGTCCTTGCGGTAGGCATTGACAGTGGAGCGCGAGATGATTTTACCTCCCACGGCACCCTGGATGGCGATCTTGAACTGCTGGCGGGGGATCTCCTCCTTGAGTTTATCGCAGGCCACCCTGGCACGCATGTAAGCCCGTTCGTCGTGTACCAGTTGGGACAAGGCATCCACGCGCTCGCCGTTGATCAGGATATCAAGCTTGACCAGCTTGGTGGGGCGGTACTCCATAATTTCATAATCAAAGCTGCCGTACCCCTGCGTGACGGTTTTGAGCCTGTCATAAAAATCGAAAATAACCTCTGACAGCGGCAGTTCGAAGATCATTTCGAGGCGATTGCTGGTCAGATACTGGTAATTCTTGTTGATCCCGCGCCGATCCAGACACAATTTCATGACCGCACCCATATAGCGATCCGGAATGATGATGCTGGCTCGGATGAGCGGTTCCAGGGCCTCGGCGATATCCGTTGGATCGGGGTACAAGACCGGATTGTCGATGATCATCTCTTCGCCGTCGTTCAGGATGAGCTTATACTGCACCGAAGGCACTGTCAGAATGATGGTCTGGTCATATTCACGCTCCAGGCGCTCCTGGACCACTTCCAGATGCAGCAGACCCAGAAAACCGCAGCGAAAACCAAAGCCCAGTGCGGCCGAGGAGTCTTTTTCATAGATCAGCGAGGCGTCATTGAGCTTGAGTTTTTCCAGCGAAATAGCCAGCTCCTCGTAATCGTCCGCCGCGACGGGGTAGATCGACGCAAACACAACGGGTTTGGCCTCTTTGAATCCCGGCATGGGATTCGGGCAGGGGCGACTATTGAGTGTGATGGTGTCGCCGCAGCGGGTGTCGCTGACGGTTTTAATGCCCGCGATCATATAACCCACCTGACCGGCCGTCAGTTCTTTCTGGGGATTGCGCACGATCTGAAACAGGCCCACCTCTTCGACCTTGTAGACGGCATTGTTGGACATGAACTTAATCCGATCGCCGGCCTTGATGCGTCCGTCCACTACCCGGAAATGGACGATGGTTCCCCGGAAGGGATCGTAATGGGAATCGAATATCAGCGCTTTCAACGGCGCGTCGACGTCCCCTTCCGGCGGCGGCAGCTGCGCAACAACGGCTTCCATCACGTCGTGGATTCCGAGTCCTTCCTTGGCGGAAGCCAGAATGGCGGAATCGGGATCGAGTCCAAGGTCTTCATCGATCTGGGATTTGACTCGATCCACATCGGCCGAGGGCAGGTCGATTTTATTGATAACCGGAATGATCTCCAGATCATGCTCCATGGCCAGCAGGAAATTGGCCAGGGTTTGCGCTTCGACACCCTGGCTGGCGTCGATCAGCAAAAGGGCCCCTTCGCAGGAAGCCAGGGCACGCGACACCTCGTAGGTGAAGTCCACATGGCCCGGTGTGTCGATCAGATTCAGCCAGTAGGTGTGGCCATCGTCGGCTTTGTAGGGCAGGCACACCGTCTGGCTCTTGATGGTGATGCCCCGCTCGCGTTCGATGTCCATGCTGTCCAATATCTGATCCTTGAAATCGCGATCTGATACGATTTCCGCGGTCTGGATCATGCGATCCGACAAGGTGGATTTGCCGTGATCGATGTGGGCAATAATACTGAAATTGCGGATATGTTTCATCTCTTATATAATTGTCGATCGGTTGTCATCGCATTGGGCAAATGACGATTTGGCATTATCGCCGTTTTTTGTTATTAAGGATCTGGTTGCCCTGCAACAGGCGTCTACTGCATGGTGCGGCAAACCGAATTCAAAAGCTGGTTGACTTAACCCCCCCAAGGGGATATAAATTTCCCTAACTGATGAAATTCACTTTACTATCAAATTGTTGTGAAAAGTGTCAACCGATAAAGACAAGCCTGAAAAAAGCGATTCCAAGGGCCAAACCGATGCCCACATCCTGATTGTGGATGACGATGCCGCCATCCGCGATTCGATGCACGAGTTCGTGGATATGTCGGGCTATCACTCATCTGTGGCCGCGAGTGCGGAAGAAGCACTTCAAATGCTCGACGGCAAAAGCGTCGATGTGGTGATCACCGATATCATGCTTCCCGGCATGGACGGGCTGGAATTGACCGATCGCATCAGAAAAAAGCACGATATTGACGTGATCGTCATGACCGGATACAGCGGCGACTACTCTTATGAGGAAGCGATCAGCAAAGGGGCAAGCGACTTTGTGTTCAAACCGGTCCGTTTTGAAGAGTTGCTGCTGCGTCTGCGGAGGGTTCTCAAAGAACGGCGGTTGACGCTTGAGCGTGTGCAAATGCTCGACAAGCTCAAACGGCTTTCCATTACCGACGGACTGACAAAACTCTACAACTCCAGGTATTTTTACAACCAGATCAAGGCCGAGATCGACCGTACATCGCGCTATCAGCGGCCTCTGAGCCTGCTGCTGCTGGATATCGATCAATTCAAGGAGTACAATGACAATTACGGTCACCTTGAAGGAGATAAGGTGCTTGTGGGGCTGGGGCAGGTGATCAAATCATGCCTTCGCAAAATGGATTCCGCCTACCGCTATGGGGGCGAAGAGTTCACCGTCATATTGCCCGAGACCGAAGGTGGAGAAGCCGCCACCGTTGCCGAGCGTATTCGATCGGCGGTGGAGGGTGAAAAGTTCTACCCGGTAAAGGAGAAGGAACCGCGGTCCATTACCATCAGCATCGGTGTGACCGAATACTACCAGCAGGAGGAAGTGGCCATCTTCGTCCAACGGGCCGATAAGGCCATGTACCTATCCAAACAGGCGGGGCGCAATCGGGTATCGTGTCTATTCGCCAGCAAGTCCAACTAATTAGCGTCTATCTTACCGACCGCCATACTTCTTGATCAATTCCCACCAGATCCAGATGATGCCCAGGCATGCCAGCATGCCCAGGGCACCCAAGCATACCGCTTTAGCGGTCAGGGGCTCATCCGGATCGTATGGCCTGAACAGATAGTCGGTGTGCCGTTGACATTGTAGCGATAGACAATATTCGTTTTATACTTTAAGATACCTTCACTTAAATGGCTTCGTGCGATTTCTGAAAGCACAACTGTTCCGGAGGTTGTCGGCCACGAGGGGCTGGAGAGCATCCGGTTGGTCTGGACAGCCCCCTTGAAAGGCTGAGCGTGAAACAAGCTCAAAAAAACAGTCCCTCATTGAAGGAAAAGCGACTCGGCATCCTTTTGTTGAGCATTCTGATTCTGATTGGTGCCATCGTGCTCTGGATACAGGCGCGCTATGATCCGGGGCTGTGGCGGCTCCAGGCACAACCGACGCCTGCGACGGGCGTCGATGCGCAGAGCAATGCGCTGCCTTCGATGCGGGACGATGCCGTTCCAGGCCTCAACCCCATGTCGGCCGCCGAGAATTATCAGCCGGAGAATTTATCGGACAAGATAAACGGTAAAGCCGAACTTTACCTGGCCGCCGGCTTCAGGAGTCTGCAGAGCCAGCGCTTCGGGCTCGCCGGGCAGCCCGGGAAATGGATGGAGCGCTTCATTTACGACATGGGCGAGCTTCGTGGTGCATTTGCCGTGTTCAGCGCCCAGCGGCGGAGTGAAATCGACCTGCTCGAACTGACGCCCTTTGCCTATCGGGCAAGCAACGGATTGTTTTTCGTCCATGGCCGCTATTACGTGGAGATCATTGCCGCGGAGGCTTCCCCGGACCTGCAGAAACAAATGGAAAGGCTGGCCGGGACATTTATCGCCGCACGGCGGGCGGATGCACAACCTCTGGAAGAATTATCCCGTTTTCCTTCGGAAGGCCTGGTGCCCAACAGCCGGGCCTTGATCGCCGACAGCGCTTTCGGGTTGGATCGGCTGGACTGGATCTTTACGGCCCGTTATGAGGATAGCCGGGCAGAGGCCACAGCCTTTATCTCACGGCGCGCGTCGTCCCAGGATGCCGCTGAACTGGCAGACGCATTTCATCGCTATTGGCTGGACTTCGGTGGAGAGGAACTGGCAGCGCCGGACACTCTGCCGGGTGCCCGGGTCGCTACTATTCTGGACAGCTATGAAATCGTGATGGCTGACGGCGCCTACCTGGTTGGGGTGCATGAAGCCAGCACCCTGGCGTTCGGCCTTGACCTGGCCGTTCGAATCAAACGCATGATCGAGGAGTCGCCCCAATGATCCGTACATCCGGGATCGGCAGAAGGGAGTTTTTGCATCGTTTGATGCGTTCAGCCCTGATGGCCGTGGGTGCCGGGGCGCTGGGTCTGGCGTTCTGGGACCGCAACGGCCCCGCCGATCAACTCCCGGCGGGACGAAACGTTGTGCTGCCTGACTATTCCGTTACTCCGCCGGACGCCTCCCTGTCCGTCGTTCATGGCGCAGACCGGTCGAAAACGGTCGATCTGGCTGTGAAGGCCCTTGGAGGCATGAATGCGTTTATCAAGCCCGGTGAGCGGGTATTGCTCAAAGTCAATGCCGCCTTTGCCGCGCCGCCCATTCTGGGGGCCACGACGCATCCCGATCTGGTGGGTGCCGTCGTGCGGTTGTGCATTGACGCCGGCGCAGGGACGATATTGGTTGCAGATAATCCCATCAATGATCCGGCCAGTTGCTTTGCCTTGTCGGGAATCGGTCCTGCAGCTCTCAAAGCCGGTGCACAAGTGGTGCTGCCGGCACCGCGCCGCTTTCGATCCTTTTCATTGCCCGGGGGGCAACTGCTGCAGAATTGGCCGGTGCTCGGTGATCCGTTGACTCGAGTGGACAAAGTTATCGGACTGGCGCCGGTCAAGGACCACCACCGCAGCGGCGCATCCCTGACAATTAAAAACTGGTACGGCCTGCTTGGGGGCCGCCGGAACATTTTCCACCAGAAGATCCACCGAATCATTGCCGAACTGGCCGTGATGATAAAGCCCACGCTGGTAATTCTGGACGGCACCCAAACCATGATGCGCAATGGCCCCACCGGCGGGGCGCTGGAGGATCTCAAGGCGACGGGGACGCTTATTGCAGGCACCGACCCGGTTGCCGTTGATTCGATGGGGGCGACCCTGCTGGAAAAGAGCGCGAAGGACCTGCCCCATCTGTTCATGGCTCAAGAGGCAGGCGCAGGAACCGTCGACTACCAATCGCTGAATCCGGTAGAATTGAACGCGCCATGAAAATCATTACCACTCGCCGCATAGCCCAACTCTTTTTCCTGCTGTTGTTTCTGTGGTTTTGCGTGGTCAACACGCTGGGTGAAAACTTATGGCAGCTTCGCGGTTGGCCCGTCAACTGGCTTATCCAGTTGGATCCGCTGGTCGGCCTGGGGGTGCTGCTGGCTACCCATACCGTGTATGCCGGTCTGTTGTGGGGTGTGTTGACCCTTGTTCTGACCTTTTTTCTGGGGCGTTTTTTTTGCGGGTGGGTCTGCCCGTTCGGCGCCCTGCAGCAGTTTGCAGGATACCTCGGCAAGCGGCGAAAAAAAGCTGCCGCCAGAATCGGGCGCAACCAGCCGCATGGGGCCCAGATCGTCAAATATTGGATTCTGCTCTTTCTGCTTGGCGCCGCGTGCGCCGACTTTCTGCAGTTTTTGTTTCATGCGCCCTTTGAACATCCGGTCTTTTTCATTTTGCTGATCGTACTGGCGATCTTATTCGTGTTGCTTATGACGGTCCTGTCCGATGTGCGGCCCGACCTCCATGGCGCTGTCGGCCTGGCCGTCGCACTTGCCCTGGGTGTCGCATTGCAGGCTCTTTGGCCGGACAGCGACTGGCTGGCCGCATCGCTCCAGACCGGCCTGTTGGACCCCATGGCCTTGATGTATCGATCGGTCAATCTGGCGCTGCTGCCCTTTGCCGATTCCACCCTGCAGCTGACAGCGCCTTCGCCTCGTTATTACCAGGGGGCCGGGTTGATCGGATGGTTGTTTTTGCTTCCGGTCCTTTTGTGTCTGCGTCTGCCGCGATTCTATTGCCGCTATGTTTGTCCATTAGGAGCCCTGTTTGGTCTGCTGGGCCGCTGGACGTTCTGCCGTATCGGCAAATCAGAAGACCGCTGTGCCGACTGCCGCATGTGCGAGGCGGATTGCGAAGGGGCCTGCGCTCCCGCTTCAGCCATTGCCGTGGGCGAGTGCGTCCTGTGCCTGAACTGCCTCGACCAGTGCCGACATCAGTTGATGACCTATCGTGCCCGGCCATCGGCTTCCGGTGAGATCAGCGGTCCGGATCTGTCCCGGCGGCGTGTGACCACTTTGCTGGTATCCGGCCTGATCAGCGTCCCGCTCGTGCGTCTGGGCGCACCGGCCGGAGCAAACTGGGATCCTCGGCTGATTCGTCCGCCGGGCGCCTTGGAAGAGACGGCCTTTTTGGCCCGTTGCATCAAATGCGGTCAGTGCATGCGCGTTTGTCCGACCAATGTGATCCACCCCGCCGTCTGGCAGGCAGGCGCTGAAGGGCTCTGGACCCCGATGCTCAACTTTCGCATCGGCACCAGCGGTTGCCAGCAAAATTGTGTGGCCTGCAGCCATGTGTGTCCGACCGCTGCGCTGAGACCGCTGAGCGTTGATGAACGAATGGGGCGGGGCAGCTTTGCCCAGGACGGACCGTTGCGCCTGGGAACGGCGTTTGTCGATCATGGACGCTGTCTGCCCTGGGCCATGGATATTCCGTGCATCGTCTGTCAGGAAAATTGCCCGGTAAGCCCCAAGGCCATTTTTACCAGGACCGAATTCCATGCCGTTCGCAACGGCCGTTACCGGGTTCGAAGCGTCAGCGGACAGGATATTGTCTTGTCGGAACCGATCCAGGTGTTGCGCAGCATCGGCACCGGTGACTTCTATGTCAAAGCGGTGGCCGGGCCGGCGGAAATTCAATGGCCCATCCTGTCCCATTCGGGGCGCGAGCTGCGTTTGGGATCTTCAGCAGAAGAGGCCCGGATGCCGCAGCGCTCGGACATCGTCGAGATAGTGGTGCGGCTCCAGAAGCCTTATGTGGACCCGGGGCAATGCATCGGCTGCGGCATTTGTGAACATGAATGCCCTGTCCAGGGCCGACGAGCGATCCGCGTATCAGCGGAAAACGAGTCCCGACAGCCGAGGCACAGGCTGGTCGTGAATTAATGTTTCTTTCCCCCCAAGGGGGAGATGCGCTTTAATATTCCTCTTCCCTCAGGGGAGAGGGAAAAAGCGGACCAACAAAGTCAAGCCGGCCAGTGTGCCGACGATCAGGAGGTGTGATGAAACAGGACCCCAAAGGATGTTCGCGCCGTGATTTTTTCAAAACCACCGGAGCCGTCGGCGTGGGGGCGCTGCTGTCTCCCCTGGCCGGTTCGGCTCAGGTAAGGGAGGTTGACCGGCTGCTGGCGTCGAAAGATGTGAAAGTGCCCACGCGGCCGTTCGGCAAGAGCGGAATCGATGTGTCGATTCTCTCGCTTGGCGGCATGTTCGATATCAGCGCCAATCAAATCATGTTAAAGCAGGCCCTGCGGTGGGGAGTGACCTATTGGGACACGGCCGATTGTTACAACAGCGGCAGTGAAGCCGGCATCGGCAAATATTTTGCGCGGTACCCCCGTGAGAGGGAAAAGGTTTTCCTGGTCAGCAAATCCGATGCCCGGGAACCGGATGGCATCAGCCGCTTGCTGGACCGATCTCTCGAGCGCATGAATACGTCGTATATCGATCTCTATTTCATCCACGGGATTTCGAGCATCGAAGAGCTGGACGATCGGACCCGGCGTTGGGCCGCCGCGGCCAAAGCGCAAAAAAAGATCCGGCTCTTCGGTTTTTCCACCCATAGTAACATGGAGCAGCTTTTATTTGATGCCGCGAAACTCGATTACATCGACGGTATCATGATGACGTACAACTACCGCAATATGCAGACCAAGCAGATGAGTGCCGCCGTGGATGCCTGTGTCAAAGCCGGCATCGGTTTGACCGCCATGAAGACCCAGGCCGAGCGATCCTGGTTCAACTTCGGAAAGGAGAGCAAACTGGGAGACGAACTGGCGGATCGGTTCATGAAAAAAGGATTGTCTCATGAGCAGGCCAGGCTGAAAGCGGTCTGGACCGATCCACGCATTTCAAGCCTTTGCTCCCAGATGACCAGCATGAACTTGCTGAAAGCCAACGTCGCCGCTGCCGTCAACCCGGTAACGCTTTCATCGACCGATATGCAACTGCTGAAACAGTATGCACAGGAAACCTCGGATCAATACTGTGCCGGATGCGGTCACATCTGCGAGGCCTCAATAAATCACCGGGTGCCCATCAGCGACATCATGCGCTATCACATGTACTGTCAATCTTACGGGTGTGCCGATTGGGCCAAAACCCGGTTTGGCGCATTGACGCCCAAGGTGCGGCGCCGGCTCAAATCGACGGATTTCAGCGCAGCGGAGGCTCGCTGTCCCCAGCAAATGCCCATTGCCCGATTGATGCGTCAGGCTCTGGAAGATTTCAGCTAGGCAGATCGGTGGAACTACTCCAACCGGAACGGTTTTCCCAAGGCCGACGGCGCCCGGCCCGAGAAGAACTTGAGCAGCGGCCGAAGCCAGGGTTTGCCGGCGGCGGCGTGTCCGATGGACTCTTTCTGGGCCGGGGACATGAGCAGTAAAGTGAAGATCATCAGGGGAAACGGCGCCACCTGAAACACCTGGGCGGGAACCGATGGCATCCATGTCTGGAAGTAGATGCCCATTACTTGAAGGAAGGAGAAAAGATAGGCTCCCACAACAACTTTGACCGGGTGCCATCCTCCGAATATCACCAGGGCCAGGGCAATCCAGCCTGTGCCTTCGGCCCCCTGAGGCCGACCCCAGCCGGGCTTGACGACCAGGGAAAACGTGGCCCCGGCCAAACCCACCAACAGCCCTCCGATGATGGTATAGACCATTTGGTGTTTACGCGGATCCAGCGTTCTGGCATAGGCCGCCTGGGGATGCTCGCCGATACCGCGCAATTGCAGGCCCGCCGGCGTTTTATAAATATACCACCAGCATAGCGCGATAAGGATGAAGCTGAAGTAAACCGGCCAACTGTGGTTGAACAATACATCCCCTATGATTGGAATGTCGTGCAACAGGGCAATGGGATGGTTTGTCTCCTGTGGACCGGCCAGGCGGGAGTAGGGATTGCCCCAAAAGTAGGCCAGGTCTTTCGCTGTCAATGTGAGGATAAACCCGACGGCCACCTGGGACTGTTTTAAAAAGAGACTGAAGGCCGCCACCAATGCGGCGATGGCGGCGCCTGCCAGGGCCCCCGCCAGAAAACCGGCTATCAGGCTTCGGGAAAGATAAGCCACGACAAAAGCGGTCATGGCACTGAGCAGAATGGAACCATCCAGGCTGAGATTGATCACGCCGGCCTTTTCCGTGATCGTTTCGCCCAATGCAGCCAGCACCATGGGTGTTGCGCCGGCCACGACGCCGGCCAGCATCAAGCAGATGTTGACATCGGGCATCACTGTCGCCCCCCCTGCGGCGATGCAGCACAGGCATTCGATTCGCCGGTAGCTGCAGCCGCCCTGCTGCGTCCGCGCAAGGCATGCACGCCGAGAGCCGTCAGCACCAAAGCCCCCTGGATGACGCCGCTCAGCGCTGAATCCACCTGCAGCACCATGGGCAGCTGAATACTTCCAACGTTGAGACATGCAAAGAAAAGCGCCACCAAAGGAACCAGTCCGATTTTGTTATTGGAGAGCATGACGACCAGCAGGGCCAGATATCCATAATTGGAAGAAATGGCGGGAAGCAGGCGGTGGTAGACACCGCTGACTTGCAGGTGACCGGCCAACCCGGCAAACCCGCCGGCGAACACCATGCACAGCCACAGGTAGTCATCGGGCCTTATGCCGAACAGCACGGCCGCCCGGCGATTGCTGCCGATGGCTTTTAAACAAAGCCCCACACGGGAATAGTGAAGCAATACCGCGGTAACGATGATGACGACAACGACCAGTGCCAACGCCTGAAGCGACATTCTCAGAAAAGCGTTGTAGGGGAGCCAGACGGCTTGAGGAAACAATTCCGTGCCGCTCATGGAAGCCACGCCCGTTCGCCGCCAGGGACCGAAAATCAACCAGAGGATCAGCGCCTGGGCAACGAAATTCATTCCCAGGCCCGCGAAGATCTCATGCACGCCGCCTTTGACTTTCAACCAGCCGGCGGCCAGCGCCCACAAGGCGCCGCCGATGAATGCCGCCGGAAACGACAGCCATAAAAAGAGTTGTGGAGAAAAGCTGCCGACACCCAGGCGCAATACCCAGGTGGTGAACACCGCGCCCAGCATGACTTGCCCTTCAACGCCGATATTCCAAAACCCGATGCGAAATGTGAATAGCAATCCGCAACCGCACAGGGTCAGGGGTATCCATGCTTTGATCACGTGGCCGAATTTAATCCACGATCCCACCGATCCTTTATACAAGGCCATAAAAGCGGCCAGGGGAGGCGTTCCGGTGATCAGCAGAAGGACGACGGTGATCAGGATCACGGCGCTGAGAACGATCCCGGCCTCCTTGATGAATAGCCGGAGCCCCTGTGCCCATTTGATCGCTTCGGTTCGCACCGTCACACTTTCCCCGCTATGGCCAGCCCCAGGCACTGACTGTCGCTTTGGTCTGCAGCCAGATCCGCGATGATGCGCCCTTCAAAGAAAACCAATATCCGGTCGGCCACCATAAGGATTTCATCGAGTTCGGACGAAGAGAAGACAATGGCCGCCCCCTGCCGGTTTATAGAGAGCAGATGATTCCACACCCACATGGCCGATTCCAAATCCAGACCGCGGGTGGGATTCTCCAATAACAGCAGTTTGGGGGACGAGGGTAAAAACGACAGCATCAGCCGCTGCTGGTTGCCGCCGGAAAGGGTTTCCACGGCGGTGTCGGGCATGCCCACGATGCGAAAGTCCGCAATCGTTTTTTGGGCGGCCCGTGCGGATTTGGACCATTTGATGAAAAACGGCTCTTCCGGCGTTTTCAGCGCGACGTGTTCGGTCATGGACATCCCCGGCATCAACCCTTCATCCAGACGTCCCGCGGGCAGGTACCCGACGCCCATGGCCAGATAGCTCCGGTGGTCCCTGCCGGTCATGGCTTTGGATTCCAGTTGCACCGAGCCTTGGGCAGGAGTCACCAGGCCGGCGGCGATCTTCAGAAAAACTCCCTGCCCGCTGCCCTCCAGCCCTGCCAGGCCGACGATCTCGCCGCCCGCGACGCGGGTGCTGCAGTCCCGCAGCCCCGTGCGGCCGCCGGACCCGGTGACCCCTTTCAGCTCCAGTACGATGTCGCCTTTTTCCGATGCACATCTGGCGGGAGCGGACGTCAGGTCTTCAAACATCATGTCCAGCAATTTCCGGGTATCAAACGGCGCCCGCTGGCAGCCCGTGACCCGGCCTTTGCGCAATACGGTCAAGGCATCACACAGTTCTTCGACATCGCCGAGCTTATGGGAGACCAGCAATACGCTTTTTCCCTGCCGGGCCAGTTGTTTCAATGCTCTGAAAAGCACCTCCTTTTGAACCGCCGAGATGCCGGTGGTGGGTTCGTCCAGAATCAGCAGGTGGATGCCCAGCGACAGCAGGCGTAGCAATTCGAGCTGCTGGCGCTCGCCCACCGACAGGCGCGCCACCGGACAGCGGGGATCGAGGTTGAATCCGAATTGGAGGGACAGATTGTCGAGCGTTTGACGGAAACCCGCCGGAGCACAGCGCAGACCTCGAACCTGGCCCAGCATGAAGTTTTCCAATACGTTGAGTTGGGGAAAATCCAGAGGATCCTGATAGAGCATGCCGATGCCATGCGCGGCCGCTGCCGCCGGTGTTCGGAAATCAACCTTGCGGCCGTCGATGAGGATCTCACCCGACGTGGGCCTCAGGTAGCCGGCTGCGATTTTCATCAAGGTGCTTTTCCCGGCCCCGTTCTCTCCCAACACCGCATGGATGCTCCCGGACTGAACGGTCAAATCGACGCAGTCATTGGCGCGAAGGTCGCCAAAGTGTTTGCTGATGCTTTTCAGTTCCAGTCGCATGCCACCTTCGCTGTCATAAGGGCGGAGGAGGGGAAAATACCACCATCCTGCTTGTCTTTGAGTCCGTTTGCGGCGTTGCATGAATGGGCATATGCAACTCGACAATTTTCACTGCGCCGCTATCCATTTTTACTATTTCGAGCTGCTCTGTCCCTCCATCCCCTGCAGCAACTGCGGCATATACCAGACCTGCCGGTCATCGGCCGTCTCACCGGCCTTGAGAAATACCGAGCCGTCCTGGTAATTGAGCGGCCCCTTGAACAGGTTGACTTTTTTTGCACCCAGGTCGGCAATGAATTGATCCAGGGCCTTCTTGGCCTTGGCGGAAAGGGCCGGGCCGGCCTTGAAACCCACCGAGCTGGTATCGGGGTTGTTGATATCCTCCCAGTCCGGTCCGTACCACAGCCATTGCGATTTCCAGGTGCCTTGCTTTGCCGCCGTGACCAGTTCCACATACCCCGGTCCCCAATTGAAATAGGGGACCCCCAGGCAGACCGGGGAATTGTCGCCGCACGCCCCGACATAATCATAGGGAATGGCCCATGCGGTGCGACCCTGGCTCTTTTTCTGGCCGGCCACCACCAGGGCCTCGGTGGTGTCGATACCGGAAATCACCACATCGAATCCGGAATTGTAAAAATTATTGGCCACCTGGGTGGGGTCGGCCGTGACCCCTGGGATATTGAACCAGAAACCGATCCAGGTGACCTGGAATGTCAAATCGGCCGGATTCTTTTTCAACACCTTTTCCCATGCATATTTGGCTCCCAGATAGCAGGATGCCGCCAGGCGGCGGGTCTCTTCGTTGATGAGGGGGCCAAGGTAGCCGATCTTCCCGCTTTGGGTGGTCATGGCCGCGGCAAAGCCGGCCATCATTTTGCCGTACTCCATACGGCCCATGAGGTTGGTCAAATTGGTTCCGGCCTTTTTGGTGAGCACATCGTCGCCGGATATATGTACGAATTTGACATCCGGATGCATGGCCGCGGCTTCACGGGTGCCGTCCTTCATATCGTCCGAGTTGGCGATAATCAGGCTGGCGCCTTTTTCCACTAAATCGTCCGCCAGTTGGGGAATGGTCACCCCGGGTCTGTCCGCCGGGTTGACCTTGTCGATATAGATCATCCGGCAGCCGGGCATATGCTTTTCCACATAATGACCGGCCTCGTAATGGGCCTGGCTCCAGCCGTGATCATTGTAAGGGCCCACCAGCAGCAGCCCGAAAACAAACGGTTTTTCCGCAGCCCGAAGATTCCCGGCGGGGCCGGCCAGCAGCACGGCCAACATACTGAACACAACAACGGTCCATTTCATTTTTCGGTCCATGTTCGTCCCCTTTCCTTTGGCGAGAATTGAAACGGATGTAAAAGGCTTTTGAACAGCATGGCAAAGACACGGTTCATATCCGGACAATCTGCGCGTTTGTAAATGCCGAAGTTGGTGCCGCAAACGATGGATAGGTACTTACAAAATAATGGCGCATCGGGTCAAGACAGAAGCGCAGGACGCCCGGCCGAGGTGCTGGCGGGGGGCAAAATGGTCTCACACCAAGGCGCCAAGAAAAGCTAGTGTTGTGCCCCGGAAGTTGGGGTATCAATATGTGTTCAATTCGAAAGCTTTTTTCCTTCAAGTCATTCCGGCGCAAGCCGGAATCCAGAGGGTTTTCGGCTGGACTCCGGCTTGCGCCGGAGTGACATTCGTTTTTGAACTTATTTGTAGGACACAACACTAGAAGGGGCCGCAGAACGGAAGTTCGATGGGCCCGGGGAAGCGTTGGCAGGGGAAATGGTCTCACGCAAAGGCGCCAAGTCGCAAAGCAGGTCTT
>JBNKKC010000093.1:0-64239 GCA_050291625.1 Desulfobacteraceae bacterium
ACCCCCTTTTATCTATTTGATAAGTTAGGGTATCATGTGTTTAACAATGCAAATAGAGTTATCGATGTCTTGGCACAAATGACCGTTAAAGTTATCGATGTCTTGGCACTTTTGAGTTATCGATGTCCTGGCATTTATCAAATAGGCGTTAAGAGAATGTTTTTGGACTGCGTTATCGGTCGTCGCGGTATTGGTAATACAGCTTCCTCCCTCTGGCCTTGCCAAAAACATTCTCTTAACGCCTATAATTGAGAAAGCAGGATGATTCACAAATTAATTTCGAGCGGACAAACCGGTGTTGAATTGGCGGCACTCGATGTCGCTATTAAACTCGGAATTGACAACGGCGGATGGGCGCCCAGGGGCAAACGCAACGATCAGGGCCCCCTCAGCGAGACCTACAATCTGAGCGAAGTGCCTGCCATGGGTTTCAAAACCGCCATGGAGCAGAACGTGATGTCCGCCGACGGCACATTAATCGTGACCAGGGGACATAAGAGTCCCAGAACACAATACGCCGTTGAGATGTCACTGAAACATCAACGCCAGTTGCTGCATGTCGATTTGAGTCAAATCTCCTCATTCGAAGCCGCATCCCTGATCAGTTCATGGGCCTCGCTGCAGCAGATAAACGTCGCCTTTGTGACAGGGCCCCGATCCGAGACAGATCCGCGTATTTACGCGCAGATGTTGAAAATTATGGAAACGGCCTTCTATTTGGGATTCGTCAAAACAGGCATCTATCCGAAACTTGCGAATAAACAGCCCGAATCGAACGCTGGGCAGACAGATAAATATCCCTATTCCGTCGATGAGGCGGTCATGCGTCTCAAGTCTGTGCTTTCTCTGAAGGACCGCGCGCATATAGCCAATATCCAGGCCGGCGAGCTCGATCACATGCGTACCGGTTTGAGCGAGTACATCAAGCAGACATTCGGCTTATACGCAGGAAATGCAGCTTTGATGAAATCGTGCGCAAAGCTTGGCAAACGCGAGGATCCCCTGGTGGATGAAGCCTGCGCTATTATCTTGCGGGCCTTGTGGCAAGATCTTCAGCAGACTCATAAACTACGGGTTATCAAATAAAGCCCTCGTCGGCGGTGTTTTTCCCCGCTCATTTGAAACTCACCGCACCTGAGCATGCCATGCGGGACGAGCAATCGATTGACTTGCGATGGGATTGCTGATAACTGCCCATGGTTCGGTACACCATAATATTGATGCAAACCGCTGATACTCGAATGATCTGATGCAAGGAGATACCAATGGCAGAAGTAAAACCATTCAAAGGCGTTCTTTACAATACAAAACATATTGTTGATCTGGCCAAAGTGATTGCACCGCCCTACGACGTCATCTCCACCGGCTATCAGAACGATTTGTACCAGCGCCATCCGAACAATATCATCCGCCTGATATTGGGAAAGAAAGAGCCGGAGGACACCGATACGGAGGATCTTCATCAGCGCTCCGCCGATCATTTCAAGCAATGGCTGGCAGATGACATACTGGTACACGACTCTACCGAAGCCTTTTATCTGACAAGTGTTGAATTCAGCGTGGAGGACAGGCGTGTCACGCGTCACGGCATCATCGGACTCGTCAGATTAGAGCCGTTTGACAAGGGTGTTGTTTTGCCCCACGAGCGAACGTTTTCCAAGGTCAAATCCGAACGATTGAGCCTGATGAAACACAGCCGGGCCAACTTTTGCTCAATTTTCGGTCTTTACTCTGACAATGAGGGCATTCTGGATCGAATGAAAGCCTCTGTTGATTCGCAGACCGCAGATATCGACATAGCAGACGATCAGGGAGTGCGGCACAGATTGTGGCGCTTGACCGAAGGCCGGAGCATTAGCGATATTCAGACGGCACTGGCCGGGAAGACGATTTATATTGCCGACGGCCATCACCGCTATGAGACGGCCTTGAATTATCGCCAATGGCTGAAAGAGAACGATTCGGAATTCAATGATCATCATCCTGCCAACTATGTGATGATGAGTCTGAGCAGTCTCGAAGATCCGGGAATGGTGATTTTTCCGGCACATCGCCTGATTAAGGAAGTTCCGGAACAGGATCGGGCATCGTTGATTCCAAAACTGAGTCGTTTTTTCGACGTTCAGAGCATCTCCATGAACCAGGGTGCTGATATGGCGCTGCTTAAAGCTGATACCGCATTGGCGGCCAACAAGCATCGGAACGCCCTCGTATTGTATATGAAAGAGGACAATGACATACATGTCCTGGTGCTCAAAGACGGAGTCATGCAGGAGCGATACGGCAATGAATTGCCGGAACCGCTGCTGGATCTGGATGTGACGGTGTTGACTCATCTGATCATGATGGATCTGCTTGGCTTTGACAAAACGCGGCTGGATGATGCCACAACGATATCGTACCGTACGACCTCGCAGGACGCCGTCGATACAGTGGCGGATGGCAAAGCGGATGTAGCGTTCATTCTGAATCCGACACGAATCGAACAAGTACAGCGTGTTGCCGAACATGGTCTGATCATGCCGCGAAAATCAACATACTTCTACCCCAAGATCATCAGCGGACAGGTAATGAACATCCTGTAAGAAGCCAATGCCTGAATTGCCTGAAGTTCAAACGATTGTGGATGACATGCATGCGGTCGGGCTGCGCGGTGCAACCATTGTTGATGTGCAGGTGCTTTGGGATAGAACCATTGCTTCCGGATCTGTCGACGATTTCCGGCAACGCATCCAGGGCCGGGTTGTTCAAGGCATCGATCGTCGCGCCAAATATATCGTTGTCGCACTTTCCGGCGCACTTTTCTGGTTGACTCATTTGCGGATGACCGGCCGATTTCAGATCGAGCCGGCCGGTAATGCGCCGGATCGCCATGCTCGGGTGATATTGACATTGAAGGATCGGCGTCAGCTGGTTTTTTGCGATACCCGTAAATTCGGTCGCTTTTACCTGACGGCATATCCGGAATCGGTTCTCGGCGAGTTGGGACCGGAACCGCTGGCACCAAGCTTCAGCGCCAGCGTGCTGGCGAATCGGATAAGTCGGCGCAAGGGGCGCATTAAGCCCCTTTTGTTGAATCAGAAGTTTCTTGCGGGCTTGGGCAACATATATGTCGATGAGGCGCTGTGGACCGCGAAAATTCATCCCATGAGGCCTGCAGATACACTGACTTTCTCTGAAATCAAGGGGTTGCATCGCGCCATCCGTCAGGTTCTGCGGCAGGGTATTCGCAATGCCGGCACAACATTGGGTTCGGGACAGAGCAATTTCAGCTCGATTCGTCGCAAACGTGGAGGAAATGCCGGCCAATTGAACGTCTTTCGCCGCACCGGGCAGCCATGCCCAAGATGCGGCCAGGCGGTTGTTCGGTTGATTGTCTCTCAACGAAGCACCCATCTGTGCTTGAGCTGCCAGAAGGCCGGAAAAACGACGATCAGGTGATGACTAAGAAACCGTTGAAATCCTCGAGCATTTTCTTGACGCGGTTGAGAATGATTCGGGTGGGATCTTCTGTTTCATCCTCGCTGAAATGATAGCATGAGTCCAGCAGGTCATCATTGCCCTGCCAAATTTGGAACTCTTCGAGCAGATATGGGGCCAGTTTTTCACACAGGCGATCGTAATCATCGTCCGACATTTGCATGAGCGTTTGTAGATGCTGAAGCAAGAGATCGGAGAGCAGAAGCTCGGCAGCTTCATCCACCGACTTGGGGAGACGATATCTGGCCTTTTTGTTTATCATGCGATGCCTCTTGTCATCTTATTATTTCGCCGGAGGGCAATACCCGGCGATTCAATCTTAATATCGGTCGCACACAAGGAATATTTAGCCTGACGTAAAAAAAGAGTGAAACCTTACAGCCTGTCGGAGGAAAAATGACAGAAGGGAGAACAATAATGAAACGTTGCTTGATTTTGGTTCTGTTTTTGGCCGCAGCCGTCGCGTCGGGCTGCACTCAGGAAACTCAAAATAAATTCAGCCGGAGCATCCAGAACTGGACCGGAACCGATGGTGTGCTTGATATATATGCCGGCGACAAGCTGGTCCGCAGGTTTATCCGGATTGACAAGATTTCGACGGCATATGGTACGAATGACCAGAAACCGCGTCCATACCGCTTCGGCTATGGTGTCATGGATATCAATTTCAATTACAAGAAGGACGCCGGAGAGAAAAAGGTCTATTTCGAATTCAGCGATTACAGCACCAGTTATGTGTTTTATGAGAATCCGAGCTGATGCGTCTGAACACGTTCCACAAGCGAATCGATGCCGTTTTGGGAGGACTGGCCGAGCTGCAATTTAAATCGCCGGTCGTCTGCGTCTATAATCCTCTGGAATATGCCCGTGCGGCGTACCATCGTTATTGGCGTCGCTATGCCGGTTCGCCGAGAGAGATCGTATTGGTGGGCATGAATCCCGGGCCATGGGGCATGGTGCAGACCGGCATTCCGTTCGGGGATGTGCAGATGGTCAGGCAGTGGCTTGGCATCGACGTTCCGATCCAGGTGCCGTCAATCCAGCATCCCAAGCGTCCTGTTCAAGGATTCGATTGTCCTAGAAGCGAAGTCAGCGGAAGGCGGCTTTGGGGATGGGCAAAAGAGAGATTCCAGACACCGGATCGCTTTTTCGATCGCTTCTGGGTGGCCAACTATTGCCCACTGGCTTTCATGGAGTCGAGCGGTCGCAACCGCACGCCGGATAAATTGCCGAAAACAGAGAAACAACCCTTGTTCGAGATTTGCGACGAGGCGCTTCGGTTGACTATCGAGGCTTTGCAGCCAAATTATGTTATCGGTATCGGCGGCTTTGCCGCGCAGCGGATCGATGCCGCGCTGAAGGGCATGGGCCTGTGCATGGGGAGAATCACGCACCCGAGCCCTGCAAATCCGCGGGCCAATAGAGGATGGGCGCGCTGCATCGAGGCTGAGCTTGAGCAGATAGGGGTGTCGATAGCTGCGCCAGTGTAAAGTGTTTTGAAACCACTTCTAGATCCGTTCCTTTTTAACTCTAGGCAGAAGCAGCCTGGCGAACGATATTCTTCCCTGCACCGCATCCTCGAGACGGCCGGGCATCAGTCGAAAGAACAGTTTCAGCCCCCGATAGCGGCGGTTATGGCCGCCGAAAAAAAGAAGATTACGATAGAATTTGATCCAGCGCAGCTCCCGCAGTACGTGTCGGTTCAGGCTTCGCCGATAGTGTGATACCGGATCCTTACCATGGTGATCTGCAGCCCGGACAGCCTGTGCAGCCAGTTCGGCACTGCGATGAGCGTAAAATATACCTTCACCGAGCAGGGGGTCGGCCAGGCCGCAGGCGTCGCCGACCAGCATGATTCGACCCATACCCGGCGGATCCACATAGTTGCCAAACGGCAATGCATGGCCTTTCCATACATCACACGAAACAGGCGGCGGGGTACAGGAGGATAGAAACTGACGGAAAGCTTTAGCCAGGGAAGCATTGCGTTGGCGGTCCAAAGCACCGATTCCAACAATTTGGCGTTCAGGGTTTGGAAAGCGCCACGCATATCCCCAGGCAACATGTCCGAAGTGAAGAGAGGCATAGGGGCTTGGAGACGAAGCACTGGTTTCAATGGTCATCGCCAGGTTCGAGAGCCATCGTCGCTTGAACCGCTCCTGCGGAAAAAGAGCTTTGCGGACCGTGCTCCACACGCCGTCGGCACCGATGATGACGTCCGCGGAAAGGAACGTTCCGCCTTCCAAGGCCACGGTTTTTTGGTTCACATCCACGGAAACGACCCTGCGGCCGATGATGAGTTCGGCCCCGGCATCCTGTGCGGCCCGCAACCAGAAATGATCATAGCTGCTGCGGTTTACGAAATGAAATGGAAAATCGAGTCTGCGACGCACGATCTCATGCCCGTGGGCATAAATGCGGTAGTCCCGGCTCGTGTGGATGATGATACCCTGTTTCATTAACTGCCGGGGGGAATATCCAAACACGCGGTTCAGGATGTCGACTGTTTTCCATGTGATCAAGCCGGCGCAAAGTTTGGAGCGCGGGAAACTGCATTTGTCGATCAGGGCAACACGGTACCCTTCACCTGCCAGCAAGCAGGCTGCAGTGGCGCCGGACGGGCCGCCGCCAATGACGGCGGCATCATAGGAATGCAGGGAAGGATTCATGTGGCGTCTGTGTGGTCAATTATCATTTTTATCGAGCCATTGCCCAGCGGACATTCGAACGCCAGGCCGACGGCGGTCAACTGAAGGCCGGATTTGTTCTTGTTTCCATTGCCATAGCGCGGATCGCCTATGACGGGGTGGCCGATCATGTCAAAATGCCGCCGAATCTGATGGCGCCTGCCGGTGACGGGTGTCACCTGGACCAGGCTCTGGTTTTTCTGTGCATCGAACCGTTTGATGGCATAGTGCGTCACCGCTCGGCGCGTATCCAGTTGGCGGTCGATTGTCCCCTCGCTCCCGATGGATCCCAGATCACCGAGGACCCAGGCCCGGTATGTTTTTCGGACCATGCGGGACCGGAACATTTCCGACAACAGGGCTGCGGATCGCCGGTGGTGGGCGATGATGACGAGTCCCGATGTTTCGCGGTCCAGGCGGTGCACCGGAAACACCTTGCGCTGCGGTATAAAATGGCGCTCAACTTGACGGGTCAGAGCCCCATGGTCACCGAAGCGCGTACCCTGGGTCATCAGATTCGCCGGTTTGAACCATACGCTGTAAGCCGTCAGGTCACGGATGCAGCGGGCACGGGGCGGCACCTGGCTCAATATCGATTCGTCGTAAAAAAGCGAAACACAATCTCCCGGTTCAACGCGAGTCGTCGCGCGGCGGATCCGTCTTGACTTGGTATCGGAACGTTGAAGCCATACCGCACCGCAGTTCATCGCCTTCTTGATTCGACCCTTGGGCAGGCCGCTGTGAAGCGCCAGCGCATCGCAGACGGTATCCGGATCGTCCGGTCCGATGATCCGTTTGAGTTTTATGATCTGCAATGACGGCTCCATTCATCGTAAAGTGAGAGTGCTTACATACCTTGATTTCAACGGGCTGGCAAGGCGGACAATCCGCTGCGCGGTGGTGACGTGCGCAGACAATGTCCCCGGCCGGCGGCTTGTGCGAATGATTCAGCTTTTGCCGCCGGCTCATTTGGAGAAGCGCTGCAACATAATTCAGCGCTGGTGTCAGAGAACTGTCGGGTTGAATTCAATTGACAATTTTGCCTGAATACTTTTTAGGACTGGGGGGCGTCGTCTATCCGCCACGATTTACGGGCGATATTCAGATCATATCGCGGCGGGACGCGCGCTTTTCTATCTGGCAGCTCTTGACAGCTTGGATTTAAGTTATTGATATTGAATGAAAAGGAGTGCACATGAGTGATGTTGTTGTTCGATTTGCGCCGAGTCCCACCGGTTATCTGCACATTGGGGGAGCCCGCACGGCTATCTTCAACTGGCTATACGCGCGAAAGCATAACGGAAAATTTATTTTGCGTATCGAGGATACGGATGCGGATCGGTCTACTGCGGACGCCATCGACGGCATATTGAACGGCTTGAAATGGCTCGGCCTGGATTGGGATCAAGGGCCCTATTGTCAGACCGATTTTATTGAAGAGCACCGTAATGCGGCGCAGCAGCTGGTGAACAGCGGGGCGGCGTATAAATGCTTCTGCACAAAATCGGAGCTGGAGCGCAAGCGCGAGCAGGCCCGGCGAAACAAAACAACCTATCGATACGATGGTGCCTGCAGGCGCCTGAATGACAAACAGATTGCCAATAAGGAGGCTGACGGCAGCGCCTATACGATCCGCTTTAAAGTGCCAAGGCAGGAAGGCGCCGTCGCCTTTGAGGATGCGGTTTACGGTCCTGTCGAAAAACAGTATGCCGATATCGAGGACTTTATCATCGTTCGCGCCAACGGCCAGCCGCTGTATGTCCTTTCAAATGCCGTGGATGACATTCGGGATGGCATCACCCACATCATTCGTGGTCAGGATGGTTTGTCCAACACACCCAAGCAGATATTGCTATACAAAGCACTGGGCGCGCCGTTGCCTCGATTCGCACACATGTCGTTAACACTCGATCCGCAAAAGGCCAAAATTTCAAAGCGTAAGCATGGAGAGCAAGTGGCCGTTCACTATTATCGCGAAAAGGGCTTTCTGCCGTGGGCCATGGTGAATTTTCTTGTGTTGTTGGGATGGGCCACCTCGGATTCCCAAGAGATCTTCAGCCCGCAAGAATTGATCAGGGCCTTCAATCTAAAAGGCATCGGCCGAACCAACTCGATATTCAATATCAAGGCCGATGCCGATGAATTCATCACCGATCCGAAATTACGCAGTATCAACAGCCACTACCTGCGCACCATGCCGATAGAGGACCTCATTCCATATGTAGAGGACCAACTGAAGCAGGCCGGGATATGGTCCGACGACTTGCTTGGGCAGCGCAAAGAATGGTTCGCAGACACCTTGGATCTGATTCGGGGGCGGTTTCACCTGCTGACAGATTTCGTCGGATATGGACGGGCCTATTTCGACGACACATTCGACATCGATCCCAAGGCCTTTGAAAAACACCTGTCGGGCGCAGCTTCGATCGCACAATGGATGCCTGCGCTGATACAAGAACTCGACCGGCTGGAGATGTTTGATCCCGGCACCGTTGAAGATGCGCTGAAGCACTTTTTAAACAAGACAGGGATCAAGCCGGGCTTGCTGGTCAATGCCGTGCGCACAGCTGTAACCGGTCAGGGAGTCGGACCGGATTTCGTGCGTCTCCTTGCATGCCTTGGCCGCCGCAGGGTCGTTTTACGGCTGAAGAAGGCGCTGGATAAAGTATTGGCAACATCAGAGTAATCCTGACGCTGCATGAAAAAGATGGGGTTGACGTTCATCACCAAACGGTTATGGTAAAAGGTTGATACGATTGCTGTGTACGATTGATCATCTGATGTGAGGTCATTGTGCAGATAAGCTGGTTGGTGATCCGAAAACTGTTCAAATTCAATGCGTTGTTATGGATTCCTGTATTGATGCCGTACATTAGCGCGCCGCTGGTATGGGGGCACGAAGATCACAAAGATCCCGATAGCGCTTTTACCCTTTACTGGGAGAATGATGCATTTACCGGTACAGACAGAAACTACACCAACGGATTCAAATTAACGTGGGCCAAAACCTACACCAAAGAGCGCGAAGCCTCTGGAGGGCTTACCAAGTGGATGATCGACCACCTGCCGTTTATCAACGATCCTCAAGCACGGCGCGACACATCAATTTCCGTCGGTCAGAACATCTACACACCGGAAGATACGAAAAAAAGTGAACTGATCGAAGACGATCGACCTTATGCCGGGTTCAGCTATATCAGCTTCGGGTTCGTATCGCAAAAAGAGCTGAGGCGGGATGTCTGGGAGATCGATATCGGAGTCGTCGGGCCTCTTTCACAGGGCCAGACAGTACAGGACTTCGTGCACGACAGGCTCGATTTCGATCGAGCCCGAGGTTGGGATAACCAGCTTGACGATGAATTGGCACTGGAGGCCATCTGCGAATCCAAGTGGCGGCTTTGGCGGACATCGCAATGGCATGGCATCGGATTCGATTTTATTCCTCATTTGGGAGGCCAGATAGGAAATGTCGCGATCTATGCCAACGCCGGTTTTGAGGTGAGATTCGGCTGGTATGTCCCCAGAAATTTCGGCAGTTGCCCCATACGGCCTGGATGCGACCTTGGTGATACGAACAAGGGTGTCGCCCACGAGTATTCTCAGAGCAAATATGGAGTGCATTGGTTCGCCAGCGTCGATGGACGTTACGTTTTGAGAGATATTTTTCTGGATGGCAATACGTTTCACGAGAGCCACAGTGTTGAAAAGGAGCCTTTGGTTGCAGATCTGATGACCGGGATCGCCATGCGGTTTGGCTCACTTCAAATAAGCTATGGCTATATCATGAGAACCAGGGAATTCGAAGAGCAGGAAAAAAGCCACAATTTCGGGGCATTTAATATGACCTACACGTTTTAGAAGACGAACTGAAGCTGCCACGGGAAAGGAATTGATGATATTGTGCGAAAGTTAAGATACATGTGGGCGCTCATCTTGTTGCCATGCCTGATAGGCGGACCCGCGGATGCCAAGGAAAAGAGGAATGACCAGTGGTTTGCAAGCTATTACGTCGGGCAATATTCAGATACGGCTTTCAACGAGATTATCCGCTTTAATACCGAGTTAGAGTCCTCTTTTGTCCACGTCGCCTCAGTGGGAAAGGAACTGGGCGTTTACAAAGATATCATCCAATACGAATTGGAGGCCCAGATTTCGAAGCATACCGGCGATCAAGACCATGAGGAGATCAACGGAGTTTTTACACTCCGATGGCTGCCCTTTTTATGGGACGACTATCTGGATACAAGCTTTGCTTTTGGCAACGGCTTTTCTTATGCCACAGAGGATCCACCGTTGGAGATCAGAGATTCCGATGATGACGAGACCTCCAGATGGCTCTACTACTTTTTAGTGGAAATGGCCTTTGTGATCCCAAAATTACCAAGCTGGGACCTGTTTATGCGGATACATCATCGTTCAAGCGTGTTCGGAGCCATCAACAATATAATGGCCGGTTCCAATTTTGTCGGGCTGGGGCTTCGTTATCGATTCTGACATATGTACGTGCACATCGGATAGAAAGCGGGAGAGATTATGTTTACCATTGCCGATATATGCGATATCGCGGTTCAAATCGAACAAAATGGCGAGGCCACCTATCGGGAAGCCGCTGAAAATTGCAGCGACGCCGGGCTCGCCGACTTGCTCAACCGTATGGCAAACGAAGAGCACCAGCACGCCAAGTGGTTTCGAAATCTGGATCAAAGCCGGGAGATTTCAGACCCAGAGCAGATCGAGATGGAGAGCATGGGCCGTGGCTTGCTCAGGGAGATGGTCAAAGATAAGACTTTTTCACTGGAAGCGGACCAACTAGCCAAGGCAAAGAACCTTGATGCTTTTTTAGAGCAGTCAATTGCTTTTGAACACGACACTGTCGTCTTCTATGAAATGCTCCAGGGATTTATCGATGATGCGAAGGTGCGATTGCAGTTGGATCGTATCATCGCCCAGGAAAGAGACCATATCCATCAGATAAAGACGTTGATTGCATCCCGGCTGAAGTTTATGTCCTGACCAGATATGCCTTCAAGGTATCCGGTAAAAAGAGCGCGGGTGACGCTTTTAAGCATCACCCGCAAAAGAAGGTTGTCGCTAAAATTGGGCTTGTGAGTGGATTTGTCAGAACGTTACACTTCCAACAGGGCTCTATCCGTCACTTATGGTTAGCGGTTAATACCTGCCATGATAAAAGCGGCAGGCGGGTTGTATGGGTACTTGCAAGGGTTTTTCGTTTCAACAAAAAAATGAAACCGTTTGGTGCGCCGCATCTTTTTCATCATTGAAATCGAGGGGCGACGGGGTGGCGCTTGGCGCCACCCCGCAGAACAAGAGAGGAAGATGATGAAAAAGTTAGGCTTCGGTTAAATGAAATGCACACAGCATGCCAAAATGTAACAATTTCCGTAAAAATATATATATATATAAATTACGGTTAGTTATTACAGAACTTTCATTTCTCGCCAGTGAACAAGAGATCCATATTCATGGCATTTTGCAAAAAAGGATTGCAAAATGCGACAAAACTTGTCAGGTCGAACCAAAAATTGGCACGCATTGAGCTAAAGCCGGCAACGACGTCATTATTCAGGTTTAAGAATGGCCAAAAGACGGCGCTGTTCTTCCAAGATAACAGACCAGTCGATGGGGTGTGTCAATTGGATGCTGATCTGGCTCCGCTTCCGCCGAATCAGTTTTCCAGAAAAAACGATTCGATTGCCGTTTTCAAAGCGAATATGCCCGTGAACTGATTCAACCGATCCTAAACTTCCATCATCCAAAAAACAGATACCATCCTGAGACAGGTCGAACACTGGATATTCCAAATTCCTTTTGGCCAGGTTGTCGGCCTGTTCGACTACGAGTACTGGACTGGCAAAATCCGGATATATAATACGATAGCTTCTACGCCGGTTCGGCCAAAAAACAGTTGTTTTTCTGAGTTGTGGGCGTTGACGACAGGTGGTCGACTGCCAGATCAAATGAACGGTGAAAATGGCTATTAAGAGTCCACAAATCCAGAAAATCGAAAAAAAATAGTAGGCATTGTGACCGCTCAACACAGGATAATAGTGGCGTTTGATCAATAGGGCGACGCCGAAGACCGTGGCCAGAATAAACGAGATAATGAATTGTTGCCTCATAAGCTCTTGTATTTCACTGTTGAACGAATATGATATGACCGATACGGCCGACACTTTGGTATCGGTATCTTGCATGGTTTCTTGAGCCGAGGTTCGTTGACGGACTCGACTGCAGAAGAAACGTAACCATTTGGCCATGATCGAAATCGTCGTGGCCTGCAAGGATAGTGATGGATCAGACGAACTATTACACGATATTGGGCGTTGACGAGGAAGCCGGGACACAACAGATAAAAGAGGCATTCCGTAAACTGGCCCTGAAATATCATCCAGACCGCAATCACGGAGATATGGACGCCCAGGCTAAAATGCAGCGAATCAATGAAGCGTATGCTGTTTTGTCAGATCCTGAGAAACGCCGGCAATATGATGCCATGTACCGGCAATACGGGAATGCGGCCCAGGCAAGATTTCGGCAGACCTATTCATCCCAGGATCTGTTCGGCGGCTCCGATATTCAACAGATATTCGAGGAACTCTCACGTGTATTCGGTGTCAGAGGCTTCGACGATCTTTTCGACGATAGTCATCTGCGGGACGGGGTTGAATTTGGCAAGCGCGGATCGGGTTTGAATGGAAAAGCCTACGTATTTCAAAGATCGTGGCCGGTTCCGGGGGGCCGGAAGCGCAGCACAGCGCTGTTTGGAGATCTGGCAAAAAAAGTGGTGTATAAAATGACAGGCATTCAGTTTCCCACGCGTGGAAAAGATATTCATGACACCATCTTTCTCAACTTGGACGATGCACGTCACGGCTTACCCTATGCCTACTATTTGGCTTCGAAAGATAAAAAGCTGGTGGTTAAAATTCCTCCCGGTGTCAGGGAGAACCAGACAATCCGATTGACCGGCATGGGGCATGACGGGCAAGGAGGCGCCCCGGCGGGTGATCTGATGCTTAAGGTAAAAATGCGCAAGTCCATGAGCGATCGATTAAAGCAATACTGGGAGTTGCTTAAACACAACCTACGATGACAGGGGTGGGTATGAAATCGGCTATCGAAACAGCTATGGAGATGGAGGCCAACATTCGGGACATCTATGCACAGGCATGCAACGAGTGCTCGGACCCGGCCGGCAAACGGGTGTTTGAAATGCTGCGGGACGATGAACAATATCATCTCGATTATCTGGCAAAACGTTTGAATGAGATAGAGCAAAAGGGCGACATCGATCTGGCACCCCTTCATTCGGCCATCCCCGGTGCAGATCAGCTTCAAGAACAATTGGACAAGCTCAAGAAGACCGTAGCGCGGGAACACCGCGGCGTGCTTCAACAGTTATTAAGCAATGCACTGCAAGCTGAGATACAAACATCTGAATATTATAGGAAAATGACTTCCGAATGCACGGGGAACATGCAGGAAATGTTTGCACGGTTTCTTGAAATCGAAGATGCGCATGTAGAGGCGGTTCAAGCTGAACTGGATTATGTGATGCGCACCGGCTACTGGTTTGATTTCAAAGAGTTCGACATGGAGTAAACGGGCAATCGCAAAAGGTGAAGCTTTCACTGTAATAAACGGAGGCGCTTGAGATATGGACTTTAGCTTTGTTGATGCAGGCAACCGGGATTTTGATCCCCGCACCTATTTGAGCATACTGATAGCCATTGCCAAGTCGGATAAGGACAATGGGCCGCCCGAGTTTGAATTCGTGCGCAAACAGGCGGATCGCCTGGGATTGGATTACGATTTTTTTTTCAAGCATACTGACAAGTCTTTTTTAATAGACAAACAAACGATTTCCCGCCTGACTGCCCTGGTCGTCATCAAAGATGCCATCATGCTGGCATCCATGGATAAGAATTTTTCGTTGCCGGAAAAACAGCGTGTTTACGAATATGCGGAAAAGTTCGATATCGCCCGTAAAGACGTGGATCGTATCGAAGCGCTGATCCGGGACTACCAACAATTGCAGCGCCGCTGGGGTGATCTTGTCGAAGAGACGCATAGCTTTTAATATGTGGTAAACCATCTGCATGCCTGTAACTATCGATAGACTTTGGAGTCGTTTAGCGACCCTCTGGACCTTTTTCGATCGATTGGACCCGTGGATGTCATTGCTGGTTTTCATCGGAGGATCTTTTCTGATGATCTGGCGGCTGGGTGTCATGGAGCGAAAGGGACTGGCGGGAACAGTGCTTGGAACACTGATCATGCCTTATGCTTCCGGATTTTCGAATCTGTCATTCGCATTTGTCATGGGGCGGTCCGGCGGAAAAGGGGTCTTTGTCCTTGAGAACTGCCTGGTCAATAACGTGACGAATCTGACCCTGCTGCTGGGTCTACCCGCCCTGGTATGGGGATTGATCGTTTTCCCCGGAAGAAAAGGCGGCATCGGCGGCGCCCCACGCAGAACCCATCAGCTCAACAGACTCTCTCTGCTCCTGACCTTGCTGGCCGCTCTATTTTTTACCGGCGTTTTGTGGGCTCTGTCGCGGGATGGCCGTCTCGAATTCGGTGATGGGCTGGTTTTGGCAGGCGTGTTTATTTTCTGGCAGGCGTTTCATGTGTTCGACATATTCAAACAAAATGTTCAGCGCGGGCATTCCGTCAGCTGGTCCGTGATTGGCGATGCCATCCTGGTGATTGTCGGTGGATTGGGCGTTTTCGCAGCAATCGAGCGTCTCGTCGCCTGGATTCCGAAGACTGGAGCCGGCTTGCTGGTTTTTGACAATCTTGGATGGCTGAGCGGCATCCTGATGGTGGTGCCGAACGGGCTTCTCGCATGCTACTATGCATACGCCAAGCGGGCCGATATCGTTTACAGTTCACAGATCGGGGACGGCCATATCTGCATCCCCATGTGCATTGGCCTGTTCGTTCTGTTTTCTCAGATCGAGATTCCCGAATACCTGGATCTCAGCGTGCTGATTATCGTATCCGCATGCATTGTGCACTTCTTGTGCGTCGCTTTCCTGGGAAGGCTTCCTCGTTTGATCGGTCTGGCGTGCGTCGGTGCATACGGCTATTTTGTGTACACCGGCTTGATTCAATAGAAGCTTTTAAAACCACTTCTGGAGCGGTTCAATCTCTTATCAGGTGTTTCATTGAAGCATTTTCCAGGTTTGACGCATCGATGCGAGGCTGGCCGGATTCATCCCGGGTATATGAGAGTTTTCCCTCTTTGATCCATTTGCGGATTCCGAATTCAGTCAAATAGGTCATTGCGCTGAACTCCTGAATCGAGTAGGTTTTTGCGGAAGATGTCGTTTTCGGCACTGCGGCCCGGGGTTCGGCGGCAGCTTTTTTTGCGGTCGATTTTTTCTTCGGATCAAGGGATTGGGTCCCCCCGACGGCATTCAATTCGCTGGCCTCAATCAACCATTTGCCGCTTTGCTTCTTTCCCTTTAACTTCCCACTTCGCAGCCATTTGGAAACGGTGCCGGCCGAGATACCGGCTTTCCTGGCAAACTCTTTCGCGCTGAGCAGTGTTGCAGACTGTGGCATTGCCGATTCCTTTCTTTCGAAAAAATAGCATTCCAACGATGAAGTCTTTCGAGACAGATCATCTCAAAAATGGAGATAAGATGCAATAGATGGAAAGTGAAAAACCTGGCGGTACTGAATTTTTCACGAACCTCAGGCGTTGAGGCTTGCCGTGATCTCTTCCACTGCTGCTGACAGGTCGGCGGAAAGATCCTCGATATCGGCCTGCTTGAGCGTCAGGGCCTTCAGGCTTGTCTCTTCCAGAGGTGTGACGTCTGCGCAGGGATCGCTGCCATAGCCGGCTTCTTTTGCCAGATAGTTCGCCAGATAAATCACATGTGCCAATTGATTATCACCTGAAGAAACCGGGTCGTGGTGGTATCGCATGGCTTCGGCGTGGCTGTCCGGCAGTTTCCATTTCCGGCATAAATCCTCTGCAATTTCAGTATGATCAAAACCGAGGACATGGCGTTCCGCCAGCAGAGACGATGCAGAGTGGTCATTGAAAAAACGCTGGACCTCCTGTTTCTTCTGCTCCAGGTATTTGTTCAGGGCCAATTTGCCCGCATCATGGATGAGACCCACTGAAAAAGCGTCGCTTTCGAGTGCCGGCGCCCGTTTCGCCGCGATCATTCGCGAACCGAGAGCCACCGCCAGGCTGTGTTTCCACAGTACACCCGCATTTAAGTTGTAGCCCTTCAAGCGTTTGCCAAGCAAACTCGAGGATGATACCATGGTGATGACTTGTTCGAGTGTTTGCTGGCCCAACACCACCGTCGCCTGATGGATGGAATTGACCATTCCACTGAGGCCGTAGTAAGCGGAGTTGGCCACTTTCAGAACACGTGCCGCAATGGCCTGATCGGTCTCGATGATTGCCGCCACATCTTTGAAACTCGATTTAGGATCGGCCATAACTTCGCGTGCTTTAAACAGCACTTTGGGCATCGGCGGCAGGTCCTTGACGCTCTGCAGGATCTTTTTTTTCAGATCTTCTCCGGCAAGCGCCGATTCAGATGTTTCAGCCAACGGTTTGAACACTTGCCTATCTGATTCCGATGCCCCTTCTTCCTTTTCAGGTGAGCGAAGATCGAGCGTGACCTTGCTCTTGCATGCCGGACAGGGAAAATTGACCTTGCGGCCCTGAGGCAGCCGTTCATCGGGAAGATTGTATGATTGACCACAGTTGTTGCAAGCAACCTTCATTGCGAATCCTTTCTAAGTGCCGATCTTCTGCCGCCGCTAAATGGATGTCGTGACTGGCAGATTGTTTCCAGATCCTGCTGGCATAAACTGCAGCGAGAGATGCTTCAACGATCTGCCATATTATCGGGTGATGCGCTGTAAAAGTTAAGGGTTGACGCAAAAATAACTTCAACCGAACCATAAACGGCCATTGACACGTCAATCGATCCCATGAGATGCCAAAGGTCAGATTTCGCTAGTTTTTTTTATTAAATAACGATAGCTTATGGTCAAAGATTGACAAACGAACCTTACCTTTTTAAGATGCCAATTTTGAAAGGACGCGGACTTCCATACGGTTGAAGGAATTGATGTGAAAGTCATACTTATCATGGCCATGACAGCGGACGGCATGATCGGGCGGACAAACAGCCATTTTCCCGATTGGACGTGCAGTGAGGACAAACGCATGTTCAAGCGTGTGAGCCAGGAGGCGGGTGTCGTTGTTATGGGATCCCGCACCTTCGATACCATCGGCAGAGCTCTTCCGGGACGTTTGAATGTGGTCATGACGCGCAGGCCCGAGCAGTACGAATCGGCTGAAAATCTGGTATTCTGGAGCGGCAGCCCCAGGTCGCTGCTGGATGACTTGAACTCGAAAGGGTTTGAATCGGTCGTGCTTGCGGGGGGGGCGACCATCAACTCTCTGTTCGTACGCGACGGTCTGATTGATGAGCTTTACCTGACCATCGCGCCGAAGCTGTTTGGCCGGGGCTTGTCCTTGTTTGCCGAACCGCTGGACCTCGATCTGAAGCTGAAGGATGTCCGATGCCTGCAGGACCAAACCATCTTGCTAACCTACCGGATAAACTATCCGGATATTCCGGACGCTGGTCGGTCCGACAGCGGGGGATACGGGGGATGAACCTCAGAAAAGGGCGGATATGGAATTGATACTATTTAATACGCTGACGCGGCGCAAGGAACGTTTCGAACCAGTACGGCCGCCGCAGGTAGGCCTTTATACCTGCGGGCCGACCGTCTATAATTATGCGCATATCGGGAATCTGCGGACTTACATTTTTGAGGACGTTCTGAAACGGGTGCTGACATTGAACGGCTTTAAAGTGAAACACGTCATGAACATCACCGATGTGGGGCATCTGACCGGTGACCGGGACATGGGCGAGGACAAACTGGAAAAAGGCGCCCAACGAGAGGGCAAAAGCGCCTGGGAAATCGCCGAATATTATACACAGGCCTTCCGGAAGGATATCCGGAGGCTGAATATCCTGGAGCCGACCATCTGGTGCAAGGCCACCGAAAACATCGGTGAGCAGATCGGGCTCATCCGAACGCTGCAAACCAAAGGCTTCACCTATCAGACCAGTGACGGTATTTACTTTGATACATCCAAATTTGATGGCTACGCAAAGTTGTCTCATCAGAAGCTGGATGCCCTGGTCGAAGGCGCCAGAGTGGAAAAAAATCCAGAGAAGAAAAACGCAACCGATTTTGCTTTGTGGAAATTTTCTCCTGCGGGGGTTCAGCGTCAGATGGAATGGGAATCGCCTTGGGGTAAGGGATTTCCTGGATGGCATATCGAATGCTCAGCGATGAGTATGAAGTATTTGAAAGACCAGTTGGATATTCACTGCGGCGGCACCGACCATATCGATGTTCACCACACCAATGAAATTGCGCAGTCAGAGGCAGCGACCGGCAGGCCGTTCTTCAATTTCTGGATGCACGGAGAGTTTTTGAACATAGCCGGGGGAAAAAAGATGGCCAAAAGCGAAGGCAATTTTTTGACCTTGGAAGCAAGCCTTGTCGATCAAGGCATCGATCCGCTGGCATATCGGTTTGCAACTTTTCAAACCCATTACCGAAAGCCCATGGAGTATAGCCATGAGGCCATTCAAGGGGCGCGCAACGGCCTGGTGCATCTGCGCAACCAGGTGCGTGCCCTTGCCGACGCGGGTGAGCCCACACAGGTTGATCCGGCTTTTCATAGTAAATTCAAAGCAACCGTCAACAACGACCTGAACATGCCGCAGGCTCTGGCAGTAGTGCAGGAACTGCTTAAATCCGAACTGGATGCCGGCGTCAAGCTGGCGACGGTGTTGGCCTACGATCATGTTTTAGGGCTGGATCTGGACAAGGTCAGCGACAGTGGAGCCCTTCCCGATGAGATTCAGAAACTTGTCGATGCCCGCAAGCAGGCCCGGGCGGATAAAAACTGGGCCGAATCCGATCATCTGCGCGACAAGCTTCAGGAGATGGGCTATGTCGTGCAGGACGGCCCCCAAGGAATGAAAGTGTTCAAAGGATAATCAGGATAGCGTTCAAGGGACAAACGCAACTTTCGCTTTTCATGAGCCGGTGCCCCCAGCGGGTGGTTTGCGCCACACGCAGCATCATTTAAGTGTCACTAAGACGCGCTGCCCCGCTTGAAGACCAGACGGGACAAGCGGGCGCCCCGCAAACTCGCTGCGCTCAAACAGTGCGGGGCGCAGCTCCTTCGCTGCGTCTAAGTGACACTAAAATTCACTGCTGAAATGGCGCAAGCCACCCGCTGGGGGCACCTCCTGCCGAGCTGTGACGAAAGCCGAAAGTCGAGTGTCATATTTAAAGTGTTAAGCTAAGGATATTTTTTAACTGCAACGAGCCGCTGGCTGAGGGCTTTTTTTACAAAATTAATTTGGAGAAGAACAAAATTCAAAGGTCTACCTGGCCAACATCTTTCTGACCTATAACCCAAACAGGGGAAATGGGAACTTGCCTCGCGCATCTTCTAAACCGGAGGTCAGAGGGCCAGCCGACCTGCCGCACATTGGGCAAGGGTGGCTTAGCAAGCGTTAGATGCAGCGGAGGACAAGCGGGCCGCACTGTTTGAGCGCAGCGAGTTTGCGGCCCGCCCGCAGCGCATCTTACGGTTGCTTGCCATCCTTGCCGGTGCGGCGGGTCGGCTGGCCCTCTGACCGGCTCTAATGCGAAACACCTTATTCTTGGTTATAGAATCGTAAACATATTGGCCTGCGCCCGCACGGTTATTGATCCAACTAATTGAGAAAGGAGAAAAAACACAACCAACGATCTGGGGTGTTTGGTTATTAAGGTTGCGCTAGCGATGTTTTTCGGGCGATCGTTCGGCGCCTGCTGTATAGGAGGATACCGAGAACCAGCAGTCCCGCAGCGGTGATGATAGCGGCGACGGCGAAGGATATGCGGTAAGCAAGCGCCTCGCTGCTGCCACCGGAGATCAGAATATCCACCAGCGGTCCCGCAATCAGCGTGCCCGGCACTCCCCAACTTAGAAAAAAAGTGGCGTTAAACCAGGCAAAACGGCGGGCACGATGTGCCGACGGGATCAGGGAGGCCGCTATTTCGTAGGAGGCGGCCATGATCGTGGCATCGGCGATGCCGCGAAGAAAGCTGCCTAAATAGATCGCCGGTATGGAGGTTGTGCAGGCCAGGACAGACATTGCGGCAACGGCTGAGACGCTCGCCGAAACAAGCGTGGTGTTGGTTCCCAGTCGACGGCAGAGCCAGCCCACCCACCAGCCAAATAGAATCACAGACAGCGATTGTGTATTGAGAACATAGCTCAGCGACATGCTGTTCAAGGCGGGGCCGGTGGCTGCCGACAGGTATTGCGGGAAAATGATGGCGATGGAATTGCGCCCGAAATTAATCAGTGTCATCGCTGTCAGGAAAATCAAAAACATCCTGCTTTCTCGAACGGAACCGGTTGCCGGGGCCTTTTGCTTCGAAGGGACCTTGGTTCCATAGGATATTTCTCCGATTCCGCCCTCCGGGAGCAGAAGCAGCGGCAGGGTTGAGGCCGACATGATACCGGCAGCGACGAAAAACAGCGCTCCATGATGGAACCCCCATCCCGGAAAGTGCATACCGAAGCCGTCATAGATCAGGCCCCCGATCAAGATACCGGCGACGCGTCCGATTCCGCCCAAACTGGTAAGGCGCCCCTGAATCCAGCTTCGATCATTCTGGGGATACAGATCCGCGATCAAGGCTGACCAGCTGATATTGGACATCGACCAGAAAAACTCGATGGCCGTAAGACCGAAAATCAGAATATACCCTGCATTGGCGGGCGTATCGGTTGTGCGGTGAAGGTACCATACAGCAACCGTACCCAAGGCGGCCAGTAATTCGCCTATGATGATCAAGGAGCGCCTCACCTGGTATCGATCCGAGATGCGACCCCATATGAGGCCTTGCGACAGTATGTTAACTACCATGGGTAGTGTTGCGAACAATGTTGTTCCTGTTACACTCAATCCAAGGAAGTGGCGCAAATAAATCGTCAGATAGGCATAGAAAAGTCCCCGCCGGAACATTGCCAGCATTTCAAACGAAGCGAGACCAATAAAGTGTTTATTGACATTTACCGGCAATCAACTTCCCTTCCAAAAAAGCCCGGCACGAATGCCGGGCTTGGTTCTCGATTGTTGTCAGGCTGCTTTCGATGGTTCATGACATGAGGCATGCCCGTGAGCGCTCGCCGCTGCGCTTTGCGGCAGTACTCAAGCAGCGGTGGTGCGACTCCCAACTGGTTGAACAGAAATCGCATTTTCGAATATCGTCGATAAGACGCTGCTTATCCATAGAGCAGCACTGTGTTGCGTCAGTCTTGGTTTTTTTTGACATGTCGGCCTCCCTTGTTATTGTATGGCCAATGGAAGATCTCCTTGAAACCTAATCCTTTAGGCTTTAAAGTCAACACAGCCTTTTTGGCCGAAAGGCGGGCAGATGTGATCCAAAACCAGAAGCAACCGGCAGCATCGTCTGATGATACGATAATCCATTACATCCGCGATAAATTGAATGGCGATGGGTTGTCGATGGATTGGCGCGTTCTCAATATGCGCAATAAAACCCGCGGATCGGCTGTCATGTTTATATTGAGCCGGTATCGCTTCGATGGGGAAAGCGCCCCTGAACCCTGCCTGATACTCAATAAACGGTCGCAACGGGTCATTCAGCCGGGTGATCTATGTTGTCCGGGCGGCAGTGTCGAGCCGCTCGACAGGTTGCTCTCCCAGGTCTTGCGCTGGCCATTTTCGCCATTGTTCAGATGGCCTTCCTGGCGTCACTGGAAAGATCAAGATCTGCAACTGGCGCATGGATTATCACTGGCGCTTGGCACCGGCCTTCGCGAGGCTTGGGAAGAGATGCGTCTCAATCCGCTGCGGGTCACTTTTCTGGGGCCGCTGCAGGTGCAACCGTTAATCATGTTCAAGCGCTCGATCTATCCACTCGCTTGCTGGGTTTCAGCCATTGACGGTCTGCAGCCCAATTGGGAGGTTGAGCGTATCGTGATGATCCCTTTGCGGCATTTGATGCAGAGACATCGCTATGGCCGCTACCGGCTGCACTTTGATGCAGACGGTGCCGAGAAGCAGCGCAGAGAGGATTTCCCCTGCTTTATCCACCAGGGCCGGCAGGGCAGGGAGGTGCTTTGGGGGGCAACCTTCCGAATTACCATGGATTTTCTAAAACGCGTCTACAGCTTCCAACCGCCGGAGATGGATACGGTGCCGGTCGTCCCGGGACGGCTCGACCGAACCTATATGAACGGCTCGATAATGGCCCCTTCAGCCGAGAAGTTGACTGTAAATATCGAAAATAATTGAGGATTAGTGTCGTTGGCGCTTCCGGTGATCAATTCAACGGCCGGGTCGATGCATCGCGGGATTATATAAAAGGGCGGCAACCTCCGGAGCGTCTGCCGGTCCTTATTGCGGGCTGTTTGTGCCAAATACCATATGCAGTATGGTGGTAGCCAGAAAATCACCATGTGTGGTAGTTGATGGACCGGTGTTGGTTGTCAACAAATCTGTTTGGACCAATATCGGGGCCTTTATTTTTTCTTTGCATATTCAAGCGCTTCATAGATGTACGATTCGTATTCATCTTTAAATGTCATGGGGATCAGCACCCACTTCTTGAAACGCTTTTTGGTGAAATTGAACTCCATCCCCTTGCCCGCTGCTATCAGCTCATTGACCCGTTCCGGGGAGACCTTGATAATGAGCGCTTCTTCCCTATCAAAAAATGAGGCCAGAAAATCCCCTTTATACCGCAGACAGGGCGATTTCATCATTGTCGATAGCTCCACACCATCTTCCCGAAGGATTTTACATGTCGTCAAATCGTAGCTCATCGTATCTGCAATCCCATGGGTTGTGTGTGAGGCGTCTCCTCCGCTTCCTTGTTTTTTCGACCGAATATCAGACCCAAGGCCGCCCCGGAAATTGTGAACTGCAGCAATTGAAAGACCGTGTGGTATGTCAGAAAGGTCGCTATCGGGTTGATCTCAAATTTGGCTGCTGTGGCAAAGCCCATGACCGTGTAAATCAGCAAGCCGATGATCATCGAATATCGGATACCGGCCCAGAGCGGATTGCCGCCCCTGTACCAGAAGGGGTAGAAATACGCGAGCACCGCCCCCTGGATAACCATTGTCATAATCCCCAGCGGCACAATCGGCTCCTGCCGGGTGACGGCGCCGAGCTCTCTATAGAGATCATGAAACCAGATTAAATGCCACGGGTAGGCCAGGGCAAAACTGATTACGACATAGCTGGCAGTGGCAAGAATGTATTTTGAAAACATGTCAGACTCCTTGAAAGCTTTACATTAAAAATAATTAATTGTATAATGCAAGTGATTTTGACAATAGTCACAATCAATTTTAAAATGCAAGTAAAAAATATGACAAAAAGAAAGACCCATATGGAACATTCCGGATGCCCGGTGGCCTGCGCCTTGGATATCATCGGCGATCACTGGACACTCCTTGTCATCCGCGACTTGATGTTTAAGGGGATTCATGAATACAAGGAAATGTTGGCCGGTCCGGAAGGAATCGCCAGTAACATCCTCTCTGACCGGTTGAAAAAACTGGAAGGAAACGGTCTCATCACTTCAACGGCCCATCCGGAAAGCCGCAAACAGAAATTCTACTATCTGACGTCCAGGGGCAAGGATCTGATCCATACCATGGTCCACCTGATCCGCTGGTCGGAAAGGCATCTTTCCGAACACTTGGAGATACCGCCCGAAAAAAGGGATCTCCTGATCAACGATCCTGACCGGTTCATCGCTTTGACCCTGCAACGGCTCGAAACGTGGGAGAAGAAAAATATTTGAAGGACACTTCAGGGAATGACCCGTGTACCGGCTTTGCCTGCCACGGCCGCCTCGATGTCCGCCAGATGTGTAATGACAGCCCGTTTGGCACCCGCCTTGACGGCGGCCATGCAAGCCTGGAGCTTGGGGCCCATGGATCCCGGTGGAAACTGGCCGTCGTCAAGATAACGCCCGGCTTCAGAGAAGGTAACTTCACGCAGGTATTGCTGCCGGGTTGTTCCGTAATGCACGGCCGCCCCCGGCACATCCGTGGCGATGATAAAGAGATCGACTCCAATCTCATCAGCCAGTTTGGCACTGGCCAGATCCTTGTCGATAACGGCATCGACGCCGGAAAAACCTCTGCCGTCGCGCACCACCGGTATCCCGCCGCCGCCGCAGCAGATGACAATGAAGTCCATCTCGATCAACCGTCTGATCTCGCGTTTTTCAACGATCGTAACCGGTTTTGGTGAGACCACCACCCGGCGATAACCTTTGGCCGTCTTGCGTGTCGGATAGGGCAATGCATCGGCCTGTGCTTTGGTAAATGTCGGACCGATGGGTTTGGATGGGTTGCTGAACGCGGGGTCCTTGGGATCTACGACCACATAGCTGATCAAACTGACAAATTTCTGGGCCGTTTTAATACCCATTTCCATCAGTTTCGCATCCAGTACGGATTCGATCATGTAACCGATCTGTCCCTGGGTTTGAGCCACCAGTATTTCGAGCGGCAGTCTGGGGACTTCTCTGCAGGACTCCTGTTGCAGAAGCAGGTTGCCGACTTGAGGGCCGTTGCCGTGGGTGATAATCAATTTGAAACGTCGAGACAGCCTGGCCAGTTGTGCCATTGGTACGGCAAGGTTGATGAACTGCTCGTCGATACTGCCGGTCTGCCCTTTGCGGATCAGGGCGTTGCCGCCTAAGGCAACCAGCAGAATCTGTTGCTTGCGTGCCATCGGTATTTCCTTATCGTTTTTTAGGGGAGGCCGGCTTCAACCGTTTTTTCAGGATCTGTTCGAGTGTCGGCGCACCGTGATCCTGGTACTCATAGCGGATCCGCAGATGGGGTTTGTTGATGTGCACCAGCTTGGGCAGATCGATAGGCGTCGCAAACAATACCAGGTCGCAGTCGCACTGGTTGATGGTCGCCTCAAGATCCTTGATCTGTTGCGGGCTGTATCCCATCGCCGGGATCACCTGGTCGATATGGGGGTATTGCTTCAGTGTCTGCTGCATGCTGCCCACGGCGCAGGACCTTGGGGAGGCGACATTGGCGGCACCCCAACGATGAGCCGCAATCAGCCCGGCGCCATATTTCATTTCTCCGTGAGTCAGGGTGGGGCCGTCTTCCACCACCAGAACACGTTTTCCGCTCACGCGCTCCGGTTGATCGGCTATGACGGCCGACTCTGCCAATACGAGATCTGCGTTCGGATTAAAGCGCAAAATATTACGGCGGACCAGCTCGATCTGTTCCGGCGTGGCACTGTCCACTTTATTGATGATTCCGACATCGGCCATCAGCATATTGGTTTCACCGGGAAAATAACGTCTTTCATGGCCTGCGCGCAGCGGGTCGAAAACAACGAGATGAACATCCGGAAAGTAAAACGGCGTGTCGTTGTTACCGCCGTCCCAGACAATGATATCGGCTTCCGTTTCGGCCCGGCGAAGGATTTTTTCATAGTCGACACCCGCGTATACGACCATACCAAGATCGACCAGGGGCTCGTACTCTTCCCGCTCCTCGATAGTACACTGCTGGGATGCAATGTCTTCATAAGAAGAAAAGCGTTGAACAACTTGTGCTGTCAGATCGCCATATGGCATCGGATGGCGAACCACAACGGCGCGTTTGCCCATGCTCTGCAACAGTTTGCAAACATGCCGCGTGGTTGGAGATTTGCCACAGCCTGTACGGACGGCGCCAATCGACACAACCGGCTTCGAGGATCGCAGCATGGTATAGGTGGCGCCGATCAGGATAAAATCCGCTCCGCCGGCCATGGCCAGGGAGGCTTTGTGCATGACCTGCTCGTGAGCGATATCACTATAGGAAAACGCGACAAGATCAACGCGGTGCTTTCGAATCAATTCAACGAGTTCCTGCTCGGGATAAATCAAGATGCCGTCCGGATAATCGGCACCGGCAAGTTGCGGTGGATAGCGCCGATCATCGATGTCCGGGATCTGGGTTGCCGTAAATGCGACGACTCGATAACGGGGATTGTTCTTAAAGTAGACGTTAAAGTTGTGAAAATCTCTTCCGGCGGCTCCCATGATAATCACTTTTTCGACCATCTTTCCTCCTGAGAGTCAGCTATACCTTTCCGGCGACCATGAGCATGATCGCATTCTGTGCATGCATGCGGTTATGGGCCTGCGCAAACACGATGGACGCCGACGATTCCATCACCTGATCTGTTACTTCCAAACCTCGCTGAGCGGGAAGGCAGTGCATGAATTTGGCTGTGGGTTTGGCCCGAGCCATCAGTTCCATTGTGACGGTAAAGCCGTTGAATCGTTCCTGCCGCTCTTCCATTTCGTGTTTTTTCCCCATGGAGGCCCAAACGTCGGTATATACAATATCGGCCGAAACGACCGCCTTTTGGGGATCCGATAGAATCTCGATTTCCGATATGCCGGCGTCGGCAGCAATTTGAACGGTGTCCGGATCGGGTTGATAGCCTTCGGGACACGCTACGGACAGGTGCAAGGGCAAACGCGCCGCCAGACGCAGCCAGGAATGGACGATGTTATTGCCGTCTCCCACATAAGCAATTTTCAAGTCATCCAGATGTCCGCGCTGCTCCTGAATTGTCAATATGTCAGCCATGATCTGACAGGGGTGATTGTAGTCCGTCAGTCCGTTGATGACCGGTACATCGGCGTATTGAGCAAGCTCCATGATCTGGGAATGGTCGAATAAGCGCGCCATGATCAAATCGTTGTATCCACTAAGGACGCGGGCGACATCCTTAGCCGGTTCCCGTTTGCCTAAATCGATTTCTGCGGGTCCCAGAAAAAGTGCGTGGCCCCCTAAGCGGAAAAATCCGGTCTCGAATGATACCCGGGTTCGGGCGGACGGCTTGGCAAATATCATTGCCATGGTGTGGTTTTTGAATGGAAGGTAGTTCTCCCGGTTTTTTAATTTTGTTTTTACTTCAGAAGACAAATCAAGAGCGCCAATGATATCTTCCCTTGTCCAATCGTCTATGTGAAGAAAATCTTTGATCACGCTTTACTCCTTTTCTGTATTAAGAACGCCGTTTCTTCGTTCACCTTAACGCCCTTTGAATCCGTTCCACCGCCCAATCGATCTCTTCCCGATTGACTACCAGAGGAGGGGCGAATCGGATCGTATGCTCATGCGTCTCTTTGCACAGCAATCCAAGCGTCATCAGCGATTCGCAGTATTTGCGGGCACCGCCCGCCTCAGGAAATAATTCAACGCCGATCATCAGTCCTTTGCCCCGTATTTGTTTGATGATGGGGCTGTCAATCCGCTTCAGACCTTCAATGAAATAGTCCCCCATTGCAGCGGCATTCGAAATCAAGTCTTCTTCGATTAGAACTTTAATTGCCGCGCGGGCCACGGCACAGGCCAAAGGGTTCCCGCCAAATGTGCTTCCATGCTCGCCCGGACGCAGAACGCCCAGGACCTCGCTATTGGACAACACGGCTGAAACCGGATAGCATCCGCCGGACAGCGCTTTGCCGACAAGTGTCAAGTCGGCCTCTATGCCGTCATGTTCTTCTGCCAGCAGTTTGCCGGTGCGCCCCAAACCGGTCTGAATTTCATCCAGGATCAGAACGATGTCATGTTTCTGACAGATCGCCTTTGCTTGTTGCAGGTATCCCGGAGGCGGAATAATCACCCCTGCCTCTCCCTGAATCGGCTCCACTAAAAAGCCGACTGTATTCGGGGTTATCGCAGCCTCCAGTGCTGAGGCATCTCCAAATGGGATCGTTTTAAAGCCCGGAGTGAAAGGACCGAAATCCTGACGGGCTGCAGGATCGGTACTGAAGCTGACAATGGTAATGGTACGGCCGTGAAAGTTGTTTTCACAAACGATCATCTCCGCCCGATCCGGAGGTACGCCTTTGACTTGATATCCCCATTTGCGGGTGGCTTTGATCACTGTCTCCACGGCCTCCGCACCGCTGTTCATGGGCAGCACCTTGTGGGAATGCGTTAATTCACATAACTCCTTGTAGAAAAGACCCAGTTGTTCGTTTCGAAAGGCTCTGGAAGTCAGTGTCAGTTTGCGGGCCTGGTCGATCATGGCTGCAACGATTGTCGGATGGCAATGTCCCTGGTTGACAGCCGAATAGGCGGATAGACAATCGAGATAGCGCCGTCCCTGCACGTCCCATACCCAGACCCCCCGGCCTTCGGATAATACCACATCCAAGGGTTTGTAGTTATGGGCACCGTATATTTGTTCCAGATTGATGAACGACAGCGGATCCATGATCGTTATCCTTATGCGAGTGGTTGGTTTCGCAGGCGTACCTGGCAAACACTAGAACAGACAACAGAGGCGCCGTCAAGTTAACGTGCGATAATAGTTGGTAATTCAGCAACAACCTGCTTAGCAGAACCCTGTTGAATTGGCAACCTGCCATTCCAAAGGCATGTGATATCCGTCATTGAATATCACATGGCCTTTGAGCCGTGGGTCTATCGTACGACCATTACCGAGCAGGGGGCATAATGGGAGACCTTGGCGGCAATGCTGCCAAACAGCAATCCCTTTATGGCCCCCATGCCCCTTGTGCCCATGACGATCAGATCCGCATGTCGCACTTCGGCCACCGATAAAATGGCGTCGGCGGCAGGCCCTTCGAGCAGATCGAATTCCCATTCAATGCTGTTGTCATCAATGATTCGACGGCCGGTGTCTATGATGTGTTCGCCGGCGTCCTTGCGCTGTGCGAGCAGCTTTTCGTAGCCTTCAAAATCGTGCAAATCGGATGTATGAGGGTACGCGTGCACCAAGATTAATTTGGCGGTGTAGTGGGCCGCCAGGCTTTGAGCGTATTTCAGCGCCTGCCAGCTGCGCTCGGAGCCATCTACTGCCGCTATGATGGTTTTAAACATATCGGCACCTCCCGATGTTATCGGTTTGCGTTCAGATGATTCAGTTTACCGTCAATGATGTGCCTATACAAGACGTTGCCGGTTGCCGCCAAAAATTTGCGGCCCTGCAGATGGGATGAGCCGGTTCACTTGATATTTGCCTTTGCGTCGATGCCTGTGGTAGGGGAGAAGGTCAGACCTTCGAAACTTTTGTGCGAATCCATTGAACCGGCAACGTGGATAATGACGGGTGCAGCCATGAACGTTCAAAACCATCGGATGCAACTTTTTGGCACTCTGGGCCTGGTATTGCTATGGCTCGTCGGATGTGACGCGGCATCATCGAAGCCGGATGTGGAGGTGATGTTTGACGGGCGACCAAATATTGCGCAGCCCCAGGTCTATTTTGCAAACAGGGTGGTTGGCAACATCACGTCGCGGCAAATGGGCAAGGGCTCGGTCGAAATGATGACCATCGATCTCGCACCCGAGTTCAAAAAGCATATCGGCCGACATTGGGTGTTTTATGTTGATAACGGCCTTGTCCGGGCCGCCCGCATCGGATCTGCAGCCAAGCCCCTTTCCGAAGATGCCAGATTGTGCGGATTTCGTTCAAAATCGGATTTGAATTGGTTCAAATTTAAAACACTGTTGAGCGACCGTGTTTACAAGGCTTCATTGCGGGCGGAGATGCTATACCGCCGCTATGTGCTTTAGGCGGGGCATGACAGCCACTATCTGTCTGGCGCCGCTTAAAGGCGTTACTGATGCGATTTTTCGGAATGTCTTTGACCAGGTTTACGGCGGCATTGATTGGGCTGTTGCGCCTTTCATCAGTACGGTTTCCGCGGCGCGCGTCAAACCGAAATATCTCAGGGATCTTCTGCCTCAAATCAATTCCGGGATGCCGGTCGTACCCCAAATCATGAGCAAGTCGGCCGTCGATTTCATGGTGATGGCGGCAGCACTGTTTGACGTGGGATATGGGCATATCAATTGGAACCTCGGATGCCCGTATCCGATGGTGGCGAAAAAGTGTCGTGGATCCGGTATGCTGCCGTACCCCGACCGGATCGAGTCATTTCTGGATCGTGTGGTCCCGGTGATACCAAACCAGCTGAGTATTAAAATGCGGCTGGGGCGTCACCGCAAAGAGGAAATCATGGAATTGCTGCCCATCCTCGACCGCTATCCACTGAAGTTGCTCATCATTCATCCTCGCACCGGCATCCAGATGTACGAGGGGCGGCCGGACCTGGAAGCCTTTTCGCAATGTTTGCGGCAGACTCGACATTCCGTGGTCTATAATGGCGATATTGTTTCATGCTCCGATTTTGTGCGGCTGAGCGGGCGATTTCCGGGGGTGGCCGCCTGGATGATTGGCAGAGGTGCGATTCAAGATCCGTGTCTTCCGCTCTTCATCAAAGGAGAAACGCTGGATGACAGGCAGCGCCTGAAACGATTTGAACGATTTCATGAGGCGCTGTTGTCTGCATATGAGACAAAGCTGAGCGGACCATCCCATCTTCTTGGTCGAATGAAGTGTTTGTGGTCCTATTTTCAGGGAGCGTTTGTTGACGGGAAAAAGGTCGGGAAGAGGATTCGTAAAACCCGCTCCATGGATCAATACCGGTCAATTACGAAAGCCTTTTTCGCTCAATTGCAGAAATGGGTTTTAACAACCGGATTTGAAAAGGATTCGACTCAATGACAGCAACCGCACTGTTTAAAAGCAGATATCTGTCCGCAGGCATGCTGTGGATGGCTATTTCGATCCTGGCCTGCCTGACGGCTGAAGGCCAATCCCATTCGTTGCTCGAAGGTTTGGATTTACCCGATGTCGTGGGATTTTGCGGGGAATCCGTGCCGCTGAATGACGCACGGATCCGCGAGCGGTTTGAAAAGGAGATGCTGCTTGCGTTATGGGATCGGCCTCAGGTTCTGCTGTGGATCAAGCGTGCTCCACGCTATTTACCCTATATTGCCAGGGCATTGAAAGCCCAAAACATGCCGGATGATTTAAAGTATCTGGCAGTAGCCGAAAGCGCGCTGCTCCCTCATGCCGGCTCCACCAAAGGAGCCATAGGATTTTGGCAGTTGCTTCCCGACACCGCTCGGAAATACGGCCTGATCGTAAATGAGTTTATCGATGATCGGCGCAATCTGTTCAAATCCACGCCGGCCGCATTGCGTTATTTAAAGGAACTCCACGGAACATTCTCGAGTTGGACTTTAGCGGCGGCGGGCTACAATATGGGGGAGCAAGGATTGACGGCCGAAATTCTCGAGCAGCGCGTCAAGGATTATTACAAGCTCTACCTGCCTCTGGAGACACAGCGGTTTATTTTTCGCGTGATGGCCGTAAAGCTGATATTAAGTGAACCGCAGCGATATGGCTTCCAACTGTCACCGGATCAGCTGTACAAGCCGATGGCCTTTGACAATGTCAGCGTGGATTGCTTCCGGGAGGTACCCATTCAATTGATTGCCGAAGCAGCCGGATCGTACTTCAAGGAAATCAAGGACCTCAATCCACATTTGCGGGGCCATTATTTACAGGCCGGGCATCACCAAATTCATCTGCCGGCGGGCCGATCCGAGGGATTTCAAACCCGTTTGAATGAGCTGCTCCAAAAATATGCACAGGATAGACAGAAGCGTCTTTATATCGTTCAAAGCGGCGACAGCCTTTCGACAATCGCCGAGAAGTTCGATGTGCCGCTGGCGGCCCTGATTATCTGGAACAGAATCGATCACACGCGTCCCATTCATCCGGGCGATCGGCTGGTCATCTATCCGCGTCGTTTGGATCAGATTGAGCCATAAGGGTCACGGTATGAAAAAGGTCAAAATATACGGCAATACGCTTAAAGAGCAGCTGATCGCCAGTCGACGCGATCGTTTGTTTAATTATCTGCTTGCAGACGGAACCGTTCGCGGAGTGATTCTCAACGCAACCCGCATGGTCAACGAAATGCGCTGGAACCATGAACTGGGTGTTCTGGAAACCCTGGCCCTCGGACACGCATATATGGGCATCGCTTTGATGTCCTCAAGCCTCAAGGGTAACGACCGCATCGGCATCCAGATCGAATGCTCCGGGCCGATCAAGGGCCTGAGCGTCGAGGCAAACGCCTTTGGAGAGGTGAGAGGATATTTGAAACAGGTTCCGATCCCTTTGGCGGGGCCGGTGGAAAGTTTCAGCCTGTCGCCATTTTTTGGGGCCGGCTTTCTTTCGGTGACGAAGTTTCTGGAAGATGCCAAACATCCCTTTATCGGCAAGGTCATGCTTGAACACGGAACACTGGCCAAAGATCTGGCGCTGTACCATCTCAAGTCCGAGCAAATTGCCACCGCATTTATGCTGAGCGTCAAATTCGACAGGGATGGAGAAGTGCTCGGGGCAGGCGGCATGATGCTCCAAGCGCTGCCGGGTGCGGATGACAAGCTGCTTGCCGGTCTGGAACAGCGGATCGGTTCGTTGCCGCCCATGGGCGAAGCGGTCGCTGCCCGCGATTTTCCTCAACAGTGGGTCGACGACCATTTAAAGGACTTTGGTCCCCGTGGGCTGGATCAGCGCGGTGTCGAGTTCATGTGTCATTGCAGTCACGACCGCATTCGTCACATGCTGTTGATGCTCAAACCCGAAGATTTGGATGATATGGCGCGCAACGGTCCTTTCCCCATCCAGATTCGTTGCCACCATTGCAACACCGGCTATGACTTCGACGAGCAGCAGATCAATGACATTTCAGCGGAGCGGCATTCCAGGATGTAAGGTTTGATTATATCGCAGATTGATTTTCAACAGCTTTTGGCGAGGCCGTCTCGGATCAAGGTTCGTGGAAGAAACAGCATTACAAAAGGTGTCCGTTGTTGGTTCGGTCCAAGGTGCGGAACAATGCGGCAATGGTTTTGGCGTCTTCAATCTGGCCATTGGCAATCATGCGTGAGACGCGTTCAAGCGGTACACAGTGAACTTCCAGGATTTCATCCGGGTCGAGGCTTTGTTCGGAAGGAGTTAACCCGCGCGCCAAAAACAAATGGATTCTCTCGTCCGAGTAACCCGCCAGCGGCGTGACGGCGCCCATCGGCTCCCACGATCTGGCCTGATAGCCTGTTTCCTCGATCAACTCCCGCCTGGCACAGGCAAGGGGTTCTTCCCGGCCGTTGAATGTTCCCGCTGGTATCTCCCAAATATAGTTGCCGATGGCGTGTCTGTACTGGCGCAGCATCAAAACCTGACGGTCATCGGTCAACGCGACGACAGCCGACGCACCCGGGTGGCGAATGACTTCCAGATCCAGTGTCAATCCGCCGGTGAATGTTACATTCTCAACCGTGAAGTCGAAGACGCGCCCCTTGTGGACAACTCTGCGTTGGTTCACCTTAACCGGATTGGGGGGTTCGCTGTTCTTCATCTATATTATGTCGGGTTATTCTTTTTCATTTGGGCGAGCAAGGATTTGACGAGCTGTCCAGCGGGCGTCTTGGCCTCCGGGTTGATTTTGACCAGTCGCTCCCATGACGCAACGGCCGCTTTGGCATCTTTCAGGTCATGCATTTGAACCACTCCCAGGTTGAACAGGGCGACTTCATGGCGCTGATTGATGGAAAGCGCCCGCTCAAAGGATTGGATCGCTTTTTTGGGGTCGCCGGTGCGTCGGTACATCACGCCCAGGTCGATCCAGACTTCTGGACGGTTGGGATCCAGTTCCAGCGATTGAACATAGGCATCGATCGCTTTGTCAGGTTCGCCGCTGTCGAAATAGAAGTGTCCCAGCTGTGTCCAGGCCTGGACGTTGTCGGGTGTGGTTTGAGTGGCTTTGAGCAATGCATCGAGCTGTTGGCGCTTCTCCATGGACATTGGCGCTTTGGCCTCCGCACGCTGCTGTTCCGGTTGCATCGAACCCGGCAATTCACCGCCGCTGCGCCATGCGCTGAACACAACACCGCTGAGGAAGCCGACGCCGATGGCGATAAACAGGAACAGAATCATGTTCTCTGTTTTGACATACCCTTTTATCGTTTTGGATGTACCGGTCATGAAGATTCTTTCCGCTCAGGTTGTTTAATTGCATTATTCATGATCATTGTGCAATATAGGATCGAACTCTCGAGTGTGCAAGTGAATATATCACAAGTTCGATCGGTACGGGGATCTTCCCGCCTTGATTCACCCTTCACTTGTGATGGATGCGACTTACCGGGCAATCCGGATCCGAAGGTTTCGACCTTCGACGTTGACAGACAGGCCTTCGAAGCCAGGAAGCCAAGGGGAGGTGAGAGATGGCACTCTATCTGATTCAGCATGGCCAATGCCATTCAAAGGAACAGGATCCGCGTAAAAGTTTGTCGGAGCTGGGGCGCGAGCAGACCGCTATCATTGCCGGGGTTGCCGCGGACTACAAGGTGCCGGTATCCACGGTGGCACACAGCGGAAAACTCAGAGCACAACAGACAGCCGACATATTCGCAGATGCACTTAAACCTGAAAACGGCATACAGGTGATATCCGGTATCGGTCCCCTGGACGATGTCGCATCATTTGCCGATTCCCTGACCCTGGACGAGGATCTGATGCTGGTCGGGCACTTGCCGTTTATGGAAAAATTGATCTCGTTCATCGTTACAGGAAGGGAGCAGCCGTCGATCTTTCAGATGCAGAACAGTGGCATCGTCTGTATCGATGTGGATCCGCGCACCGGCAAATCCATCATCAAATGGACGCTGATGCCCCGGATCGGGTAGGTTGCCGACAGATTTGCAGAGAACGGAACCACTTCTAATATTTTCCTTTGATTATCGCTTCCCAGACGCTTTGATCCGATGCTTTTAGCACGTGCCTCGGATCAATTTGAATGGTATGTGCTTCAGGCATATATCGGTTGATGACCAGCGAGATCTGGGTGGTCAGGGCATCGATCTGGAAGTCGCTCAGCGTGGTCACCATACGGATATCATCGTCGGCCAGCTTGTGCAGATATGTGAGTCTGTCGAAGCCCGTCCGATACAGCTGCACCTTTGCATCGAATTCATCGATATAAGCGACCAACAGCCGCAGCAGCTCAATATTATAGTAAATTCGTTGATGTTGAAGCGCCTGGTCGAGGGATTGGATGTTGAGGCTTTTAACTAAAACCCGAATCTCCGACACGATATCATTTCGTTGAACCAGCAATTCATTGAGTATAAATTCAGCCTTTTTACTACGGTCCTGGAGCTGTTGTTTCAGTAGCGTGATATCGGCAATTTTCTGTTTGAGTTGCTGCGCTTTGGTTGCGGCCGGGATCTGGACCGCAGGAACGACAGATGGCATTGCGCCGAGGTTCAGCATCAGCAAAATGAGCGCGGGGATCAGTCGTTTGAACATCATTTCAATGCCTCCCTACTGCATGTCAAGCTTTCTCCGCAATTGTTCGGAAAGATACAATCGCGTCACATAATTTTCCCAACGACCAATGGAATTGAGTCCGACCATTTCCAGCTGTTCTCCCTGCCATTGAGCCAAATAGGACGTCGCTTCGTTTGACAGGCGTGTCAGGCCGTTCAATGACAGCCATTTTCCGGACCAATGTGACAGGTATTTTGCCGATTCGGCGGATAGTGATTTGATGCCGTTCAGGCTTAAACGCTCCCCGGGCCATTGAGCGAGCGATCGTGCTACCGCGGGAGACAGGTGCGTCAGTTCGTTTAAATAAAGGTCTTTTCCGCTCCAGCGTATCAGGCAGGCGGCAGCCTCATCCGTGATGTTGGTCAGCAGGTATAGATGTTCGAAATTGCCGTCGCAGATCTCTTTGCCGATGGCCAGGTCTTTGTTGCTTGGATGGAACTTCCGGGCGGTATCGGCACGCCTGCCGGCGTTTTTGTTCGTGAGCTCTTTCCAGATGGCTTCAAGCCCGGGTCTGGGGACCTTGATATTTTCGATGGACAGCTTTTGGCTATTTTCAAGATGCTGCCGCGTGATCCGTTCGACCTCTTGCTTGAATTCGGAATCGGGTATGCCGCTGATTCCATTGCTCAGCAATTCAAGCAGCTGCGCTCGTCTCTGCCAAAAAAGAAGCTCCTCCAGCGCCGCGTTGATTTGATTCAGCGGTGTATCAAGTTTGGCCATATAGATCATTCGTCTCTGGATCGAATGCAGGGACAATTCGATGTGGCTGTTTTTCATGGCGTCCTGGTAACCGGTCAGCTTCGCTGTGGCTGCTTCGGCAACGATTTTTGACTGTTCTTCGAGAACTCCCTTTTGATAATAGGCTTTTAAATCCTTCAGCTCTTTTCTCTTGGCGGCCAGCTTTTCCCTGGCGCTCTCCAAATCGTGACGGATCAACGCGAAAGGAGAATCCAGAGGCATTTGAGGTTCCGCTGCAGCATGGGCCGGTACAGGCGGGTGGCTTTCAGGAGCATCGGTCGGAACGGCGACCTGCTCCGCTGTCGGCGGCGGCGATGAAGCGGGAACAACGGCCGTTTTCGGGGTATGTAACGATCGCGCTGTGTCAAAGAAGCGGTAAGCCCAGACACCGAGTCCAATCAATGCGATGATCACGGATATCGCGGCACTCAGCCGCAGTGCGCTTTTGATTCTGGCGGGCCACACACCGGACGATACGTTTTTCGACCCGGCAGACCCCGCCGCGTTCGCCGGGACATTCACCTCTTTGAGAATCGTATGCGGGGCAGTCCGCTCCTGTGGCTCGACATCCTGGTTTTTAGCGGATTCCTGAACCGGCGATGGTTTGGGCGGCTTATCCGTTTCATCATCGATCACCTTTTCATCGGCGTCGGACAATAAATGGGTCAACTCCTCATTGAACTCTTCGATGGATAGATCGGAGTCTTCGGCGTCATGCCCGGCATCGGTTTCTGTGGCGTCGTTGCCGTCAGAGCCGTCGGATTGCTCTGTATCGTCGGATTGACCGCTTGATTTGATTTCCGCCATGATTTTATCCAGGGCGGCCTGCTGGTCGTCGGACAGATCGTTTTCGGCCTCATCGGCGGATGGCGCTGTTTCGGTCTCATCGGCGGATGGCGCTGTTTCGGCTTTGGAGGGGGCGGGCGCCTCCTTGCGCTGGTTGATCTCGTCCATGATTTTATCCAGGGCGGCCTGCTGGTCATCGGACAGTTCGTTGTCGGCCTCGGCTTCTGTCGTGTCTGAGGCAGAGGCCTCCGGCTTCTTATCCGGTTGTGTCTGGCTTTCGATTTCAGCCATAATTTTATCTAAAGCAGCCTGTTGTTCCCCAGTCAGTTCATCATCATTTTCTTCGGAACCTTTCTGAGGTGTCTTTTCCGACCGGGCGCTCGCTTCATCCGGCGGCATGTCACCACCGGCATCTTTGGAGGAGTCGTCGTCCGAACCGGTCTTAAGTTCATCGGCACCATCGACCGGCTGGTTCGTATCCGACGGTGCGCTTGTCGCAGTCTCATTCAGCGCATCGTCATGTTCGGACTCAGCCGGTTTCGCTGCCGGTTTGCCCTCTGCCGTGGCAATTTCAGACATGATCTTTTCAAAAGCCGATTTTTCTTCATCGCTCAGGCTTTCGAAATCATCGTTGAACTGTGAATCATCTGTTTCGGGAGTTTTATTTTTGTCCTCGTCACTCATGAAAAGACACCTACGGTTTAACGGATATTATATGCCCCGATAGCGATTCCCTGTCGCCGTTTTTTACTCCAGCAAGGCGAGTGAGGATGCCTTATGTATTGATATATCGCCGGGTTTGAATATAACTTGAGACAGGTGATAAAGGGCATGAGATGGAACATCGTGCTTTTTTTTACGTAATCCTGCCGAATTCGGCTCCGGAATATATCACAGGGTCGCTTTCCCAAGATCGCGGTTGTGATTATGTCTGTTTTTTCATATAAGGATAGCAGGTGGTTTCGTTTCCGAGAAGGTCTGTTTTGGTTTCGTTTCAGTCATTCGTACGGATAATAAGCCAGTGAAAAGAGGTGACATTTTAAGAAGTGCATACCCAAACCGCAAGCGATGATCGATGAAGTCTCAACTGCCGAAAAACGTCGAATTACCTATGAGCAACCTGCTTGATCTGGACAATGAACGTAAGCTGAGGCTCAGCGCTGAACAGCAGCTTCGCGAAATAGAGACCAAGCATAAACGGCTTGAACTCGAACTGAATCGCTATCGCGAACATTTCGAATCATTGGTGGCAAACCGTACGGTCGAGCTGATGGCCATCAATGAGAAACTGGTGCAGGAAAACCGCGACAGGCGCCTTGCCGAGAGAGAACGGCGCGCATTTGAAGACCAGCTGAGAGAAGCCTCGTTGCTTCTTGAAACGATGCTGAATGCCATACCGGATATCATCGGCGTGCAGGATACGCAGCGCCGTATCATACGCTTCAACGATGCCGGGTATCGGTTTTTTGACAAAAACGAATCAGAGGTCCTGGGTCAACACTGTTTTGACATGATTGCTCAGGAAGGACCTTGCGAGGAATGCATCACAGATCAGATTCTGAAAACCGGAAAACCCGCCAGCTTTGAGAAATATTTAGAAAAAAAAGAGATGTGGATGGATATCCGGGCCTATCCGATCCTCGATATGGACGGCCGCGTGATCCGTATTGTCGAGCATTGGCGAGATATCACCGAGTTGAAAAGGAGCCAGGCCTCCCTTGAGGAATCCGAAGAAAAATATCGCCTGCTGGTGGAGAATGCCAAAGAGGCCATTTTCATCTTTCAGGATAACAGATTCCGTTTTTCCAACCGGCGGGCGCGGCAAATGGCGAGAAAAATCGGTCTGACAAAACTGGGCAAACCGCTTGCCGGCTATATGCATCCTGATGAACCCCCCGATCTTGCCGAAACCATTGAAAAACAGCTGGCCGGCCATGAATTGAAATCACGGGCCAGGCAGTTTCGTCTGGTAAGCAGTCAGCATGAAACGCTCTGGGTTGAACTGAATACGGTCAAGCTGACCTGGAAAGGCAAACCGGCTACCTTGAATTTTGTCCGTGATATTACGCGCGACAAGGAGCTCGAGCAACGCTTTCAAGAGGCCCAGCGGATGGAGTCCATTGGTACTCTTGCTGGTGGTATTGCTCATGATTTCAATAATTTGTTGATGGGTATCCAGGGAAACGTCTCATTGATGTATCTGGATGTTGACGAGAATCCGGGACTCGAAGAAAAGCTGAAAAGCATCGAGGAGTGTGTCGAAAGCGGCTCCCGTCTTACCAAACAGCTGTTGGGATTCGCCCGTGGAGGCAAATATGTCGTAAAACCCGTGGACATGAATTCAATATTGCAGAGTTCGGCGGATATGTTCGGCCGAACGCGCAAATCAATCAAGATTAGCGGCGATTACGAAAACAACCTCTGGACAGTCGTTGCGGACGGTAACCAGATTGAGCAGGTATTGGTCAACCTCTACCTGAATGCCTGGCAAGCCATGCAAGGTTCAGGCGATTTATCGTTAAGGTCGCGCAACGTGATATTGTCGTCGTCTTTTGTAAAACCTTATGACGTCCAACCGGGGCGGTACGTCAAGATTTCGATAAGCGATACCGGCATCGGCATGGATGAGTCGACGCAGAAGCGTATTTTCGAGCCGTTTTTTACCACCCATGAGCCGGGAAGGGGAACGGGTTTGGGACTGGCATCCGCTTTCGGCATTATCACAAATCACAGTGGCATCATCGTCGTCGAAAGCAAACTGGGAAGCGGAAGCACCTTTATTATTTACCTGCCAGCCAGCGATGAAGAGCCTGAAGTCGAAACGCCCCCTGTCGATACCATCACCAGTGGTGACGAAACCATTTTAGTGGTGGACGACGAATCGTATATCCTCGATGTCGGGCAATTGATGCTTCAGGGACTGGGCTATTCGGTCATCACGGCCGGGGACGGACAGGCCGCCATTGACATATATACAGAGCTTAAAAATGAAATAGACCTGGTGATTCTTGATTTGGTCATGCCCGACATGGGCGGCGAAATCGTTTTCGAAAAAATCAAACAGATCCGACCGGATGTCAAAGTGCTGTTCGCCAGCGGGCACTATATCGACGAAAGGGCTCAAACCCTGATGCAATCCGGATCCAGCGATTTCCTGCAGAAGCCATATAACATCCATCAGCTATCCTCCCGAATCCGTCAGATCCTTGATTCGTGATGTCATCCGACAGATACTCAGAACAGCTTCAGTTGCCTTCCCTTGGCCGGAGGTGAAAAGGGTGGTTCTGCGGTTGCCTGATCCGGCTGGAAAGGGGCGGCGGATTCCGTCGTTTCGCCTCTGCCGGCATAGATGACCCTTGCCTTTTGAGCCGATGAATAGTGTACGTGGCGCACCGGGTAGAGCCAAAGATCTTCTTCCTGACGGGTGACGACAGGGACGTTGTAATGAAGGTTGTGGTGCTTGGACGCCTCGTTCGCCTCGATGCGTGTCTGCACAAATTCGCGGTGAGCGATGAGACGCTGTCGAATGATGGCATTAGCCGTTTCAGGTACGGTGGCCATTTTTTTCAATATGGTATGCTGAAACACCGGATCGATCTCGAACCCTAAACTGTCACGGCCGCAGCACATGGCCGCCAGTACGGTGGTGCCGGTACCCAGGAACGGATCCAGTACGGTATCGCCGATGACGGAAAACATGTTGATCAGTCGAAAAGGCAAGTCCAGTGGAAATGCGCCGCTGCGTGCACGGCTTTGATTCAAATTCATGGACTGCGGCGCACCGCGCAAATCCATCCACACATCTGAGAACCACAGGTTGCGCTCTTCCCAGAAATAGGCGCTTTCCCGCCGTGCCTGTTTTTCAATCTCTTCTGAAAAAGAGCGTTTTCCTCCTTTTCTGAAAATCAGAATGAATTCATGCTCCAGGGTAACGTAAGCTCCGGGCGGCAGCATCCCGGATCCCATGAACTTGTTCGGCGCATTGGTGGGTTTGCGCCACAGGATGGAAGGAAGCTGCTGAAAACCAAGCGACAGACATGTCGAAATCACACGTGCATGGTTGGCAAACAGTTGAAAATTACCGTCCATCGATCGTGTGGCGTCTCCGATGTTGATGCAGGCCATTGCCCCGGGTTTCATGACGCGACGCATCTGCGTCCACGCCATATCGAGTTGCTGATGCATCAGTTCGAAGGCGCTTTGTGCATCCTCTTTTTCCAGGGCGGTCCTGACGGCGGGGGAAAGTTCGCTGAACTGATCGTCCCACAGTTGAATCATCGGGTAAGGCGGAGATGTCACCACCAGATCGACGCATTCATCGGGCAGTGCCGACATGTGCCGGGCGTCATCCAGGAATATCCGATGGGTGGTTGTGAAGGGATCGGCCATAGGCTCTATGTGGCATGTCCCAATCGGGTTGTCAATTTTTTCCAAGCCAAGCATTGATCGACCTTTTCGCACTATCTGTGCTAGGCGGCGACACGGTCTCCCCCATTGATAAGGTGCTGAAATAACGAATCCCTACGGCTCAATGTGCACACACAAAGTCCCCATCCAGCGGCTTGGCGCTATTAGACCTTCCTTTTAAAGCAACTCGTTGGAGTAGAATCTTAAATAAGATTGAATGGGTGTGCCCGGCAGGATTCGGACCTGCGACTAACGGATTTGTCGTCGTCGCATAAAGGATCGATTACTATTGCGAGCAAATATACAATGTCATTAACTTAGGCGCCTTCAGCCCATGTAGGTTGGGTTGAGCTTGCAAAACCCAACATTTGGTCTTTAGCGCAATATAAAAACCGGGCAAAACGCCCGGTTTTTAGTAAAGCTGGCGCGCCCGGCAGGATTCGAACCTGCGACCTACGGATTCGTAGTCCGGCACTCTATCCAGCTGAGCTACGGGCGCGTGCAAAACGAATTGAAAGTGGGTTGCTTCTTAAGCTATAGTTAAAAGGTTGTCAATGGTAAATCCGGCAAAAACACAGCGAAGATGGCCGGTGTTTGGCGGAACCGCCGCAGTCCTGAAAAGAGGCCGTTTATTAAAATGAGGCATCAGACATACATGCGGTTGGCCATCGAACAGGCGCATCTGGCTCGGGATAAGGACGAGGTGCCGGTCGGCGCGGTGCTGATCGACCGGGCCAACAGGATATTGGCTGTCGGGCATAACGAGACCATCAGCCGATGCGATCCCAGCGCCCATGCCGAAATGCTGGTGCTGCGGCGCGCAGCGCGCCGCATCGAAAATTACCGATTGTTAGCGACCACGTTATATGTTACCGTCGAACCTTGCGTCATGTGCATGGGGGCCATTATCCATGCAAGGGTGGCGCAAGTTGTTTTTGGAGCATTTGACCCCAAATGGGGAGCAGGTGGCTCACTGTACCACTTCGCCGACGATCAGCGCTTCAATCACCGTCCTGATATTGTCTCCAGCGTGTGCCGGGATGAATGCCGGGAATTGATGCAGGCATTTTTTCGACGCAAGCGCTGAAAAAAAGAGAGAGATGAGGGAACGGTTGCGCCAATCGCATGGCGATAAAATAATTAAAGTTTTAGATGAATTATATATTATCAACGTTCTATTTTAAAACAATTAAATAAAAAGGAATAAAGGAGATAAAGGTGGCCAATCTCGTAATCATCGGGACCCAGTGGGGCGATGAAGGAAAAGGTAAGATCGTCGACCTGCTGGCTGAACATGCCGATTGTGTGGTGCGATTCCAGGGCGGCAACAATGCCGGCCATACCATGGTGGTGCGGGGCGAACAGATCATCAGCCATTTGGTGCCATCGGGCATATTACAGGGCAAGGTTTGTCTGATCGGCAACGGACTTGTGGTCGATCCGCTGGTGTTGCTCGGCGAGATCGACTACCTGACTTCCAAGGGGATCGCCTGCGGCCCCGAACAACTGGTCATCAGCGAGCGTGCGCAGGTGATTATGCCGTACCACAAGGCCATTGACCTGGGACGTGAGGAACTGAAAGGCAAAGACAAGATCGGCACCACAGGGCGGGGAATTGGCCCGGCCTATGAGGATAAGGCTACGCGTAATGGTATCCGGTTCGTGGATTTAATAGATCCTGAAGGGCTCAGGAAAAAAGTGGAGATGCTGTTGATTGAGAAGAACCATTATCTCGAACATTTTCTGAACCAGCAGCCGATGAGTGTTGAAACGATTATCGAGCGGATCGGACCGGCGGCCCAACGATTGGCTCCATATGTGGGGAATGTATCGGTATTGCTGCATCGGTTTATGAAATCGGGACAGCAGGTTCTGTTCGAAGGGGCGCAGGGCACCCATCTGGATATCGATCACGGCACCTATCCATTTGTGACATCATCCAATACGGTTTCCGGCAATGCCTGTTGCGGTGCCGGTGTGGGGCCGAAGGACATCGATTGCGTCATCGGCATCGTCAAGGCTTACACCACCCGGGTGGGGGCCGGTCCGTTTGCAACGGAACTCTTTGACGATGTGGGAGACTACCTCCAGGAAAAGGGGGCCGAATTCGGCGCGACAACCGGACGACGGCGACGGTGCGGCTGGCTCGATACGGTACTGCTGAACAATGCGGTGCGACTGAACGGACTGACCGGGCTGGCCATTACCAAACTTGATGTGCTGGGCGGCCTTGAAGAATTGAAAATATGCAGTGCTTATGATTGCGACGGCGAGATATTGGACACCTTCCCGGCAAGCCTTGACAAACTGGCGCGCTGCAAGCCGGTTTATGAAACGCTTCCCGGCTGGCAGGAGGATATCTCCTCGGTTCGCCATCTGGATGATATGCCACAGAACGTGCGGCATTACCTGCAACGGGTGGAATCACTGACCGGCACGCAAATTCAGATCGTCAGCGTCGGACCGGGCAGGGACCAGACCATCGTGTTGGAAAACCCGCTGGGATGATGTTTCCGTCCTGATCCATCGCGGGGATGGCTGCAGGATAGCCCAAAATATATTGACAATTCTATTGCCTTGACATAATAGAGGCCTGCTATAAGGTTCGTGGAAGGAACAGATTCCACCATTTTATCTGTTTTTGATTCAGTGAAATATTGTGAAATCTGTTTCTTCCACGAGCCTGCCGGGACATGGCTCAGTCTGGTAGAGCACAGCGTTCGGGACGCTGGGGTCGCAGGTTCAAATCCTGCTGTCCCGACCAAACAAATATAAGGGCTTGGGATGACATCCCAGGCCCTATTTTATTGCCCGCGAATTGTTCCGCCTCTTACCCGAAGGATGAGGACACGCTATCCGGTGTGACCACTGGACACTGCCCTCTTTTTTTTATCATTTCAGCTATTAACTCTATTTTTTTAACGGCGCAAGACTCTCCCGGCCCTGCAATTAAATCGATTCCGAGTGGGGCATAATTTTAATTTAAGTTATAAATATTAAATAGATAGAGTGTTTTTAATCAATACCTGCAGCGGCCGATCTCACCCTGGCCTCCGGCCCTGGAAGATATTTTTAATATAACGCACTTATTTTCTTGACAAAAACTATACAGCCCATTAGATATTATTCTGTCGGACGATATTTACTTTTACCTTATGTAAGGAGTAGCTCGACTATGACCCTGACGAAAGCCCAGATCGTCGATCTCGTTCATGAAGAATTGCCGTTTCCCAAAAACAAAAGCACAGAGGTGATTGAAGGTCTCATCGAGATCATCAAAAAGACGCTTGAAAGTGGTGAAGATGTCCTGATCAGCGGCTTCGGCAAATTTTGTGTCAAGAACAAGCGGGAGCGTCGCGGGAGAAATCCGGCCACCGGGCAAGACCTGATTTTGGACAGGCGTAAAGTCGTCACCTTCAAGTGCTCGGGAAAATTGAGAGAGAAAATTAACTCCTGATAATTCAGTCACTGACAACACATCTTGCCGATTCCTTAAATATCAGCTGTTTGCTGCAAACAGCACAAGGACGATCGTCTGGGATGCGACGGGAGCAGCACATTGCTATTCCCGTTTCCCCTCTGCCACGAAATGACTTTCTACGAAGCAATGCACTTACTGCAAACTGACCTGCGCAGCAGACGGAGAGCAATGGATTCCCAAGACGAGTTCGGGCATACGATCTACATCACCTGCACCGGCTACAAAAGCCGACCGCGAAAACCGATTCTCGTCTGCTATCAATGCCGGCGAGGACGAACATGCAAGGCATTCCAGGCTTATCTGCAACCGGAACTTCCGTTCACATTTAAAAGTAAGTAAGCAGTTATCCTTTTTATAGAGCCTTCAAGATAATTCATTTGGCAAGGCTAGAGGGAGGAAGCTGTATGCCGATACCGCGACGACCGATACCGCCGCCCAAATGAGTGATCCTTAAAAATAGGCTTTAAGATAATTCATTTGGCAAGGCTAGAGGGAGGAAGCTGTATGCCGATACCGCGACGACCGATAACGCCGCCAAATGGATTATCTTAAAGCCTATTCAGCCGAGTATATCTAATAGGGACCCCAACACCCCATCCTGGGTCGAAACAGTTTTCAGATTTGCGCTGAATCCAGCCTTGGCAACCACCATTTCCGTCACCTCTTCAACCAGATCGACATTTGACGATTCTACCTGCACTAATGCATCGTCTTGATAGACCTCCTTTGGATAACCGGGGGTCTTGATCTGCTGGATGTTTGCCTGAACGCCTCCGTTTGAGCCTTCCTGCAGGTTGACCCGGCTCTTTTTAAAATCGTCTGTATTCACATTGGCAATGTTGTCGGCTGTTACATCCATTTTTTTGCGAAAGGCATTCAGTGCCGAAAGTGCGTTGCTGACTGGATAGATCATGTCCACTCCTAGATCAAATTGGGTGAAACGATACGCTTGTATCAAAGATATCGGATACAAGAAACATGCCGTCCTTTAATTATAAAATTAATAAATAATACAACTGGTTAAAATTGTTGCAGTGCAACAGGCAGTGAATGGTCGACGAAAAATGTCATTCTGGAATGTGCAATATGCAAAAGCGCTTGCCTGGAAAACTCAAGTTGCCGTTTTTGCGCTCATGATGGAAAACCGCGTATGCAAAAATGCCGGCCGCTGACCGATTGTCAATTGCTTGACAGAGGATCCGTCACATTGTTTGATTTTTGGAACGCAGCGTTCATCGACGGCGTGCGGAATGGGTAGACTAAAAAATATCTATTTATCGGATATTATATAAAAAAATAGATACAGTCGTCAAAAATGCATGCCACATTCGCGCATTTCGGAAATAGGGTTTTCGGGCATGATTTTTGCTGGTATCCGGATTATTAGAGATGCCATTAACAACCGCAGGCGTCGGATGTCTGCTGATAGAGCGTGACAAGGGCGATGAACCTGCCGGTGAAATATCGCGGAAGCCGCCGTTTCAACCTTAGATTAATTATCGAACTGAAATGATAGAAGGTAATGAAATATCAACTAAAAACAAAATTGATGGTTTGCCCGAAATTGAAGCGAGATTACACCACATTCAAAGGTTCATCACACGAATGCCCAGTTTTTCGACAACTGTGGCCAAAGTACTGAAGGTATGCAGCAGCCCGGATGCAGCCGCCGGTGACTTAAATCGTGTCATCTCCTACGATCCGGTACTGACCGGACAATTGATCAAACTGATCAACTCAGCCTATTATGGTTTGCCGAACCGCGTGACATCACTGACACGCGCCATCATCATGCTGGGCATCAACACCGTTAAAAATATGGTTCTATCGACCAGCGTATTGGCCAGTTTCAGGGGAAAACTGAACATCGAAGCGCTGACCATCGACGATTTTTGGGAACATAGTTTAGGCGTCGCCGTCATTGCAAAAGCTATCGCCAAACAGCAGCATGTGCCGATGGATGAACAAGAGGAATTTTTCGTTGCCGGTCTGATGCACGATCTCGGCAAAATTCCATTGATAAATTGCTGTCCGGAATTGTATCAACAGGCGCTTGATGCCGCTAAAGGTTCACGGTCAGCTTTGCGATTGGCTGAAATCGATGCCATTGGTATGGATCACTGCCAGGTGGGGTATCTGATCGGTGCCAAGTGGAAACTGGTCGATCGGGTTCAGGCGGCCATCCTTGCTCATCATGATTCGGCCTTCGATCGACACGGTGCAGATATGAACATTCAATGCATTACCGGGCTGGCAAACCAATTAGCCAAGGTGTTTTCTATAGGTTCATCCGGCGATACCGATATAGATTCGACGTTGGCCGTTCGTCTGGCGCAGCGTCTGGGAATCGATTTCAATGCCCTTGCCCTGATGAAATCCGGCATAGAGAGGGAAATTGAGAAGGCGAGAATATTCCTGCAGGTTGCAGCATAGGGATATCGATATGCGAGTCAAATTTTGGGGAGTCAGAGGTTCAATTCCATGCCCTGGTCCGGCCACCGTGCGCTACGGGGGGAACACGGCTTGCGTGGAGTTGTTTATCGAATCTCTGGATCGTCGGATCATCATCGATGCCGGATCCGGGATCCGGGAACTCGGCAATGAGATGATGCGCCATCATACCTCCCAAAATAGCATGCATGCAGAGATATTTCTGAGTCATACACATTGGGACCACATTATGGGATTTCCCTTTTTTACGCCCATCTATTTTCCAGACTCTCAACTGAAGATTTATGGTCCCGTCACGTATGAGGAAGCAACTCTCAAAGAGGTTCTCAGCGGACAATGGACCTACCGCCATTTTCCGGTGCGGCATGATGAACTCTCGTCGCATATCGAGTATGTCGACTTGAAGGAAGGTCAATACGATCTGGGCGGCGGGCTGAGGCTGACGGCCAAATATTTGAATCATCCCCTGCTGTGTTTGGGGTATCGGTTCGAATATTCGGGACGGACATTCTGTACGGCATTTGATACGGAACCGTTCACCAATCTGTTTCGTATCGATTCGGAAAATTCTCCCAGCGATGCCGCAATGGCCGCCGAAGGCGAAAAGGTCGCTGCCGAGGAGAATACACGCATAGAATCGTTTATCTCGGATGCCGATCTTCTGATTTATGATGCTCAATACACCCGCGCGGAATATGAAACCTCGCGAAAAGGATGGGGGCACAGCCCGATCGAACATGCCATCGCTGCATCCGGACGAAGTGGTGTCAAACGCCTGGCTCTGTTTCATCACGATATTCAACGAACAGACGACGATATTGATGCCCTGGCCTCCCAATACCGACAAAAAACATGTGAAGACGGGATGGAGATCTTTTTTGCACGCGAAGGCATGGTGATCGACATCTGACATGCTCGGCATGATTTGCCAGCCGGAGGCAAATCCTGCCATCTCAGCCGGACGACGAAACTGCCGACATCGGATGATGGATCCGGTTATCCATTTGTCCTCCCCTCCACTGATATTTTTAATAAAATTATAAATATAAAAAAATTCAACATGTTATATAATTTTCAGGTCGTTCCCTAACAGATTCAAAAGGGCCGTCCTGCGAAACCGGCCGATTGGATTCATTTGGAACTGCATGTTGGATCGTTTATTGCATCAACGGCATGACATGTATGCGTAAAGGTATCGATCCGGTTTTGAACGACCGACCGAGCCAGAGTGACGGGACAGCCCATCGCAGAAGGCGCTGGGTGGATCCATCCCGGAGGAGAATCATGAAAATAGACAACATGGAGAACAGCCAGCCAATAGGCCCAAAACCCGCAGAAAAAACGGGACCGGCAAATGCCCAGGCTGAATTTTCACAGGTTCTGCAGAAAACGGAGCAGACCATTGGCCGCAACAGCGTTACGCACCCCTCGCTCTCAGCGCCGATTCGACCGCTGGCGTTTAGCGCGCAGCCCGAAACAGCCTTCAAGGCTGCCAGGCAGACCGGCGAGATACTGGACACGTTGGAAACATACCAGCAATTGCTCGCGGAACCATCCACGAGTTTGAGAAACATGCAGCCGGTTGTTGAACAGCTGGGACAGGAGGCGGATCGCATGGCGGCGTCAATGAATCATCTGCCTCAGGGGCACGCGCTTAGGGAGATCATGAAGGAGACGTTGATCCAGGTCAACCAGGAGCTTGAGCGGTTTAATCAAGGCATGTACATATGACTGACTTTTTTTCAGAGTTCCGTTTTTAGCCGTGTCTGCAGAAACTGGCGCTGCATTTCATAGATGTATTGAATCAGCTTTTTTCTGACATCATGTTGCATTTTGATGAACTGAAACGCGATACCAAAAAATCTCGGCCGTATATGCCGTTCGATACGCTTGACCTGAACCACATCGATTGTTGATATGAAGGTGTCGTTTTTCAAGGCAATTCTCAATGTCATATCTTCCAGCCGGCCGGCCTCTTCAAACATCGGCCTGAACTTCTTTTTGCCCAGGCAGTAGACGCCTCCAAGGCTGATGTTGTCTATTTCCATCTGTACCTTCTGCCGGTCGATTTCCAATTCGGCAAGCGAACCGCTGAAAACCTTTACCCGAAAGTTATCCCGCATTTGGTATCGTTCGATTTTCAGTGGATATTCACACCAGATGTTGGACTTTGAAAACGACGTTGCAGGCACCTCAAATCGGTGGAGGAGCCGATCGGGGCCTGTGAATTCAAACGTGAGCCGATCGGCTTGCACTTTCCGGAGGCTGGCCAGGAGCCCTTTGGGTGGATCAATTCGAAAGGATTTTAAATTCTGGTCTTCCCGGACTTCCGTAAAAAGGGTTAAATTCTCATATGATGTTTTGGGCAGGGAGACTTTAACCAATGTTCGCTCACCAATGAGATGATCGAAGATCGAATCGATTTTCAATCCTTCTATTGTTTCAAAAGTGGTCATATGCAAATCAACAACGTTTCGAACGAAATGTCGCGGTCTTGGTACTAGATGTCAGAAACATTTTTAGCAAAATCAGGATCTTGAAACAGCTTCTTGGCGAATTTGAGATACTTTTCCGCAATGGCGCGCACAGCAAGTTGCAGGGCATATGGTTTTATCGGCTTTTCCAGCAAATGATTGACGTCCGAAGCGATGCACATGTTAACGATATCGTCACTGGCATTGCCTGTGATGATAATGGCGTCCGAATGGGATGTCGGGAATTTTTTTTCAATGGCGTCCAGAAAATAAAAACCGCTTACACCGCCGAGAAACACATCGACTACAAAGATGGCAACACCGATGTCTCTGGAAAGGCAGTACTCGATGGCCTCATCCGTGTCCGAAAATGGGATTACTTCCCCCCAAGTATAAAATCGTTTAATGATGGTTGCGATCAGCTCGCAAACACTGGGATCATCATCCACGATAAAGACATCTAAACCTTCGGACATGATGTATTCTCCTTTACGCGATAGAAAGGTGTTTGTACGCCATAGATTAGGCATTCACATCCTGCATGGCAATTATTGGAACGATTCGGCATGATCAGAGATCTGGTATTTTTCCAGTTTCCGATAAACTGTTGTGATGTTGATGCCCAACAATTGTGCGGCTTCGGCTTTATTGCCTTTTGTTTGACGCAAGGCGCGCATGATTAAAAGCTTTTCGTTCTCTGCAAGATTCAGGCTGCTCGGTGAACTGATACCAGCCTGTTTGTAAATATCTCGAATTTCGGGCGGCAGATCACTGACTAAAATTGTTTCTCCTTGACCGAGCGCGAAAGCGCGTTCAATGATATTTTCCAGCTGTCGAACATTGCCCGGCCAATCATACCGCATGAGCAGGTCCATGACGTCAGGTGCGACCCGCGACACTTGACGATGGCCGTCTTTACTGAATTTTTTGATAAAATGGTTGACCAGATTCGGAATATCATCCTTTATATCACGCAACGGCGGCATATTGATCGAAATAACATCCAGGCGATAGAACAGATCTTTGCGGAAGGACTTGTTTCGAATCGCCTCTTCAAGATTCTTATTGGTTGCCGCGATCACCCTGACGTCAATATCGTTTTCACTCGTTCCTCCCACCGGGCGTATTTTGCGCTCCTGCAGTGCTCTGAGCAGCTTGACCTGCAAAGAGGGTTGGACCTCGGCTATCTCATCCAGGAATATGGTGCCGCCATGGGCCGCCTTGAACAAACCGATGTTGTCTTTGACCGCACCGGTAAAAGCCCCCTTGATATGACCGAACAGTTCGCTTTCCAGCAGACCCTCAGCGATAGCCCCACAGTTCACCGGGATGAACGGGCGGTCGCGACGAACGCTGTTCTGGTGAATGACATTGGCCACCAGCTCTTTGCCGGTGCCGCTTTCGCCCTGGATCAGAACCGTCGGGCTGCTTGAACTGATACGATCGATAATTTCGTATATCTGCTGCATTTTAGGGCTTTTGCCGACAAGCTGATCGAAACTGAAACGATCCTTGAGACGCCGCTTGATGAGCACATTCTCTATTTCAAGCCGGCGTTTTTCGATGATGCGCTCGATAAGAATTTTTAGGCGTTCAAAATTGATCGGTTTTTGAACATAGTCGTATCCGCCCAACTTCAGCGATTCGATTGCCGATTCGATGGTACCGTATCCTGTTACGATGATCACTTCAGTAAGGGAGCCCGATTTCTTTACCGCTTTCAACAGGTCGAGACCGCTGATTTCCGGCATGATCAAATCGGTGAAAACAACTGCGTAATCGTGGTTTTCGATTTTTTCAAGGGCGGCGGCGCTGCTGCTTTCGGTTTCGACGACGAATCCATAGCGAGACAGGTAGGCCGTGACGACCTCGAGGATCTGATGGTCATCGTCCACGAATAGGATTGGAAAATCTTCCATTATATTCTTGCAACTCGGGTGAGGTGATTGGCTGCCGCAACCACACGTAATGTTTTCAGCATTCTGCCTCGGCGGTCCCACATGACGGTATGGGAATTCGATTTGGCAATTATTGCTGTTATTCACAGTATTTATGACACACCGCAGATAAAGCTGTCAAGGAGAAGCAGAGCGAATTCATCTCAATTGTTATCGAGTCGATGCCATCTTGCATGAAACGCCCCTTTCGTTCGCCAGGCAGGCGGGCAAGCGTCAAGGCATTGACTATGAAGCCGTTTTTTTCGGTTCGGCTTGTGCATGTAATGCCGAAAATGGCAGGATAACTACAACATATTGTCATGGTATGGAAGTTGCTATATTGCATCGTGATTGGATGTGATCGGATCCGATCGAAGGGGAAGAAGATGTTGAATGCGGATGCGACTTAATATTGCGTGTCGGAGAAGAACTGATGTTGAACCAGGAACAATCGCGCATTCGGGATCATTGCAAGAACGATGGTCAGCCATACCTGCATGAGCTGACGGCCCTTGTTATCGAAGGATTGGCCCATGAACCGGAAGATAGGCAATGCCGCTCCGCCTGGCCAAATTCGCTGAGCAGCGGCAGATCCCTGCAGCAAAAAAAAGTGCTGAAGCTTTTGGCAACCGGAGAAACGGCCGCTTCAACTATCCCCGCCCATGGAACGATCCTGCCCGTTGGCGATGGTGAATCATCGGACCTGGAAACGGATCGAGACGACAAACTTCGTATTTTCGTATCCGGCATATCGAATTGTTTCAACGATATCGTCATGGGGATCTGGGGAAACATATCCCTGATTCATATGCATAACAATACCCCGGCGCCTGTTCTCAAGGGTATCCGGCAGATCGAACGGCTGATCCAGCACGGATCGGCCCTGATCCATATTGTGTTCGGTTATCTTGCCGAAAGCCGACCCGAAGCAAGGCAAATCCGATTGAACCAGCTGATGCAGCAGATCAATGAGGCGAGCCTGCATAATGACGGTATCCTGGATGCTCAAACGATCGAAAGTTTCCTGAGATGGGCATCCAGTCCACGACATCCGATCCATTTGTCTCGCAGCATCTCACGGGTTATTGAGAACCTGCTTCGCTGGATAGCAAAAAAGCATCAACTGGTGCTGTCCCGAACAGGGGACGACGATGCCATTCGTGCGCGTCTGTTGAAAATTGATGCATTAATCGAACGCGGATTCTCATTGACCCGGCAGCTGAGACAGTATGCCGGCGACGCGCCCGTGGTCATGCGGCGCATGCGAATCAAGCCGCTGATCGAACATGCGCTGAAACAATTGCCGCTGAACAGATGCGGCATCCGTCTGGAGACCGCTCTGTCCACACCGTTGCCGGATATTCCGGCTGACCGCAAGCAGCTTTCGAAAGTACTGAAACATCTGCTCGTCAACGCCATCGATGCCATGCCACAAGGTGGTCGTCTGACTGTCGCCGCGCACACGCTGTCCAATACTATGTCTCAATGGACGCTGTTAGCGACATCCGGGATCGATTACATCGTCATTTCGGTCAGCGACAGCGGGGAAGGGATAGCGTCTCGGGCTCAGTCCAGAATCTTCGATCCATTCTATGTCGGCGACCGCAAAACGGATCATGTGGGACTTGGGTTGAGCGTCGCCAGCGGTATCGTCAAAGCGCACGGCGGATTCATCCAGGTCAACTCGCTTCAGGGCAGGGGGAGCACCTTCAGCATTTTTCTGCCTTACCTTCAAAAATCCAAATTCGACCTCGAGTTCAGCAGAATAGGTTCCGGCGGATACCACCTTCATTGCATTCATGCGGCATTTGCCGGCAGGACACAAGATAGCCTGAATCCGTCAATTTCTTGACTTTATCGCGCATTGCAAAATCTTATCTAATTTAATCACCTGAAATTATAATTAATATTAGTGTGGCGGTAATTGGTACATGTCTTGCAGAATTGGTGTCGGCTGGACGGTATGCCGACCTGGGCAGGGACAAATATCAAAAAACCGTTGCCGCCGCACGAGGAAAAAGCAAACGTGATGCCTGAAGTCAGTATTATCATACCCGTCTATAATCGATGCGATCTCACGCTTAAATGCCTGCAGGCCGTTGAGGCTCATACGGCTCGTGAATCCATTGAAGTGATTGTCGTCGATAATGCATCGACAGATGGAACGCCTGATCGGCTGGACAGTCGTGATTGGACATACGACTTGCGAATGATATGGAACAAAACCAACCAGGGTTATGCCAAGGCCAATAACCAGGGCGCTGAAATTGCGCGAGGCGAGTACCTGCTGTTCCTGAACAACGACACGGAAGTGCAGGAAAACTGGCTGGCGCCCTTACTGGAACCCTTTCGTCTGCTCAAACATGTCGGTGCGGTTGGCGCGCGGCTGCTCTACCCGGATGGCACCATTCAGCACGCAGGGGTCGTGCATGTAAAGGACAACATTCATTCCGTCGATATCCAGCCATCTCATATCGGACACCGGGAACCGGATCATCCGAAATATCGTTGTGTTTCTGAAGTGGAGGCGGTTACCGGGGCCTGTCTGCTGATAGCGAGATACCTATATGGCCAGTTAGGTGGAATGGATGAAGCGTATTGGAATGGGTATGAGGATATCGACTTGTGCTTCAAGATCCTGGAGGCGGGCTATCATATCTATTACCAGGGCAATAGCTCAATCATTCATCACAAGTCGCAATCCGGACCGGAACGCCACGTCAAGACGTCAGAAAACCTGTTACGGCTGAACCAGTTATGGGGAAAGCGTTATATCTGCCAGTTGCAGCATAATCTTCCCGATGATGTCACTGCCAACGACGCAGCGACGATTGTTATCGTGACCTTCAATTCGCAGCGGACTATCGGTCGTTGCCTGGACCGCTTGGCGGGCACGCTGCGAGATCATGACGAAGTGGTTGTCGTTGACAATTCATCCAACGATGCCACGACTGCGGTTGTGCGGGAATATATGCTTCGGGATGACCGTATTCAACTGCTCCAAAACCAACACAACACCGGGTATTCAGCTGCAGCGAACCAGGGCGCCCGCACCGGGAAACATCCCTATATTGCATTTCTGAATCCCGATGCGCTTGTAACTCCCCGGTGGATCGAACGCCTGATCTTTCATTTAAAGCCCTTTAAAACGGCGGCTGTGGGGCCGCTGTCCGATTGTGTTGCGGGGTTGCAGCACCTTGGGCGCTATCTGTCGGAGGAGCAATTGAAGACGGCTGACGGCGATGCCCTTGCTGAACAACTTTATAGGCAATATCGGCAGCAGCGTCTTGAATCGAAGCTGCTGATCGGTTTCTGCATGATGATCGAGAGACATGTATTCGAACGGCTCGGGGGTATGGATGAGCATCTGTTTCTGGGCAACGATGATCTGGATTTATCGTGGCGGCTGCGCCTGAAGGGCTATCGTTTATCGATCGCCAAAGATACGGTTGTGTTCCATGAAGGTCAGGCAAGCTTTGCGACGGCTCCCAAAGCATTCACAGATCGTCTGGTTCGGGAGAGTACCGATTATCTGTACTATAAGCTGCTGGAGCATTATGGACACGGCAACGTTCCGTCCACCAGGGAGCTATGGTCCATCGACTGGTTCAACCCGGTGTGCCGGTTTGACGCCTTCAGGCCGCTGACATCGCTGGTGATGCTCACCTATAATCAGATTGATTTTACAAAGCTTTGTATAGAAAGCATGTTTCGCCACACCCGCATACCTTTTGAACTCATCGTCGTGGACAACGGTTCCACCGATGGAAGCCTGCAATACCTCAGTTCATTGGATCGTTCCGGAAGCGCCTGTGTACGTGTCGAGATCATCGCCAATGAGACCAATACCGGCTTTGCCAATGGGTGCAATCAGGGGATCCGGCAATCCCGCGGCAGCAGCGTGGTGCTGATCAACAACGATGTCGTCGTCACGGATGGCTGGTTGAAGCGTCTTCTCGATGCAGCCGAGAGTGGACCAAACGTTGGAATGGTCGGCCCCAGAACCAACAGCGTGTCCGGCCCGCAGCAAATAGATGCTCCCGATTACGATACCCGCAGCCTGGGGAACCTGGAACAGTTTGCCCAGGCCTTCGCAGAACGAAACAAGGGCAGCACAACCCCCCATTGGCGTCTGGCCGGATATTGCCTGCTGATAAAACGAAGCGTCATCGATAAAATCGGTGGATTGGACCCCCGATATAAGATCGGGAATTTTGAAGACGACGATTATTGTGTCCGCGCCCACCTGGCCGGTTTTAAATCGCTCATCGTCAATGATTGCTACGTGCATCACTTTGGAAGCCAGACGTTTCTGGGCAACAGGATCGATATCAAGGGGCAGTTGGAGCAAAACTGGGCGCGCTTCAAACATAAATGGGGAATCGATACGCAGACGGCTTGTGGAGAAACCTATCACGTACCGCTGCCGCATAACGGGTTTGACCCGTCGAAGCATGTTGTCTCTATAGACACCCGATCGTCTTCCCGCACGCCGCAAGACGCACCGGAACCAATGCAGCGGTCGATCCACTCCGGTAATCGATCGGATGAAACGGAGGAAAAGGCGGAAATGGCAACAGGTATTCGGATGTACCAGGCAAAACAACCCACAGGAGGTTTATCAATGACATTATTAGACGGCGTTTTTGAAAGGGTGGTCCAATACATTGCCCCTCAGCACAAGGCTGAAGCCGCATGGATACTGACACGCCTTGTGGAGTCCAATCCGAATCACAGCCGGGCGCATCACGAACTGGGACTTCTGTTTTACGAAATGGGCGATCGCGACAACGCACAGAAACATCTGCAAAAAGCCGTGGAGCTGAATGATCAAAATGCGCACTATTTGAAAGACCTGGGCCATTTTCATCATGTTGTAAACAAAGATGTCTCCGCAGCACAGCGCTATTACGATCAGGCCATCGCCCGGGATCCGGAAGATGCTGATCTGCTGACGACGGCGGCACACTTGTATACGACGCAACAGGCGTTTGATAAAGCGGCCGTGTTCTATCGCAAGGTGCTCGCCATCGATCCGGATAACCATCAGGCACGAGATTGCCTTAAGAAAGTAGAAAAGCAGATCGCCGCTCAGGCGCCGGAGGTCAGGGCGGAAGAGCTTTACGCCCAGGCACAGAATAAATTCAAAGCCGGTGATGCCGTCGGCGCCATGACCGACTTGAAACAGGTACTCGACCTTTGCCCGGAACATGCACTGGCGCTCAACGACTACGGCGTTTTGTCCTATGAAAGGGGGGATAAACCTGCTGCCCTCGAGCACTACCGCAATGCGGTTCGTCTATCGCCCGATAACACCATCTTTTTAAAAAATCTGGCCGATTTTCATTGGGTCGAAGAGCAGGATGCCCGGACCGCGCTCGAATTGTACATCCGTGTTTTGCGGCAATGCCCGGAAGATATGGAAACTCTGCTGAACTGCGCTCAGATCTGTTTGTCTTTGGGGCGCCATGACGATGCCCGGGACTTTACATTGCGTGCACTGGAAATAGAGCCTGATAGTGCGCTCGCCGGACAGTTGCTCCAAAAAATCGACGATGCGTACCAGTCAACCGATGATCCTTCGGATCGGGAAACACTGTATGGTCAGGCACAGGCGAAAGCGGCTGCAGGCGATATCGATGGAGCCATTGACGAACTGACCCGGTTGATCGCGGAGTTTCCTGGGGACGCGGCCGCGTACAACGATTTGGGTGTGCTCTATTATGAAACCGGAAACCGTGAAAAGGCCCTGTCGTGCTACCGGCAGGCGGTCGACCTGGCGCCCGATGCGACGGTCTATTTAAAAAATCTGGCCGATTTCCATCTGATGGAACAGGGCCGCGCGGAAGAGGCCATGGAATTGTACATCCAGGTCCTGGAGAAAGACCCGCTGGATACCGACAGCTTGTTCGCAGCCGGAGTTGTATGCGCCAAATTGGAAAAGAGAGACGACGCCAGGACCTTTTACGAGCGTGTGCTGGAGATCGAGCCCGGTCATGAAGCGGCCATGCAGGCCATGGCAAAATTGGATGAGAGAGAGCGGGCAGGGAACCATTTGTCGATCGTCTCCGATCATCCTGTCTCACAGCGGGAAGCGACCGGATAGGTCGGTCCGCCTAAAGGTGATTTGATGGAACATCCTATGAATGCCGTTGACCGACAATACCCGGTCGAGACATTACTGCAAGATGGAGTGGCCGATCCGGTTGCATTGCGCCGTTGTTACGATCACGCCATACAGAATCGGCGGGTGAGCGAACTGTTGGCAACCCTATGTCGTCTGAACCAGCGCTTCCCCGGCGACAGAAATATCCAGAAGGTCAAGATCGCCCTCTACCTCGTCCAGCAGAACTATGCGGCCGCCATGGCCGATATTGAAGCCCAGATCTCCATGTGCACACCCGATGACGGTCTTATCGATGCCGCCCTCGCCGTTCGCCGTAAATTGGGTACGATGTCTGTTGCCGATTGCCCGCCGGACCGACCAAGCGTTTCGCTTTGCATGATCGTCAAAGATGAGGCGGATGGACTGGGGGCCTGCCTGCATGTTGCCAAGAAATTAGTGGATGAAATCATCGTGGTCGACACCGGATCCAGGGACCGAAGCCGGGATATTGCATTGATCTTCGGTGCATCGACCTTCTTTTATACGTGGGATAACGATTTCAGTGCGGCACGCAATGTGTCGCTCTCCCATGCCAGGGGGGACTGGATTCTGATCCTGGATGCTGACGAGATCATTGCTTCTAAAGACCACGAGGCGCTTCATAAGGCGCTGCTTCAAGCGCAGAAAGGCGTATCGGCGTTTGCGATCGAAACGCGCAACTACTCCTTTGTCACTAATGCCTTCGGATGGCAGGCCAACGACGGTTCCTATCCGAAGCATGAGGCGGGGTTGGGCTGGGTACCCAGCCGAAAGGTTCGTATCTTTCCGAACGTTGAATCGGTCCGATTTTGTTTTCCGGTTCATGAACGTGTTGAGCCCACGCTCGCTTCATCGGGAATCCAGGTGATCGATTGCCCGATTCCGATTCATCACTATGGCGACCTGAGCAATAGACGCAAGTTGGAAAAAGCGCGCCAATATTTCGAGATTGGCAAAGCGAAGCTGTCACAATCGGAGAGCGACCCATCCGCTGTCCGGGAGTTGGCGGTCCAGGCGGGAGAACTTGAACTTTGGCACGAAGCTGTCGCTCTGTGGCAGCGCCTGCTGAAGCAACTCCCCGACTTTGTTGAAGCTCATGTCAATATAGCTGGAGCTCTGTGGCAGCTTGGTCAGTACCCCCAGTCGCTTGAGGCCGCCCGGTATGCTGCAGATCTGGATCCGAGCATTAAGGAGGCCTGGTTCAATATAGCCATCAGCCAACTTTTGATCGGCAACGCCGATAATGCGATTGACCTGTTGGAGACGTTGACCGGTCGGCATCCGCGGTACCTTTCGGCGCAATTTATGCTTGCCGCCTCATATGGTTGCCTGGGCAACGCAGACAGAAGCCTGCAGATCCTGCAAAAAATCGGTGCCGTCAGCGGAGATGGCTCCATTCATGCGGCCCTGGAAAATCTGATCGAACGCCTGACCGGTTCTCAAATGGCCGGCTATGCGACGCAATTGACCTGTCTGGCCAACCAATTCAAGCCAGTCAAAGGAGCTGCTGCCCGTGAATAAAAAGAGATGGAACGTATTGGTCTTTCCAGGAGGCACCGAGGTCGGACTGGAAATATATCGCTCCTTGCAGCCGTGCAAAGAAGTCCGGCTCTTTTCGGTTTCCAGCGACGTCACCAATCATGCCAGCTATCTGTTTGCGCGACACGATACGATCCCGACAATTTATGACGAACGATGTCTGACGGAACTCAATCGGGTGATCGAGCGCAATGCCATTGATTTTCTTTTTCCTGCCAATCCGCTGGTAATGGATTTTCTGCAAGGGCATTCACACTCAATTCGCTGTAACATCATCATGCCCAACAGGGAGGGGTTCGAAATTGCCAGGTCAAAACGCCGCACCTATGAGAAACTGCGCCATGTCGTTCCGGTTCCAGTCATCTACGACACTGCCGCATGTGTTCCGGATCGATTTCCGGTCTATATCAAACCCGATGCCATGTACGGATCCCAGGGAGGCCGCAAAGTCGACACAAAAGCGCAACTGGACGCCAATCCAGCCACACGGGACGAGTTGGTCTGTGAATATCTGCCCGGCAAGGAATATACCGTGGACTGCTTCTCCACGCGCACCCATGGGCTGCTGTACGCCCGTGGCAGGCACCGGCAGCGCATTCGGATGGGGACCTCCATGCATGGCTGCGACCCGTCACCCGATGTGGGAGAGAGACTGAATTCGTATGCGAAAAAGATCCAGTCGTGTCTGAAATTGACCGGTCCCTGGTTTTTTCAAATGAAGCAAAACGCCCACCATGAGCTGGTCCTTCTCGAGGTAGATCCGAGGGTGGCCGGCACGATGGCTATGAGTCGTATCCGTGGCATCAATATTCCGTTATTGGCTTTATACGACGCCGCCGGCAGGGATGTCGATGTGATGGTGAATGCCGCCATGCATATCGAGATCGATCGCGCGCTAGCCAACCGATATCGACATGATCTGCAATACAGCAGTGTCTATGTCGATTTGGACGACACGCTGATTGTCAAGGAGCAGTTGAACACCGATCTTGTGAAATTTCTGTATCAGTGCGTGAACCAGGGCAAGCAGCTGACATTGATATCGAAATCTCTTGCGGGGGATAAGAACGGTGTTTTGAAAAAATGGCGGATCGATTCCCTGTTCGACGAGGTCATATGGTTGCAGGAGAACCAAAGCAAAGCCGATTTTATCGGGGAACCGGATGCCATCTTTATCGACGATAGTTTTTCGCAGCGCAAGGAGGTCGCCTTCAAGCGAAACATACCAACTTTTGACGGCAGCATGATTGAACTCTTGATCGATGACAGGAGGTATTAATATTGAAGTGCAAACGCATGGGCAAGGTGTATCGTCGCGAACCGACTGAGGGATGGTGGCATACCCATACCATGGCGCCATCCGCAGTTTCCACCGGAGATGGTCGTATCCGTGTCTTTTTGGGCTGTTGGGATTCAACCGGGATTTCCCGGATCGGTTACGTGGATGTCCTCGAAGACAATCCCCTGAGAGTTGTTGAGGTAGCGGACGAACCTGTGCTGGATATCGGAAGGGACGGCACATTTGATGAAAATGGCGTTTTCCCGGGGCACGCCAATCGGATCGGGAAGACCACTTATCTGTTCTATACCGGGTTTCAGCTCGGACATAAAATCCGTCATTATAATTTCGGTGGTCTCGCCATCGCCAAAAACGGCGATCGCCAATTCCAAAGGATGTCTCAAGCACCGATCCTGGACCGTTCCGATGAAGGACTGTTCGTAAGGGCCGGGCAGTCCATCCAGCTTGGGAAAAAGGCTTTTCGATCCTGTTATTCCGCTGGCAGCGATTGGGCGCTCGTGGATGGAAAACCTAGACCGGTCTACGATGTCTTCTACCAGGAATCCGAAGATGGCTTTCGCTACCAGCCGGAGGGGCGACGAATCGTCTCGCACGATCCCGAAACTGAATACGCACTCGGCCGACCTCAGCTGATCGATATCAACGGTCAGAGCTTTGTCTTTTATACACGGCGGCTGCGCAACGGCCGTTATAGCATGGGATGCGCCCTTTCGACCGATGGGAAGTTCTGGTCGCGTGCCGACGACATGGTGAACATGCACCACGAGGCCGGTGATTTCGATTCCGAAGAAATGTATTTCCCTTCAGTCGTTTATGCACCGAAAGCCGATCGATATTATCTGTTTTACAGCGGCAACGGATTCGGCCGGGAAGGATTCGGTGTGGCAGAGCTCAAGGAGTGCCGGTCATGACTGCGATTGAGGTGACGCGATACAGCAATGAGTTTTCGGACCGATGGGATACGTTCGTCGATCAGGCTTTGAATTCGACCTTTCTTTTTCGACGCGGATACATGGACTACCACAGCGACAGGTTTGAAGACTGTTCGCTGCTGGTGTGGCAAAATGGTAAGCTGGCGGCCCTGCTGCCGGCGAACCGCAATGATTCGGTACTGGTATCGCACGGCGGATTGACCTACGGTGGCTTTGTCGTCAATCGCAAAATGAACACAGCCAAGATGCTGGCAATGTTTGAATCGACCTGCCGTTATCTGAAACACAACGGTTTCAGCAAGATGGTCTATAAAGCCATCCCGCACATCTACCATCAGGTGTTCTGTGAATCCGATCTTTATGCCTTGTTTCGCAGCAACGCGTCGCTGATCAAACGGGAAATATCGTCAACTGTCAATATTCGGCGCAAGCTGAACATATCCAACGGGAAAAAACAGCGTATTCTAAAAATGAAAAAGAGAGGCATACCGGTTCATCGCAGCGATGATTTTAAAAAATTCATGGACATCGTGCGAGCAAATTTACTGGCAAAGCACGATACGGAGCCGACACACACCGCTGTTGAGATGGAAATGCTGGCTGGACGCTTCCCGAAGAACATCAAACTGTTTTTATGTAAAGAGGCAAACGACATTCTGGCCGGCGCCATCATTTATGAAACGAAAACGGTGGCTCATGCACAGTATCTCGCCGCGACGGAAATCGGACGTCCCGTCGGTGCCTTGGATTACGTTGTCGACTTTCTGATAAACGAAGCATTCGTGGATAAGGATTATTTCGACTTTGGAATTTCAACAGAGCAGCAGGGGTGGGTCCTAAATGACGGCCTGATTAAACAAAAGGAGGAGTTCGGGGCCAGGGGCGTTGTTTATGACACCTATCAAATTGCATGGTGACGTCTATCGACCCATTGGGGCATCAGCGGCGGCACTCACCCGGACTGGTAAGGAAACATTGGATAGAACGTTAATTTAAGAGGTAACCATGGTTGCATTGGCGTGGGCTAACAGCTGCAGACACCAGATCATACAACTGCCGAAGATCATAGATCCGAGGGGAAATCTATCGTTCATTGAATGTGAACACCATATACCGTTTCAAATCGAGCGAAGTTACTGGATCTATGACATACCCGGTGGTGAATTAAGGGATGGGCACGCTTATCGAACCCAGGAGGAGTTCATTGTCGCACTGTCCGGAAGTTTCGATGTCATTCTGTATGAAAACAACGGAGAAATACACTACTCCTTAAATCGGTCCTACTATGGCCTGTACATCGGCAATATGATCTGGCGAAGGCTCGAAAATTTTTCAACCAATGCCTTCGGACTCATACTGTCATCAGGCAAATATCACGAAGAGGACTACCTTCGCGATTTTCACGAGTACAAAAAAATAACGAGACAGAGATGACCAATCTAGATCAATGCAAAATTGTTCAGCTGCAAAAAATCGAAAGACCTCAGGGCAATATTACCGCCGTCAGTGGGAAGGACGATATCCCCTTCGACATCCGTCGTGTTTATTATCTGTATGATGTGCCAGGTGGGTCGCAAAGAGGTGGGCATGCACACCGTGAACTGCAGCAGCTGATCGTTGCCGCCATGGGAAGTTTCGATGTCGTACTGGATGACGGGCGACAAAAGAAAAAAATCAGCCTGAATCGTTCTCACTACGGGCTCTATATTCCCAAAATGATCTGGCGAGAAATCGTCAACTTTTCAACAGGGGCTGTGTCGCTTGTCCTGGCTTCTCTCCCGTACGACGAGTCGGATTATATCAGAAAGTACAGATGGTTTGTCCAGGAAAAGGCCGGTAATTGATGATAGTGCTCAACGATATTCAGACCATCCATCGCGAAATTGGGGTGGAAATGCGGCGCGCCATAGCCGATGTACTGGACCGGGAGTGGTACATTCTCGGGGACCAGGTCACCCGGTTCGAAACGGAGTTTTCCCAATTCTGCACGACCCGGCACTGTGTGGGCGTGGGCAATGGGCTGGATGGGCTGCAGTTGATTCTCAGGGCAATGGACATCGGTCCGGGAGATGACGTCATCGTGCCAGCCCATACCTTCATCGCGACCTGGCTGGCGGTCAGCAACCTTGGCGCCACGCCGGTGCCGGTCGATGTGGATCCAGACAGTTTCAATATCGATGTAAACAAGCTCGAGAGAGGGGTAGGTCCGCGAACCAAGGCCATCATTGCCGTACATTTGTACGGACAACCTGCGGACATGGACCGCATCCGATCGATTGCCGATGCGTATAACTTGAGGGTTGTCGAGGATGCCGCACAGGCCCATGGGGCATTTTACAGGAATCGCCGTGTCGGATCGCTTGCGGATGCGGCGGCCTTCAGCTTTTATCCAGGCAAGAACCTCGGTGCAATCGGCGATGGTGGAGCTGTCTGCACCAATGACGGCGTTCTGGCCGAACGTGTACGGTGCCTGCGCAACTATGGCG
>JBNKKC010000094.1:0-31190 GCA_050291625.1 Desulfobacteraceae bacterium
GGGTTTTCGGCTGGACTCCGGCTTGCGCCGGAGTGACATTAATTTTTGAACTTGTTTATAGGACACAACACTAGTGGGCGGCAGGGACGCCGCCCCTGCTCTTTCGTTTTCTATGAGGGAGAATCTTCGGATCTTTGGCAGATGCGGCTTTCATGGTTGTGTGTTTGGATTTTGGCCCGTGTCGCGGCAGGGACGCCGCTCCCACAGTCGAGATACCAGCTTGGGCAGCAAGATTCCTAAAAAATGGAGCAACTGTTTCGGCAGAGAAAGGGTAGATTGCGTTTCAGACCTCCCGCAAGAAGATCAGACGGGACAAGAAGGCCGCAGCCTTTTTGTAACCGCAGGCGTAGCCGCGCTACGCCGAGGATTACAAAAAGGTGAGAACGCCGTTCTGGGCTGTAAGATGCCCTTTCAATGTCGAAATTATTTGTATTCCTTGCGCTGGCGTTCCAAGTCCCGCTTCTCGTCCCGCCGGCGGATGGTTTCGCGCTTGTCGTGTTTGCGCTTGCCCCTGGCCAGGGCGATCAGGAGTTTGACTTTGCCTTCCCGGAAATAGAGGCGCAGGGGGATCAGGGCGTAGCCGCGTTCGTTGACTTTGCCGTAGAGTTTCTTGATTTCGTAATTGTGCAGCAGGAGCTTTCTGGGCCGCAAGGGGTCGTGGTTGTCGTAGTAGGCGAACGGATAGGGGCTGATGTGCATCTGGTGCACAAAGACTTCGCCTTTTTTGATTTTGCCGTAGGCGTCCTTGAGGTTGGCGCGGCCCTGGCGAAGGCTTTTGACTTCGGTGCCTTTTAAGGAGATGCCGGCCTCGAACTGGTCCTCGATGAAGTATTCGTGCCGGGCCTTGCGGTTTTCGGCGATGACTTTGATATGATCTTTGGCCACGGGTCAGCGCTCCCAGCTGGATTGGTTTTTGTTGTTGCCCAGCAGGTCACCGAAGGTTCGCTGGACCAGATCTTCGATCTGTTGGGTGGTGCTTTGTCCCAGAACCTGTTGCACGAAATTGCGCGATTCGGCGGCGCTGATCTGGCGGATGGCGTTTTTGACCAGGGGCACGGCCTGGGCGTTGGTGCTCAATTCGTTGAGGCCCAGGCCCAGCAGGATAGGGGCGAACAGGGGCTCGCCGGCCATCTCGCCGCACATGAATACCGGGATGTTGTGTTTGCGGCCGGCGTCGGTCACCTGTTTGAGCAGGCGGATCACCGCGGGGTGCAGGGGACTGTACAGGTGGGCCACCTGGCGGTTGCCGCGGTCGATGGCCATCGTGTACTGGATCAGGTCGTTGGTGCCGATGCTGAAAAAGTCCACCTCCTTGGCGAACACGTCGGCCATGATGGCGGCCGAGGGCACTTCGATCATGATCCCGATCTGCACGTCGGCCTGGTGGGGCAGCCCGTCCTTTTTGAGACTGGCGACGGCCTCGGCCATGATGCGTTTGGTTTCGTAGACCTCGTCGATGCGCGAAATCATGGGAAAGATGATGCGCACCTGGCCCAGAAAGGCGGCGCGCAGGATGGCGCGCAGCTGGGTCTTGAACACCTCGGGTTTTTTGAGGCAGTAGCGGATGGCGCGCAGGCCCAGCACGGGGTTGACCTCGTCGTCATCGTTGGAAAAGGCCATGGCCTTGTCGCCGTTGATGTCCAGGGTGCGGATGGTGACCGGCAGTTCGGGCATGACATCCACCACATCCTTGTATTGTTCGTACAGTTCGTCCTCGCTGGGAAAACCGGTGCGGGCCATGTATTGAAACTCGGTGCGGAAGAGCCCTATGCCGTCGCCTCCCTTGTCGCGCACGCCGACGACCTCTTCGGGCAGCTCGATGTTGCCCAGCACGGGTATGCGGAAACCGTCGGTGGTTTCGGCGGGCAGGTGGCTGCGGCGTATGTAAACGGCCCGGCGGGCCTCGTAGGTCTGTTTGCGCTCTTCGGCTTCGATCAGGGTGGTTTCGCCTGGATTGATCACCACCACACCGGCGATGCCGTCCACGATCAGCCAATCCTCGTTGCGGATCAGGCTGGTGGCCTTTTCCAGGCCCAGTACGGCCGGGATGTCGAGGCTGCGTGCGATGATGCTGGTATGGGAGGCCCGGGCGCCGCGATCGGTCACAAAACCCATGACCCGTTCGAGCTGGATCTGACTGGTTTCGGCGGGCGACAGATCCCTGGCCACCAGAATCACCCGCTTGTCGATGGCCCCGATGTCCACCTTGTCGCCGCCCATCAGGTCTTTCAAGATGCGGTCGTAGATGTGCAGGATGTCGTCTCCGCGGTCGCGCAGATAGGGGTCGTCCATGCTCTTAAACATGGGGTGGATGATGGAAACCACCTTTTTCAGTGCCCATTCGGCGTTGATCTGCTCGCGCTCGATGGTTTCGATGATGCGACCGTAGAACATCTTGTCCTTGAGCAGAACGGTGTGACTCTCCAGGATATGAGTCTGTTCACGCAGCTCGTCAGGGGTTTCCTGGATGATCTTGCTCAGTTCGTCGGTGACGTGTTTGACCGAGGCCTTGAAGCGTTTTTTCTCGGCGGTCAGGCTCTTGGTGGGAATGATATACTGGGGCACCACTTCGACGCCGCCCTTGTCGACAAGGTAGGCCTTGCCGATGCAGATGCCCGGAGATCCGCTGATCCCGTAGATAATGATTTCGTTGTGGTGCTCTTCCGTCATGGAGCTACTCTCCAAAACCGCCGGCGAACAGTTCGGCGATGTGGTCCAATATAGGGCCGTCCGATTCGTTTTCAACCTGGATGCGGATCGTGTTGCCCCGGCCGGCGGCCAGGGTCAGGATGTCGATCACCTGCTTGGCGTCCACTTTCTCAGATCCCGCTTGCAGCCACACTCGCCCGTCGGCCCTCTGCGCAGCTTTGGCAAGCTTGGCGGCCGCACGGGCATGAAGCCCCAGGTCGTTAACAATCACCATATCCCGCCAAAGTGGATCGCCTGTCGAAGTCATCTAAGGTCTTGCCTGAACTGATGTTACGCGGATCCAAACACAAAACCGGATGGATAGCATTTGCCCGCAGTGATGTCAATCGCGTTTCATTGACAAATTCCATATATCCCGTTAGAAATCGCATTGTTTCTCAATGTTCTCTATTTCGGCCGCAGGTGTCAAAACATTAGTGAGTGCCCATCCATAAATGGCATTCCCGAAAAAGGCCCGGGATCTGCGACTTGCGGCCTGGTCCCGCCGGGATTTGGCGGGGCTTGTCCCGTCTGCTCACCAGCGGGAGATCCGGACCGCAATCGGCTATTTCCGGATGGGCACTAGTGAGGTACGATGGAACGACAATTTGTGATCGATGATTTCAAGTTAAGCGAATCGTGGCGATTGTTCAAGATCTTGGGTGAATTTGTTGACGGGGTCGAGAACCTGCACGATCTGGGACCGGCGGTAAGTATTTTCGGATCGGCCCGCACCAAGCCCAAAAATCCGGTTTACAAGCAGGCCGTGGAAATTGCCAAGGCCTTTGCCGAAGCCGGATTTGCCGTGATTACGGGCGGTGGCGGCGGCATCATGGAGGCGGCCAACAAGGGCGCCGTCGAGGGCGGCGGCCGGTCGGTTGGATTGAACATCCAGCTGCCCTTTGAGCAAAAACCCAATGACTTTGCCAACCTGAAGCTCGATTTTCACTATTTTTTCATCCGCAAGGTAATGTTCATCAAATATGCCGCGGCCTATATCGGCCTGCCGGGCGGATTCGGCACCTTGGACGAGATCTTCGAGGTCATCACCCTGATCCAGACCCAACGCATCAAACCCTTTCCCATCATATTGGTGGGCAGCGACTATTGGTCCGGGCTGCTCGATTGGATCAAGGCGACGCTGCGGGACAACGGGATGATTTCACCGGAAGACCTGGATATCGTGCAGGTGCTCGACGATCCGGAGGAGATTGTTGCGGCGGTTAAAAAGATTGTGGTGTTATGATTTTAGTGGACCGCCCCCTCACCTAACCTCTCCCCCTTGAGGGGGAGAGGGATACGAGCCGGACAGTTTCACACTCCGAGAAGGAGAGGACGTCTGGCTTTGAATACAGGTCATTTGCTTATGTCCCAACCCCCATCATACGACTCTCTCCGTGAGCAGGTGGCCGAGCTGCGGCGGCAGAGTGCCCGGCTTCTGGCCGCCGAGCGGGCGATTCAGCGGCAGAACGAATATTTGACGGCGCTGCACGAGACCTCGCTGTCGCTGCTGGACAAGCTGGACACGCAGGAACTGCTGCAGACGATACTGGAGCGGGCTGCGGCTCTGGCCGGCACCGAGCACGGATATATCTTTTTGTTGGCCGGCGACGGCGACCACATGGAGATTCAGGTGGGCATGGGATTTTTCGTGGACCAGCTGGGACTGGCGGTTCGAAAGGGCGAAGGCCTGAGCGGCAAGGTATGGCAGACGGGCCAGCCCATGCTGGTGGACGATTATCATCGCTGGCCGGACCGGCTGGACGAACCCACCCTGGATCCGGTACACTCGGTGGTGGGCATTCCCCTGAAGCAGGATCGGCGCGTGCGGGGCGTGATCGGGCTGGGCCATATCACGCAGAAAAAGCGCTTCGACCAGGAGAGCATCACCATTGTGGAGCGCTTTGCCGCCCTGGCCCTGCTGGCCCTGGAAAAGGCCGAGCTGTACAACGAAGTCCGCCGTGAGCTGGCCGAGCGCCAGAAGGCCGAAGCGCGGATCCGCAAGAGCGAGCAGCGCTACCGCAACTTTCTCGAATCGAGTCCGGATCCCATCGTGGTGTACGACATGAACGGGGTGGCCACATACGTCAACCCGGCCTTCGAGCAGACTTTCGGCATGTCGCGCGAGGAGCTGCTGGGCAAAAAGATCGATTTTGTGCCGCCCGAGGCGTGGCCGGAAACGCGCAAGGCGCTCGATATCATGCTCAGCGGCCAAAAGATCAATCTGTTCGAAACACAGCGCCTGACCAAGGAGGGGCGCAAACTGGACATCCAGATCAGCTCCTGTCTCTATATGGATGACAGCGGCGAGCATGCCGGAAACATCGTGACCCTGCGCGATATTTCGGCCCGCAAACGAGCCGAGGATGCCCTGCGCAACTACCAGGACCAGCTGGAGGAGCTGGTGACCGAGCGCACGGCCGAACTGGCCAACGAAGTGGAGGAGCGCCGCCGGGCGGAAAAGAAGCTGCTGCGCCGCGAAAGCGAGCTGGAGGCCCAGTCGGAGCATCTGGAAGAGGTCAACACGGCCCTGAGGGTGCTGCTCAAGCAGCGCGGCGAGGACAGGCTGGAGCTGCAGGAAAATGTAATGTCCAACATGAACGAGCTGGTGCGGCCCTACCTGGAACAGGTCAAAAAGACCCGCATGAGCACCCGCCAGAAGACCCTGCTGAACATTCTGGAGTCCAACCTGGACAACATCGTCTCACCCTTTATCAACCGCCTGTCGGCCCGTTTTGCCAAGTTCACCCCCGCCGAGATCCGGGTGGCCAACCTGATCAAGGAGGGCAGGACCAACAAGGAGATTGCCGACGTGCTGCTGATCTCCAAAAACACGGTGCTCTACCACCGCCACAACATCCGAAAGAAACTGAAGCTGACCAACACCGCCATCAACCTGCGGACCCACTTGCTGACCTTCGAAGAGTAGCGGGATGATACCGCTATTTTACCGCTATTTTATCAACTTGACATTGCATGCAATTTCGATTTTTAATACGTCATTGGGCTGTCAGTCATATTCCACACCGTCATCTGCGAAATAAACACAAGCTTTGCTGATTGCGCTTAGTGCCTGAATACCTATCACCCTCGACAAGTTAGGCTTATTAATTCTTATCTGCGGAATGAAAGGAGATCCAAATTTTGGTTGCAGCAAATGCGATTGAAACAGGAGAGGTCCTTCTGGAGTTGGAGGGCATTCACATGCAGTTCGGAAAGGTGAAAGCCTTATCCGGCATTCGTTTGCAGATAGCCAAAGGCGAAATTCATTCAGTGATCGGCCCCAACGGCGCCGGTAAGACCGTAATGATGAACATCATCAACGGACTGTACACTCCTCAGAAGGGAACGATCATTTATAACGGACAAAAAATCAACAACCTCAAACCATTTGAGCGGGCAAAGCTCGGTATGGCCCGAACCTTTCAAAAGGTCGAAGTGTTCGGTGGCATGTCGGTTTTGGACAATATTCGCCTGGGTCGCCATATTCACTATAAATCGGGTATTGTCAGCGGAGCTATCTATGCCGGCCAGACCGCCCGGGAAGAGGTCGAGCACCGCGCCTTCATTGAAGAAGAGATCATCGATCTTCTAGAAGTGGAGCACATCCGCCACAAGCCGGTGGGAATGCTGCCTTACGGTCTGCAAAAACGGGTCGAGTTGGGGCGCGCCCTGGCTCTGGAGCCCGAGCTGCTTATTCTTGACGAGCCCCTGGCAGGGTTGAACCTCGAAGAGGTCGAGGATATGGCGCGATTTATTCTGGACATCAACGAAGAAAAGCGCTGGAAAGTGACCTGTCTACTGGTTGAGCACGATATGGGTGTGGTGATGGACCTGTCGAATCGGGTGTTCGTGCTCAATTTCGGCAATATGATCATGGACGGCACGCCGCAGGAAGTTCAAAACAATCCTGAGGTCATCAAGGCCTATCTGGGTGAAGAGGATCTTTATGCAACAAGAAGGTAAAGCAAACGTCGACAGCTCTGTGACAGACGATCTGACCATCCCGAAGTTGTTTTATGAAAAAGCAACGTTCTACGGCGCCGAGCGTGTTGCCATGCGCGAGAAAGAGTACGGCATCTGGCGTCCCATCACCTGGCGGGACTACTTTAACAAGGTCAAGTACATTGCTTTGGGCCTCGTCAAACTGGGTCTGCAGGACGGCGACAAGGTTTCCATGATCGGAGACAATCGCCCGGAAGGGCTTTGGGCCGAAATGGGCGCTCTGTGCGCCGGTGGAATCGGAGTCTGGCTTTTCCAGGACTGCTTGATCGACGAAGTGCGCTATATCATCGATCATTCGGACACGAAGTTTCTCTTTGGCGAAGGGCAGGAAGAGGTCGACAAAGCCCTGTCCATTATCAATGAGTGCCCCAAGCTGGAAAAGATCATTTGGGACGACCCCAAGGGAATGCGCAACTATGATCAGGACTGTTTGATGAGCCTAAAACAGGTCATGGAGCTGGGCAAAGAGCTGGATGCCCAGCAGCCCGAGCTGTTTGAAACGCTGGTCCACAAGGGGCATGCCAATGATGTGGCATTGCTGTTTTATACGTCCGGAACCACCTCGCTGCCAAAAGGGGCCTTGTTGTCCCACAACAACATGCTGACCATGGGCAGGCACCTCATGGAAGTCGATCCATGCCGGGATACCGATGATTATGTCTCCTACCTGCCCTTTGCCTGGATCGGCGAGCAGATGATGTCGATTTCGTGCGGGCTGCAGATTGGGTATACCATCAATTTTCCCGAAGAGCCCTCCACGGCCCAGGAGAATATCCGCGAAATCGGTCCGCATGTCATGTTTGCTCCGCCCCGAATGTATGAAGAGATGACGCGCCGCGTCCAGGTCAAATATCTGGACGCCACTTGGACCAAACGCAAATTCTATGAGCTATCCACAAAAATCGGCTACCATGTGGCCAACCTGAAGTTCGACAAAAAGCCGGTGCCGTTTGTTTGGAAACTGCTGGAATGGTTCGCCGGTGCTCTGGTCCAAATGAAATTGAAAGACCACCTGGGACTGGCCCGAGTGCGAAATGCCTACACCGGCGGCGCGGCCATGGGTCCGGATCACTTTCGTTTTTTTCACGCCCTGGGAGTAAACCTCAAGCAAATCTACGGCCAAACCGAAGTAGCGGGCATCTCGGTTGTGCACCGCAGCGGCGATATCAAGTTCGACACGGTGGGGCACCCCATCCCCGGCACCCAGATCAGGATCACGGATGACGGCGAGATCATCACCAAGAGCCCTTCTGTTTTTTTGGGCTACTACAAAAATCCCGAAGCAACCCAAAAGGCGTTGAAGGATGGCTGGCTCTATTCGGACGACAAGGGTTTTATCGACGATGACGGCCATCTGGTGGTGTTTGACCGCACCAAAGATGTATTCACCTTAAGGGACGGTAAACCTTTTTCGCCCCAATACCTGGAGACACGTCTCAAGTTCAGCCCCTATATCAAGGATTCATGGGTGATCGGCGACAAGCGAGACTACATCACGGCGGTATTGTGCATCGATTATTCCGTGGTGGGCAAATGGGCCGATGAGAAGAAGATCAACTACACGAGCTACCCCGAACTTTCCCAAAAACCGGAAGTGTACGACCTGGTGGAACGTCAGATCCGGGAGGCCAATAAAGACCTGCCCGATGCGGCCAAGGTAGCTAAATTCACCAACCTGTATAAGGAACTGGATGCGGACGACGATGAATTGACACGCACGCGCAAACTGCGCAGGGCCTTTGTCGAAAAGCGCTACAAGGACATTCTGGAAGCCCTGTACGCCGACAGCAACGCGGTTCACATCGACACGACCATTAAATATGAGGACGGGCGCGAGGCCCATATCAAGACCGATATGACCATTCGGTCGGTTCAAGCGTAGCAGCGCTTTCAAATTGAAAGGGAAAATGACCCATGGAACTTTTTTTAATGGCCATTACAACGGGTGTCATGGTGGGCGGAATCTATGCCCTGGTTGCCCTTGGATGGGTGCTGATCTACAAATGTTCCGGTGTGCTGAACCTGGCCATGGGAGAGATGACCCTCATCGGCGCCTATGTGTCGTTGAGTTTTTATTCAATGGGCGTTCCCTTTTTGCTATCGCTGCTGTTTTCACTGATCATCGGGTTTGTGTTGGGAATATTGACCGAACGGATTTTTCTGGACAAGCTGATCGGCGAGCCGGTCCTTACGGTGATCATGGTCACCGTGGGGTTGTCATTTTTCTTCAAAGGCACGGTTGAGTTTATCTGGGGAACCGATACACGCGTCTTCACACCGGCGGTGTTTGCCATCGAGCCGATCCGTATCGGATCCATCGTCATCGGACAAGTCTATCTGTGGAGCTTTATCGCGGCGATCATCCTGCTGATCGTCTTTGTATCGTTTTTCAAATACACCCGCTGGGGGCTTGCCATGCAGGCTACGGCGGATGATGAAATGGCGGCACTGTCGTTGGGTGTCAGCGCCCGGTTTGTCTATGCCGCGGCCTGGGCCATTGCCTTTATGGCGGCCGGCGTTGGTGGCACCCTGTTGGGAAACATCAACGGACTCAACATATCCGTGGGGTACCTCGGCCTGTTGGTGTTGCCCGCCGTCGTGCTGGGCGGCCTCAATTCGGTGCCCGGCGCTATTGTCGGCGGCATCGTGATCGGGATTTTGCAGAACCTGACTGGCGCTTACCTGGACAAATACTTCCCCGGAGGCGTAAAGGAGATCGCACCGTTTGTTTTCATGGCCATCTTTTTGCTTTTTAGGCCTTACGGGCTTTGGGGTTGGGAACGGATTGAGCGCGTTTAATCAATAGCCGATGAATCCGAATCGAGTGGGTTCATCCTTGGCGAAAACTTTTTCAAGGTGGAGTTGCTTACATGTCGACAACATGGCTTCCTTGTAGCGTTTACCATGAAAACTACTCCCAGGATCATGGATGGTGGCAGACCAGGTTTATCAAGAGCAAGATGATATCGCTGGCCCTGTTGCTGTTTGTGGGAATCCCCCTGGTGGCCGATTCGTATTGGCTGAGCGTGTGCAACACCGTCGGCTATACGGTCCTGGGAGCCTTGGGGGTTCAGCTCCTCATTGGATTTTGCGGCCAGATTACACTGGGGCATGCGGCGTTTATTGCCGTAGGCGCCTATACCAGCACGTTGTTGATTCTAGAGTTTCCGTTCCCGGCCTTCATGATGAACTGGGGAATCGCCTACCCTGTGAGTATTCTTGTGGCGGCGGTGGTTGCCGGCATCTGGAGCGTCCTGTTCGGGCTTCCGTCAGCCAAGGTCAAGGGTTTTTACCTGATTTTGACCACCATGGCTGCGCAGTTTATCACTGTGGATTTTTTAATCACGCAGTATATCAGCCAGATCGGCGGCCGGGGCCAAGCCTTTTCCCTTCCACCGGGCACGATCAGGGTTGGGCCCTGGACCATCGACAACGACCTGAAAGTCTACTTCATGATGCTTGTTTTGGTAATCATCTGTTGTGCCGGAGTGCTCAATCTTCTCCGATCGCGCGCCGGCCGGGCCTGGGTGGCCATTCGGGACAACGATATCTCTGCTGAAGTGATGGGCATCAATGTGGTTAAATACAAGCTGCTGGCGTTTTTTGTAGCCGGGTTTATCGGGGGCATCGCCGGATCGTTCTGGATCAGCAACCTGGCGGCGGTCAGCCCCGAGCATTTCCCCTGGTTCTGGTCCCTGTGGCTTGTGGGCGTTATACTGATCGGCGGTGTGGGTTCCATTCATGGTGCGATCTTTGGATCCATTTTCATGGTAGTGGTCATCGAATTGTTGCAGCTGGCGATCCTGCCCCTGGCGGATACGTTTCCGAAGCTGCTGATGGATTTTCTTTTCATCAAAGAGGCGGCCTTTGGATTGGCCATTTGCGTCTTCATGATATTCGAACCAAAAGGTCTTGCCTACCGCTGGTGGCAGGCAAAAAACTATTTTAATTTGTGGCCGTTCTCCTATTAGGGCTGCAGCACGATAGAAAAAGTTCAAACAGATTTGTTATTCATAAAACCAGTCTGGAAAAGGAGGTGATAATTCCAACGATTTGGCAGAAACCTTGTGGGGAAGATACTCTCTTTAAAAAAGGGGAAGAGATTATGCGATTGAAAAAGGTTTACTCTCGTTTCAGCATGTGCTTGCTGGCAGCAATGTTCGTAGTCGGGTTCGCTTCTGTGTCAGTGGCAGCAAAGATCAACGTCGGGGCTCTGAATGATATGACCGGGGCGACATCCGATGTCGGCAAGGACTACGCATTGGGAATCGCCGAAGCCATTCATTATGTCAACGACAACGGCGGTGTGAACGGCAAACAGATAAAGCTGTACCAGTTCGATTACGGATATCGCGTGCCCGAAGCTCTGACCAAGTACAAGCTGTTCAAGCGGCTAAAATGTGTGGCGGTGCTGGGCTGGGGAACCGGCGATACCGAAGCCCTGTCGCCGACCGTCACCAAAGACAAGATGCCTTATGTATCCGCGTCCTACTCCGGCCACCTGACCGATCCAAAAAAGACGCCGTACAATCTGTTCTTTGCGACCGATTACTCCACCAATGCCCGGGCGGCCATAACGGCCTGGTTTAACAAAAAATGGCCGAAGCACAAGGACTACGGCACGCGCAAACCGCGCTTTCAATGCTCCTATATGTTTGCGTCTCCCTATTGCAGCGCTCCCATCAAGGCTATCAAGGATCAGGCAACCCTACTGGGATTCGATATAGGTCCGGATCAGGATGTCTCCCTGTTTGCCATCGACACCAAGAGCCAGGTGCTGGCCATGAAAGATTTCAAGCCGGATCTGGTGTGGCACGGCAATACCACCATGTCCGTTGCCGCCACGGTGCGGGATGCCTATTCGCTGGGACTCGGCGCGGACCACATCGTGAACAACTGGGGGTTTGATGAAAACCTTCCCAGACTGGCCGGCAAAGCGTCCGAGGGCGTGATGGGCGCAGCGGTTTGCGCCTTTTTCGGAGAAGATGTGCCGCTCATGGACCAGGTGGTGGCCTATGCCAAAAAATACAATCCCGGCGTGCCTACCGAAAAGCGGATGATCCGCACGGTTCAGGCCTGGGGCGATGTGATGATCCTGTGGGAAGCTCTGAAACGGGCCGACAAAGCAGGAGATCTGAGCGGTGAAGGAATTTTGAAAAAGGGCTTCGAAACCATGAAGGATTTTAACATCGGACTCGGCGCACCGCCCGTGAGCTTTACCAGCACGGACCACCGCGTGGCCGGCACGGTGCCGATCTATGAAATCGTCAATGGTAAATTTCAAATCGTAGAAAAAGTCGACCTGAAGAGCCGCTGGCCGCAAAAGTGGGCCAATGAATGGATTGGATGGTAACCAAAGCGATTAGAGATCAGAAAACGGCATTTCTGCGGTTTCATCTCGATAGCGCATCCAATGGCATCCCAAGGAGGTGTTGAGGCTTTGTCTGATGACCAAATGATCTTAAAGATCAATAATATCGAGGTAAAATATCACGAGGTGATCCTCGTGATCAAAGGCGTCTCCATCGAAGTCCCGGATGGCGGTATCGTTGCCCTTTTGGGGGCCAATGGAGCCGGCAAAAGCACGACGTTGAAGGCGATTTCCGGTCTTCTCAAACATGAGAACGGCGAGGTCACCGACGGGTCGATTGAGTTCATGGGACAGCGCATTGATAAGATGGGCGCTGAAAAGATCGCAAAGATGGGCGTTGTGCAGGTGATCGAAGGACGCCGCGTCTTCGAGCATTTGACGGTTGAGCAGAATCTTAAGGTTGGTGCCCATATGCGCAAGTTCGGCCGTTCGGTCAAAGATGGGCTCGACATGGTGTACCACTACTTCCCGCGTCTGAAGGAAAAACGCAATGAAACCGCCGGTTTAATCAGTGGCGGGGAGCAGCAGATGACCGTGGTGGGCCGGGCTCTGATGACCAGCCCCAAGCTTATCCTTTTAGACGAGCCGTCCATGGGATTGGCGCCGCTGCTGATCCACGAGATTTTCAATATCATCACCAAGCTCAATGAAGATGAGAAGATATCGATCCTGCTCGTGGAGCAAAACGCCAAACTGGCCCTCAATGTAGCGCCCCATGCGTACGTGATGGAAAACGGACGCATCGTGATGGACGACCCATCTGAAAAACTCAAGGAGAATCCGGACATCAAGGATTTTTACCTGGGTATGACCGACTTTGGGAGCAGAAAAAGTTTTCGGGATGTAAAGCATTATAAGCGCAGAAAAAGATGGCTTACTTAACCCTGAATACTATAGGGGGGAGATAAAAAATGCGAAAGAAAAGTATTCTTTCATGTCTGAGTGTCCTTGCTATCGTCGCATTTCTATCCGGATGTGCAGGCATGGCGGCCAAACCGACTGAGGACAATTGCAAGCCAGCGGTTGTCACCTTGGATTCCATGGAAGTCGCTCATAATTTCGGGTATTGGTATTTTTCAAATAAAGTTCAGCCGACCAAGGGCAACCCGGATAACGTCGGCGCGCCTCTGGATCTGGCGTTCACATTTAATGTTCAAAACCCCAACGCTTACCCGGTCTTGTTGGAAGAACTCCAGTTTACCGTGGCGTTTGAGGATTTTGATCTCAACACGGTCAGCACCAATGCCGTCCAATGGATTCCTGCCGGCATGACCAATCAGGTGCGCGTGCACGCCCACTTTGATGTTCGTCAATCGCTGCTCAGCCTGCTGGTCACCGGTGGGTTTAAACTCAAGGACAAAGGATTGAATGCCTGGTCAGCCCTTGAAAAGTGGTGGACCGAAATACCCAATTATGAAGTTCCGGTCCAAGTAAAGGGCGGATCGGCCATTATAAAAGCAGACGGCGTGACGCGAGTCACCAGCTTTAATGCAACGTTTCCCTAAACAGCCGTAGCGGGTTCACAATCAATCGAATCCAATCTTGCGCACCCCGGGGCCTGGACAGGCCCCGGGCGAGCGCCACCGGTGAGCTGTTCCCATAGCAAGAGCCCGCAACAATTTAACAAAAACAATGAATCGCCTTTTTTCCGGCAATCAGGGATCAATACCATGGGCCTATATGATTTTACATTTTATGATTTAGTCAGCCGCAACGCCGCGAACTTTGCCGACCGCCAGGCCTGGTTGGAGGTCGATGACCAGCGCGTCCTGACCTTTGCAGCGCTAAAAACACAGGTAGACCGTCTGGCGGCCGGACTCAGCCGTGCCGGCCTTGGGCACGGCAACCGCATTGGCGTACTGGGGAAAAACAGCCTCGAATACTTTCTGCTTTACGGGGCTGCCGCTGCGTTGGGCGCCATAGTCCTTCCCATCAATTGGCGGCTTTCCGAACAAGAGGTACTGTACAACTTTCAAGATTGCGAGCCGGCGGCTATCTTTGCGGACCGCGAGTATCAGGATCTTGTCGATTCGTTGAAAAAAAAGCTGCCGTCTGTGCAGCGATATTACAATTTAAAATCGAACCAGGGCGCTTTTCTCGATTTTGAAAGATTGATGCAAACGGGCACTGAGCTGACGCCAACACAGGTCTCCAGCGACGACGGCTTCGTGATCATCCATACGGCGGCCGTCGCCGGCAAGCCCAGAGGCGCCCTGCTCAGTCACGCCAATATGATCTGCGCGAATATGCACATGATCCATACCATGCAGCTGACAGACCAGGATGTGCATCTGAGCCTGCTCCCGCTGTTTCACGTGGGCGGCCTTTTTACGGCCACGGCGGCATTTCATGCAGGCGCCTTGAACATCAATATGAGCAAGTTCGATGCCGGCAAGGCGGTGCAATTGATTGAGGAACGGAAAATATCTCTGCTGTTTGACTTTCCGCCGATTCTGGCTTCGATTCTCGAAAAAGCACAGGCCGATGGCAAGCATATCGACAGCTTGCGGTCGGTCATCGGGTTGGGGACCCAGCAGGACATTGCCCAATACCAGCAGGTGAGCGGCGGCACCTACTATAGTTTGTACGGGCAGACAGAGACATCCTGTATCGCCTCCATCGGCAAATATGACGACTGCCCGGGTTCAGCCGGAAAGACGATCCTGCTGGGGGATGTGCGGGTAATGGACGACCATGACCGGCCGGCGGCGGCAAACCAGGTGGGTGAAATTGTCGTCAAGGGGCCGATGGTATTCAAAGGCTATTGGAATCTTGATGAGGACAACACATACACCTTTCGCAACGGATGGCATCATACCGGAGATCTGGGCCGTATTGATGCGAATGGATTTCTCTGGTATGCGGGTCGCAAAGCGGAAAAGGAACTGATCAAGCCCGGTGGCGAAAACGTCTATCCGGCGGAAGTTGAGAAGGCCATTTTGCAGCACGAAGATGTCACGGCCGTGGCGGTGTTCGGAGTCCCGGATCCCAAATGGAAAGAGGGAATCAAGGCGGTATGCGTCAAGACGGCCGGTTCCGATCTGACCGCACAAGCCTTGATCGCATTTGTGGGTGATCGCATCGCGCGATTTAAAAAGCCCCATTACGTAGAATTTGTTGATTCGCTACCCACGGCTGAAAATGGTTCCATCGACCGGGAAAAAGTAAAGGCGCTCTACAGTTCCTAAGCGTTCTTGCATCTTCTGCCTTTTTTTCATTATAATCGACAGATAGAATAAAGCCAGCACCCCAAACGCGGACACCCATAGGTGAAGCCATGCCAGTTTCAAACTATTGGGCGGATGATTATATAACAAAACAATGTTCGGCCGAAGAGGCCATGAGCCGTCTTCATTCCGGCCAGCGTGTTTTTATCGGTTCTTCCTGTGGGGAACCCCAGCATCTGGTCCGCTTGCTGGGGGATATATCCACAAAGCTGACCGACCTTGAAATTGTCCGGCTAATGGCCCTTGAAACCACGCCGTTGACCTTGATTGCCTCCAAAAGCCAGGGGACCAACCTGAACATCCGGCACATCTATTTGGGTTCGGCAAAACCCACGCGGCTGGCCCGCAATGCCCGATTCGTGACGCCCATGAATCTTTCCGCGGTTCCCCGTCTGTTCACCAGCCGCCTGCTGCCGATTCACGTGGCGTTGATTCAGGTGACCCCTCCGGACGACTTTGGATGGATGAGTCTTGGCGTCTCGGTGGACATCACCATGGCGGCGGCACTGTCCGCAGACCTGGTCATCGCGCAAATCAATCCGAAAATGCCCCGCGTGCTGGGCCGCAGTTTTTTACATGTCAACGAAGTGGATCTGTTCGTGGAATATGAAGAGCCCTTGCTGTCGGTTGGCGAGCCTCCTGAATCAGAAGATGCCAACATCATCGGCAAACTGATTGCGCGGCTGATCGATGACGGATCGACCATCCAGATCAGTCCGGGCACCAGTTTGCAGGCCACGCTGCTGGCCCTGTCCGAAAAAAACGACCTTGGCGTGCATACCCAGTATCTGACCAACGATATTATGCATCTCTATTCCAAGGGGGTGATTACGAACCGCAAAAAGGGGTTGAATGACGGCAAGATCGTTGCCAGCACCGCCATCGGCACGGAAAACCTGTATGAATTTATCAATGACAACCCGGTATTGGAATTTCATCCCTCCGATTATGTAAACAATCCGTCCATCATCGCGAGACACAACCGCATGGTGTCGATGAATGTGGCCATGGCCATCGATCTGACCGGCCAGGTCGCCGCCGACGCCTTGCCGTACAACAATTTCAGCGGTGTCACCGGTATGTTGGATTTTATCAGGGGATCGTCCCAGTCGGCGGGAGGCAAATCATTTATCATGATGCCGTCGACATCGATGAAAGGCGCCAAAAGCCGTATCGTGCCAATGCTTGACGACACGGCCGTGGTGGTTCCCAGGGGGGACGTGCAATACATTGTCACGGAATACGGCGTCGTCAATCTATTTGGCAAAAGCCTGCAGGACCGGGCGATTGCCATGATCAGCATCGCCCACCCCAAATACAGGGATGAATTGTTCCACAGGGCCAAAGAGATGAACCTGTTCGGCAGGGAGCGAACACTCCAGGAGACCATTCATGGGGTCTATCCTCTCAAGCTGGAGGAGACCATCGAAATCGACGGACAGCAAGTGACCGTCCGACCCGCCAAACCGGTCGACGAACGGCGAATCCAGGAGCATTTTTACGACCTGGATAAAGACGATGTCATCTCCCGCTTTTTTCATGAAAAGACGAGCTTTTTGCAGTCCGATGTCAAATCAGTCTCCCAGATTGATTACATCAAAGCATTGTCAATCATTGCCGTAGTGGGTGAATTTGGATTTGGCAAAGTGGTTGCCATTGGTGAATACCAGCTGGATGAGGACAAAAACCTGGCGGAAATCGCATTCTCGGTAAGCAAGCAATGGCAGGGCAAGGGACTGGGCAAGATTCTGCAAAAAAAACTGTGCGAGGCAGCCCGGGAAAACGGCATCGCCGGATTGATGGCCTATACCTCGCCCGAAAACAAAGCCATGACCAACCTTTTTCATGCGCTGCCCTATCGCATCGAAACCGCCACCGAAGATGAGATGGTTCTGTTAAGTTGTCGATTTGATCAAACCCGATGACGCCATCATCCGATCCCTGAAAACAGGAGATCAAAATGAAATTCTTAGTGGGATACGACGGCCGGCCGGCTGCCAAGCGCGCTCTGGCGCTGGCCTGCGACCAGGCCAAGCGCACCGGTGCGTGGGTCTATGTTGTTTCCTCCATGGGAGGCAGCGACACGGAGAATCCGGATGCGATCCAGGAGGCAGAGGAAGCGCTTCGCGGGGCCAAGGACTGCCTGCTCAAGGAGCACATCCAGTGCGAGACCATTTTACTGGCCCGCAGGCTCGCTCCGGGAGAAGATCTGGTCAAGTTCGCACAAGACAATGCTATCGACCATATCTTCCTGGGCATTGAGAAGAAATCGCGCGCACACAAAATTCTACTCGGCTCCACGGCTCAATTTATTATTTTGAAAGGTCCCTGCCCCGTGACAACGACCAAATAGGGTTCCGGCCGTGGACACTGACTCGGCTACCGTTCAAAGCCAGGCGGGAGCTGAGGAACCCCTCCCGAAAACCGTTTGGCTGGTGATCATTGACACAAACTCCGTGGTGCCGGTATATAAGCCCATGGGTCATCCGGAAAAGAGGGTGACGATGCATCAGTCCACAAAAAGGAGCAACCCTGCCATGGTGCGAACCGAGATATCGCTGTTCTTGAAAAACGTGCCCGGTGAGTTGGGCAAATTGGCCGGCCTCTTTTCCAAAGCCAGGATCAACATCGACGCCATCACTATCCAAGACGCCTCCGGCTATGTCAAAGAGCTGTTCAAAGCCCGGGGCAAATCCCTCAAGCGGGTGGCCTCGGCGGCCAGCTATAACTCCATGAGCAAAGACTCGGCCGAATTCGCTCTGATCCGGATCCTGCCGGCCGACGGCACTATTAATAAGGCCATCGATCTGCTGTCGCAGCACGACTATCTTTTCGACATCATGCCGGTCATTGCCGTCGAACTGACCAACAAGCCGGGAGAGCTGGCCAAAATCGCCACCAAGTTCGGCGAAGAGGGCATCAACATCAACTACGTCTATGGGTCGGTGGCCCCTTCCGGCGGCAAATGCCTGTTTATTTTCTGTCCGGATGATGTGGAGCATGCCGCCAAAATCTTTAAACCCAAATCTGGGTAGGTCGGAGGACTCCAGGCTCGGCGTTGCCGAGGGCTTGCGGTAGTCGGACTACAGCTGCGCCCTCGGCGTCTTGATCCTGAAGCCCTCCGGCCTACCCAGTTCTAGCCGAAAAACACCTGGCTCGGCGTTGCCGAGGGCTTGCGGTAATCGGACTACAGCTGCGCCCTCGGCGTCGTGATCCTGGAGCCCTCCGGCCTATCCAGTTCCGGCCGAAAAACACCTGGCTCGGCGTTGCCAGGCGCTTGCGGTCGTCGGACTACAGCTGCGCCCCTGGCGTCTTTTTATCCCGCCGGGTTTTGGCGGGAGATCCTGAAGCCCTCCGGCTTGTCCGGTTCTGGACGGAAAAGACCAGGATCCGTCTCCGCTCCTGTAAGGACCTTCTCTTTACGCCGACCAATGGCGGAAACGATGTTTGTGCCTGGTCGGCGGCCGTTTTCGTGATTATGGTACGGGATCGGCGCTCGATCGTCGAGCGAACCAAGAATCCAATCATAGGTGGCCTGCCCATGAAAGCATCCGATCTGTTCGTCAAGGCCCTGGAAGAAGAGGGCGTGGAGTATGTCTTCGGTGTGCCCGGAGAAGAGAATCTGGACCTGCTGGAGTCGCTGCGCCGTTCAACCATCACATTGATCCTGACGCGCCACGAACAGGGGGCGGGTTTTATGGCGGCCACTTACGGTCGGTTGACCGGTAAGGCCGGCGTCTGCATGGCCACGCTGGGCCCGGGCGCCACCAACCTGGTTACGGCAGCGGCCTACGCCCAGTTGGGGGGCATGCCCCTGCTGATGATCACGGGACAGAAGCCCATCAAGAGCAGCAAGCAGGGCCGCTTCCAGATCGTGGATGTGGTGCAGATGATGCAGCCCCTGACCAAATACACCCATCAGATCGCCAGCGGCGACAACATCCCCTCCCGCATCCGGGAGGCGTTCCGACTGATCGAAGAGGAGCGTCCCGGCGCGGCGCACCTGGAATTTCCCGAAGACATCGCCATCGAGCGGACAACGACCCCGGTGATCCCCAAGAGTCAGGTACGGCGGCCTTCCGCCGATGGCAAGGCCATCCGCCGGGCCATCGAGATGATCCAGAAGGCCAAACACCCGCTGGTGCTGATCGGGGCGGGCGCCAATCGAAAATCCACCAGCAATATGCTCAGCCGGTTCATCGATGCCTTCGGCATCCCTTTTTTCAGCACCCAGATGGGCAAGGGAGTCGTGGATGAACGCCATCCGCTCTTTCTGGGCAACGCCGCCCTGTCGGCGGACGACTTTCTGCACCGGGCCATCGAACATGCCGACCTGATCATCAACGCCGGCCACGACGTTGTGGAAAAACCGCCGTTTTTCATGAAGCAGGACGGATTCAAGGTGATTCACATCAACTTCTCTTCGGCCGCGGTGGACCCGGTCTACTTTCCCCAGCTGGAAGTGGTGGGCGATATCGCCAACAGCATCTGGCAGATCCAGCAGGGCCTGACCAAACAGCCCGGCTGGGATTTTTCACGTTTCATGCAGATCAAGTCAGTCGTGGAAGATCACCTCAACATCTGCGTCAACGATGCCGCTTATCCGGTCTGTCCCTCTCGTCTGGTGTCCGATGTGCGCAAGGTTATGCCTTCGGACGGCATCATCGCCCTGGACAACGGTGTCTACAAGATCTGGTTCGCCCGCAACTACAAGGCCCACCAGCCCAACACGGTGCTGCTGGACAATGCCCTGGCCTCCATGGGGGCCGGACTGCCGTCGGCCATGGCCGCCCGTCTGGTCTACCCCGAGCGCCGGGTCATGGCGGTGTGCGGCGACGGCGGTTTCATGATGAACTCCCAGGAACTGGAGACGGCCGTGCGGCTGAAGATGAACCTGGTCATCCTGCTGCTGCGCGACGACGCCTACGGCATGATCAAGTGGAAGCAGACCGGCATGGGTTTCGAAACCTTCGGTCTCGATTTCGGCAATCCGGACTTTGTGCAATACGCCCGGAGCTACGGCGCCCACGGCCACCGCGTGGAGAGCGCAGGCGATCTGCTGCCCCTGTTGGAACGGTGCCACACCGGCAGCGGGGTTCATTTGATCGATTGCCCGGTGGATTATTCGGACAACGATCGGATACTGAATAAGGAAATTAAGGAGAGAAGTAAACTCATATAGCAAGGCAAACCGCGATTTGTACATCATGGTGGTGGGAATCGACATTCTCTCTGATGGACCACCCTCACCCCGACCCTCTCCCTGAGGGAGAGGGAGATGTGAGTCGAATTGACGCAGAATTATCTGGCAAGCTGCATAACTTCCCCCTCTCGCGGAGGAGAGGAACAGACCTCGGAGCCAATCCCTCTCCCCCTCGTAGGGGGAGAGGTTGGGTGAGGGGGGGGGCATGAATAGACCAGTCCTCTCCCTTATAGAGAGAAGAACAGTTTTGCCAATCCATGACGGAAGGGAAAATCTCATGACAGAAAAATTCCCATTATTGATCCCCGGCGCAACCACCGACGACGGCGTGGTGGAAGTGCATGCCCCATATGACAACAGCCTGATCGGCGAAGTGACGGCGGCGGATGCGGCGGCGGTGGATCTGGCACTGGAGAGCGCCTATGCCCTGTACCGCGACCGCGATGCCTGGCTGGCCCCGTCCAAACGCATCGAGATCCTGGAAAAGGCCGCCCGAATCATGCAGAGCCGGGCGGAGGAGCTGGCGGTGGAGGCCGCCCGGGAAGGGGGCAAGCCGCTGGTGGATTCGCGCATCGAAGTGGCGCGGGCCGTCGACAGCGTTAAAAGCTGCATCGAGACCCTGCGCACCGATGCAGGGCGGGAGATCCCCATGAACCTCAACGCCGCCTCCAGCGGTAAGATGGCCATGACCCACCGCGAACCCATCGGCGTGGTCGTGGCCATGAGCGCCTTCAACCATCCCCTGAACCTGATCGCGCACCAGGTGGGGCCGGCCGTGGCCACGGGCTGCCCGGTGATCGTCAAGCCGGCGGAGGCCACGCCCCTGTCCTGCATGCGATTCGTTCAGATCCTGCGCGACGCCGGCCTGCCGCAGCAGTGGTGCCAGGCCATGGTGATCAAGGATCATGCCATCGCCGAACGGCTGGTGGCGGATGAACGCGTAGGATTTTTGACCTTTATCGGCAGCGCCCGGGTGGGCTGGATGCTGCGCTCCAGGCTGGCGCCCGGAGCGCGCTGCGCCCTGGAGCACGGCGGCGCCGCGCCGGTGATCATGGCGGCAGATGCCGACCTGGAGGCCGCTGTCGCGCCTCTGGCAAAAGGCGGCTTCTACCATGCCGGACAGGTGTGCGTATCGGTGCAGCGGGTGTTCGCCCACCGCTCCATCGCCCGCTCCCTGGCCGAAAAACTGGCCCGGGCGGCCGATGCACTGGTCATCGGCGACCCCACCCTGGCCGATACGGATGTGGGCCCCCTGATACGGCCGAAAGAGGTGGATCGCGTGGAGGCCTGGGTGCAGGAGGCGGTCGACGCCGGGGCGGAGCTGCTCAGCGGCGGCTATCGCGTCAACGACACCGGCTACGCCTGCACCGTGCTCTTCAACCCGCCCGCCGATGCCAAGGTCAGCACACTTGAGATCTTCGGACCGGTGATCTGCGTCTATCCCTTCGACGATATGGATGCCGCCATCGCGCAGGCCAATGCCTTGCCCTACGCCTTCCAGGCGGCGGTCTTTACCCGGGCGATCGATACGGCCATGCACTGCTACGCCCGGCTGGACGCCGCCGCGGTGATGATCAACGAGCACACGGCGTTTCGGGTGGACTGGATGCCCTTCGCCGGTTTGAAGCACTCGGGCTACGGCATCGGAGGCATCCAATACACCATGCGGGATATGCAGATCGAGAAACTGATGGTCCTGAAATCGGATCGGCTGTAGATCGAGAATTGTCGGTTCATCCGAAACGGCGGCCTGTATGCAGCGGCGGATCTATCCGGCGATTTCCCGAAGCTCGTATTCGGGTCTGGAGGCCTCTCCCTCCGGATGATTGGCCGTGCGGTACAACCGGCAATCCCTTCCGATCTCATAGTCCGGCGTCATGCTCACACCCAGCGGATGATTGACGCTGCGGTAAATCTTGCCGTCACTGCGCAATTCGTATTCGGGATAGGCGGACCAGCCCCTGGGATGGGCCACGGTGGGGAAGAACCGGCCGTCGATGACCAGGTAATCGGGCGCATCGGAAACGCCCAGTTGGTGGCCGGTGGATCTGAAGATCTGGTACATGGGTAACCTCCTGTCTGAAAGAAGAGCCACTTCTACTCACATGGCTGTCGGTGAAACACATGCCCGATCGGCTCAGGAATCCAGAAACACCTGCGCCCCTTACTGAACTAGGCAGCAAAGGGCGGCGGCTCGTCTGCATCACCGGCAGGCGCATCGGCACACCGGTGGCATCTCGCGCCGTCCAAACGCAACGCGGATACATCTGCTATGGTTTCGGCAGGTCTTCTGGCTCTCCCGCCTTTGCAGCGGCCTTCCCATTATCCGTTTGAACAACAGTGGCATCAACGTGCTGCAAAGGTTCCCTCAAAAGGGCGGGATGACAGCGGCGGGACCGCTCCCGATTTTCACGGGATTCCCTATTAAGCCCATCGGGCGCCTTGATTAACAGGGGTTTTATAGCGGATTAAGGGTTGTGGTGTCAATTGCTGACGGCACTTCACCGACATAATTACCCCCATTATGTAAATCTTGCTGGTTTCCTTCCAGAAACATGGGGTGTGTTGCCGTCAGAGTTTTAAGTTTAAAGTTTTAAGTGTTAAGAGGATGCATCCTATCGATATTTATAGGTTGCGGACTCAAACGATATCGGTACTGAAGGTATCTGTGGGAGCGGCGTCTCGCCGCGACTTGAGTGCAACAGTATAAGATGTCACGGCGGGACGCCGCTCCCACAAGCAAAGCTAAATTAATCTGCGACGCCAATAAAGGTATCCACTTGCTTCAAGACCTCGATCATCCTCTCCCGCGTGATTTGATCAGGGTCGTAGGTCACGGTGTTGATCTCCCGGAACGAACGAAATCCGCTGGTCACCTTTTTGACTCCCGGCAGCCCTTCCAGGGCATGCTTACCCACGTCGTATCAGTGGACATAGAAGACAATCCGCTCCACCGGTGCGGCCAGGGCCGCGGGCGCGGCCAGGAGTACGACAAGCGCCGCGATCATCGCTGCTTGTACCACATGCTTATTCATTGTTCTCCAACCTTTCGCCATCTTTTTTATGCATCGTCAGGGGTCGCCCCTGATGTTGCAAAAGCCTGAGGCGTTCAGCGCCAAGGCATCAAGGGTGAAGCCGTATTCGTATACTGCGAAGCCTTGATAACACCGGCGCTGGGCGCCTCAGGCTTTCCCGCAGGGGAAAAAAGATGGCATACAATAGACCCGATCCTCCAAGTTCATCCTTTGTTTATAACTCTTCCGGATCCCGCATAGTCTATCTTGTTCAATGTTAATAAAGCCTTTTAAACGTTTCGCCATCTTTTTTACGCAACATTAGGGGCTAGTTGTCGAACAGTGATGCAAACCGCGCATAGCCCTGCTGCTCGAGTTGTTCTCTGGGCACGAAGCGCAGGGCGGCCGAGTTGATGCAGTAGCGCAGACCGGTCGGATTCGGGCCGTCGTTGAACACGTGGCCCAGATGCGAATCGGCGTGCTTGCTGCGCACTTCGGTGCGCACCATGAAGAAGCTGCGGTCCTGTTTTTCGACGATGTTTTCGGGAACCAGTGGTTTGGTGAAGCTGGGCCAACCGGTTCCGGACTTGAACTTGTCGGTGGAGCTGAACAGGGGCTCGCCCGATACGATATCGACGTATATCCCCGGTTTCTTGTTGTCCCAATAGGTGTTTTCAAAGGGCCGCTCCGTGCCGTTTTTTCGAACGACATCGTATTGCAGGGGAGTCAGTCGCCGGCGGAGCTCTTCGTCATCCGGGATGGCGTATCCCGCACCGGATGTTGCGGCCATGCCGGCGGCGGCCGGCATGACGTCCTGTTGCGGCATGTTGCCGCCTGTTTTCTTCATGGCGGGCGTTTCACTCATCTTATCCGGCATGGGACGTCCGGCCCAGGTTTTCTCCAGGAACTGATCGCGCCCCGATCCGGAGCGATACCACTTGTAACGGATCTTGTTGCGCTTGTAGTAGTCCTGATGATAGCCCTCGGCTTCGTAGAAAGGCCCCAGGGGCAGTATATCGGTGACGATGGGTTTGTCAAACACACCGCTGGCTGCAAGTTTGGCCTTGGAAGCCTCGGCCGCCTTCCTCTCTTGGTCGTTGCCGTAGAAGATCACGCTGCGGTATTGGCTGCCGCGATCGACAAAGGATCCGCCGCCATCGGTGGGGTCCACGTGCCGCCAGAAGTAATCGAGCAGCTGATCGTAGGTGATTTTGCGAGGGTCGTATATCACCTTGACGGCCTCCACGTGACCGGTGCCGCCTTTGGAGACCTGCTTGTAGGTCGGATGTTCCACATGTCCACCGGTGTAACCGGAAATGGCCTCGATCACGCCGTCAACCTTTTCGAAATCCGCTTCGGTGCACCAGAAGCATCCACCGGCAAAGACAGCGGTTTGGGCGCCGGCGGGGCTAGCGGACGGGCTCCGGCCCGATTTATCATTCATACTCAGCACCTGCTGGATGCCCAGGAGCATCCCGGCCAGGGTCAGTATCGCGATGATCATATATTTCATGACATACCTCCGTAATTAAATCGAATCGATGTTGCGGCAGTTCGTTGCCGCAAAAACACTATAAGGCCTGGCCTTAAGGTTGTCTTAAAGGTCGTGTAAAGTTTGTGTAAAGAAAGGTGCGCTACTCGATGACGGAATCCTCATCCACGATCAGGGTGGTATCGTCGTGGCCGGAGATGCCGGGCAGGATCTCCCAGGGATGTCCGCTGTGGTTGATATTGTCGCGGCTGACCGTATCCTGGATATGCAGTGTGCCGTCATGGTTGTTGCTGACGAAAAAGATGGCTGAACCGTAGGCATTGACTTCGTTGCGCTCGATACGGCTGCCCCACACGGACAGGGTCATGGTGTTGCCGTCGTTGTAGATGGCGCCGCCGCTGCCGCCGCCGGGCGTGCCGGGATCGGCCGGATTGCCGCCGTTGCCGATGGCGCGGTTGTGCGTAAAGAGGCTGTTGATGATGGTCCAGGAGACGCCGATGCTGCTGACACCGCCCCCGTTTGAACAGACATTGCCCAGATCGTCGCGGCCGCCGAAGGTGCTGTGCACCACGTAGACCGGATTGCCGTTGTATTGACTGAAGACCCGGATGGCCGCACCGCCGACGTCGGGGCCGGTGTCGGCACATTCATTGTTGAAAAAGCGGCAGTTGATCACCTTGAAGCGCCCTCCCCGCACCCAGATCGCGCCGCCGCCGTCGCAGGTCGCCTCGCTTTTTGAGTCGGCGTCGATAAAGGTGAGGTTCTGAACGGTCAGTTGGGGATGATCCTGATTCTGGCAGTGGGGGGTGGTCCACACCTGGTCGGGGTCGCAGGTGTTCATGTAGAGAATCCGGCGTTGGCCGCCGCCGCTGAGGGTGACCAGCCCGCCGCCGTCGATGACGATCCCGGGACCGGTGTCGTTGAACACCTTGGCGGTCTCGGCCATGACGATGGTTACCGGATCCGGCCCGCAGTCAAAGGTGATGACGCCGCCCCTGGCGACGGCCGCCACCACCGCGTCGGAGGTGCAGCTCTCGGGCGATCCGTCGCCGATCACCTCATCCGGATTGCCGGTATCCTCGGCCATGGCCCCGTCCGGCACGGGCCAGTCTCCATCGGGGTTTCCCGCAGCCGGCAGGTTGTCCGGCATGTCGGGATATACCACATCAGTGTGGCCTCCGCTGCCGCTGGTCCCGCCACTGTCACTGCCGTCACTGCCCGAGCAGCCGAGTACGGCAAACACCAGCAAACATGCCATGGTCCATGCCAACATCGCTCGAGTCATGCAGCCTCCTTGAACACCGGCGATTGTCGATCGCGAGGGAACAACGGATAGGTTTTGATGATCAGGTGTCGCAACCGCATTCCGCCAAAATAATGCAGACGGCGTGCCAACGGGAGCGGCAGAAGCCCGCCTTCCGGCGCAATGACTCTGCCATATGGGTTTTTGGCGATCCAGAAAGCCGAAGCCAGTTCATCAATGTGTCAATTTAAACGGATAACGTCTATTTTTTTCCCGGATCTGTTACAAATTGTGCATTCCGCTCCCACCCATCCGCGTTGGCGGCGGCCAGGGGCAGACTGAACCAGATGCGGAGGCGGCCGTCGAGCGGTTCGGCGCCGATGGCGCCGCCGTGGGCCGCGACCAACTCCTTGACGATGGCAAGGCCGATACCGGCGCCGCCAAGCTCGCGGGAGCGGGACTGCTCGCCGCGATAGAAGCGTTCGAATAGAAAGGAGGGGTCTCCGGGTGCCTTCTCCCGGGTGTCGTTGGTAAAGGCAAGCTTGAGGCTGTTGCTGTCGCGCGTGATGCGGATCTCAAGCAGCCCCCGTTCAGGGGTGTAGCGAACGGCGTTGTCCACCAGGTTGCGCAGCACCCTGGCCATGCGAACCGGATCTGCCGTAAGTGTCGTCGACCGGGAATCATCGTGGATGGTGAATCGGATCGACTTGCGCCGAATGCCGGGCAGAAAGGTTTCCAGGGTCTTTTCCAGCATGGCCCGGATATCCACGAACTCCAGCTTCAGCTGGCCCTGGGCGGCATCCGCGCGGGCAAGCTGCAGTACATCCTCTACCAGCTGGGCCAGCCTCCGGGTTTCGCTCTGAAGCAGGCCGAAGGTTTGTGGAGAGGGCGGCACCAGCTTGTCATCCAATGCTTCCAAATAGCCGCGGATATTGGTCAGGGGCGTCCGCAGCTCGTGGGCGATGTCGATCATCAGGGTGCGGCGCAGCTTTTCGATTTTTTCGAGGCTCTCGGCCATGCGGTTGAAAGCCCGGGCCAGCTGCCCGACTTCGTCGTTCGATCTGGCCGGGACCCGTGACGTAAATTCACCGGCGGCGATCTCACGGGTGGTGACGGTCATGCTGGTCAGGGGCGTCAAGGCCCGGCGCAGCATCCAGAAGCTGAGCAGCACCGCCAGCACCGCGGCCGCAAGGCAGGCCCAGATCAGGTAGCGGTGCACGGCGCTGACGAACATGTCGTGGGCCGGCTCCGGTGAAATGTGGTACTTGTCCATCAGCTCGACGAAATAGCCGGCGGCCAGGGTGTCGATGGAGAGCCACACCATGGCCATCACAAACCCGATCACCGCCAGGTTGATGGCCAGAAGCTTGTATATCAGACGGCTTTTCACGTAAAAAGAACCTTCGCAATCCTTATTTATCAGTGATCTTATAATGCGATGAGATTTGCTGAATTGCAAGCGCAGCGGTTGGGCCGGTTAAACCGGTTTCAGTTCAAGGCATATCGTCGGCAAAACGGTAGCCGATTCCCCGGGTAGTCAGAATGTATTCGGGCGCGCTGGAATCGGCCTCGATTTTCTGGCGCAGCTTGCCCACATGGACATCGATGACCCGCTCGATAACGACAGCTTCACCCTGGGGATAGAGCCGGTCCAGCAGTTCGTCGCGGGTGAAGGTGCGCCCGGGTGAATTCATCAACGCTTCGAGCAGGGCGAATTCATGAGGCGTCAACGCCACCAGTTGGCCTCTAACCTTCAGGCGCCGTTTGTCCAGGTTGAGCCGGACATCCCCCCGGGACAGGACCTTGGCCGCCGGGACGGCCGTTTGCGACGTGCGCCGCAGGATGGCCTTGATACGCGCGATCAGCTCCCGCGGGCTGAAGGGTTTGACCACATAGTCGTCGGCGCCCAGGGTCAGGCCTGAAACCCGGTCGATCTCTTCACCCCTGGCGGTGAGCATGATGACCGGCAGATCCGATGTCTTGCGAAGCTGCCGGCAGACCTCCCAGCCGTCCATCCTGGGCAGCATCAGATCGAGCACCACCAGATCAGGGTGATGGCGCCTGGCAAGGGCCAACCCGGTTTCACCGTCATTGGCCTTCAAGGCCGCAAACCCTTCATTTTTCAGATAGAGCTCCACCAGATTGGCGGTATTCGGATCGTCTTCGATGACCAGAACGGTCTTTTGGCCGGCTGCACCCATCGCTTCCTCCGTTTATTCTCAACTGAACATATAATGCGATGAGAATTGTTGAATTGCAAGTTGAACACAGGAAGGTGGTGCATATGATAGGGTAACCAGCCATTTTTTCAAAGGAGCAATAACCATGGACTTTGATCACACCTACGCAGATTATCTGGATGCCCGGGCCGTGGACCAAATCCAAGCCCTGGAGCGGGAGACCGGCAAGCGGATCCTGGCTTTTTACAGCCCGCCCAGTACGGCCGACCTTTCAAATGAGCATTTGGAAAAACTGCAACAACTGGAAGAAAAATTGTGTGTGCGCCTGGTGGCCTATGAGACGCATTGAGCGGCCTTCAATAACGGTGTTTATCTGACCGTCCAGCAGCGTTTGAGCCATCCCAGACAGGTGTTTTGAAATTCCGAATGCCTGCTCCGCTTCCGTTGTGCCGCCTGAGCCGCCGTCTGTTGCTCCCTGACCGCTTTCAGCGCCGCCATATCCAGCTTGACAAACTGACGCCGGCAATCCCTGTAGCTTAAATACATGGCGAGGCGCTCCTCCTCGTCTGCGGAAAGATATTGTTCGATGATGGCTTGTCGGTTTTGCATGCGATGGCCTCCTTTCATGCCGTTTTACGACGGCTGCGCATCGATTGATGCGATTGGATGTGGTTGATGCCCGCTTCGATCACGGCCGGGTCCGACAGTATCCGGCGGTGCCCCAGTCCGTGCGTGACAAGCAGATCGACGGTGTCGTATGCCCGTGCCTGCTGTTCTGAATCTCCGATGGAAATAGTATGGTCCCGTGTATCGTGGGCGATCAGAATCGGTGCGGAGAGCTGCTCCAGAAGATGGATGGGATTGTCTTCGGTCAGACTGTATTCGTACTGCGCTTCAAACCGTTCGATCATCTGTTCGGTGACCTTTTCGGGGACCCCCAGTTGCCGCGCCGCGCCGACAAACAGCTCCCGCAGCCGCAGCACGGGAGAGATGAAAACGGCAGAAACGGCAAGCCGCTCTTTGGCCAGGGCGTTGATAAATGCCGCTGCGCCAAAGGAGTGGCCGATGACCGCCCGAACGTCCAGACCCAGTCCGGGCGCGAGAAAGGCGCGCGCCGTATCACTGAAATCAAAATAGTTGGTGTAGCGGCCTCCGGATTCGCCATGGGCCGGTCCGTCAATGGCAATGGCGGTATAGCCGGCCGCGACCAGCGGTTCGATAAATCCCTGGAATTGAATCCCCCGCCCGTTCCAGCCGTGCAGCATGAGAACCCCGGGCCCCCGACCCCATTTCCAGGCCTTGATCTGATGGCCGTTCACGGGAATCTGAAACGATCGCCCCCGGGCCAGGCAGGCGGCTTCCTCGGCACTGGTTTTGTATGTCAGCGGCGTGGAAAAGAGCCGTACGAGCAGGCGCATCGTCATCCCGGGCGTCCAAGACCACGCCAGGTTCAAGAGGCGGCGGACCAACGCCTGCCTGAGCCTATTAAAACGAACGTTCGTGCTTGATTCTTGGGTTTTAAAATAAGCGTTGGACATCATGTTCTCCTTGTTATCCCAAACACGGGAAGTGCCGACAAGGCTAATGGGAGGAAGCTGTATCCCGATATGCCGCGACCACCGATAACGCCGCCAAGACCATGTCCCTGCTATAGACGTTCAGAAAATGGTCTTGGCAAGGCTAGAGGGAGGAAGCTGTATCCCGTATACCGCGACGACCGATAACGCCGCCAAGACCATTCTCTGAACGTCTATAACGTTGAATCAGGTTGTTTAGGGCCTGCTCCTGCCGCAAATGAATATCCTCATTTTTCAAAAGTTTGTAATAGAGATGAAATCCCAGCAGCAGGGAATAGAACTCGAAGGCGAATTGATCGCAGTCGATCTCTTCTCGAAAATGACCGACCCGGATCGCCGATTCAGCAATGCGCCGCAGGCAGTCGATCCACGCCTCCTGCTGCAACAGCAAATAGTCGCGGACCTTTCCATCCCGGTCCTTGAAATCATTGCTGGCCTGCACAAAAACGCACCCGCCGGTCATGGTCTTGGCCACCCAGCAGTCCCAGTTATCCACCAGGGCTTTGATGCGCGGAATGCCGGCTTCGGTTTTCAGCGCAGGGACCACCACATGGGTGCTGAACAGATCACCGGCGTAGCGCAGGATATCCCGCTGCAGATTCTCCTTGGACTGAAAGTGGGCAAACAGCCCGCTCTTTGACATCCGGGCCGCCTTGGCCAGGGCGCCGATGCTGACGGCATCCAGTCCCAGCTGACTGGCCATGTCGAGTCCGATTTCGAGAATCATCTGTTTGGTATCTTCGCCTTTGGTCATGATGTGTAAAATAGAACGACCGTTCGTTCTTGTCAAGAAATAATTCAATTTTTTAACAACAATCTCAGATGGACCACCCTCACCCTGACCCTCTCCCTGAGGGAGAGGGAAACGGCTTTGGTGCCTTACACTGACACTCATTCTGAGGGGGTGGAAAATAGCTGAATCGATAGGATTCCTCAACGCAACACTTGATGAAATCGTAAAAAGTCCAATTGTCGTCATGCCGGACTCGATCCGGCATCCAGAAACGAAAGTGATCTGAATACCTGGATTCCGGCTTGCCAGACTGTGTCATAATTTAGAAAACGCACGTTTTTACTCTGTCATGCCGGACTCGATCCGGCATCCAGAAATGTAAGTCATTGGAATATCTGGATTCCGGCTTTCGCCGGAATGACGTCAACTCCAAATGTCGTCGTTTGGGTCAATTACG
>JBNKKC010000095.1:0-5601 GCA_050291625.1 Desulfobacteraceae bacterium
ATGCCAAATCAATTTTCCCCAATCCGATAAGCTCGTTGATTTCATGATAGGTTTTGCGTTGGATAAGTTTGATTTTGCGCCCCAATTGATCGGCGATGTAATTCAGTAGTTGATGGTAATTGCCCACTGTCTCCTGGGCGGATATCATGGCGGCCACTGCCACGCGAAAATTGGTTTGACCCTGTAATCCAGCACCGGGTTTTTCGATGGAGACTCTTTTGGAGAAATCAACGTATGACGCTTCATGCTCCTTGGAGCAGCTCAGGGTCAAAAAAGTGACAGTGATGAAAACCAAACCATAAAATTTTCGGATAGGTCGAGCAAGATGAACGATCATTTTCAACATATCTATATATTTATAAAATGTTAGATTGCATATGGACGCCGCCTGATATCTGATTCAGGCGGAAATCAATGATTGTGTACCATCAATGTACCACGACGTGGTACACGAGGTCAATTGTGGCGCATCAATTGGCAATCAGACTCAAACTGGCTCAATTTTCAGTGAAACGCCGGTCACCATCAGGACAAACGAGAACGGTAAAATAACGGCGCGAAATTGTGCGGTAGGGTTGAGGCAGATTCTTTTCAACCCATAAAGCTTCTGCTCGCAACACAAAAAGCCAGCTCATCAGGTCGACGCCTTGAATGGAAGGATTCATTCGCGATGGTCATGGGTTGATCGGTTCTAAGGTTAACTCAATTGAATTTCTGATGCACATGGGTACCAAACCTCAATTTTGACGGATAGCGCAGATCTTTAATTATTTGATGTTTGCCATTGACTTACAATTCTATATTTTCTAACATTCATTCCTTATAATTCGCCTTCTATCAATTAGTTAGTATCATTGATAATATTGTTCGGAGGCACAGGATTTGGATTCATGACGTTAAGGATTAACGGAATATGAAGATGGGAAATAAATGGCTTGGTCTGGCCGTTATTTTAACGGTCGCTTTGGGCTGCAGCTACGGCGCAGATACATCCGGCTCCTTTCCGGATGAAGCGTCATTCGGCAAACGCGCCGATGTGATAAAAATCGATTCAATGACCGTGTTCGGCAGACTTGAAAAATCACCTGTTGAATTTCTGCATGACGCCCACACCGAAGCTTTAGCCCGAAAAAAAAAGGATTGCAGCGCCTGTCACCTGAGCAAAAACAATCGCATTTTCCCAAAGTTCAAGCGATTTGCAAATACGGACAAAACCGAGGTGATGAACCTCTATCACAAAGCATGCATTTCCTGCCACGGCGAGATGGCCCTTGCCCAGGAGAAAAGCGGGCCTGTGGACTGCGAGGATTGTCATAACGGAAGACAAAAATATAGATCTTCCAGGCGATCCATTGGGTTTGACAAAGCCCTGCATTACGCCCATTCCAAAAACAGCGGCGACAAATGTGAAAAATGCCATCACGCGTACAATCAAACAAAAAAAGAGCTGTTCTATGATAAAGGCAAGGAAGGCACCTGCCGCTACTGTCATGGGGATAAAACCGAAGACAACCGCATCGCCATGCGTGAGGCGTCCCATCTTGCCTGCATAAACTGTCATCTCAATACGCCGGTCACAGAACAAATCAATCCCCCGCGAAACTGCGCCGGATGCCATGACCCCATTGAACAGCAGAAGATAAAAGCACAAGCCGACATTCCCAGGATGAATCGCAATCAGCCGGATATCGTTCTGATCAAAGCGGATCTGAAAACCCCCAAGGCGGAGGTTAGAAGAAACCGCATGAATTTTGTCCCGTTTGACCACAAGGGGCACGAAGCATCAAACGACACCTGCAGAGTCTGCCACCACGCAAGCTTGCAGGCTTGTACGGCATGCCACACACTGGATGGCTCATCCAACGCACCCATTGCCCCGAAAGCAGTCATCCTTGAACGGGCCATGCACAAGATCGATTCTACACGCAGCTGTCAAGGCTGTCACGAGGCCGCCAAACAAGATAAGAACTGTGCCGGCTGCCATGCACGGATAAGCCAAAGGCTCAGCACGTCGGATGAGGCATGTATCCAATGCCACTCGATACCGATTCAGAACTTGCCGCTATCGGCAACTGAGCAGGATGAAAAAGCCCTTACCCGATCCACGCTCCTTTCAACCAAGCGGATGACCGAAGCCTATGCCCAAGATGACATCCCCGAGGTGGTCAGGATCCAAAGAATTTCCAAAGAATACGAAGCGGTGGATATGCCGCACCGGCAGATTGTCAACGCGCTTGTGATGCGTATCAAAGACAACCCGCTGTCGGATTATTTCCATACGGGCAAAGATACCATTTGCCAGGGGTGTCATCATCACAGCCCTGCATCGCCTAAACCGCCGCAATGCACAAATTGCCATTTCGAGCGATGGGACGCTTATACACCATCAAAACCGGCAATTTTAGGCGCCTATCACCAGCAGTGCATGGGTTGCCACAAACAGATGGATATCGAAAAAGCAGTTGGATGCACCGAATGCCATAAATCGAAGAGTCCTGAATAATTAACCGGATAGTCGTTGGAGTTTGTGCATGTCCATATCACGACGGAAATTTCTTAGCTGGATTGGCGCTGCAGGGGTGGGGGCGGTTGCGGCCAATTCCGCTTTTGCTGCCGGCGGGAAGAATTTCAAAGGCTATCCCGACAGTTATGGTGTCCTGCACGATATTTCTTTGTGCATCGGCTGCCGGCGCTGTGAATCCGCCTGCAACAAGGTTAATCATCTTCCCACTCCGGACAAGTCATTTGACGATCTGTCTGTCCTGGATCAGGAACGCAGGACCCACGCAGCGACCTATACGGTTGTCAACCGATACGTCGATCCGGATCAAAAAGCCCCGTTGTTTAAAAAACTGCAGTGCAATCATTGCCTTGAACCGGCATGTGTCTCGGTTTGCTTTGTCAAGGCGTTAAGAAAGACAAAAACAGGGGCGGTGGTCTACGATCCGGACGTATGCGTCGGCTGCCGGTATTGCATGATCGCCTGCCCGTTCGGAATTCCGGCCTATGAATACGATGAGCCGCTGACGCCCCGGGTCACCAAGTGCACCATGTGTTACCCCAGAATTTTGGAAGGCCGGCTTCCCGGATGTGTTGAGGCCTGCCCCATGTCAGCCTTAACTTTCGGCAAAAGAGCGGATTTGCTCAAACTTGCCCGTGAGCGGATCCGCAACCAGCCACAGCAGTACATCGACCATATCTATGGTGAAACCGAAATGGGCGGAACAAGCTGGCTCTATCTTTCGAATGTTCCTTTTTCCCGGATTGGGATGCGCGAAGATTTAGGCATCACGCCGGCACCCCAATTGACCTCCGGTGCGCTTTCAATGGTTCCCATGGTTGCAGGATTGTGGCCGGTCCTTTTAATGGGCGTGTATGCCATCTCGAAACGTAAAGATGCCAATGCAAAACAGGAAATGGAAATGCTTCAAAAAGCGGCGCCTTCCGCCACAGAGGGGGAATCTTAATGTCTGATAACGTCGTGGTTCAACCCCGGACATGGATGACCCCGTTTAATGTGGTCACCGGCGCCATTATTTTCATCGGCATCGTGATCACCATTTTAAGGTTTACGACGGGACTGGGGCCGGTGACCCATTTGAGTGACGATAGCCCATGGGGGGTGTGGATCGGATTTGATCTGCTGGTCGGCGTTGCTCTGGCTGCGGGCGGATATGTCACCTCGGCAGCCGTTTATCTATTCGGCCTGAAAAAATACCACTCTGCGGTGCGACCGGCAGTCCTGACCGGATTCCTGGGCTATGCGCTTGTGGTTTTCGCCCTGCATTATGACGTTGGCCGGCCCTGGCGCCTGCCCTATCCTTTTCTGGTTCAGCAGGGAACAACTTCGCTTCTTTTTGAAGTGGCGGCATGCGTCGCCCTCTATTTGACCGTTTTATTTCTTGAATTCGTGCCGGCTGCTTTGGAGTGGTTGGGACTGAAAAAGATCAGACAACTCATTGTCAAATTAACATTGCTGCTGACGGTATTCGGTGTGGTTCTCTCCACCTTGCATCAGTCCTCTTTAGGAGCCCTTTTTCTAATTGCGCCTTCGAAGCTTCACCCCCTGTGGTACTCTTCCTATCTACCGGTCTATTTTTTCGTTTCAAGCATCGTCGCGGGGCTGTCCATGGTGATATTTGAAAGCACCTTGTCCCATCGTTATTTTGCACATAAAATGGACCCCACCCATCTGGATGCAAACGCAGGCGTTACCCTCGGATTCGGCAAAGCCGCGGCCTTGGTCCTTGCAGGTTATTTCATCATCAAAGTGATGGGCATCGCCGCCGGAAACCACTGGCATTTGCTGGGCACCCCTTATGGACAGTGGTTTCTTGTCGAGCTGATCGGGTTTGTGGCCCTGCCCTGCTTTTTCTACGCCATCGGCGTGCGCAATAAGGATATCAAACTGATCCGCTGGACGGCCGTGTGGGCGGTTCTCGGTATTGTCGTCAACCGCTTGAATGTATCTCTGATTGCTTTTAACTGGCAGCTTCCTGCAGATCGCAGGTATTTCCCGCACTGGATGGAGATCGGCATATCGATCTTCATTATCACTGTCGGTGTTGTCGTTTTTAAATTTATTGTAACCCGCATGCCGATCTTCTATGCGCATCCGGATTACAAAGATACCCATTAATTCGTTAAAAGGAACGCTGGCAAATGTTGTATCATACCGCAATATATATGGCGCTGGCCATCTTCGGGGTGGGTCTGATTTTTAAAGTTTCCGGATGGTTTCGTTTCAGTATCGATATGCAGCACCGGCAAATGGCCCTATCGGCATCATCCAGAATCCCGGCGGCCTTGAAAGGCGTGCTGACGACGCTCTTCAACCCCAAAAAACTTCTCATACTGGTCCGCGTTTTTGTCCGCGATGTGCTGGTGCAGATGCGCATCCTCGATGAAGACATTCTGCGTTGGTTGATGCATCTGCTCATCTTTGCCGGCTTCATGTTTCTGCTGTTTGCGCACGCCCTGGACAAAATCATCGTGACCCCCTTGTTTGACCCATACTATCTCAAACTGAACCCTTTCCTTCTGGTTGCCGGCTTAATGGTGCTGTCGGGTGTCGGTATCGCCTTCTATCGCCGCTTCATCCTGAAAGTCCCGCGCCTGAAAACCGCTGCCCCGGATTATTATGCGCTGATCCTGCTGGCCGTCATCATCATGTCGGGTATGGCCATGGAACTGACCAAGCTCACGTCATATGAAAATTACCAAACCTACTGGAATATCCATATCTATACCTGTTTGTTCGGCCTGGCCTATCTGCCCTTTTCCAAAATGCTGCATGTGTTCACCACACCCGTAAGCCTGCTGGCCAACGCGGTAATGGACAAACAGTCCAACCCGGCCAACATCAGAACCCGCCAGATGATGGAACTGGACGCCTGCACGCGTTGCGGCACCTGCAGCAACCGCTGTTCGGTGGCCGTGGCATTCGACCGTATCGGCAACAAGACCATTCTGCCGTCTGAAAGAATGGAATTTCTCAAAGATTACTACTCCGATAAAGCCGTTGGGGCCAAGGGACTTGCAGCGATTCAACAGGGGATTTACCTGTGCACCAATTGCGATCGCTGTACCGTTGTCTGTCCG
>JBNKKC010000096.1:0-9447 GCA_050291625.1 Desulfobacteraceae bacterium
CGTTCAGCCTTTGTGTTAGCAAGGGTGAAGCCGTAGTGAACTACTGCGATCCCTTGATAGCGCGAAGGCTGGGCGCCTCAGACTTTCCCGCAGGGTAAAAAAGATGGCCTATAATCGGCCCGATCCTCAAGTTCACCATTGATTGATTCCTCATAAATTGCTTCAATGCGGCTTAGATTCTATATTCATACGGGTTTCCCAATTATAAGCCATCTTTTTTATGCAACTTGGGGGAAAAGCCATGGGTTTCATGGACATAGACAATTCGCCAAGGGCGCCATCAATCATATCAACTGCTTCAGGTCGATTCTTCGGCTGGACATCGACTTCAATGGAGGCACGCAGACTTGCCGGTGCGTTTGGAAATTCCTCCAATATTGCTTGAGAACCGAATATCCACAACTCCGTGTCGTTTTAGACATCACAGGCTGCCCGGATCGCATGCTCGAGTTGATCGCGTGTCATGGGTGTTCTCCAAGTTCAGCTGCCAGCTTTGACCGTTCGTCAGCGTTTAAAATGGCAAAAAAGGGATTGCTCTGGCGCAGCCGCATGGCACGTTCGCTGGAAGACGTGACAAAGCGCACCAGCCGTTGGATGGGATAAGAATCGAGAATATTGCGCCACTCCGTTATATCCCCGGTCGCTGCCCCCTGGTTTCCCTTGAGTAAACGATCGATATGATCCTTGGCGCGCCGCACGAGGGAAGCATCCTCTTGGATGATATCCGCCAGTTTGCAGGACATCAGTTTCAACTGACTGTCCTTTTCTCGGTGCATCATGGTTTTTGTTGCCCGCTGCCGAGTATGGCCGGTCGGTTTATTCGGAACAACACCGTATAAAATGGTAAGGCCGTCAAGCTCAAGGTCCGGAATATCCGCTTTTGTATAGCCCTCGAGTTCAATCGTCAGGTCGAAGTCTTTCTCGACCCCATCGAGTCTGGTCCGCAGGTGACGAGCACGATCATCCATATGAGGAGATTCATGGAGTAATCCCAATATCAGAGGCTCATCGATTTCCCTTGGAATTCCTTGGATCCAGGCTGCATATGGCGGCGGTGTCAGAGCCTTGATTTCATTTTTGATGGCGGCGATCAAACGCTCATAGCGCTTCTTTTCCGACTCAAATAAGTCTATCGTAATCTGCATGAGCGGGTCCGAACGCCGGATTTCATATTGGTGTTTTCGACCGCCTCCCACCCGGGATACAAAACCTGACCGCAAAAGCTTTCCAAGGGCTTTTTGTGCACCCGGCACCGTCAGCCCCGCGCGCCTGGCAATATCTGCAGCAGTAAGCGGTCCTTCGACCTCAACGGCCATGACCCTGAGCAGTCTGACATGGGCGCGAGTGCCAAAAACCTCATTCAGAGGATAGCGCAGAGGATCCTGTTCGGATGCAATCGGACGCATTTTGTGTATCTCCATCAAATTGGTACTATCTGAATATAGAAAATAAAACTTTGGTTTTTATGTCAACTATAGTTTAGTTTTTATAACTATTATTTATATTATGATCGAACCTGATCCCGTCTTCCTAATATAAATTCAGAAAAGCGCTTATGTTCACGCTGCTTGACTGGTTACTTGGTCGGTACTTAGTCGGTTACTTGGTCGGTGGTGACGATTTGATCAATTCCGATGAAACGGCTTCTCTTTTACGATATGTATCCAAAATGGCGCATTGGACTTTACTGGCAGATTGCACAGCTCCGACTTCGAGGCCGCATTCCAGGCAAATAAATGCAGCAGCCATATACCGCAGCCATTCTCCTTTCGCGATTCGCGAATAGAAAATAAAAATCAGTGTATGTCAATTGAGCCATGCATGGTTGTTGTTTCACATTTTTTTGTGGTTCAACCTAAATTAACGGTTGGTTTTATTTTAGGATGACGCCATTTACTAAAATAGCGGGCTCACGCGTCTCGGGCCTCATCACATAACACCAAGAATCCACCCCTCAATCCTGGCGACAGGATACTCTCCAGGGAGCATCGAAGGCTTGAGGAACTTACCGAGAATGCCATCCATGTCGACCTGCCTCATCCAGGAAGCAGCCACGTAGGCATCATGCTGGTCGGCCGTGCGGCCCTCCCGGGGGATACTCTTGCTCCAGAGCGAGGGATAAACCTCGACCAGTGCAGAGCGTCCGGTAGGAATCTCCCAACCGTCGAAGGGCCAGAAATGAACACCCTCTCCCAACCGTTGCCGCAGATAGCGCAGCCAGGGGAGCCCGGCGTGGGTGGATTTGGCCACCGAACCGGGCACATCGAAATGAAAGACCGATTTGGCTCCGGCCCGCTCCTCGGTGATTCGCCGCCAGCGGCTATTGCCCGAGCGTGCGTCACCATCACCGCAAACGCCATCCCGGACAAAATCCACGTAGGTATTGTCCTCATCCGTTGGCCAGTTGCCCTGGAAGTCATCCAGAAAGACCGGCCATTCCGGCAGCAGGCGATGGACCTCGAAATACCGGAGCGGGAAGGAAAAGCTATGGTCGATTCCGACAATGGTCGGCACAGCTTCAGCCAAACACTCCGCCAGCCATTCGGCAAGACCGCGCCGGGTCCAGTACTTAAGAGGGCTGGGTGGCGGCGGCACCTCTAACGGTGAGTCTTTCCTGTCGGCCAAGTAGACACGCAAGCCCTTGAGGCTGGTGGTCGGCGTTTGGGCGCCGGAATAATCTATGCCAATGTAACGGTCAAATAAATGCTCAATAAATGAACTTTTTGTTGAATTAATCACTAAGAGCCTGTCCTCTTCTGGTCCCCTGGTCGTCCCCATCTGGTCTTGAATAGTGCATCAGCCCTCTATCTGCGTTCGCTGGTCATGTTCGCTGCCATCCAACGCCGGCCCTTATCGGTGAGTCGATAGCGCTGGGTCGGGCTGCGGGGAGAGTCCGGTTGGGTCCTTTCGATCCAGCCGCCTTCCATGGCCGGGTCAAGATAGTTCTCGCGGAATGTTGGTTTATGCGTAAGATCGAGCGCTTTCATCAGTGCGGCGCTGCCGAGTTCACCGCCGGCAAGGGCCTCTATGACACGCGCTACTTGGTCGGTTACTTGGTCGGTTACTTGGTCGGTGGCGGTGGCTTGCTGGATTGCATCGAGCAGGGCCTTCAGCATGAATTCGACCAATGGTGTGGCATCGGCTTGCTTGTCAGCCTCGGCCAGCACACGATAGTAGTCGTCCTGCCGCTGCCGGACCACTGTTTCCACGGGCAAGTAAGCCAGGAGCGGTTTCCACGTCCGCAGGATCAAGGTTTGCCACAATCGCCCCATGCGGCCGTTGCCGTCGGCAAAGGGGTGTATGAATTCAAGCTCGTAGTGAAAAACGCAACTGGCCACCAGGGGATGCTCATCGGTATGCTTTAACCAATCGTGCAGGTCGTCCATCTGTTGTTGAACCCGGTCTGCCGGAGGGGCCATGTGCACCAGTTGCTTGCCCCGATATATGCCGACTCCGCCTGAGCGAAAGCGACCGGCATCATCCACCAGGGCGGTCATTAAAAGACGATGCGCCGTCAGCAAATCTTCCCGCGAGGTCGCCTCCCAGCCATCCATCGCCTCGTAAGCGGTCAAAGCGTTGCGAACCTCCAGGATCTCTCGGGGGTGCCCCAGCACGTGCTTGCCGTCGATTACCGCCGTAACCTGTTCCAGTGTCAGGGTGTTGTTTTCGATGGCCAGGGAAGCGTGGATCGTGCGGATACGGTTTTCCCGGCGCAACTGCGGGGTTAGATAGCGATCGGCTGTGGCCGTAAAGCGTCCGACGGCTTCGCCGATATCGGCCACGAACTTCAAGATAGCCGTTGTCAGGGTATAGGGTGGTTGATATCGTTGGTTCACGTTGATCCTCTTAATTCTGAGAAACGAACCTAATCGGAATTTTCTTCGGCATTTGACGCTAACTTACCATAATCTGTTATGAAAATGAAGATCGGGATTTCTATGATGTCAGGCTGTTAACCAAGAGGGCATGTAAACCGGAGAATGGGAGAATTCGGAGGGGACATTTTCGGGATACGAGGCCAACCCCCCACGGTTGCACTTGAATCCCAGGCGGGACTCTTGGAAATGGAGAATTGGGATAGATGTGTCGGGCGGTGTAAGCGGGCGTAAATACTTCATAAACAGCAAAACCCCGATGGACTCATCCATCAGGGTTTTGCGTTAACTTATTAGCACCTGAAAATACAGGATTTTTGATTGGCTCCCCGTGTGCAACCCTCTTCATAACCGTTCTCTTTCTCCCGCAGTTAAACGAATACAATCAATATCAGCGGCTTATCAAAGATCAGCCCGCTCCCGATGGAGTGGAAGAAGCGTTGAATCACATTTCCTAACTCTCTATCGGTATATCTTTCTGCAAACTTCCGAGGCAGTGGAAAAACCGTATGCAACGTTTTGATATGCCTTACCGATGATAGGTTAGCTTTTTCCCTTTTACTCTGTTGCCCTCTGTCCTCCCTCAAAATTCCTCGATAAGGGTCATATATGACCATTGGTTAAATGTGACCCAGTTTCCACGAAAAATTACGAGAGTTTTTGAGCACTCTCTATGCTTGTTTCCCTTATAAATCAGCACGATGCGGTATAATAATCCAATATTTAAGATCTGGCATGAAGTTTGATCTTAACAATAACATACAAAACCCCAAATTTTTTTCTTGGGGAGGGCTTTCACCCAAGCGATGCGACCGCTCGTTCGCCATAAAATAGGAGAATTAGACATGAGAGAGAGCAGATTATCCGAAGAAGCAGGCCAGCAGTATGCGACGGCTTATGACACGCATTACACGACAAAGGATATTCATAAAGCCTTCACACTTTATGAGGACATTATTACTGGTCATCCGGATACCAAAGAGGCCGGGTATTCAAGATCCCAGGTCCAAAACATTGTGAATGCCGTGGTTCCAAAGAAGAAAATCATGGATTCGTTAATGGAATTGGCTCGTATTCATTTTGACCAAAAAGTGCCATTGGACGCCGAGCCAGCTTCGGTATAGACTGGAAGATTGTATTTAAGGACCGTCATTCACAGAATTTAATTCTATGAGATATAGCGAAGTGTCCATCCATAAATTGGTTTTTTAATATGAATGGGCACTAATAAGCTTTTCCAATTTTATCATAGTAGAGACGGCGATCAGCCTTGCCGACCATGTGAGGTCAAGCCACCACAGGAGTTTCGCCATGAAAGAAATGATCGAAACTATTGCACGAGCATTAGTTGATGAGCCGGAATTGGTATCCGTAAGCGAAGTCGGCGGAATGCACACATCAATACTGGAGCTCACCGTCGCAAAAACAGATATTGGCAAAGTCATCGGTAAACAGGGCCGTACAGCCGATGCGTTGCGGACTTTATTGAGCGCCGTTTCGGCTAAGGCAAAGAAAAGAGCCTTGCTCGAAATCGTGGGCTAATGGAAAAGGCCGGCATCTCAGGGAGGTTAGCATAATGATCGTCATTAAAATCACCATGAACGCCATCCCAAGTAAACAACTGGAAATGACGCAAACCCTTCTTTCCATGATCGAGCCGACGGAAAGGGCGGCAGGGTGCATAAGCTATGGCGTTTTTTGCGATACCAAAGACAAAAACCGTTTCTGTCTGCTGGAGGAGTGGAAAACCCGTGAAGAGCTGGATCAGCATATCGCGTCTCACCAGTTCAGCATTTTGTTGGGAACCAAAGCGCTTTTATGTGAACCATTGGATATTCAGATTTTCACGGTTTCCCGTTCAGAGGGAATGGATACCGTTCATTCGATCAGAGACCATAAAAAATTAAATAAATCTCCCCCCGACGGGCACAGGAGCCTTATCAAATGAACATCCTCCTTATATACCCTAAATTCCCCGATACGTTTTGGTCTTTTTCGTACGCGTTGCGTTTCATCGGAAAGAAGTCGGCCTTTCCACCGCTTGGCCTGATCACGGTCGCGGCCCTGCTGCCGGAACAATTTCAAATACGTCTTGTCGACCTGAACGTGGACGCCCTTGGCGATGACGATCTGGCATGGGCCGACATGGCTTTTATCAGCGCAATGGCAGTTCAGCGCGAGTCGGCCGTTTATGTCATCGACCGGTGCAAGGCCAAGGGCTTGAAAATTGTAGCTGGCGGACCGCTTTTCACGGCGCAGCCATACGATTTCGGGCAAGTGGGTCACTTGGTTTTGGACGAAGCAGAGGCAACGCTGCCGGCATTTCTTACGGATCTGAAAAACGGATGCCCGAAACAACTCTACCGGGCAAAAGAATATCCCGAAATACGCTGCAGCCCTATCCCGTTGTGGGGCTTGATTGATACTCGTCGCTATGCATCGTTGAATATTCAGTACTCCAGAGGGTGCCCATTCAATTGCGAGGTCTTCAACATTACGGCGCTTTTCGGACGCATGCCGCGCACCAAAACTCCGCAACAGGTAGTTGCTGAACTGGACGCAATTTACCAGTCGGGTTGGCGCGGCAATATCTTTTTTGTGGACGACAATTTTATCGGCAACAAACGTTCCCTTAAGGAGCATTTGCTTCCGGCCCTGATCAAATGGCGCAAGGATAAAAAAGGATGCGTCTTTTTTACCGAAGCATCGATAAACCTCGCCGATGATCCCGAACTCATGGACATGATGGCCGCAGCCGGATTCGATTCCGTTTTTATCGGCATCGAGACGCCGGATGTGAACAGTCTGACCGAATGCTGCAAGGCCCACAATAAAAACAGGGATCTGCTCCAGGATGTCAAAACAATACACCGCTCCGGATTGCAGGTGATGGGCGGCTTCATCGTCGGCTTCGACAGTGATCCGCCATCGATTTTTCAGCGCCAGATCGATTTCATTCAGCAAAGCGGCATTGTAACGGCCATGGTGGGCATGCTCCAAGCCCCTCCAGGAACCCGGTTGTTTGAACGCCTTGCGCGGGACCATCGCGTATCCGATGAGTTTTCCGGCGACAATGTGGACGGCCGAACCAATATCATCCCGGCCATGGGGCTGGATAGGCTGATCGATGGGTATCGCGACATCATGCAATATATATATGCTCCCCGAAACTATTACCAGCGAGTCAGACGTATTCTGAAGGAACTGAAAAACCCGGCGGCGACCACTCCCGCCGATTGGCAGCGCATCCTCGCATTTTGGCGCGCCGGCCTGCGGCTGGGTATTTTGGGCAAGGAAAGGTTCCAATACTGGCGGCTGCTGGCGTGGACCCTGGCGCGCCGGCCCCGGCTGCTTTCCTTGGCGGTAACCCTGTCCATCTACGGTTATCATTATCGCAGGGTATGCGAGCAGCATATTCTTTGAACAATGGGAGTAAAAATTCAATGCAAATTAATGGTATTCACTTTGAACAAAAAAGCATCGATGAAGCAGATCGGTTCATGAATAGGAGGTAAGTTATGACTGAATGGAATCAACCCCCAGGGGGATCCACGCCGACGCTGGAAGACGTGCTGGAGAAAATTCGGCAGCAGTTTAAACATTTTAAAGGCGGTCCGCTCCTCATTCTTGTCGCCGTTGTTGTGGTGATGGTCTTATGGACCGCATGGTTTACCGTCCAACCGGAGGAGACGGGCATTGTACAACGCTTCGGTAAGGTCATGCGCACGGCCGGTCCGGGACTGCATTTCAAATTGCCTTATGGCATCGAAAAGGTCCGTCTTCTGCCTACGGCCCGCGTGCTCAAAGAGGAGTTCGGCTTTCGAACGGTGTCTGCCGTCCCCGGTGAAAAGACTCGTTATGATACGCGCGGCGCTTACAAGGACGAGTCGCTGATGTTAACCGGAGATCTGAACGTCATCGATGTTCAGTGGATCATCCAATACCGCATCGAAGACCCGATCCGTTACCTGTTTCAGGTCCGCGACACATCGAAAACAATCCGCGACACCACCGAGGCGGTCATGCGCCGTGCGGTGGGCAACCGTTTGGGCAGCGATGTGCTGACCACCGGACGGGTGGCGGTGGCCAGTGAAGCCAAAACCGAGATCCAGAAAATTCTGACGGCCTATGAGTCCGGCGTGCGTTTAGTGACCGTGGAGCTGCAGGACGTAACCCCGCCGGATACGGTTAAACCGGCCTTCAATGAAGTCAACGAATCGCGTCAGGACAAAGAACGCACCATCAATAAAGCCCAGGAACAGGCCAACCGGGAGATCCCCAAGGCCCGGGGCGTGGCCACGCAAAGTATCAGCGAGGCCGAGGGCTACGCACTGGAACGTATCAACCGGGCCGAAGGCGAGGCCACACGCTTTGAAGCCATTCTGGGGCAGTACCAACAGGCGCCGCAGGTCACGCGCCGGCGGCTGTACCTGGAGGCTATGACCGGTTTCTTGTCAGACATGAAAGGGCTCTATATCGTGGATCAGGACCAGAAGGCCATGGTGCCATGGCTTCCAATTGAGTCCGGCACGCAACCACCGGCACAAGGGAGGCAGCCATGAAGTTTACCGTCAAAGCAGTCATCACAGTAATAGCGGTTATAATCGTTATCGTGCTTTATAGTGGCCTGTATACGTTGGAAGAGGGCCTGCAGGCCATTGTCGTTCAGTTCGGCCGGCCAGTTGGGGAACCGGTGACCGAGGCGGGGTTGCACATGAAACTGCCCTTTGTACAGGAGGTCCGGCGCTTTGAAAAGCGACTGCTGGTCTGGGACGGTGATCCGAACCAGGTTCCCACCAAGGGACGCGAGTTCATCTGGGTGGATACCACCGCCAGATGGCGGATTGCCGATGCGAAAAAATTCCTGGAGAACGTGGCCAGCGAAGAGGGCGCCCAGAACCGCTTGAACGATATTCTCGACTCGGTGGTACGCGATCAGGTGTCAAGCAGTGAACTCGTGGAGCTCGTGCGCAGCGCATCGTGGGAAGTCCCCGAAGACGAGGTGTTGAAAGAAGTCCCCAAGGAGCAGGAAGAAGCGCTTAAAAAAGAGATCGCCCGCGGACGGGAGCAGATCACGCGAACAATATTGGCTGAAGCACGGAAGATCATCCCCCAGTACGGCATTGAGCTGGTGGATGTACGTATCAAGCGCCTAGATTACGTGGAAAGCGTCCGTGAAAAAGTGTACGAGCGCATGATCTCCGAGCGCAAACGCATCGCCGCGCAGTTTCGCTCCGAAGGGGAAGGCCGCAGCGCCGAGATCTTGGGAACTATGGAAAAAGAACTGCGCCGGATCCGCTCCACTGCCTACCGACGGGTTCAGGAGGTTCAAGGACAGGCCGACGCTGACGCCACGCGCATTTACGGCCAATCATACAATCAAGATCCCGAATTTTATGCCTTCTTGCGCACCCTGGAAAGCTACAAAGAAACCCCAAATCCGAATTCCGTGATGATGCTCACCACGGACAGCGACTTTTATCGCTACATCAAGAGCGCGGTTCCAGCCGGCGCGCAGGACGTATCGGTCAAAGGGGGAACCACACCACGATGATAAACCGTGAAGGAGGAC
>JBNKKC010000097.1:0-35204 GCA_050291625.1 Desulfobacteraceae bacterium
GGAGATCGATTCGGTTAAAGAGCGGGTGACCTGCCTCAAATGGGAGCTGGGAGACACGCCTTCTTTGGATGAAATCAAGGCGGCGATCCAATACGGTTTTGAACGCCACCTGGGAATCCGGCTGGAGGCCGGGGGGCTGACGGCGCAAGAGCAGGATCTGTTTGAGCGCAAGCTGGATCGCTACCGGTCCTGGGAGTGGATCGACCGTGTCAAGCCGCGATTTCAGAAACGCGAGGCCGTTCAATCCGCTTACAAAGCCGAGGCCGGCATGGTGCGCTTTACGCTGGTGGTCAATCCGGCTCAGCGTCGGCTGAAGGATATTTACATTACCGGCGATTTTCTTTCGTTTCCCAGCCGCGGCCTGTACGATCTGGAATCGTCCCTGCGAGGGATGGCGCTGGACCGCGAAAAGCTGATCGGCGTCATCTCGGCTTTTTTCGAGCGGGGGCGCATCACCGTACCCGGCATGGAGATCAAGGACTTTATCATCCCTCTGGAGCAGGCCCTGGAAAAAATCAAGATCACTGAATTCGGGATCCCCCTGGAACATTGCAACCAAATTTCCGTCACCAACGGCTCGTTTAAAGAGATCATGCAAAAATCCCCTTCGGTGCTGCTGCTTCCCTACTGCGCGAAACGGGTCGATTGCGATTTGCGATACGCCAAAGGCTGCAAGCTCTGCGGACAGGATGCGTGCAGCATCGGACCGGCCTGGCGCATGGGGCGCCGGCACGGGATGCGGGTGATCAGCATCACCAGTTACGAAGACTTGTGGACGGAATTGGTGCAGATGAGACAGCAGGGCGTCGAAGCCTTTATCGGCTGCTGCTGTCAGCCTTTTTATGCCAAACATGCCGACGATTTCCGTCGCAGCAAAATGCCCGGGATACTGCTCGATATCGACAATACCACCTGCTATGACCTGGATCAGGCCAAGCAGGCGTATGCCGGAACGTTCGAGAGCCAAACCTCGCTGAACCTGGATTTGCTGGAAACCGTCCTCAACGCATCGGCGGCCGTTGCCACGGTCCGGGAGGCAAGCGGATGAAATCGACAAACCACGTCAATGTTCTCGTCATCGGAGGCGGGCCGGCAGGCAGCGCTGCGGCCAGAGCCGCGGCCAGGCAGGGCGTCAGCGTCTTGCTGGTGGAGCGCAAATCGAGCATCGGAACACCGGTGCAGTGCGCCGAGTATATACCGGCGCTGTTGCTGGGAAAGCTCGATTCGGGCCGCTCCTTCGCCGTTCAGGCGGTCAAGGGGATGAAGACCTTTCTGCCCGATGCGCCGGAAAAGATCACGCGGGCTCCGGGCTATATCATTCACAGGGACCGTTTCGACAAAGCTCTGGCGTGCAAGGCTATGAACGCCGGGGCCGACATCATGACGGCCACAAGTGCGATCGGGATTGATACCTCGGGCGCTGTTCGGCTCAAAAGCGCCGATGGCCGAATCATTTCACTGAAACCCAAGGTCATCATCGGCGCAGACGGTCCGCATTCGACGGTGGGGCGGTGGGTCGGAGCCGTCAACGAGCACCTGCTGCCGGCCGTTCAGATGACGCTTCCGCTGACCGGGCCGCTGGATTATACCGAAGTTTACTTCAGTCCGGAGATCTATGCCGGTTACGGCTGGCTGTTCCCCAAAGGGGAGGTGGCCAATGTGGGCCTGGGGATGAAACGGACCGGCAACGGCCAGGAGCGGATCGTAGCCACCCTCCATCGCTTTGTGGAACGCCTGAAAAAAAAAGGCAAGATCACCGGCATGCCGACGGCCCAAACCGCCGGCTGGATTCCGGCCGAACCGGTGAGGCGTGCCGTGTACGGCAATATCGCTCTCGCCGGCGATGCGGCCGGCCATACCCATGCCATCACCGGCGCCGGCATCTTTGCCGCGGTGGTTTGCGGTCAAATGGCCGGTAAATGGGCCGGCCGGGCGGTGCGGCACGGCGATCTGCGTCTGTTGCAGCGCTACGATCACGAATGGAAAGATATGATGGCCCTGACCCTGGTGCGGGCCTATCAGCGGCGCCAGAAAATGGAGGCCGAGTGGAACGATTTCAACGCCACGGTCCAGCGTTGCTGGGTGGCCTATCGACATTATTATGCATGATTCAAGTCAACAGCAGGAAAGCGCCTCAAATGAGCCGGTTGAAGTCGGGTCCAAAGGGTCCGCTTCGGGAACAATCCATCAGCGGCTGACGCTCGCCCGGGAATTGTCCTGGCGGCATCTGGGAAAGCGCATCACCTTCTATCTGCCGGGGATGTTCCGGCTCGACGGTCATACCGGTCGCTACCCTGCCGTCTCCATCACCGGAGACCGATGCGCGCTGCAATGCGACCACTGTCAGGGCAAGATCCTGGCCGGAATGCCGCCTGCCGCCGATCCGGCGACGCTGGTCGAGACCTGCCGGCGCATGGCCGACCAGGGCCACCTCGGCGTCCTGATCAGCGGAGGATGCGATTCCGACGGTACCATTCCGTGGAAAGCGTTCCTGCCGGCCATCGAAACCATCAAATCCACGACCGATCTGGCGATCTCCGTGCATTGCGGTCTGGTTGACGCCGAGACGGCGCGTGGCCTCAAACAGGCCGGAGTGGATCAGGCCCTTGTGGATGTCATCGGCGACGACGAGACCTATCGGTCCATCTACCACGTGCCGTTCGGCATCGAACGCATCGATGCCGCCCTGGAGGCGCTTTCCCGGGCGCAGTTGCCCATTGTACCGCACATCGTCTGCGGCATCGCCTATGGTCAAATCCGTGGCGAATATGCTGCCGTCGATATGATCGCCCGCTATGCGGTCGCCCAGCTTGTGGTGGTGGCGCTGATGCGCATACCGGGCACGCCGGCCGCCCGGTGTGAACCGCCCGGGGTCGAGCAGGTGGCGGACATCATCGCCGCCGCGCGATTGAAGATGCCCACGGTACCCATCAGCCTGGGGTGCGCCCGCCAGCGCGGCAACAGTCGGCTGGAAGAGCTGGCCATCGATGCCGGCGTCAACAAACTGGCACTGCCCTCCGAGCGGGCCGTGGCCCGGGCCAGGCAATACGGGCTCGATATTCGCTATCAAGCGACCTGCTGTTCGGTGACCGACCGCTTTATTACGGCGGGGTGGCACAATGGATAGTGTTCAGTGTTAAGGAAAGTAATGCTGCCGATTTTATCTTGGTTATTGAGATTTGAACGAAACACATATTTATAACGGTCTCTTGATCATTGACAAACGGCCCCAAGGAGCAGTAACAATGGAACACTCAGTTGAAACAAAAGAGAGCCCCGAGTATTTGCGAATGAGTTTGGCTGCGGCCATGACACTGGGGTTTAAGCCCGGCATCTTCTATCGCGACGCCAAATTATACTGTATCAATCTACTGCTGAACTACGACAGCGGCTGCGCGGCCCGATGTGCCTATTGCGGGCTTTCCAACAAACGTAAAGGTCAGTATAAGGAGAAAAGTTTCATCCGCGTCAGCTGGCCGAGCTATGCGCTCGACGAGATTATAGAACGCATTTCCAAGCGCCGCAGCCGTGTTAAACGCGTCTGCATCTCCATGATCACGAACAAGCGATCCATTGAAGACACGCAGATCATCTGCAAACGGTTGCGCAGCAGTTTCGATATCCCGGTTTCTTTGCTCATCTCCCCCACGATTGTCACCCGGCAGGATCTGATCTCCTTCAAGGCAGCAGGCGCAGATAAAATCGGCGTGGCTATCGATCTGGCAACACCGGAACTGTTTGACAAATTCAGGGGCAAAGGCGTCGGCGGCCCCCACAGCTGGGACCAATACATCGACCGCCTGGCTTCGGCCATAGACATCTTCGGGCCGCGCAACGCCGGCTCCCACTTAGTGACCGGCATGGGGGAAACCGAAAAGGAGATGGTGCAGATCATCCAGACGATTCAGGATATGGGGGGATGGACCCATCTGTTCTCCTTTTTCCCGGAGGCCGACTCCCAGCTCAAAGATCATCCCATGCCTGCCATGGATCACTACCGGCGCATTCAGTTGGCCCGCTACCTGATCGACGAGGACATTTCCGATGCCCGCCGGTTCAGCTACGATGCGAAGCAGCGGATTGTCGATTTCGGGATTCCGGCCCGGCGCCTCGATACGGTGATCAACAGCGGCGAACCGTTCCGCACAAGCGGCTGTGAGGGATACGACGGTCAGGTGGCGTGCAATCGTCCCTATGCCAACTCACGACCCGGCCCTGATATCCGTAATTTTCCGTTTTCGCCCGGAGTGGAGGACGTTCAACGCATCCGACGACAAATGGGCTTATGCAATTCGCAGGAGCCGTGCAGGAAAGCATCGTAAGGATCGTGTGTTCATGGTTGGCACAAGATTCGCACTGATATTAGATAATAATGATAAGGCCTCGCACCTTGCAGGGATACAATTCCAGGCGTGACGAACCAGTACCGGCAGATGGATTTGTTCGTTGCAAGTAAATCGAGCTGGCCGCAAATCCGACAGGATGGATTAAATAGCAGTATATACAGTATGCTATGTTCGCACTAACATTTGCTGATACTGTCATTTTCTGTGTTGAACCTGTGCGGAAATTGAAATTGGTCATACCAATACGCTGGCTCTGTGTGGCGGCAGGCAGAACATTAACCATCAAGAAGGAGGCGATTCATGAAAAAGAGTGCAATGATCAGAATTATTATCGCGTTGTTTGCAGTGATGTTTGTTGTATCTGCAACACCGGCCATGGCCAAGAAGGTCCTGTTGAAGGTTCCGGTCTGCTTTCCGACCGCGCTTCCCGGGCTGGGAACCACCGCTCCCTGGCTGGCGGAACGCATTGAAGCGCTGAGCAACGGCCAGATCAAAATGAAAGTGTATGAACCGGGCAAGCTTGTCGCGCCTTTTGAGATCCTGGATGCGGTATCCACGGGTAAAGTCAATGCCGGCTACTCCACTCCGGGCTATTGGCAAGGTAAGATTGCGGCCGCCTCTCTGTTCTCTGCAGTGCCGTTCGGTCCCGAAGCCGGTGAATATCTGGCTTGGCTCTATCACGGCGACGGGCTTAAGCTGTGGCAGGAAATGTACGACCAGGCCGGCTACAAGGTAAAAGTGCTTCCGTTCGGCATCATCGCTCCGGAGACTTCCGGTTGGTTTTCCAAGCCCATCAACAGCGTCGAAGACCTCAAAGGGTTGCGCATGCGCTTTTTCGGTCTGGGCGGTCAGGCCATGCAGAAACTGGGTGTCTCCACAAGCCTGCTGCCCGGCGGCGAGATCTTCCCGGCTCTGGAAAAAGGCGCCATCGACGCCACCGAGTTCTCCATGCCGGCCATCGACCAGCGCCTGGGGCTGTACAAGATCGTCAAATACAACTACTATCCGGGATGGCATCAACAGGCCACGGTTTTCGAACTGTTGATTAACAAAGACGTTTGGGATGGTCTGACCGATCATCAGAAAATGGTTCTGGAAGTCGGCACCCGCGCCGCCACCTTGGATGCCTTTGCCTATACCGAGGCCATTCAGGGACCGGTCATCAAAGAGAACGTGACCAAACGCGGTGTCAAGAACATGTACTGGTCCGACGACATGCTGGACACTTTCAAAAAAGCATGGGGGGAAGTGGTCGCCGAGCAGAGCAAGGATGCCATGTTCAAAAAAGTCTGGGATAACTTGAGCGCTTTCCGCGAAGAGTATAAATACTGGTCTGAGTTCGGCTTCTTGCCACGGGGCGCAAAAAAATAATACATAATGGCTAAGCATCATCGGGTGGCGCGCCGGTACCGGAATTATTGCCCGGCCGGCGGCACCCGATTCCAAGAGTTTCAAAACATTTGAAGGCTTGCCCCGGTGGCCGGATCAAGACATTATTCCGTTCGCTGGTGTTCGGCCCCGGGGCAGCGCTCTTGACCAATTGGCTGACTGATGAATATATAATTGGTCAATCAACCATTTGGCCAAAAATGTAAAAAACCGACCAAGGAGTTCGCATGGAGTCTGTAACGGTGCCTGAAAACAAATTCGCTGCCGGTATCAACAAGGTGATTGAGACCATCGGCCGCTGGTGTTCTGCGCTCAACGTGATTCTGATCGCGGCGATTATCGTGCAAGTGGTCCTGCGCTACGGCTTTGGAATGGGAATGGTGCAGCTCGAAGAGTTGCAATGGCATTTGTACGCCGTCAATGTCGTTTTTGGTATGGCTTACTGCCAGACAATGGATTCCCATATCCGGCTGGATGTCGTTCATGACAAGTTCAGCCGCCGTACCAAGGAGTGGGTCGAGATTCTCGGGATTATTATCCTGCTGATGCCTTTGATTTACATTATTTTCATGCACAGCATCGATTTTTTGTGGGAAGCGATCCGAACCCATGAGCGATCCGACTCTCCCATGGGCCTTTGCTGCCGCTGGATCCCCAAGGGATTGATTCCCATCGCCATGATCATGATGTTTGCCTCCGCAACGGCACGCGTTATTCAAGGAATTCACTATCTAAAACATTCCAGGAAGGGGGCATAGCAAAGTGGACGCCAACAGTATTCTCGTTATCTTGATGTTTGTCACCTTCATCGCATTGTTGTTTACCGGCTTTCCCATCGCCCTGGTATTGGGCGGCGTAGCTATCGTCTTTACACTGATCGGATACCTGGCCGATCTCTATCTGGGAACCTGGACCGGATTGGATTTCGTCTCCGCCGGCATGGTCGTCAACCGTATCTACAAGCTGATGGACAACTGGGTTCTGGTCGCCATTCCCATGTTCATCTATATGGGCCTGATGCTGGACCGTTCCGGGATCGCCGAAAAGATGATGAGCCGCATGCAGGCCCTGTTCGGCCCTGTGCGCGGTGGTCTGGCCGTGGCGGTGACCGTTATCGGCATCGTGCTGGCCGCTTCCACCGGCATCATCGGCGCGTCGGTGGTTCTGCTGGGATTGCTCTCCATCCCCGCCATGCTCAAACAGGGGTATTCCAAGGCGCTGGCCACCGGTACCGTTTGCGGCTCGGGAACGCTGGGGATACTCATCCCGCCCAGCATCATGCTGGTGATCATGGCCGACCAGCTCGGTCTTTCGGTGGGCGATTTGTTCATGGGCGCCGTTTTTCCGGGCATTATTCTTGGTTTGTTTTATATCATCTATATTATCATCTATTGCGCCATCAATCCCAAAGCCGCTCCCCTGGATCCCAACCGGCCGCCCTTGAGACTCAGAATGATTTGGGACGTGTTTTTGACCGTCCTGCCGCCGGCGGCGCTTATTCTGGCCGTACTGGGCACCATTTTCATGGGGATCACCACGCCCACCGAAGCCAGCGGTGTGGGGGCATTGGGCGCGATGATTCTTGCCGCGATCAACAAGCGCATCAGTTTGAAGGTCATCAAAGAGGTGGCCATTGCCACCTTCAACACCACCGGTTACATCTTCGGCATCTTCGTCGGTGCCACCTGTTTTGCCGTGGTCCTGCGCAGCCTGGGCGGCGACGAGTTCATCGAGGCCGCCCTGACCGGTCTGCCGTTGGGGCCGTTCGGTGTGATGGCGGTGATTCTGGGAACCGTATTCATTTTGGGATTTTTTCTCGATTGGATTGAAATCACCCTCATCATTCTGCCGCTGCTGGCTCCGGTCGTTTCGGCTTTGGGCGTGGAAATTAATAATTACGGCGTCATCGACAATGCCGAACTGGTATGGTTTGCCGTGCTTGTGGCAGTGAGTTTGCAGACATCGTTTTTAACGCCGCCGGTGGGTTTCGCCCTCTTTTATTTGAAGGGGGTGGCGCCCAAAGAAATTATACTGATGGATATCTATCGCGGTGTGGTTCCGTTTATCATCCTGCAGCTGCTCGGTTTGCTGATCGTGGCGTTTTTTCCGGAGCTGGTTATCTGGCTTCCTGCGGTGGCCTACGGTAATTAACGGACACCCTGACACACCCATCTTCACAGAACTGAGGGGACCGGATGGGCCCCGGTCCCCTCAGTTCAATATGGGATGGGGGCTTCTCAATTTACCCAAGGGTCTCCTCAATATCGAATAACCCTCTCCTTGGGTAACCAAAGGGGTGGCATATACGCCACCCCTTTCTGCTGCATATGCCGACTATCCGGCAGCCCAATCCATTCTGCGACTGAATCGATAATCGAGTCTGAAAAAACGGACAAATCACGGGGATATTTGCGCCCCAGGATATAGATGCATAAATCCATAATGATATAAGGGGGATGAGCTGAGGGATCGCTTACATTGAACTGAGATGTGCCGGAAACTGCTTTCCGGATAGAACATTGAAACAGGACGGGTGTGAAAACGTATTGAAACATTTGCAAAAACAAATGGGCAATTGCGGATGCGAGAGTCTTTTTTTTCAGACAAGTCTGAAAAAAAAGACAAAATCCCACAGGATGTTCAGTCGATTTGACGGATCTGAGGCGTGGCAGTCGTCCCGGAAAAGGTATAATGGTAATACCAATGAGTCTAAAATGCGATCCCATGCCGCTTGAGCAGTGCATAAAAATGGGAGCGTGACAGGTTGGATGTTTCTAAAATTTGACCGACATCGCCCCCGGTTGCCGAAATGAGATGCTCCAGATAGGCCTTTTCCATCTGCAGTTTAAATGCTTTGATGGTGGGAAGTTCTGCGCTAAAAAGATGGCTGAACGGCATGGGTTCCTGTTGTTTTTCAGGTCGTTGCTTATCGGGCAGCGGGTTGGTGCGCTTGTTGTCCAGCATGCTGCGGGCGACTTTGATTCGGATATCGGAGGGCAGATGCATGGCAAATAAGGTTGTGTCGTCACCGGATGCCACGAACGCCTGCTCAAGTGAGTGGAACAATTCACGAATATTGCCCGGCCAGGAATATCCTTTCAGGGTTTCCATCAGATCCGCATCGACTCCCTTGTTGCTGATGCGAGCGCGTTCGCTCAGGTAGCTGATGTAATAAATGGTCAGGGCCTTGATATCTTCCTGCCGATCTCTCAGCGGCGGAAGATTAAGGGTAATGGCCTTGAGACGGTAGAACAGATCCTCACGAAACCGCCCTTTTTCAACCATTTTCGTCAGATTGCGATTGGTGGCGGCCATCAGGCGAAAGTCGCTGGACGTCTCGCTGCGGGCGCCAACGGGCCGGAATTTACGCTCCTGCAACACGCGCAGAAAGACCTTCTGGGCGTTGGGATTGAGTTCGCCGACTTCATCCAGAAACAGGGTGCCACCGTCCGCCTGCTTGACCAGCCCGCTGCGATCCTGGCTGGCGCTGGTGAAAGCGCCTTTTTTATGACCGAAAAGGATGCTCTCCATGAGATGTTCGGGCAGGGCGGCACAGTCCACCACGATAAACGGCTTCCGGCTTCTTTCGCTGTTGCGGTGAATCGTGCGAGCGAAAAGTTCCTTGCCCGTGCCGGTCTCGCCGGTAATGAGCACACTGAAGTTGCTCTGGGCTGCCATGGCAACCACGTCGAAGCATTTGCGCATGGCCGGACTGCTGCCGACGACCCCCTCGGTGTTGAGTGCCACGAGTTTGGATTTTGTCTTTTTCTCGGATCGGTAGCCGATGGCCCGCTGAAGCGTCAGACGTGTTTGTTTGACCGGAGAGGGCTTGACCAGATAATCCCACACCCCGCCCTGGATGGCCAGCTCGGCTCCGTCGGGATCTCCCTGGCCTGTCAGGATAATCACTTCCGGCTGAGACGGTGCGTCCTTGATGCGCGGCAGAGCCGTCAGGCCGTCGCCGTCGGGCAGCCGGACATCCAGAAAAACGACGTCGATATCATTGGCCTCCAACGTTTCCAGACCCCCTGTAAGGCTGGCGGCGGTCAGGCACGACAGCCCCATCCGCGTAATCATGCTTTCCATGGTGGTGCAGACTTCGGGGTCGTCATCGATGATCAAAATAAGCGACATGTGCTTCCTCAATATACCCCCGCCCTTCAGAGCGGGGATTGATCATGGGCCCAACACTTCGCGAATGGCTTCGGAGATCGTCGTCTTGTTATAGGGCTTGCTGATCAGTTTCTTTATGTTGGCGGCGGCGGTATCCATGCCCTCCGGTTTCTTGCGGCCCGTGACGATGATGATCGGAATGTGGGGATCGATGGTTTCGATCTGCTGCGCCAGCTGCAATCCGTTCATCTCCGGCATGTCATAATCCGTGATGATCAGGTCGATGGGATGATTGTTGGAAACCACGCGCTCATAGGCTTCGCGACCGTTTGGCAGCGCCATGACGCTGTATCCCAGCTGCTCCAACACCCGGGGGATCAGCACCAGCTGATCTTCGTCGTCTTCGACAAACAGAATGGACTCCTGCCCTTTGCAGGCCGCTGCCTTTTGAGAAGACTCGGGAATCGCGGTTGCCTCAAGCAACGGCAGATAGATCTCGAATGTCGTCGATTGGTGAGGAATGCTGGAAAGGCGGATGGCGCCGTTGTGCCCTTTGACAATGCCGTGCACGACGGCAAGGCCCAAGCCGGTCCCCTCTCCTTTGTCCTTGGTGGTAAAAAAGGGATCAAAGATCCTGTCTTGAATGTCACTGGCGATTCCCGGGCCGTCGTCAGCGATACTCAACTTGAGATAGGAGCCGGGCATGATATCGAGAACCTCTGACATCCCTTTATCGATATCGGTCTGCTTGAGGGTGACGGCCAGGTTTCCGCCTTGATCCTTCAACGATTGAAATGCATTGGTACACAGGTTCATGACGATCTGGTGGACCTGGGTGGGATCCGCCATGCACAGGCCCATCTCCGTAGCGATGTGCGTCTTGAATTGAATGTTGCGCGGCAGCGAAGCGTCGATCAACGTGACCGCCTCTTGTACGACGTCGGATACCTGGATGGGTCTAAATCCCTCTTTATCGGCGCGGCTGAAAGAGAGAATCTGTTTGACCAGCCGGCTGCCCCGACGGGCGGCCTTCAGGCTGCGCTGCAAATCGTTGGCGGCCATGCTGTCGCTGGACAGATCTTCTATCGCCAGTTCCGTAGAATTGATGATGGCGGTTAGAATGTTATTGAAATCATGGGCAATTCCTCCTGAAAGCGTGCCGATGGCCTCCATTTTGGTCGATTCCACCAGCTTGTTTTCAAACATCACGTTTTGGGTGATGTCTTCGGCGGAACTCAAAACACCCATGACATTGCCCGCCTGGTCGTGCAGCGGCATGCGGTTGACCCTGAGCCATACCGTTTCGTTGTTTCGCTTTTCGAGCGCCCATGTCATGTGATAAGCGGCGCGGTCCTTTTCAACCACCTCGCGGTCGGTCTGCGTACTGAGTTCGGCGATTTTCGGATCGGGGATGATATCCTGGTCGGTTTTTCCGGAGATGAAGGAGAGGTCCTTTATGCCGTAAAAGTTGGCAAAGCTGCGGTTGGCGCCGATGTAATTCAGATCCTTGTCCTTCCAATGGACATGCTGGGGGATGTTGTTCAACACGACCTGCAGCATCTGTTTGGATTCGCGCAGCTCTTTCTCGGTCAGCTTTCGGTTTGTAATGTCATGAATGGCTCCTACGATACCGACAATCTGGTCTTTGGTATTGGAGTAGCTGGCTTTATGCAGGATGACGTCTCTTGGCTGCCCCTCGGTGAGTTGGATCCGTTTTTCATAGGTGCGGATGCCGATGTCGCTGAGCAGATCGGAATCGATGTCGTCTATCAGCTGCGCAAGTCCGCTGGTTTCCAGCAAATGCGGATCGCCTCCGAAAATTTGTTCGCGGTCGAGGTCGAACCATTTTTCAAATGTACGGTTGACACCCGTCAATCGTCCGCGGGCATTGCAAAAATAGAGCGGAATCGGAATGGTGTTCATTAGTTGGCGGACAAATGTCAATTGGTCTTTCAGTTTGTTTTCGGCCAATTTGCGCTGATAGATGTTGACGCTCAGAAAAACCAGGGTGATGGTGACCATGACGGCGCCGCCCACAAGAACCCAGAACAGCTGTCGATGGATCTCGATAAAGTAAGAGGTGCGGTTGATCAGCTGGCTGTTGTCGGGAAGGTCGTCCCGCGAGATGTTGAGCTTTGCCAGCACGGTATTGTCGAACAGGTAGGCTTCGTCGTTGGGTTTGACGATGGGGATGTTGGCGGCGCTTTCACCCTCGAGCACGCGCATGGCCATTTGAGCGGCGGCCTTTCCGTGCTCGAAACCATCGATCATCTTTCCGCCCACAACACCCGATCCAACCAGGAATTTCCAATTGCTGTAGATCGGCGCCTGGGTGACCTCCCACAGGGTCTGCACGATATCGTTGGCCGTATAGCGTCCGCGCTGATGGTCCATATAGAATGGGATGAAGTAGAAAAAGGCGTCTTTGGCAACGGATTTAGCGTCGCGAGTCAGCTGCTCGAGGGTGCTGCCGACCCGGATGTCAAACGAGGGGCGCTCTGTCATTTTTTCAAACGCTTTTTGAACTTCGCTCTGGATAGCCTTTGCGGTGCTCTCCTGGTTTCCAATGACCAGGAACAGGATTTCAAACGGCGGCCGATCCGTCATTTTAGCGAATGCTTTAAGAATTTGGCTGCGGATAGCCCTGCCGGTGGTGCCGTTATCGCCGACGATGACGAACTTTTTACGATCGGGGTGAAATTTGCGGGCCAGTTCCAGGTTGATCTTAATGTCAAAGGATTCAACCACTCCGGTAATGGCTTGATAGCCGCGAATGGAGTGGGGTGAAAAATCATTGACACCGCAGAAAATAATGGGAACATTGGGAAACAGTTCTCCCTGAAACTGAAGAAGAAAATCAAATCCGTTGTTGTCCGACACAATGATCGCGTCAAACTCTACGTTGCGATACTTATGGGCGTACAATGCAAACAGATGCATTTTGACTTTCTGGTCGTAGCGGATTTTCGTGTCCATGTACTCGATATTCAAGTGAATATTGCGACCGCTTCCGGCAATGACGGACTTGATGCCTTCCAGAATCGTGTCAGACCATCCATAGCCGTTTTCATAGGAGTTCAGGTAGAGCAGGTTGATCTTTTTTCGGGTTTCAGTTTGCGCAGAAGCCGATGGAACCAGGCATCCAAGGATGACGAATAATATGATGACGCGGTATAATAGTTTCATGACCAGTCCGTTCGGATGCGGAGCGAATACGTGCAATTTCCGACAATCCAGAATAATGAAGGCCTTTGGTTCTGTCAACCGACCGATTGTATCGCAATAAATATGCCATTACACTAATAAAAGAAGCGCCGGCCAATTCCTGATTCGACCCTGAGGCATGATGAAAAGGCGGACCCATGCATCATACACCGACCGATGCGATTTATGAAGATTTTCAGCTGTCTATCCGCAGCCTGATCCCGGGCGAGCGGATCATCAGTGATCCGCTGCGCACACTGGCGTATGGAACCGACGCCAGCTTTTATCGATTGATTCCCAAAGTGGTCGTCAAGGCCGAAAGCGAATCGGAAGTGATTGCGGTATTGAAAACCGCGCACCGGATGGGTTTGCCGGTCACGTTTAGAGCCGCCGGAACCAGCTTGTGCGGCCAGGCCATCACCGATTCGATCCTGTTGACAGCCGGACACCAATGGACGAGAGCCAGGGTGTTGGACCATGGTGAGCGAATCCGCCTGCAGCCGGGCGTCATCGGCGCCCGGGCCAATCGCCTGCTGGCGCCTTACGGGAAGAAGATCGGACCCGATCCGGCCTCCATCAATGCCGCTATGATCGGCGGAATTGCCGCCAACAATGCCAGCGGTATGTGCTGCGGAACGGCTCAGAACAGCTACCAGACTGTCGAGAGTATGCGCATCATATTGGGTGACGGCACCCTTGTCGATACCGGCGATCCGGACAGTCGCCGTGCATTCGCCGTAAGCCACGGCCATATCCTGCGGGACTTGTCTGAGCTGGCATCGGTAGTACGAGCCGACAAGCCCTTGACAGACCGCATCCGCCGTAAATTTAACATCAAAAATACGACCGGTTACAGCCTGAATGCCCTGGTCGAGTATGAGGATCCACTGGAGATCCTCGTTCATTTGATGATCGGGTCGGAAGGCACTCTGGGATTTATTTCGGAAATCACTTATCGAACGGTGGTCGAGCATGCCCACAAAGCAACGGCTTTGATGATATTCAAAACCATCGAAGATGCATGCCGCACGGTCTTTTTCCTTAAGAAGGTGCCGGTACATGCCGTCGAACTGATGGATCGGGCCGCCTTGCGAAGTGTGGAAAACAAAAAAGGGATACCCGATTATTTTAAGGATCTCCCGGAGACGGCGGCCGCCCTGCTGGTGGAAACCCGAGCCGTCAGCGACGATCAGCTGCAGTTGAATGTCGCAGCCGTGGTACAGGCGCTGGACGGCGTACCCTTGACCGCCACCGACGACCGTCGCACCTTCAGCCAGCTCTCCCACTTCAAACCGGTTAAATGTGCCGCGACCATGCTACCCGTGCAGTTTACCGATATTGTCGAGGATTATACACGCCTGTGGGATATCCGAAAAGGCCTGTTCCCGGCTGTGGGGGCGGTGCGACAAATCGGTACCACCGTCATTATCGAAGATGTGGTCTTTCCGCTGAGCAGGCTGGCTGAAGCAACCATGGAATTGCAGCGTTTGTTTGCTCTGTATCATTACGATGAAGCCATTATTTTCGGCCATGCCCTGGCCGGCAACCTGCATTTCGTTTTTACTCAGGATTTCAGCCAGCCGGACCAGGTCGAACGCTATCGACGGTTTATGGATGATGTCTGCCACATGGTGGTGGATCGGTATGGAGGTTCGCTGAAAGGTGAGCACGGCACGGGTCGCAATATGGCGCCGTATGTTGAGATGGAGTGGGGTGCCGAAGCCTATCGGATGATGAAGCGGATAAAGCGGATTTGCGATCCTCGGAATCTGCTCAATCCGGGGGTCATCCTGTCAGAGGACGCCGAAACGCACATCCGGAACCTCAAACCCTTGCCGCCCGCCGATACCATCCTGGACAAGTGCATCGAATGCGGCTTCTGCGAGGCCATATGTCCTTCAAAAAACCTGAGTCTCACCCCGCGGCAGCGGATTGTGATTCAACGTGAAATCGCCAGATTGACAGCCGCCTGCCACGACCCCGGCAGGCTCGAGGCGCTGCAGACGAGCTACCGCTATCTGGGTGAGCAGACCTGCGCCGCCGATGGGTTGTGCGCCGTCAGCTGCCCGGTGGAGATCGACACCGGCGAACATACGAAATATTTACGCGGCCGGCAGGTCCGACAGCCGGCAGTTCAGGCCCTGGCGGATTGGATTGCCGATCATTACCGGCATGTCACCGCGGCGGTGCGCACCGGGCTGAAACTGACCGATCTGATGCATCGGAGAATCGGCACTGCGGCCATGGATCGGCTTTGCAGCGTTGCCCGCAGGCTCTCGGCCGATCGTCTGCCCGCCTGGAACGCGCATATGCCCCAAGGACTCTCCCGTCCGATACTGCGGTCCGGCGCTGCTGCGTCAGGGCATAAAATCGTCTATTACCCTTCCTGCATCAACATGGTGATGGGGCCGGCCTTGAACGATCCGGATCAAACCCCGCTTTACCGTGTGATTGAAAGAATATTGCACAAGGCCGGTTTTGAAGTGATCTATGTGCCCGATTCCCGTTCCCATTGCTGCGGAGTCCCCTTTGCAAGCAAAGGTTTTTTAAATCAGGCCAGGGAAAAAGTCGCTGCTTTGCAGCTGGCGCTGCAAATGGCTTCGGAAAACGGTCGTTATCCGATACTTTGCGATACCGGCCCCTGCGTTCTTCAGATGCGCCGGATGATCGATCCGAAACTGCAGATATTCGAACCGGTGGAATTCATTCAGCGCTATTTGCTCGACAATCTCCTGATCAGGCCTGTCGCCGAGACGATCGCTGTTCATGTTACCTGCAGCAGTCGCAAAATGGGCCTGGAATCCAATTTCCGTGAATTGGCAAATGTGCTGGCCGCCGATGCCGTATTCCCGGAATCGGTGGGTTGCTGCGGCTGGGCCGGCGATCGCGACTTCAATTTTCCGGAACTGACCGCATCGGCCCTGTCCCAACTGCGTTCGGACCTTGCCGGGCGGTGCCGATCGGGTTACTCCAACAGCCGAACCTGTGAAATCGGTTTGTCACAGCATAGCGGGATTTACTATAAATCGATCTTTTATTTGTTAAGCCAATGCAGCCGACCGCAATAGACGTTCAGAGAATGGTTTAGCACAGCGTTATCGGTCGTCGCGGTATACGTAATACAGCTTCCTCCCTTTTTGTCACAATCATCACGATAATTTGTCAATATTTCTTATGTTTAGGGTTGGATGAGGCTTTTTGTTGTATTATGGTATAAGAGAGAGCCATCGCGGTCGGGGTCGGCATCGGAATGCGTTGCCCTGATCGATCCCGATCCAGATTATGACGCCGACTGTGAACATCTGCAAACTATGATAAAACAGGGATTCGATTCGCATCTGGAAAGGAGTTCGTCATGGCCACCCAGGCATTGATCATCGTCGATATGCTGAACGATTTCATTCATCCCGACGGCGCGCTCTATTGCGGCAGGCGCGCGGAGGAAATTGTCCCCGCCGTTATCGGGCGTCTCGAACAATGCCGCAAGGCCGGCGACGCGGTGATCTATTTGCAGGATAGTCACACGGCAGACGATAAAGAGTTTGAAAAATTTCCTCCCCATTGTGTGACCGGCACCTGGGGCAATCGGATTATCGATGCATTGGAGCCCGCTGATGGTGACCTGGTTATTGCAAAAAGGCGCTATAGCGGATTCTACGGAACCGATCTTGATAAGGTGTTGACCCAACTGAACCCCAACCGGGTCATCGTAGTGGGTGTATGCACTTCCATTTGCGTCATGGACACGGTTGGAGGCCTGGTCAATCGAGATTATTCCGTCTCCGTTCCTGCCAATGCAGTCGCTGATTTCGACAGCGAAGCCCATATGTTCTCACTCAAGCGCATGGAAAAAATCTATGGGGCTCGGATCGTATGAAACATGTGCGACCATTGAGTCCATTGCTGACCGACCTGTATGAACTGACCATGGCGGCAGCCTATTTTGATCACCAGATGAACCGGCCCGCCACGTTTTCACTATTTTTGCGGCACGATCCGCGACGGGGCTATTATGTCGCCGCCGGATTGGCTCCCGTATTGGAATTTCTGGCGTCGTTTCGCTTTGAATCCGATGATATCGCCTATTTACGAGAAACCGGACTGTTCAAGGAGTCTTTTCTGGACTGCTTGCAAGGCATGACGTTTCAGGGCGACATGTGGGCCATGCCTGAGGGCACATTGTTTTTTCCCGACGAACCGATTTTGGAGGTTACGGCGCCGTTGATTCAAGCCCAGATCCTGGAGACCGTGCTGATCAACATCATCGGGCTGCATACGCTCATTGCGTCAAAAGCCGCGCGATGTGTGGATGTGGCCCAGGGACGCCCCCTGATTGACTTCGGTTTGCGTCGCACCCACGGCGATATGGCCGGATTGGCCGCCGCCCGCAGTACTTATCTGGCGGGTTTTGCTGCCACCAGCAACGTGCTGGCCGGGAAACGCTTTACCATCCCCCTGGCCGGAACCATGGCCCATTCGTTTGTCCAGTCCTTTGAATCTGAATCAGAGGCTTTTATGGCCTACATCCAATCGTTTCCCGAGCACAGCATATTGCTGATCGATACCTATGACTCCATTCGAGGTGCGCATAAGGCCATCCAGGTTGCCGAAAAAATGCGCGCGTCGGGAGGCCGACTCATCGGCGTGCGGTTGGACAGTGGCGACCTCGTAGGCCTTAGCGAGCAGGTTCGACGCCTGTTCGATGATGCCGGTTTTAAAGAATTGAAAATATTTGCCAGCGGCAACCTGGACGAATATCGGGTGGCCGAAGCTGTGGCGAAGGGAGCTGCAATAGATGCCTTCGGCGTCGGGACGAAAATCGGCGTATCGGCGGACGCGCCCTATCTGGATATGGTTTACAAGATGGTACAGTACGCGGACCGGCCGGTCTGCAAATTATCCGCCGGCAAACGAACCCTGGCGGGCCGAAAACAGGTTTTTCGCCTCATGGACCGGCATAAGCGATATAAGTGTGATATAATCGGTTTGCACGATGAAACGATTCCGCAGTCGACACCTCTGCTTGGCCAGGTCGTGAAGCAGGGCAGGGTGGTAGTGCCGACAGACGATCTGCCCGGTTGCCGCCGGCGCTTTAAGGCGGAATTTGCAAGGCTGCCCGCTGAATACAAAGCGCTGCACGAGCCGGCACGCTACTCGGTCGAGGTCAGCCCGAATTTGCGGAAGATCCAACCTGAATTGATGGAGGAAGTTTCAAATGGCAGACAATCCATCGGAAAAAACCGGTCCTGACATCGCACTTGAGATAAAGATGTCGAAGGCTCTGGTCGATCGAGTTCAAAACCACTGTAAAAAACACAACATCACTCTCGACGACTTTATGCTGGATGCGGTGACGGCCAAACTGCAGTTGGCGAATAAGGAGCGCCGAAAGCGGCAACGACTGTAGGCTTTAAGATAATCCATTTGGCCGCGTTATCGGTCGTCGCGGTATCGGCATACAGCTTCCTCCCTCTAGCCTTGCCGAATGAATTATCTTAAAGCCTACATCAGCAAGATAATCCAATTGGCGGCGTTATCGGTCGCCGCGGTATCGGCATACAGCTTCCTCCCTCTAGCCTTGCCAAATGAATTATCTTAAAGCCTATATTCTTAACTAGTGTTGTGTCCCGGAAGTTGGGTTAGAATTGTTGTTCAATTCGAATAGCCTTTTCCTTCAAGTCATTCCGGCGCAAGCCGGAATCCAGAGGGTTTTCAGCTGGACTCCGGCTTACGCCGGAGTGACATTAATTTTTGAACTTATTTGTAGGACACTACATTCCCAGATAGGCCTCCCGTACCTTCTCATTGGCCAGCAGATTATCCGACGTGTCCTGCAGGGTGATGCTTCCGTTTTCCATGACGTAACCCCGATTGGCGACCTTCAACGCCAGGTTGGCGTTTTGCTCCACCAAAAAGATCGTCGTGTTTTGCTCGGAATTGATTTTTTTGATGATTTCGAAAATGCGTTTGACGACCAGAGGCGCCAATCCAAGAGAGGGTTCGTCCAACAGCAGCAATTTGGGGCGTGCCATCAAGGCCCTGGATATGGCAAGCATCTGTTGCTCACCGCCGCTCAAGGTTCCGCCGGCCTGGTTGCGGCGTTCGGCCAGGATGGGGAACAACTCTAAGACATAGGCCAGATCTTTTTCAATATTTTCTTTATCGTCTCTTAAAAAGGCCCCCATATCGAGGTTTTCCAGCACAGTCAGGTAAGGAAAGATCCGGCGTCCTTCCGGTACCTGGCAGATGCCTTTGGAAACGATGTGGTTGGGGGGCATGTCATGAATCGGTTTGTCATTAAACATAATTTCACCGCTTCGAGGTGGTACAACGCCACAGATGGACATCAGCGTCGTGGATTTGCCGGCCCCGTTGGCACCGATCAGCGTGACGATTTCGCCTTGCTTGATTTCGAGACTGATTCCCTTGAGCGCCTGGATATTGCCGTAGTAAGTATGTATGTCATTGAGCTTAAGCATCGACGTCTTCTCCAAGATAAGCCTTGATCACTTCAGGGTTTTGGCTGACCTGTGCAGGGGTTCCCTCGGCAATTTGTTTTCCGTAGTCGACCACGTAAATTCGATCGGAAAGACTCATGACCAGTTTCATGTCATGTTCGATGAGCAGTATGGAGATTTTTTCCTGCGCACGCAATTGTTCAATCATCTCGTCCAGCTCTTTGGTTTCCTGGGCGTTCATGCCGGCGGCAGGCTCGTCAAGCAACAGCAGAAACGGCTCGGTGGCCATGGCTCGGGCAATTTCAAGTCTGCGCTGGGCGCCGTACGGCAGGTTTTTTGCAAATTCATTCACATAGTGGGAGAGGCCGAACTTTTCCAAAATCGCATAGCTGTCCTTGATGACCTGTTTCTCTTCGGATCGTGCGTGCGGCGTCCGCAAAACGGCACCGGGAATACCGGTCCGAAGGCGGCAGTGACGACCGATCATCACGTTTTCCAAAACGGTCATGTTCTGAAACAACCGGATATTTTGAAACGTCCGGGCCATACCTTTGGCGGTCACCTGGTCCGGTTTGAGGCCGTTGAGGCGTGAACGGCGGCCTTGATCCGATATGAGATTCACACTGCCTTTCGTGGGATTGTAGATGCCGGTAATGCAGTTGAAAAGGGTGGTCTTGCCGGCACCATTGGGCCCGATCAAGGCAACGATTTCACCTTTCCTGACTTGCAGATCGAGGCTGTCCAGTGCACGCAGGCCGCCAAAATCCATGGTCAAATTTGAGACGTCCAGAACCAGGTCCATTGATCGCTTACTTTCCCTTCTTGTCGTTGAAACCTTCAAATTTATAAATCCGGCGGACATCGCTGATCAAACCACCAGGTCTGAAAACCATCATGAGAACCAATACCGCTCCGAACACCAGCATGCGATATTCGGAAAACGCTCGCAGATATTCCGGCAGAAGCTTTAATGCAAATGCGCCGCATATGACGCCCACGATGGAACCCATGCCGCCCAAAACCACACAGCATAGGATGATGACCGACTCCCATATGGTAAAGCTGGCCGGATTGATAAAGGTCGTTTTGGCCGCAAATACCACACCGCCCATACCGGCCCAGGTGGCGCCAAGGGCAAACGCGCTCAACTTGGTACGGGTTTTGTTGATGCCCATGGCCTGGCAGGCCACTTCGTCCTCGCGCAATGCCATCCAGGCACGGCCGATACGGGAGTCCTGCAGTCGCCGGACAACGAAAATCGTAAACAGCGTCAGCAAAATCATCAGGTAGTAGATATAGATATGGTTATGATGCAGCGACAGGTCGATGCCGAAAAGCCCGGGGCGAGGAATGTTGGCGATACCGCTGGGTCCAAAGGAGAACTCGTTCCAATTTTCCAGAATAAGACGAATGATTTCACCGAATCCCAGCGTTACGATGGCCAGGTAGTCCCCTCGCAGGCGCAGTACCGGAAAACCAAGAACGATACCGAATAGAAAGCCCAGAGCGCCTCCGATGGGCAGGCAGATCCAGAATCCCAGACCGAAATGGTAGTTGAGCAGGGCATAGGAATACGCACCAACGGCATAAAACGCCACATACCCCAGATCCAGCAGACCGGCCAGGCCCACGACGATGTTGAGGCCCAGAGAGACCACCACGTAGATCAGGGCAGTGGTCATGATATCGATTTGATACAGCGAAAAGAGCCAGGGGAAGATCAGGAAGAAAACGCCGGCGACAGCCAGCGAGGGGCGGGCAAAACGGGGATCTTTGAGCAGCCGCTGGCTCATGGTCAGCGCGACATCTCCCGATATCTCCGCCTTCTTGATTCCCGCTTCCTTACGGCGGATAAGGTAGCGCCAGATAAACGACAGAAAAAAAGTCCCCACGCCGATCAGCGCCATGCGATACCAACGCCATTCGATGGTTTTGTATATCGTATTGACCTGAATCACCATAATGGGAAACGTCAGAATCATGAACCAGATGCTGGCCAGCACGGAGCGTTTGATCTCTTCCCAACTCAGCAGATCGGTGAATTTCGATGGTTTTGTCATGGCTGTCGATGTCCTTCTAATGATAGTGCTCTCAAGTGCATGTGCCACATCATCCGGCAATCAGTGTCAGACTTTATCAGTGTCCTTGCGCCCCAGAATTCCGGAAGGACGAAAGATGAGGATAAAGACCAAAATCAAGAAGGCGAACACATCTTCATAGTCGCTTGAGATATATCCGGTAAAAAAGCTTTCCGTCCACCCCAGCACCAGGCTGCCGAGCACAGCTCCGGGCATGCTGCCGATGCCGCCCAGAACAGCGGCCACAAAGGCTTTGATGCCCGCTATAAAACCAATGTAGAAGTTGATCTGGCCGATATGAGAGGCAATCAGGATGCCACCCAGGGCCGCCGTTGCCGAGCCAACGACGAATGTAACGGAGATCACGCGGTTGACATCGACGCCAACCAGCATGGCCATTTCGCGGTCCTGGCTGGTGGCGCGCATCGCCTTTCCAACCCGGGTAAACTTGATCATGAAGGTCAGGAGCACCATCACGATGGCCGTGGTCGTGTAAATCACCAGTTCAGAAGACCTCACAATATGCTCGATGGGTTCCATGAATTTGAATTCAGGGATCAGGTTGGGAAAGGGCAGAAAATCGGAGGTCTGAGCCATCAGCACATAATTTTGCAAAAAGAGCGACATGCCGATGGCGCTGATCAGGGCTGAAAGCCGTGGGGCATTGCGTAGCGGCTTATACGCAATTTTCTCCATGGTCCAGCCGTAAGCGCAGGAGTATACCACTGCCGCCAATGAGGCAAGGACCAATATGGCCACCGTGTTCCAGCCCGCCAAGGTCAGCAGCCCGGCCACGATCAGCCCGGTAAAGGCACCGATCATGTAAATCTCACCGTGGGCGAAGTTGATCAACTGGATGATGCCGTAAACCATGGTGTAACCCAAGGCAATCAGGGCATAGATGCTTCCGCGCGTCAGCCCTCCCAGAAACAGTTCGAAAAAATATTCAATATCCATGACATTACCTTAATTAATAGACTTTAAGAGAATGTTTTTGGCAAGGCCAGAGGGAGGAAGCTGTATTACGAATACAGCGACGACCGATAACGCAGTCCAAAAACATTCTCTTAAAGTCTATAGTAAAAAGCCAGGGGACAAGCTATCCGCTGGTCGTCCCCTGGCATATCATTGAATGACAGGCTATTTAATTTCGACGTATTTACCGCTTTGCACCTGATACACGGCAAATCCGGCACCGATTGCATCGCCGCGGTCATCGAACTTGATCTTACCGAGAGTCGTATCCACCTCTTTGGTTCGCAGGGCCTTGACGATGGCATCGTAATCCGTTGATCCGGCATTCTGGATGGCGGAGAGCAACGCGTAGGTGGCCGCAACGGCATTGTCATAGAATGCACCCGGGTCGGAATTGAATTTTGCTTTGTGTTTGGCCAGATAATCTTTGGTCATCGGGTTGCCGCTCACATCTTTGGGACCGGTGGCATAGACACCCTCGGAATATTTCTGGGCCACTTTGATGAAGGTATCATCTTTTACGCCGTCATCGGAGATAAAGTAAGTCTTCATCTTTTTCTTGCGCATCTGGGTGACAATCTTGGAGGCTTCCGGGTGGTAACCACCGAAGATGACCGCATCGGCCTTGGTGCGCTTGATCTTCTGGACCACTGCCGAGTAGTCCACCGCACCGGGTGTAATGCCTTCATACAATACCAATTCGGACCGCTTGTCTTTTTCGATAAAGCCTTTTGCGAATTCAGCCAGCCCTTTGCCGTAGTCGCCTTTATCGTGCAGCACGGCAATCTTTTTCACCTTGAGTACGTCCAGCGCGAAATCCACCTCCAGGCGCGCCTGGGCGTCATCCGATGCGATGGTCCGGAAAAAGTTTGGGTAATCGCCGCTTTGAGTCAGCGCGGGGTTGGTGGCAGAGGGCGACATCACTACTTTTTTTGAATCTTTGTAAATTCCCAGGGCCGCTTTGGTTGCGCCGCTGCAGATATGACCGAGTACTACGGCCACATCCTCACCCACCAGTTTGGTGGCGGTACTGGTGGCCACTTCCGGCTTGCAGACATCGTCTTCAACAACCAACTCGACTTTTTTCCCAAGAATACCGCCTTTGGCATTGATATCAGCCACAACCAGTTTGGCTGCGTTGACGGTCGGAATGCCGTAGGAGGCCAGGTCGCCGCTGTGCGGGCCGGCAACGCCCAGTTTGATTGTATCGGCGGCCAGTGCCGTTCCTAAGAATGCCAACGAAAGAACCAATACGGCTATTACGCTTAACAGCCTAGCAGATCGATAATTCATCATAACTCTCCCTTCTTCGCTCGGTTTTGGTAAAGACATTTAATCAAAAAAGTTTCAACTCATTGGATTTGCGTGCCCCTCTCCTTGAACGCGATTGAAACCTGTACCTTATATACCATTATCGGGATAGGGATCAAGACAGTGCTGCATTTACTTGTCAGCCATCCGGAGTATAGATGACCGCGACGGCCGATGCCGGTGTCCGATCCACATTTTTAACCAGGTGCGGCAGGTTGGAATCAAAATAGAGACTGTCTCCCGGGCCGAGAGTGATGGCTCGCTCCGCACTTTCAAAGATCAAGTGCCCTTCCTGGATATAGAGAAATTCCTCACCGGGATGTTGATAAAAGGTGTACCCCTGCCGCTGCCGTGGTTCGAATGTGACCCAGAAAGGCTCCATGTGTTGATTGACGATCGGATGGGCCAATGGGATGTAGCGATAGCCCATAGACGGAGGACGATTGTGAGGCAGATTCGCCGCTTCCTGGCGATCTGTCCGGCGAACCACCGAGATGCGTTGCTCGCTCAACTGATCACGAAAGAAATAGCCGATTTTAACCCCCAGCGCTTTTGCGATTCGAATCAAGGTGGTCAGGGGAGGGGCGCTGGCGTCATTTTCGATCTGGGAAAGCAACGATTTCGATAAGCCGCTAAGGATGGAAACTTCCTGAAGTGTCATGCTGCGCCGTTGGCGCAGCTTGCGGATTTTAGTCCCCAGGCACAACGAGTCCACCTCGCGCTGGACTTCCGAATCCTTCAGAGTTTTCGACTCGCTGGTATTCACTCTTAAACCAATCCATATCGACAATTTGAGCTTACGACAGACCAATCTCTATAAGGTTCTATTTTAATTATGTCAAACAATTTTTAGTATTATTGAAAACTGGTTTGTCAGTTCAGCCGGTCAGCCAGTTTGCTGGTTGAGCCGGTTTAAGGTTCTTGCCCCTACAGGCTATCAATGTTGCCGCCACAACCAGCCAACCGACCAAACCGGTCCAACCGGATAACCGATATTTAATGTATTCCTGCGCTTAAGCGCACTGTACAGTCTTGACCACTGGGCCGAACAAGATGTATGAGTTTCAATGGGCAATCGTTCAAGGCAAGTCAATACCCGCCCCTAAGGATGGGGTATGATAAGAGCAAAAGAAAAATGGAGCTGGTTGTGAAAAAAACAATCGGGCTTGTACTGAAAAATGACGAGAGGGTTTCCAGGCAGGCCGATGACCTGGAGAAATGGCTGATCGATAACGGTTTCAGGGTCGTGCGTAAAGAAAGCGAGCCGCCTCATTGCGGCCTTGCCCAACTGGAGCATCCAAGCGCACCGCGGGATTTGTTCTGCGTCGTGGTGCTGGGAGGCGATGGAACGTTTCTGTCTGCCGTGCGTTGGCTGCGTGATAATCAAGTGCCTATCCTCGGAGTGAAATTCGGCGAAGTGGGCTTTATGGCCGAAGCCGCCCAAGAGCGGCTTTTTTCGGTTGTCGAAAACATTCTGTCCCAGCCGTTTGCGACCCAGCCGCGCATGCGTTTAAAGGTCGATGTATGGAAGGAAAACGAGCGCGTTGCCAGTGAGGCGATCTTAAACGATGTCGTGATCAACAAAGGCGCACTGGCCCGTCTGGCGCTGATAAAGACGTATGTCAACGATGATTTTTTGACCGATTATCGGGCCGACGGACTCATTATTGCCACTCCTACCGGTTCGACCGCATACTCTCTGGCGGCCGGCGGCCCCATCATTCATCCATCGGTTCCCGGCATTCTGGTGACGCCGATTTGCCCGTTCACTTTGACGAATCGCCCGCTGATTGTACCTGATTCATCCAGTATCAAAATAAAGCTGGAGCAGAAATCGGCCGACATCATGCTGACCTTCGACGGGCAGGTAGGGTTGCCCATCGACGACCGGCATACGATCGTTATGCGCAAAGATCCGCGACCGGTCAACATGATCGTTCTGCCCGATCGCCACTATTTTGATGTTTTAAAGACAAAGCTACGTTGGTCCGGCAGCCGGCTTTAGTCTGATATTTTCGGATCGGTTGACTTCCACCGGAACTTACAATATATTGAAGAGCGCGGTCAACCGGGTTATGTAACTGTCTGGAAATAGAAGATGAAATTTCGATGGACGTTAGTGCTGCTGTGGTTGCTTACCGGTGTGAATCCCGTGGCAGGACAAACGGATTCCCCAGTTGATTTTCTAGAACAACTTTCCACCGGTTCGATAAACTGGACCAGTGGAAGTGTCACCGCCACCGGTATAGGCTCGGTCGAAAGTGCGACACAGAATGTCTTAAAGACGGCCTTTCAGGTTCGAATGAATGCCGACAGTCGAGTGATCGATTTAACGCGGCCCAACGTGAACCTCCAGATCGAAGTTGAAGAGATGGCTTCGGCGGCTGAGATAATCGGTCAAAAGACGCTTACCGACGGTCGCACGGAAGTAACTGTGAAAATGGAGCTGTTTGGAGGATTTGCGCAGCTCCTGCTTCCCACCGATATTAAACAGGTCGAGTCCATTAAACCTTTGAGCCAGCCTCAGGACATGGTCACGCAGGGTGGTGCGACAGCTATGGGGCACCGGCCCGGCGTCGATCCGGATACCTATACCGGCTTGATTGTCGATGCCAGGGGTATCGGCGCTAAACCGGCAATGGTGCCTGTGCTGTTGGATGAAAACGGCAAGGAGGTATACAGCTCAGCGTTCGTCAGTCGTGAGTATGCCGTTCAACAGGGTGTTTGCCGGTACATGAGAATGCTGGGCGACTTAGCCAACTTGGAACGTGTGGCACCCAAACCATTGTGGGTGAAAGGGCTGCGGACCAGAACGGCGGCCAGTTGTGACATTGTCATCAGTAATGCCGATGCCTCAAGGCTTCGCGGTGCATCGTCCCATCTGAGTTTTTTAAAACAGTGCCGAGTCATCATTTTGATGGATTAGGGCACTAATCCGAGGTGCTGTGATGCGGAAAACAGCTTATGTTATTGTTCTCTTGCTTGGATTCGTGATGTTCGGCTGCGGGCCGGACACCATCTTTCTACGGCCGGGGCTGGATACACCGTCGGTTCATGTTGCCAATGGGAACATCCTTTTAGAGCGCGGAAAAGTGGATGACGCGTACAGAGAGTTTCAACGGGCCAAGGCGCTGGACCCAAGCTACACACCCGCCTATATCGGTTTGGGAATCGTTCTGGGTGAGAAGGGTCACATCGATGACGGGCTTAAAACATTGGATATGGCCAGTGAAATGGTGGACAATGATAAGGATCGGACCGCCGTGGAGCAGGGATATTTACGGCTCCATGAGCTGAAGCGTGATCAGGACAAAACGCCCGAATCCCAATAGCAGCACAAGATCCGATTACTTCACGCAAAGACGCCAAGATATTAAATTGGAGCAGTTCAGATTCAATCTGAACTGCTCCAATTTAATTTGAAATTCTTTGCGATTTGGCGCCTTTGCATGAGATTTTTGGTTGGGTTGAGCAGCGGAACCCAATAATTCTAATATCGATAGTGCTCCGGTTTAAAGGGGCCTTCCACCGGAATACCCAGGTATTCGGCCTGCTTGGGTGTCAATTTGGTCAGCTGGGCACCCAGTCGGTCGAGGTGTAGCCGCGCCACCTCCTCATCCAACTCCTTGGGCAGCGTATAAACTTTCTTTTCATGGGCTTTTGTGGCTAGAGCAATTTGAGCCAGGCACTGGTTCGTAAAACTGTTGCTCATCACAAAACTCGGGTGGCCGGTGGCACAGCCGAGGTTGACCAGTCTGCCTTCGGCCAAAACGATGATGGAACGACCCGATTCAAGTGTCCATTTGTCTACCTGGGCTTTGATGTTTTCCCTTTTACAGTCAGGGTTGGTTTCAAGATAGCGCATATCGATTTCACTGTCGAAATGGCCGATGTTGCAGATGATGGCTTCATTTTTCATCATCTCCATATGCGCCCCTTCAATAACGTCGCAGTTGCCGGTCGCAGTGACGAAAATATCGCCGATCGGTGCCGCGGTTTCCATCGCAACGACTTCGTAGCCCTCCATGGCCGCCTGCAATGCGCAAATCGGATCGATTTCCGTGATCAGCACTCGGGCTCCGTAGCCACGCATGGATTGGGCGCAGCCTTTGCCCACATCGCCGTAACCACAAACCACAACGACTTTGCCGGCCACCATGACATCTGTTGCACGTTTGATTCCGTCGGCCAGAGACTCCCGGCATCCGTAAAGATTGTCGAATTTGGACTTGGTCACCGAGTCATTGACATTATAGGCGGGGAAAAGCAACTCGTTGCTTTTTGCCAGCTGGTAAAGGCGATGTACGCCGGTGGTAGTCTCTTCAGAGACACCGCGGATGTTTTTCGCAATTCGGCTCCAAATGCCGGAATCTCGGCTGTAGCTCTCTTTGAGACGCTCCATCAGGCAATTCATGTCCTCACTGTCGTAAGACCGCTCCAGGAGCGATGGATCCTTTTCAACGGCAACACCCTGATGGATGTAGATCGTTGCATCTCCTCCGTCATCGACAATCAGATCCGGTCCACTGCCATCCGGCCATATCAGCGCCTGTTCGGTGCACCACCAGTACTGTGGCAGCGTTTCTCCCTTCCAGGCAAAGACAGCCGCCGAACCCTTTTCCGCGATGGCCGCTGCGGCATGGTCCTGGGTGCTGAAAATATTGCACGAAGCCCAGCGGACATCGGCGCCCAGAATGTGCAGGGTGTCGATCAGCATGGCCGTTTGGATCGTCATATGCAGACTGCCCATGATCTTGAGCCCCTTGAGAGGTTTCTGCGGCCCATATTTTTCTCTGACCGCCATCAATCCGGGCATTTCATTTTCAGACAGACTCATCTCTTTATGGCCCAGGGAAGCCAGAGCCATATCGGCGACCTTACAGGGCAGCTTCGGATTCAGCTCGAGAAAGCTTCGGGCGTTTTCTATTTTCTGTGCGATTGACATACAATCTCCTTTAACTGCGATTCAAACATAATGACATCCGCCCTCCCGTCAACGGGGGAGGGGCGATTTGGTGTTCAGATACCTGCCATGTCGCGAATCTTTTCGGCCATGGTGGTGTCCTCCCAGGTAAATTCCGGTTCGTTCCGTCCGAAGTGTCCATACGCCGAGGTCATTCTATAGATCGGGCGCAGCAGGTTCAGGTATTCGATAATGGCTGCCGGACGCAGGTCGAAAATCTCTGACACGATGTTGCGGGCTGCTGCTTCGGGAATCTTGCCGGTCCCCATAAAATCGACCATGACGGAAACCGGCTCGGCGACGCCGATGGCATAGGCGACCTGGACTTCACATTTCTTGGCCAGGCCGGCAGCAACCAGGTTTTTTGCGACATGTCGTCCCATATACGAAGCGCTGCGATCCACCTTGGACGGGTCTTTGCCGGAAAAGCAGCCGCCCCCGTGGCTGCCCTGTCCGCCGTATGTATCGACGATGATCTTGCGGCCGGTGAGACCGCAGTCTCCCATGGGGCCGCCAACGACGAACCGGCCGGTCGGATTGATAAAATAGCGCGTATCTCCGTCAATCATCTCGGCTGGGATGACCTTTTTGATGACCTCCTCTATGATGGCCTCTTTTAAATCTTCATAGGTCACGTCCGGTTTGTGCTGGCTCGATACCACCACCGCATCGACCCGAAGCGGCGTGCCGTTTTCATATTCGATGGTGACCTGAGATTTGCCGTCGGGTCTTAAAAAATCCAGCGCTCCGTTTTTCCGGACCTTGGCCAGTCGCTTGGTCAGCTTATGCGCATACATGATCGGCATCGGCATCAATTCCGGGGTCTCATCGGTGGCATAGCCGAACATCAGCCCCTGGTCGCCGGCGCCCTGTTCCTTGTGCAATCCTTCCCCAACCGTAACACCTTGGGATATATCCGGAGATTGTCGATCGATACTGGTGATGACGGCACATGTGCGCCAGTCGAAACCCATCTGCGAGGAGCTGTACCCGATATCACGAATGGTGGCACGAACCACCTCCGGCATATCGACGTAGCAGGAGGTGGTGATTTCACCTGCGATAAACGCCATGCCGGTCGTGACCATGGTTTCACAAGCCACTCGGCCTCGTGTGTCCTGGGCAAGTATCGAATCCAGAACCGCATCGGAAATTGCATCTGCAACCTTATCCGGGTGACCTTCGGTAACCGATTCGGATGTAAACAAAAAACGTTCCTTACTCATTATGCCTCTCCTTCAGATGTTATTTGAATAGACGGTTATCCGGGCGTTGCGGGGCTCCGTTGAGTTGTGATGGTTGTATAATGGTTTATCGATGTCGCTGAACGGTATCTGTTTTGATCTCATATTTTTGTCAAGGCAGTACCACCCTCGCAGGCATGTCATTTGTCCGGCCGTAACGCGCAATCCTACTTTATCAAGTCTCGATATGTCAATTGTTATATGGGCGGAGTGAGGTGCGAATGTCGGGGGCGCCCATCCTCAGCGGTTTAGGCCGCTGTTCGGCGAAAAAAGCGCAGCATCGAAGGGATGAGCCTTTGCGTCGATGCACGGGGAATATTCAGGTATGGCCTTTACGTTCAGGATATCAGGCGTATGATTAAATCGGCGGCCTCTTCCAGATCGACCCTGGCCATATTGATAACCAGATGATATAGTTCCGGTTGATCATAATCCTGCTTGCCGATTTTGCGATACAGATTGATGCGCCGGCGATCTTCATTCTTTACGACTTGAGCGGCGCGTTTGGTGCTCATGTCGTAATGGTCCATCATAAATTTGATGCGGTTTTCCAGCGTGTTGATCAGCAAGATATGATAGGCTTCCGGCAAATCGTTGAGAATATATTGACTGCCCCGATCCAGGAAAACGACGTTATCCTCCTCGGCCATCTGATTGATCAATATGACCAGATAGTCGATATAGATCTGCTCATCAATATAGCCGCGCTCGTCTTTCAGCACTTTGTCGACCAGGGACCTGGATACCATTCGGTTGACAATTCGCGAAAGACGGCCGCCGGCTTCCTTTTCCACCGATTCCACCCATCCCGGTGAGACTTTGGCTTTTTCTGCGATCATCTGAATGATATCTTCGTCGGCGAATGTATATCCCAATGTCTCCGCCACCTGTTTGCCGAGTGTTTTTCCTCCGGCTCCAAATTGTCTCGATATGGTAATGACGGCCATGTTCGCCTCCTTATGCTGTGGTTTTTGCTGCTGTTTCCCCCGCCACCGGCAATCAGTCCGACACAGGCGGTGGAACGATCAAGGTGGGATAATCCGTATCCTCTGCGATGGCTCTTGGCAGACTGCCCAGCCACCGCTCTTTCCAGGCCGATCGGCTCGAAGAGCCCAGCACGATCATGCTGGATTGACAATCAGCGGCCGCCCGTTGGATCTCTTCAAGCGGATCGCCGATGTAAACATGCGCCCGGGCTTCGATACCGTTGTTTTCAAGACGGTCGGCGATGCTGTCCAGCTTTGCCCGTGTCTGTTTGCGAAGTTTCTGGATCTCCATGGCCGAACCCTGCAGGTCTTTTTCGTCTGCAACATGTATAATGTTAATGATGTCCGATATGCCTTTCAGAGGTGTGAGTAATTTTTCGGCCTGTTCTCCGGCCGCAGACCAGTCGGTGGCCAACAGCGGGCGTTGGAATGGATTGTCCAACAGGTCGATCTTGTCTGTTGGCGGTTTGTAGACCAGTACCGGAACGGACGTTCTGCGGATCAGTTCAGTGATGTCGGATCCTGAGTAGAGCTGGTCGACCAGCCGTTTGCGCGAATGGCCGATCACTACCAGGTCCGCCTTCTCTTTTTTGGTTGCATCGACAATTTGGGAGACCAGGTTGCCCACCACGATATAGACGCCGACTTCCATGCCCTGTTCGAACAGGTATTCGGCCCAGTCGATAAAGCGAATGTTGGCGGTCTCTCTCAGGCGGATCTCCTCAGATTTTTGGTATCCCAGACCGCGATGCATCGACACTTTTTCCCGTTCGATGACATTGACGAAGACGACATGGGTCAAGCCGGCCTTTCGCAGGCACAACAGGCTTTGCAGCGCGTTGAAACTCAGATCATTGAATTTGGTCACGAACAGCAGCTTTTTTATTTCCATCGCTAAGCGTTCCCTAGTGTCGTGGGTTACGGCAACGCCGCCTTGATGGCAGCAGCCAGTTCCTCGGGTTCCACCGGCTTTTCCAGATATGTTTGCGGTTCGGGCACTTCTTCCCCGCCAAATTCCGTCAGCGCCTTTTGTGACCGCAAAAAAGAGCGCCGCGTGATACCCGATAGAATGATGATGGGGATTTTTTCGAGTTTCTTGTCCGTCTTCATCTGGCGGTAAAGCCTGATACCGCTTTCCCTGGGCATCAAGACATCCAGAATCACCAAATCGGGACTCTCTTTTCGGATCAGCTGCATTCCCTCTTCTCCATTTGTCGCCTCAAGAGGGGTGTATCCGTTTTCCTCCAAAACAGTAATACTGAACAATCTTACATCCGGATCGTCATCGACAACCAATACTTTTTTTCCCATATCTATCCTCCTTCATTTTTTGATCTCTTCCGCGGGTCGAAACGGCCACAGCAGCGCAAACGTCGTTCCGGAGCCCGGTTCCGATGCCACCTGAATCGTCCCGCCGTTTTCTTCCACCGATTTATGAGTCACTAAAAGCCCCAACCCGGTGCCCCGGTGCCCCTTAGTGGTAAAGAATGATGTGAAGAGCTTGGCCTGTACGTCCTTGCTCATTCCCGCCCCGTTATCGCTGACTTCGATGCGAATCAGATTGTGCGCTTCGAGTGAACTCTCAACGTGGACCCGCCAATGTTTTTCCGTGTTTTCATCAAACAGGCAGGCATCTATGGCGTTGGAGATCAAATTGGCAAGGCACTGATGGATCGCCCGCGGGTCCATGACAACGGTACCAATGGACGGGTCGAGCTGCTTGGTCAGTTGCACCTGCTGATCGTTGGCCAGCTCCCGCATGACGTCGCATACATCCTCAATGATCGAGTTCGGGCGGCATTGCCTCAATTCCGGTGCGCGCTCCTTCGAATAGGACAGCAGATCCAGGACGAGGTCCGATGTCCGGCCGATATTGCGCTGAATCATGTCCCATCCTTTATTGAGCTTGTTCTTGTCGTTTTTCGATATACCCAAGTTTACCAGATAACTGCCCCCCTTGAAACCATGAAGGATGTTTTTTACTCCATGGGCCACTCCGGCCACCGTTTGGCCAATCGCGGCCAAACGTTCAGCATGGATCAGTTCGCCTTCAAGTCGCTTGATCTCCCTCAAATCCTGAAAAAAGCAGACCGTGCCGACCATCTCCTGTTTTTCATATAACGGCGCCGCAAAGATCAAAACCGGTATTTCGGCCTTATCCCTTGCCGTAACGGTGATCTCCTGCCGCGCCAGAACCGCTCCCGGTCCGGAAGCGGTGGGGGGCTGCAAAAAAACGGATGCCATGGTCTGCGGCAGCAGATCGATTATTCTCATCCGGCGCACCACCTCCTTGCGTTCGTACCCGAAGATGTGCATCGCCCCTGTATTGTATATGACCACATTCAGATCCTGGTCTGTTGCGATAATGCCGTCATTTGAACTGCGAATCAGTTTTGTCAGAAAATTGGATTTGCGCTGCACTTCCTTTGTCGCCAGGCGAACTTTCTGTTCGAGATTTTCTGTATAATCTTTCAGCCGGCGTTTGATAGTGCGTTTTTCTTCGGCACGCTCGATGGCAACTGTCAGGACATCATTGCGAACCGGTTTGTTGATAAAATCCGAAGCACCGAATTTCAGGGCTTCGATGGCGTTGTCGATATCGCCATGTCCGGTGATGATGATCACCTCGGCATCCGGCTGGATCTCCTTTACCTTTTTTAACACCTCGATGCCATCCATGCCCGGCATTTTGATATCGGTAAGCACAAGATCCGGTGGATCTTCCTGAAAGACCCTTATGCCGTCTTCGCCGCTCAGAGCTGTCGTTACTTCATGCCCGTCACTGCGTAACGACATGGACATGACGCGTAAAATGGCTTCTTCATCATCTATTAAAAGAATTCTACTCATGATTCTTCAACGTCAGGGTCAAGTAGTGCGGGAAAGGTCAAGGTAAATGTCGTACCACGGCCTACTTGACTCTCTATTTCGATCGTTCCCTGGTAATCCTTGATGATGCCATAGCTGATGCTGACACCCAGGCCGGTGCCTTTACCGATCTTCTTTGTTGTAAAAAAAGGCTCGAACAGCTTCTCCCGGGTTTCCCGGCTCATGCCGACGCCGTTGTCTGATACGGTTACGACAACATGCCGGTTTTGCAATCGTGTTTGAATCCTCAGCCGTTTGGTCATCCCGGCATGTTCGGGCATATCGGCTTTTTCGTCCAGGGCGTCAACGGCATTGGTCACCAGATTGATAAAGACCTGCTCAAGACGGTTATGATCCGCCATAATATACGGTATATCGGTGGCCAAATGGAGGTCAAGTTCAATTTGGTGCACCTTGATCTGGTGGCCCAGCAGGCGGAAAACGTCTTCAATCGGTGCATTGATGTTGACCATTGTTTTGACCACTTCGGACTGGCGGGCGAAATGACGGACATGTTTGATGATCCCGGTGGCGCGGTCAACATTGGCGACGATATCTTTGGCCATGCTTTTCAGATCTTCTTCCGGGATGGATTGGCCTCTTCGGATCATTTTCAGAAAGAAATCAGCACAAATCTGAATCACATTCAGCGGCTGGTTGATTTCATGCGCCATACCGGCGGCCATCAGCCCGAGCGTGGTCATTTTGCTGGCCTGGATTAACTGTGTCTCCCGTTCGATGCTTTCGGTGATATCGGACGTGGTTGCAATCAGCACGTTGCTCTCCCCATATCGGGCGTGGCTGACACTGATGTTGACATAAAATGCTCGTCCGTTTTTGCGATAGTGCTGTTTTTTGGAAAACAGCACCGATTGCCCCAGTTTGAGCTGTCTGAGGCCTTCGAGTACGTAAGGATCGTCGGGATCTCCAAGTGCCATAAAGGGTTTGCCGCACATCTGCTGCCGCGAGAAACCGTAGCATTCCATTGCACGTTCATTGATGTCCAGGATCACCAGATCTTTCTGGTCGATGATAAATATCGGGTTGGGGTCGTTATCGAACAGTGAACGATATTTCTCTTCCGATTTAATATACTGTTCCTGCAATATGGCGTTTTCTATGGCCACTCCCAGCCGGTTGCCGATAATTTCCAATGCCTGGCGTTTGCTCGGTTCAAACTCGGCCGGCTGTCGGCCGGCGATTTGCATAACGCCGACGGCTCGCTGTCTTTTGGCGCTGATGGGTATCATTGCCAGCGCCTGAAATCCT
>JBNKKC010000098.1:0-4613 GCA_050291625.1 Desulfobacteraceae bacterium
CCATTCGAACGACTTTCTTGCTAATCTTCATCTCGGACCCTCTCACTTCGTTTTGATGGTTGATAACTTTTCCATCTTGGCTCTTTAGAAGCCGGTTTAGAAGTGGGATGGGTCCATTTCATTACCCTACGGGAACTTTAACAAGCCGGCGTCCCTCGCGCACAAATTCGAGTCGCCGCCCTAACGGAATATCATTAGCCGTCACCTTAAGAAAGGATTCACTTGTCGCAAGTTCACATCGTCCTGGCTACCCGCCTCAATTCAATGAATCGTTGATGGCCCAGGTCAAAGCCGATGAAAGGCATAGTACACTAATCAACTTGACTACCGCTTGTATTCTTGATATTGATTCTATCCGGATCCAACAACGTATACGTTCTTTGGTGTCCTGGTTCTATTGGAAATAGTTTCTAAGGAGAGAGTGTAAAATGAAAAAACTTCTTTGTTCATTTGTAACTTCCACCCTTGCTTTTGCTTGCCTCCATGCCAATGCAAATCCCGACACTTCATTTGGTTCAACGGTTGTGCATAACGCTATAGGCGCTACGCATCTGATGGAAAACCAAACCATTGACGCAGGCTATCAGTTTCTTGGTCTCAGGCCAAGCGATGACAACTTGATCGACTCCAGTCTATTAAGCGTTATTGACTCAGCCATAAGAGAAACCGGCATTTTCAAGAAAGGGGAGATGCCTGACAATACAAAAATACTGGTATCGGGAGATTGGATTTACATTTACCCGCCAGGCATATGGATTCAACTCGATCATAGTGGTGGCGCGCCGAAGGCAGAAGTGGCGGCAGATTGGAGTTATATCAACCCTCGGAGCAAGTGAGGTGGCCGAATAATACATCAACCAAGCCTGGATATTTCGTATCCAGGCTTTTAAGACTGCTTTGACCGAATCAAAGCAATAGTAACAGACCTGTGGCCGGTTCGGGTTGAAACATCGCATGCAGGAGTGAGTATGGGTGCATACGCGAAAAACGGCGTCGCGTATCCTCGACGAAACAAAGCGGTGGGAAAATGCAAATGGGCGTCAAAATAGTTCAGGCCGGAATTGACGATGCATCTGAAATTCTTGAACTTCAGAAAATCGCTTACCAAAAAGAGGCTGTCTTGTATGATGATTGGAACATTCCTCCGCTGATTCAAACTCTCTCTGAAATTCAATATGAAATGAGAAAAAAAATTTTTCTTAAAGCGATACGTAACGAAAGAATTATCGGTTCGGTAAGAGCATATCTCAACGCTGACAGTTGTATAATAGGCAGGCTTATCGTTCACCCGGAATGCCAGGGCAAAGGCATTGGGACGTTGCTTATGCAGAAAATCGAAGGTCAATTTGTCAACGCAAGACGATTTGAGTTGTTCACCGGAGCAAAGAGTGTCGACAATATCAGACTGTATCAAAAACTCGGTTATGCGGAGTATCGTCAAGAGAATTTACCATCAAAAGTGCGTCTCGTATTTATGGAAAAACTAAAATAACAATTGCCATTCATATCTCACACCGACTTATGAGCAAATACCGCAGTTATAAAGCGAGCGGACGGGCGCTCAGCGGACGATCAAATTCCCGATGTAAGCCCTACAGAGAGGACTCGCTTAATGACCCAGTCGCACCGCCGGCCCGGGTTCTGGCGAGACGGCAGGGTCTACTGCTGCCGGATGTCGAGGGGGCGGCCGCATCTCTTTCTTCCCTTATCTGCTCATAGTTCCGGTGCCAGTGGGTTTGCTGCTGGCGGCGCTGTGCGTTTTAGTGATCTGCGCTGAAGCGGCGGTCTTCAATGTCAGCTGTCATTTGCTGGTAACTGATTATTTTTATTAGATATATCGAGTTTCACTCAGGTTCAATTTTTTGTGATTTCGAGGACGCTTGCTTTTTTCGAAAATATTGTGTGATACTTAATACCGAGTCAGCCGTAGCTTTTAAGAAGGGAGTTTTGAGAAGGGATGGGAAATGCATGGAACACGCTGTTCGATGGATACGTTCGGCTCATTACCTCCCGTCCATATCCGGTCCTCCTTGCTACGCTCGTTATCGCGTTGATCTGCGCCGCCGGTATCCGCCATCTCGGCCTCTCTACCGACTACCGGGCATTTTTCGACGAGGGTAATCCCCAGCTTCAGGCATTCGACGCCCTGCAGAACATTTTTTCCAAGAATGATACGATCCTGTTCATCGTCCATCCCAAGGAAGGTAACGTATTTACGGCGGAGACGCTCTCCGCGATCGAATCATTGACCAAGTCGGCGTGGCAGATTCCATATTCAAGCCGGATAGATTCCCTGACCAACTTTCAGCATACATCCGCTGCGGGCGATGATCTGCGGGTTGCGGACTTGGTCAGCGGAGCGGCGGAATTGACAGCCGAAGAGTTGGCGCGGATTCGTGATATAGCCCTGGGTGATCCACAGCTGGTCCATCAGGTTATTTCGCAGGACGGGCGTACGACCGCTGTCAACGTAACTATGCAGCTTCCGGGGAAGAGTCGTTCCGAAGTGCCGGAGGCGGTTGCATATGCACGTACTCTTGCCGCCGACATGATCGAAGCGAACCCGGGGCTGGATGTGCGACTGACCGGCAACGTACTGATGAGCAATGCCATGTCCGAGGCTAGCGTGAGCGACATCAAAACGCTGATGCCACTCATGTATGGCGTCATCATACTGAGCGTAATGATTTTGCTGAGATCCCTGCTGGCTGCGGTTATTCTGCTCTTTGTCATTTCCCTGTCCACCCTGTCAGCTATTGGTCTGGCGGGTTGGGTCGGTATGGTAATCACCCCTCCTTCCGCTTCAGCGCCGACCATCATCACTACATTGGGGCTGGCCAGTTGCATCCATGTGCTAATCACCTTTTTGACCGCCTACAAGGATAAATCGAGCAAAAGTACCGCTGTTGGTAAGAGTTTAAGGCTAAATGTTGAGCCCATAGTGCTTGCCGCGCTAACAACCGCCATCGGATTTCTTTGCATGAATTTTTCGGATACACCTCCGTTGCGGGATTTGGGGAATATCTCGGCTATAGGAATTTTAGCGGCGCTTGCGTTCACGCTGTCCACATTGCCGGCGCTTTTGATGATTACCCCCATCAGTAGTCGTGGTCTTGGTGCTCTGCAAAAAAAAGTGTATGAATTTCTGGGGAATTTTGTCGTAAGTCGTTACCGAATGCTGATATTGCTGACGGGTTTTTTGTCGGCAGCTTTAATCATTCTGGTCCCCACGCTTGAATTAAACGACCAGTACGTCGATTACTTCGATACCAGTAATTCGTTTCGACGCGATACCGATTTTGCGATGAATCACCTCACCGGTATCTACAGGATCGAGTATGTAATGGGGGCCGGGGAGAGTGGCGGGGTTAGCGATCCCGACTACCAAAAGACTCTGGAAGCGTTCAAAAACTGGTATCGAATGCAGCCTGAGGTCGACTACGTTCATTCGTTTTCCGAAATCATGAAAACCTTGAACAAAAACATGCATGGCGATGACGATACTGAGTACCGGTTGCCAGATAGCCGAAATCTGGCTGCGCAATACCTGCTGCTTTATGAGATGTCTCTGCCCTTCGGATTGGATCTCAGTCGGGATGTCAGTATCGGAAAAGACGCAACGCGCTTTAGCGTTGTGGTCAAAAACATCTCCAGCAAAGAACTGCTCGCACTGGAGAAAAGAGCGGCGCAATGGCTTGCCGAGAATGCTGAAGAATACACAAGGAGTGAGGGTACAGGGTCATCGATTGTCTTTGCTCACATGTCAGAGCGTAGCATCCGAAGCATGATTAGTGGAACCTTGCTCGCGGTTGTTCTCATCGGGTTGATATTGATGTTGGCTTTGCGAAGTTTCAAATACGGATTGTTGAGCTTTATCTCAAATCTGCTTCCGGCACTGGTTGCAATGGGAATTTGGGCGGTTACCGTGGGACAGATGGGGTTCGCTCTTTCAGTTATGATCGCCATGACACTGGGCATTGTCGTTGACGACACCATCCATTTAATCACCAAGTACAATCGTGCGCGGCGTACCATGGGGATGGAGGCCGGCGACGCAGTACGTTACGCTTTTTCGTCGGTTGGAATGGCATTGACTACTACCACACTGGTGTTGGTTGCGGGCTTTTCAGTACTGGCTCAGTCAGGTTTTCTGCCTAACTCGGGAATGGCCCAATTGACGGTCATTACCATTATTATCGCTTTGATTCTCGATTTCATGCTGGTGCCGCCTCTTCTTATTTGGCTTGACGGTAATCGCGTATCCGAAGTTCTTGAAACACTGGAGCAGGAAGTGTGAGTGTTGCCAAGTAAAGTATTGTCGGGCGAGTCGGTTTTGTCGGCGACGCAAGAGTAAAAGGCTCTGGACTGGTGCCGATGTCGGCTCCGGATTAAACAAACGCAGTATAGGATGACCGAGTGTAATGCAAGCCTATGTTTTTCCCGGGCAGGGAGCACAATTCCAAGGTATGGGAAAAATCCTATTTGAGCGATCAGAGATCGCCAGGGATCTGTTCAGGAATGCCGATGAAATATTGGAATTTCCCTTGTCGAAAATGATTATAGAGGGTAGCGCCGAAGATCTTACGGCAACAAATGTCGCGCAGCCGGCGATA
>JBNKKC010000099.1:0-25763 GCA_050291625.1 Desulfobacteraceae bacterium
TTTGGCGGCGTTATCGGTCGTTGCGGTATCGGGATACAGCTTCCTCCCTCTAGCCTTGCCAAATGAATTATCTTAAAGCCTATTTTATTGGTAATCCGTTTGGCGGCGTTATCGGTCGTTGCGGTATCGGGATACAGCTTCCTCCCTCTGGCCTTGCCAAATGAATTATCTTAAAGCCTGTCTTGAATGATAATCCATTCACAATGATTCCACAGGACCGCATCCGATTTTCTATAGAGCCGCATGAGTCCGGGTTGCGTCTGGACGCTGTCCTGGCGGCGCACCTGGATTTATGCTCGCGTTCCTATGCCGCCCGTTTGATTCGAAATGGGTATACCCACGTCGACGGATCGATCCGCAAGCCCAGTTATAAGGTCAAGTTGAACGAACGGATCGAGTGCCGCCTGCCGCCGCCGGAGCCGATCGAACTGGTGGCCGAGCCTCTGCCGCTGGAGGTCCTGTTTGAGGATGATTATCTGGTCGTGGTGAACAAACCGCCGGGGATGGTGGTGCATCCGGCGGCGGGTCATGCCAGCGGAACCTTGGTCAATGCCTTGCTGCACCACTGCCCGGATTTGGAAGGTATCGGCGGCCGGAAGCGACCCGGAATCGTGCACCGCCTGGACAAAGATACGTCGGGCGTGCTCGTAGTGGCCAAGACCGACCAGGCCCATCACGAGTTGTCACGCCAGTTCAAAGCCCGACAGATCCGTAAACAGTATCTGGCGCTTGTGTACGGCCGGCCCGAAGCTGACGGCGGGCGCATCGATCTGCCCATTGGACGGCACCCCAAAGAGCGCAAAAAGATGTCCACGACTGCTGCTTCAGGACGGGAGGCCCTGACCGTCTGGCGGGTCCGGGAACGCTTTGAAGGGGCCGCCCTTCTGGAGATCGATCTGAAAACCGGTCGAACCCATCAAATCCGCGTCCACTGCACCGCCATGGGGCATCCCGTCATCGGTGACACCGTCTATGGCAGGCATCGATGCCTGTCCAGGCTGGCCAAAGAAAATGCATCCCTTTACGCGTTTTTAAAGACCGCCAAGCGCCAAATGCTGCATGCCAGGCGGTTGGGATTCGTGCATCCCGTAACAGCGGAATCGCTGAGCTTCGATGCCCCGCTGCACGAGGACATGCATGTGATCATCGGGCAATTAAGAAAACATATCCGCGCCAAATCGGATGTGGGGGGCGATTCAGATCGATCGTCCATTGAAAATAACTGAACTTGTTTTCATATATAACCAATATTTCCTAGTCTCTGGGAAAAAAACCACATAAACGGCTCCATGTCCATTGGCGCCATTCCACCATCAATTGTTTAAATTTCAATGAGATACCGCGAGCAGATGCCCTGGCTGTAATGTTGGTTGATTGTGCACGAATATTGCATATTCTACCATGTCACTTTCTTTTTTCCATTTACAATTCAGTTATTAAAATGATTTGCGACTCATTTCTACCCAGCATGAGGTGGTGTTTGGTGATTTCTGACGTGGCTGTTTACCCACGAGACAGCCATACAGCGATGGTCGACCGATCACGACACCATTGCCATCCCCGCCTTCCATTCAGCTATTTCCCGCAATCCGTTTCGTTTTTGGATGAAGATATTGCAACATGCGCCACAACTCCGTTGCCATACGCCTGCATCACATTTCGTTCTATGAAATGGTCTTTTGTTCCATATCTAGCTAAAGGAGGATGTTATGAAAAAAAGAGGAAGATGGTTTGTCCCGATGGTTTTGACCCTGATGGCGGCTGCCTGGATTTTGTCCTGCGGTGGCGGCGGTGACGGCGATTCATCGAGTGGTCCGGCGCCCGCCGCCGGTCCGACCAATACCGTTGATGCCGCCACTATTGACGACATCATGCAACAGGTCAACGATATGGGGATGGGTTGCAGCACCGATGGCAGTGCAGCGAGATACTCGACCATCATCGATACGCTGGAAGCCCTGACCAGGGAAGCGGCCGAAAAGATATCCGAGGACTTTCGTGCACGTCGGGCAGCCGGCGTCAGCGCTGCCACTGAAGATGAGTCGCTTGTCGTCCCCAGCGACTGCGTGGGATCGACCGGAGAAATGCGAATCGACATCACCTACGATGATGAGACCTTCGTATTTAACGGAACCCTGGCATTTACCGACTTCTGTACTGACGTGGACGGGGTCGGCGAGGTTGACGTAGCCGGTGGCGCAACGTTCAACGGTCAACTCGGCTATGACAGCTCGGACGAGCTCAATTCCATTACCCTCAACGCCAGCACCACGTCCCCTATCGTCGCAACAGCGACGGATTTCAGTGCCAGCGTCAGTGTCACGGGGCTTGCGTTTTCCCTCAGTGAACAGCCGGACGGCAGCATGGCTCTCAGCTTGTGCTGGACCAGCCTCGACGTCAATATAACAGACGGCCCTGATTCGGCATCCATCGATGCGGACAATGTCTGCATCAATGTGGCCGTAACCAGTACCGGCGCCATTACCGTCACCGTCACCGCCACGATTACCACCGACGACGGCACGCTGGATGTCAGTACTCCGACACCCATTACCCTGGACTCCAGCGGCAACATCACCGGCGGTGTCCTGCGAATCGATGGTGCCAACAATACCGCGGCTCAAATAACCTATGCGGGCAGCGGATACGCCTTTGACGTCCAGGCCGATACCGATGGAGACGGCGAGTTTGATGACTACGACGAGGAGATGGACTGCACTGAATTGGGCAATGATATAGGGGATATGTTCTAATATCATCCCGGTGGGATTAGACCCCGGCCTTAAGGCCGGGGTCTCCTTATTGGGGTCCTTTTTCAAGGCGCGTCCATGGGCGCATACACGCTGCATGCGTCCATGAATGCAGCACCGAAAACCGATTCAAGGACAAGCAAGATGAAGGCATTTCTGCCTCCCGCTGCCCCAATTTGCGACGTTCGGCAAGGTCGGAGCCATCATCGCCTCCTGAGTCTTCTGGCAGTGATGCTGATTGGATTTGCCGTGACTGCGTGCGGTTCAGGCGACGGCGATGCATCGGAAAGCATCGCGCCGCAGAACACGCCCCACGTCCTTGGAAATCTGCATGCCATGCACTACCCCTCCGCCATTGGCGGATACACCGCCGATCACACCTATCTGGTCGCTCAGTCCGACGATGGCGATGAATACGTGTGGGCCTGCTATTCCGATTTGCCTGAAGTTGGTGAGACACTCTCCGGTACGTCCACCGAAAACCGCGTCGACCTGACTACAGTCGAGTTCATGGTCGAACAGGAACCGTGCAAGTGGCCGCTGGGGTACTACCTGCGGGTCGGTATCTGTCATCAATGCGCCAACCGCGGCCTTTACTACACAAACAAAACCGTGTCCGACGCCCAGGGATACAACTTTTTCGTTTCCCTCTACGGAACATACGGCAATGACGCCTATGACGCTTACAGCCTGTCCATCTGCCTGGCGGCGGCGCCTGCATGGCAGGGGGGACAGTTCCGGGAGCGGGCTGCGACTTCCCGGACGGCCGACAAATCCGACGGCCGGTCGGCGTCGGAGCTGGAGATTGCCCTGTATGAGCGCTATTTTGGCGATATGCGACCGCTGCGCCCTGGTACCGCGGACGATGCCCGGCTGTATCGCCTCTATCTGGATGATCTGTTCGATCAAATCATCGCACAGAGATTGGGCGACCGGATTTCGGAGTCGATTATCGATCGATTGCAGAGGGCCCGCAATGCATGCCTTGATGAGAAAGCAGCACTGGATCGGTGGGCGATGACCAACGGCTATCAGGCCGACGAGCTGATATTCGCCTACCAGATCCTGTTCGATGGGCTCAACGAGCAGTACAAGGCGATCCTGTCTCCCGATGATTACGAACGGTTGTTCAACATGGGGTATGACATCCCCTTGGATATCATGCGTTTTCTACCGCTATGATCCCGCTGTCGGCTCAAGGCGGCCGTGAACCATGCCGAAACGTGATATGACCGTCGCGACTCGATACAGCGTACGATCTCAAATGCCGATCGTTTTTCTTGTCGGCTTGATCACACTGCTGGCAGGCTGCGGCGGCGGGTCCGGCGGCGAGGACCGTTACGCCTCCATCACGATCATCCAGACATCGGACCTGCACCATCACGCCGCAGGGTCCGGCCCCTCTTCCGATTACACGCCCCTTGATACCGGGGACAACGACAGCGTCGCCGGCGGCTATGCCCGCATTGCCGCTGTTGTTCGAGCCATCAGGGACCAACAGACCAAACAAGGCATCCCTGTCCTGTTGGTCGATTCCGGTGATTTTCTCATGGGCACCATTTATGATCTGGCGCACGACAATCCCCCTGCGTTCAAGTTTATGTCCGAATTGAAATACGATGCCGTCACCCTGGGAAACCACGAATTCGATTGGGGACCCGGCGGGTTGGCGCAATTGATCCATGCAGGGATCGATCATGGATTCGACGTTCCGATTGTCGCTTCAAACCTGGACTTTTCGCCGTCGGATCCGGCCGATGATGCATTGGAACAGCTGATGTCGGACGGCGTGATCGTCAAGACAGCGAACATCGTCCTGCCAAACGGCATCACTGTCGGGATTCTGGGGGGCATGGGAAGCGACGCGGATCGTAAAAGTCCGGCAGCGGCCCCCTGTACGTTCGACCACGATGATGCCCTCCTGCAAGAACAGATTGACCGTTTGAGGCAGCAGCAGCAAGCGGATCTTATCCTGCTGCTTTCTCATAGCGGCGTTGCGCGGGACGGATCAGGGGAGGATTGGGACATTTCACAACATGTGCATGGCATCGACATGATCGCATCCGGCCATGAGCATATTGCCACACCAACGGCCCTCGTGTCGGATGAGAACCAAACCATTATTTTTTCTCCGGGTGAGTACGGCAAGGCCATTAGCCGTCTGGACCTCACCTGCAACCTGACACGCGGTACCGTATCGGACTGGTCATTTTCCCTGATTACCATAGACGATTCTGTCGGGGGTTCGACCGACATCGCACAGATGGTCTCGCAGCACCGGGCGTCCATCGATACGGCCCTGGCGCCTCTCGGTGTCGTGACACGAGACGTGATCAGCCGCACGGATTTCCCGCTAGAGTTGATTCCGCTGCAGGAGACCGCCCTTGGCAATATCGTGGCGGATGCCATGCGGGCATCGGCAAATCAAACCTTGTCGGACGGCGATGAGGGCTTCTTTCAATTGGGAGTCGTAGCCAGCGGCATGATTCGCGGTAGCCTCTACCCTGGCAGCAGCGGTTTGATCCGCTTCGAGGATGTCTTCAATGTGCTGCCGATGGGAGACGGACCGGTCGCCGATGGTTTCCCCGGGCATGCCCTCATGTCTATCTATGTCAAATCAAAAGATATCAAACATATTTGCGAGGTCGCCGTATCGCTGGCGCCTATGGTGGATAGCGATATATACCTCCATTTTTCAGGGATCCGTTTCAACTATGATGCATCGGCGTTTCCGCTCGACAGGGTTCGTGATATTTACTTGTGCGGGCCCGGCGACCCCTATACCGAAACCGCCATACGAAAGCTCGATACAACCGACACCGAGACGCTGCACCGCATCGTGGTGAATCAGTATGCATTCGAGCTGATGGCGTACACCGCCTTTTTCGGATTGCCGATTATACCGCGAGATCATAACGGGCAGATCATCGACCCGGATGAACGGGAAGCCTATTATATCGACGCTTCGCAAGAGGAAGGACTGCAGCGATTTCCGCAATGGATGGCTCTGTATGAATTTCTGCTCCGCCATTTTCCTTCCGACGGGCAGGGTATTCCCCCATCGCGTTATGGGGAAAACGGCACGGCCATGGGACGTGTGGCCTCTGTCGGACCTGACTAGAACGATGCCGTCCGGCTGAACATGGTCCTTTGCTGTCGACAGCACCCGCTCTCATTCTTACTATAGTGCATGGGTCAATCTAACTTAGCGGGCCTTTGCCCGGGGAGGTGGCCATGCAATTCAAACAGGCAGATATCCTGGCGGGACTTAGCCGTGAGTTTATCGCCAGGATGATGGAGGTTGGGAAAAAATCAACCTATGAACAGGGAACCGTGCTGTTCGGCCAGGGTGAACCGGCGCGCCGCTTTTACATTTTGGTGAAAGGCCGCGTCAGGCTGGGCATCGGTGACCAGCAAAATTCCATTTACACGGTGAACCACGGTGGAGAGGCCTTTGGATGGTCTTCACTGGCCAGCGGCACCAGCTATACCGCCTCGGCTGAATGCGTCGAATCGACCACTTTGATTGCCTTTGATCGCGATCAGATGGAAATGCTGCTGAGCGGCGATCATGAAAACGCCGCTCTGTTGTACAAGAATCTTGCGCTAACCCTCGGCAACCGCCTCGTCAGTGTTCAGTCCCAGCTCGCCGATCAGCTCTCTTTTGAAGATAAAATTTCGTATGGTACGGGGCAGATTCAGGAAACTGTGTAGCCTTCTGATGACTGTACGCCGAAAAAACTAGTGCTGTGTCCCGGAAGTTGGGTGAACAATAGTTGTTCAATTCGAATGGTTTTTTCATTTGAGTCATTCCGGCGCAAGCCGGAATCCAGAGGGTTTTCAACTGGACTCCGGCCTGCGCCGGAGTGACATTCGTTCTTAAACTTATTGGTAGGACGCAACACTAGTGTCTCACCTGTCGGCGATCTAGGCTGGGTCGCCGAGCGTTAAAGGTGCGCCCAATCGATTTATTCGCGGCGGCTATGCCACGTTAATTTGAACATCCGGATTGTAGCACAGGCGGCAGCACTTGAGGCATCGGCTGGATTCGTAGGCCGCATCTTTTTCGCTGATCACCTGGTCCACTTCGATCATGGAGTCGATTCGATCGGCCACCTCCAGTTCCGGCATGGGGGTTCGCTCTTTTTTCTCGACACCCGGGACGGTCTTGAAAAGCGATTCCGGGATGTGCTTTTTACGCAGCGATTTGGGAGATCCCTTGACCACTTCGCCGGTCAGGTATTGATGAATGGATCTGGCTGCACGTCGGCCGCCGCCGATGGCGTCTACCACAAGGGATGGCCCCGTGGCCACGTCTCCGCCGGTGAACAGATAGGGCAGGCTGCACTGCAGGGTTTCCGCGTCATTATCGAAAGTGCTCCAGCGTGTGATGGCGATGTTCTCTTTTTCCTCCTCCTTTTCGAGGAAGGCGAGATCCGGCTGCTGGCTGATGGCGGAGATCAGCATATCGAGTTCGATGATGGTTTCCGATCCTTCGATGGGCACGGGACGACGGCGGCCGCTGGCGTCGGGTTCGCCCAGTTCCATCTGCAGGTACTCGATGCCCTTGACCCGCCCCTGATCATCGGTGAGGACCCGCGTGGGGGCCGCCAGGAATTGAAATTGAACGCCTTCATGCTCGGCGGCCACGATCTCGACCTCATTGGCCGGCATCTCTTTACGGGTCCGGCGATAGAGAATATAGACGTCGTCGCTGCCCAGCCGCAGCAGGGTCCGCACGCAGTCGATAGCGGAGTTGCCGCCGCCGACAACGGCCACCTTTTTGCCGACAGGAATCTTTTTCTCGGGATGGTTGGCCACGGTGGAGAGGAAGTTGATGCCCTGCCATACGCCATCGGCATCTTCCCCTTCGATGCCCAGCTTGTAGTCTTTCCAGGCGCCGACTCCCATAAAAATGGCATCAAAACCCTCGTCGCGTAACGATTGGATGGTGAAATCCTCGCCCAACCGGGCATTGTACTGAACCTCGATGCCCAGGTTCAGGATGCCCTCGATCTCCCAGTCCAGGACCTTGTCCGGCAACCGGTATTCGGGGATGCCGTAGCGGGTGATGCCGCCCAATTTGGGCATGGCCTCCAGGATAGTGGGCGAGTGACCCAGGCGTCGCAGGAAATAGGCGCAGCTCACTCCGGCCGGTCCGCCGCCGATGACGGCGACTTTTTTGCCGGTGTCCGGGGCACAGGGTATCGGCAGACGCTGGTTGCTGTTCATCTCCCAATCGGCCACGAAACGCTTGAGCTGGTTGATGGAGACCGGTTCGTCCTCCAACCCCCTGCGGCAGTAATCCTCGCAGGGATGAGGGCATACCCGTCCGCAGCTGAGCAGCAGGGGGTTGCGCTCGCGGATGGTATTCACCGCTCCGGCGTAGTCGCCTTTGCGGATCCGGTCGATGTATTGCGGAATATCGATTTCCGCGGGGCAGGTCTGCCGGCAGGGCGCCAGGGCCTGGTCATCCTCGTTAAAGGTGAGCAGTCGTTGGCTCATGGTGCGTACGGTGATAATGTTTTTGGGGCATACGGTTTCACAGGCACCGCAGCCCACGCACCTGCCCTCGTCCACCACGGGAAAACCGTTGGGTCCCATATGAATGGCGTTGAACTTGCATGAACGCACACAATCGCCCATGCCGAGACAGCCGATGGAGCAGATCCGTTTGCCGCCATACAGGCTGGCCAGCGCCGTGCATGTAGCGGCGCCGCTGTAGATATACTTATCTTCGGCGCGATCGCCCCCATCGCAGTGGTTCAGCGACTTGAGCGGTTCGGCGCTGCCCGGGTCGACGCCCATGACACCGGCGACTTCGATGGCCGCCTCCATGCCCGCCACGACGCAGACACCTGGCGGCTCTTTCCCGGCCACGACGGCGCTGGCAGCCGCCGAGCACCCGGCATAGCCGCAGCCGCCGCAATTGGCACCGGCCATAAAGTATTCCACCTCGGCAATGCGCGGATCCTCCCACACATAGAAAACTTTGGATGCCACACTCAAGACGATACCGCAAACGGCTCCGATACCCAACATGACCAAGATTGCTGCAGTCACAGACGGCCTCCATTAAAACATAGTGTTAAGTGTTAAGTTTTAAGTGTTAAGGAAAGGATTGGAATCGATTTTGGAATAATGATTCTTGGAATTTTCCTTGGGAATCGACACTTGCCCGACTGATACGCTGATATTCTTCCCGACAAAATCGGCAGAATTCATCAACTTAACACTTAAAACTTAACACTTAACACTTTTGTGTAAAAGCAAAATACTGCCTCCTTTATCTGTCATTAGCAAAAAGCAATTGGTTGTCGGCGATAAAGCTATACCATCCCCCTGAACGCATAAAAGCTGAGCGAGATCATACCGGCCGTGATCAAGGCGATCGAGGTGTCCTGCAGGGGTTTGGGGACCCTGGCCAGCAGGATACGCTCCCGAAGTCCGGCAAAGATGATCAGCGCCAGGCCGAAACCCGCGGCATAGCCGAATGAAGTGACCAGCGCCGGAAGGAAATCGAGTTCCTTGTCGATGTTCAGAACGCAGACGCCGAACACGGCGCAGTTGGTCGTAATCAGCGGCAGAAAAATACCCAGGCCGGCATACAGGGCCGGGATGCTCTTTTTTAGAAACATCTCCACGAACTGCACCAGAGAGGCAATCACCAGGATAAAGGCGATGGTGCGCAGAAACTCCAATTTAAACGGCACCAGAAGCATATCGTAAATGATCCAGGTGATAACGCCTGCCAGAACCAGAACAAAGACAACCGCCATGGCCATCCCGACGGCTGTTTCCATTTTCTTGGATGTGCCCAGAAAAGGGCAGTTGCCCAGAAATTGTGCCAGCAGAATGTTGTTGACGAAGATGGTGGAGATGATGATCTCGAAATATTCCATGGTTGCTTAACTCCTCGTGCTATTTGCTGGGGATCAGGTTCATCAAGCAAAGCAACAGTCCCAGGAGTACGAATGCGCCCGGGGCTTTTATGGCAAACTCAAACGGGACGTAGGATGCACCGAAAATGTTGGGGATGTCCCAAGGGATAAGACCGAAGACGTCGCCTTTCAGGGAGCCGGTGCCGATTAGCTCGCGTACGATGCCCAGCAGCCCCAGGGCCCAGGTGAAGCCTATCCCGATGCCGAGGCCGTCGGCGGCCGACTTGAAGATGCCGTTTTTGGAGGCAAATGCCTCGGCACGGCCCAGAACGATGCAGTTGACCACGATAAGGGGGATGAAGACGCCCAGATCCTGATACAGCTTGTAGTTGACCACCTGCATCATCTGTTCGACGATAATAACGAAAGCGGCGATGATAATGATATAGCAGGCGATACGCACTTTCGAGGGAATTACCTTGCGCAGCAGCGAGATCAGGATATTGGAGCAGAGCAGCACAAAGGTTGTGGCCAAGCCCATGCCGATGCCGTTTTTCAAGGATGCGGTGACACCCAGCGTCGGGCAAAGACCCAACACCAGTCGAAACGGGGGGACTTCCTTCCAGAGGCCTTTGGTGAATTCAGAAACGATCGATTTGGCCATGGCGTCAGCTCCTCTTATTTGCTCATGCCTTCGAGCTTTTCCATCAGTTGTGGTTTCAATTTGTTATAGGTTTCAACCGCCTGCATGGTTCCGGCGCAAACGGCCCGTGACGTAATCGTCGCACCGCTGAGGGCGCTGATTTCGCCGCCGTCATTGGTGACCTGAATCGGTGCCGTGATAGATTTGCCGACGAACTGGGCGGCAAAATTCGGATTTGCTTTGGCCTCACCGCCAAGACCCGGCGTTTCCGTTTGGGTGGTCACACCGATCCCGGCAAGTTTTTGCTCGTCCGTGTTGATGGCGACCACCAGTCCGATCTTGCCGCCGAATCCGTTGGCTTCTGATTCGATCACCACGGTATTGGCTTTGCCGTCGAAGATGCCGACAAAAACATTGCGTTCAATATCCCCGTCTTTGATTTTGAAACGATCGGCCACGGGGTCGTTTTCGGCCTCTTTGAGCATCGCTTTGATGGCCGGGCCTTTGACCTCACGCATCACGTTGTTTTCGATTTTCGGCTTGGCCCACTCCTCGAGTCCTTTCAAGCCGCCTCCGGAAATGATGCTGAGCGCGGTCAGGACTACCACCATTTTGATCATTTCGCCCATTATTCTGCCACCTTTCCAAGTGCCTTGGGTCTAATTTTATCGACCAGCGGATGAATCAGGTTGATCAATAGAATCGCGAAGATGATGCCGTCCGCATACATGCCGATATTGCGTATCAGGATGGTCATGGCGCCGCCAACGGCGCCATAGATAAGCATGGGTATGGTATTGACCGGCGAAGCGCTGTCGTCGGTTGCCAGAAAGATGGCGCCGATCAGCGAATAGCCGGTAAACAGATGAAACATGGGACCGGCATAAACCACGGGGTTGGCCGCGTGAAAACAGGTGGCGGTGGCAAACAGTCCTGCGATAAATGCCACAGGAATTTCCCAGCGCATGATGCCGCGGGCGATCAGATAAATGCCACCCAGAATCAGGGCCAGTCCGCAGGTGGCACCGATGCCGCCCACCTGACGACCGACGATCAGGTCGCCGATGCTGATATCGGCCACGGCATCCACACCGAAGGCCTTGGCCGCCACCAGGGGATGGAACGGTGTAAAATCAAAACTGTAGTTCAACAATTGAGCATCGAAATCAAAGTAGGCTTTCCAGGCGACCATCAGGATGGCGCAGGCCAAAACCGGGGGTGAAAATGGATTGGCGCCTATGCCGCCAAATATCTGCTTGCCGATGACGATGGCCAGAAAGGTTCCGGTCATAACCAGCCAGAACGGCGCCGTTGCCGGCAGCAGCATCCCCAGCAGCAGGCCGATGAGAATGGCGTGGCCGTCACCCACGCTGATGGGGCGCTTGGCCGTCAGATTGAACAGGAGTTCCCAGATGACGGCGCTGGCAACCGACAGGCAAAGGACGCCCAGCGCCGGTATCCCAAAATAGGCCAACCCCATCAATGCCGCCGGGATGGCCGCAACAATGGTATTGACGTTGCGCTGGGCAATCCCACTGCCGATATGCCAGAAAGGCGCATGGGAAACGATGAACTTTTTCTGATTATTCATTCTCTTCCTCCGCCGGTATCACGCGTGCGAGTTCAAATTTGGCCAGCTTGATATATTGCAGAATCGGGATGCGGGCCGGACAGGCAAAACTGCACAGGCCGCACTCCACGCAGGAGTATAAATCGTAAAGATCGGCGGCTTCCTGGTATTGGCCGGCTTCCAGGAAACGGATCAGCAGATTGACGGGCACATTGGCGGGGCAGATGCGGATACACTCCCCGCAGTTGATGCAGGGGTCCTGCCCGGACAGGATGATCTGGCTGCCGTCCTGCACCATGATGGCGTCGCAGTCCGGTGCAATCGGCTGCTGTTCAGAGTAGATGGCTCTACCGGTCATGGGGCCGCCGACAATGATGCGATCCCCATTGGCGGTGGTGATATTCAGCTTTTTAAGAATGTCGCCGATCGGTGTTCCCAAGGTGGCGGACACCAGCCTGCGGTTGCCTGCTTTATCGACCACCGTCACTATCTTTTCCGTCGGGACATGGCCCGATTCCACTGCCTTTCCGATGGCGGCCACGGCTTCGGCGCGGATGAACAGCATCCCGAGATCTTCATAGGTCTGTCCCTGCTCGAGCATTTTACCGGTCAGGTGGTAGAGGATCATCAGGGGTTGGGCCCCGGGATAGACGGCCGGAACGGCTTTGACCTCGGCGGCGAAATGGCCGTCGACGTTTTGGAAACTTTCCGCAGGGACCACCACCACAACATGTTCAATTCCCGTCGCGGATGTCAGGGCTTTGATGCCCTGGTTGACGGCCTCGATCCGGCTTTTAAGGATGTACAGGTTGGTCTCGACCAGCAGATCGGTGTCGCCACCGTAAATAAGAATGGTGTCAATGGGTTTGCTGTCATCCAGCAGTTTATCCAGGGGGGCGTTGCCCGGCGCGCTGCTGAGATAATCGCTCAAGACCTGTGGTGTCAGATTCCGGGCGGCCTCCTTGAATTGGCCGTCCAGCTCTTCCGCGCCCTCCTTCTTGATGGTGACCGCTGTGTATTTTTTGCCATAGTCACCGGTGAAGGCTTCTACCTTTATTATATGACCTGTTATGGTTGAGAGCACGGCAGGGCCGGATTGATCCTCCCGGGACAGCCGCTGGCCGGTGGTGACCCGATCGCCGACTTTGATGGCCTCAGATGGCTCCATGCCCGTCTCGCTCGGCAGCAGCAGGGTGACGCTGTCTGTGGCCGGTACCGATACGGGCTGGGGCAGGGTTGTGCTTAGCAGTTCGTAGCGAAACGCGGGACTGGCGTATCCGAATAACGATCTCGATAGCATGGCTTAACCTTTACTGGTCTGTGACGGTCGTTTATTTGAGCATTTAAATCACGTGGCATTTGCTGCAATCGACCCAATTGTTCGGCTCGGTTTTTTGCGCTTCTTTCTCTTGTTCGCTCAGCGAGTCCTGGTGAATAGGGCCCTTTCCAAATTCAAGATGACATGTCGAGCATTGACGATGCAGTGCATCGGCCCGCTTGGGATACTCGGAGTCCTCCACATCGGATGCATCGTGGCACTCCAGGCAGCTTTCCGGGACAACACCCTCTTCGGGTTTTGGAAGATGGCATTGGCCGCAGGCGATCAGGCCGGATTCATCGTCAGGCGTATGGTGATGGCAGTCGTAACAGTCCAGAGCAAACCCGTTTACACTGGTGTGGGTCTGATGATCAAAAAGCACTTTGCCCGCGTTGGTCTGATACATCAAGCGGATGGGCGTTTCCGGTTTTTCCACCGGGAAGGCGGCATAACAGACAATTGCGATAAATAGCAGGTGGGCCGCCACGCCGTAAACGATCATGCGCTGCTTCTTCGAAGTCATCTGCACAAGTTCCTTATTGTTCTTGAGTGAATGGGCACAAATCGCCTGGAGTCAAAAAAACCAAGAGACTCGAGTACCATAAAGCCCCGGTGCTTTTCAAGTCTTTTATGTTGCGCCGGAGAGAGTGGCAGGGCGCGGCCGTCTGCAATTGCGCCGGATTCAGGACCAATTGGTTTTGCCCATGTAATCGGGAGTTGCATTTTCGGCTGATTGGCGAGACAATGACGTCTATTGGGGAGCGTGAACCGCATTAGAATCTTTAGAAGCCACGATTATCGCGATGAACCTATGCTGTCGAGTTGAGCACTGAATGCCGTTGTCCCTGCCCCCACCGCGAAGTGACCATGACAATCCGTACCAAGGAGGAGAGCATGAAAGAGATCGATGCGCTCGCACTGCCCGATACTGTCCGTTACACCAAAGACCATGAATGGGCTGCGGCAGACGGGGACCTGTTTAAAATAGGAATCAGCGACTATGCTCAGGATCAATTGGGCGATATTGTCTACGTTGAGCTGCCCGGGGAAGGCACCGTTTTGGAGCAGGGGGACGAGTTCGGCACCATTGAATCGGTTAAGGCGGTATCCGAACTGTATATCCCCATGGCCGGAGAGGTCTTGGAGATCAACCCTGCCCTGGAGCAGAGCCCTGAGTTGGTAAATGACGATCCCTATGGAGGCGGCTGGTTGATCAAGATTAAAGCCGCCGATGCGGGTCAGTTTGATCAACTGATGGATCGGCAGGCCTATTTGGCGCTTTTAAAGGAATAGACCGATGTGATTGGATATCTGCTGGATCTGCCCATTGTACCTTACCGTCAGGCCCATACATTGCAGCTTTCCATAGTTGATGCGCGCAACGGCGGACGTCTCGAGCGCGATGTGATCCTGCTGCTGGAGCATGCGCCTGTATTTACTCTGGGGCGACGCGGCGGCATGGAAAACCTGCTTGTTTCGCCGGCCGACCTGGGCGCACGCCATATCGAGATTGTGCCCATCGAGCGTGGCGGCGACATCACCTACCACGGTCCGGGTCAGCTGGTCGTTTACGTCCTGATGGATATCCGAAGCCGTAAAATCGGCGTGACCGATTTCGTCACGCGTCTGGAAACAGCCATGGTGCGCACGGCGGGTGGTTGGGGGATAACCGCCAGGGGGGACGAACTGAATCGTGGCGCCTGGATCGAGGATCGGAAACTGGGAAGCATCGGCATAACGATCAGGCGGGGCGTCACCTTCCACGGCCTGGCATTGAATGTCCACACCGACCTGGAGCCGTTCCGATGGATCAATCCCTGCGGCTTGAAGAGGTGTCGCATAACGACCTTGGAACATGAGGCAGGTGTCCGCATCGGGATGGATGCCGTCAGACGGCAAATCGCCGGTCATATAGGCGATCTGTTCGATCTGGAACTGACGCGCATTAGCTTGGACGAATTAATGGCGCTGCTATAGGTATTTATTTCATGGCATTTAAGAAAAAACCATCATGGCTGAAGCGGCGTTTGCCGAGCGGTCCGGAATTTGAACGGACCCGCCGGCGGATTCAGCGGCAAAGTCTGCATACCGTTTGTCAGGAGGCACAGTGCCCCAATATCTTCGAGTGTTTCTCGCAGCTGACCGCCACTTTTCTCATTCTGGGGGGGCACTGCACGCGGAATTGTTCCTTCTGTGCGGTGCACAAAGGACCCGGGGAGCCGGTGGATTGCGATGAACCCCGGCGTGTCGCGGCAGCGGCGCTGGAGATGGGCCTGCAATACGTGGTTCTGACCTCGGTGACGCGCGACGATCTGCCGGATGGCGGTGCCGAACACTACGCACAGACCATTCAGGCGCTGCGCTGCGCCATCGAGGATGTCTCCATTGAAGTGTTGATTCCCGATTTTCAGGGAGATCGGGAAGCGCTTCTGCTGGTTCTGAGCGCCGGTCCCAATGTGTTGAACCACAATTTGGAAACCGTGCCGCGGCTTTACCGGACAGTGCGTCCGCAGGCCGATTACAGGCGCTCTCTGGCGCTGCTGGCGCGGGCGTCGGCTTCTGCTCCGCATATCCCGACCAAATCGGGGTTGATGCTGGGGCTGGGAGAAACGATGGAGGAAATAGAGCAAACCTTGCGGGATCTGCGTGCTTCCAACTGTCGGATTCTGACCCTGGGCCAATATCTGCAGCCTTCTGGCGCCCACCATCCGGTGGAGCAATTCGTGACCCCTGAAACATTCGATCGTTTGCGCGCGACCGCCCTGGACATGGGCTTCGACCAGGTCGCCAGCGGTCCCTTTGTCCGAAGCTCCTATCACGCCAAAGAGGTATTTAATCGCATTAAAAAATAGTGTCCGGTTCTCATGGAAGCGCAAATGAGACCCGTATTAAAATTACAAAAATGTAATATAATATGTGTCATGTTACTTTATTGTAATATCATGTATTGGGCGCGTATCGCCCGCATTCCATAATTATGTATTAATATCAAATAAATATAATAAATAAGGGCTTGTTTGAATCTGGCACACACCTTGCTTTTTTGAGTTCAACGGAGACGGCACTACTCCGGTCAATAACGTGTTTGCCACATGCCGGGTACGCGGTTTCATCAAAACGACAACAACATTGACCTTCAAACCGGCGGGATCGAAAGGTCTTTTGCGGAAATGAATCGGGAATAGAAAGACTATATGAATGAGCTTGTCCGAAAAAATCAGGAACTCAGCGCCATCCTCCAGATCAGTAAACTACTGACAAGTTCATTTGATCTGCAACGGAATTTGAACGATGTGATGGAGTCCCTGGCCAGTCGCCTCGAAATGCAGCGCGGCTGTGTTTTTCTGTTGGATCAACAGTCGAAAGCACTCGAAATTGTGGCCGCCTATGGTTTGAGCCTTGAAGAGATTCAGCGGGGGAAATACCATATTGGCGAAGGAATCGTCGGGTGCGTCATCGAAGGCGGCCAGCCCATGTTCGTGCCCAACATCGGCGAAGAACCGAAATTTCTGAACCGAACCGGGTCGCGTCCGGCAAAGAGCGGCGTCTCTTTTCTTTGCATCCCCATCGAACTGGACGGCAATATCTTAGGGGTGATCAGCGTTGATCGTATTTACACCGAAGAGCACGGCAATGTTGATGACGATCTGCGCGTTCTTTCGATCGTTGCATCCTTTATCGGTCAGTTTGTCAAACTGTGGGAGAACTTCAGGCGAACTGAAAAAGAATGCGGTGATCTGCGATTTCAATTGAAGGAAAAACTCAGTTTGTCGAATATCATCGGGGAGTCGGCACCGTTTCAACAGGTCCTTAAAGCAGTACAGAAAGTCGCCGCCACCGACAGCACCGTTTTGCTCCTGGGTGAAAGCGGAACGGGAAAGGAGCTGATCGCGCAGACCGTGCATTACCAAAGCCGCCGCAACACGGAATCATTCGTGCCGGTAAACCTGGCGGCGTTGCCGGAGAATCTGGTCGAAGCGGAACTGTTCGGCGTCGAAAAAGGGGCTTATACCGGTGCGACGTCGCGGCGCATCGGCAGATTTGAAATGGCTGATAGAGGCACTATTTTCCTCGACGAGATCGGAGAGCTTCCGCTGAATCTGCAGGTGAATTTATTGCGTGTACTTCAGGAGCGATCCTTTGAGCGCATCGGTTCGTCAACCAGTGTATCGGTGAATGTGCGGGTGGTAGCGGCGACAAACCGAAACCTGCTTCAGGAAATTGCAAAGGGTTCTTTCCGGGAAGACCTATACTGGCGCTTGAATGTGGTGCCGATCGTGTTGCCTCCATTGCGCCAGCGAATAGAAGACATTCCGTTGCTGCTGCGGTTTTATATCGAAAAGTTCAATCGCCTCTATAACAGGAATGTTCGGCTGGATGATGCGGCCGTAAACATGCTGACGGCCTACCAGTGGCCGGGCAATGTGCGTGAGCTGTCCAACCTGGTCGAGCGGCTGGTAATTATGGCGGAGACGGATATTATAAGGGAACAGGACTTGCCGTTCAGCACCACAGTGCCAACAGAGCCGAAGAAAGTCGTCAACAATGTCGCCTGCATGTCGGAAAATTTAGGCAATGAAGTAGAGCGGTTGGAGCGCACCCATATTGTAAATGCCTTGAAGCACAGCAACGGCATACAGCAAAAAGCATCGAGAGCGCTCGGGATAACACCGCGTCAGCTGGGCTATCGCATTAAAAAGTATAACATCGACCTGAAGCAACTATAAGCGAAGACGTCAAGACAATGTTTTTGGACAGCGCATTGGCCGTTGCGGCACTCTTCCGCACCTGATCCCTCCTGCTTGACCAGATCCTTTGAGTGAAAACAACTTAGCGTTTCTGAGACCGAATTCCACCCTTCGTACTTCCTTTCTCTATCCTTGATTCTCCGGATATCCGTCTATCTATTTCAATATCATGTCGACACTTTGGTAGATGACTGTGTCGACATAATTGTCAACCCCTACATTCATGTCGCTATATGATTTGAATCGGCGAAGAGGAAGAATACATCATAAAATAATTTTTCTCATAAAATATAATGGTAGCAATGCCTTGAATATTTAATGCTTTGACGTTGCAGTATTTGGCATGCTCCTTGGATTACTTATCGTCAACGACAGCTATTCATGAACAGTCAAAGGAGAAAACAATGCGAAAAGTTGCTATTTATGGAAAAGGAGGGATCGGCAAGTCCACTACCACCCAGAATACCGTTGCCGGATTGGCGGAGATGGGAAAGAAGGTCATGGTAGTGGGGTGCGATCCAAAGGCCGATTCTACCCGGTTGCTATTGGGCGGACTGGCGCAAAAAACGGTATTGGATACCCTGCGCGAAGAGGGAGAGGACGTCGAACTCGAAGATGTGCGCAAGACCGGTTTCGGCGGATCGCTGTGCACGGAATCGGGTGGGCCTGAACCGGGAGTGGGTTGTGCCGGTCGAGGCATCATCACTTCCATCAACCTTCTGGAACAGCTGGGCGCCTATGCGGACAGCGAAGCGCTGGATTATGTTTTTTACGATGTCCTCGGTGATGTCGTTTGCGGCGGTTTTGCCATGCCCATTCGTGAAGGCAAGGCACAAGAGATCTATATCGTCGTTTCCGGAGAGATGATGGCCATGTATGCAGCCAATAACATCTGCAAAGGGATCGTCAAGTTCGCCGAAGCCGGCGGTGTGCGTTTGGGCGGGTTGATCTGCAACAGCCGCAAGGTCGACAATGAGATGGAGATGATCCAGGCGCTGGCGGATAGGCTGGGCACTCAGATGATCCACTTTGTACCGCGCGACAACATGGTGCAGCGGGCGGAAATCAATCGAAAGACCGTGATTGACTATGAGCCCGGGCACTCCCAGGCGGCGGAGTATCGAATGCTGGCCAAAAAGATCGATGAAAACGAGATGAAAGTGATTCCCGCGCCGCTTGAAATCGATGAACTGGAAAAACTGCTCATCGACTACGGCATAGCCGCATAGACCCTACCAGATAAAGGAGAACCATTGTCATGATTTTAATTCGATCAATTGTCAGGCCGGAAAAAGTGGACGATGTTCTGGCGGCGTTAATGGAGGCTGGATTTCCCGGCGTCACCAAAATGTCGGTCGTCGGCAGGGGAAAGCAGCGGGGCATAAAAATTGGCGAGATTACCTACGACGAGATTCCGAAGGAGCTCCTGCTGACGGTCGTCAAGGAGCAGGACAAGGATTTTGCCATCCGGACGATCATCAAAGCTGCGCGTACCGGTGAAAAAGGAGCGTTCGGCGATGGCAAGATTTTCGTCGTTCCGGTGGAGGAGGTCTATACCATCAGCTCGGGTATCAAAGAGACCTCAGATGGGAAAACCGAAGAGGTGGCGATATGAAAGAAATTCTCGCTATAGTGCGCATGAACAAGATGAATCAGACCAAACGCGCGCTCTCCGAAGTCGGTATCACATCCATTACGGCGCGTGACGCCTTGGGGCGCGGCAAAGGCCTGGTCGACGTCCAACTGCTCGAAGGCGCCGAAAAGGGTTACGAAGAAGCCATCGCTCAGCTCGGCCAGGTCCATCGCATGATCCCCAAACGGGCCGTTCTCATCGTCGTCCCCGATGAGCTTGTCGACAAAACCGTTCAAACATTGATTCACGTTAATCAAACGGGCAAATCCGGAGACGGGAAGATTTTTGTAATGCCATGCTCGGACGCCATTCGCGTGCGCACCGGAGAACGCGGCGACGCCGTTCTGGATGATGTATAAGCCGACTGCTGAAATTATAAAGGAGAAAAAGACCATGGCAAAGGCCGCCGAAAATAAAAGCAAAGAACCATTGGAATTGGAGGGGCTTGATCCGCAAGAGGTCAAATCGAAGCTGCTGATCAAATATCCGCCGAAAGTGGCCCGCAAACGAGCCAAACAGATCGTCGTGAACAAGGTCGATGCGGAGGGCAAGGTCCCGGTCATCGGATCCAACGTTCGCACGGTACCGGGCCTGATCAGCCAGCGCGGATGCTGCTACGCCGGTTGCAAGGGCGTCGTGCTGGGGCCCACTCGCGATATCATCAATATTACCCACGGACCTGTGGGGTGCGGGTTTTACAGCTGGCTGACCCGCCGCAATCAGACCGATGCGGGTACCGACGGAGAGAACTTCATTAATTATTGCTTCACCACCGACATGCAGGATGAGCAGATTATCTTCGGTGGTGAGAAAAAGCTCAAACAGGCCATTAGCGAGGCGTATGAGAATTTCCACCCCAAAGCCATCGCTGTCTTTTCCACCTGCCCCGTCGGCCTTATCGGCGATGATGTGCACGCCGTATGTCGGGAGATGAAAGAGAAACTGGGGATCAATGTATTCGGTTTTTCCTGTGAAGGGTATAAGGGCGTCAGCCAGTCCGCAGGGCATCACATCGCCAACAACGGCATTTTCAAGCATGTTGTGGGAACGGACGACACGATCAAGGAAGGCGACTTCAAGATCAATCTGCTGGGCGAGTACAACATCGGCGGCGATGCCTTCGAGATCGAGCGATTGTTTGATTTGTGCGGCTTTACGTTGATCTCTACCTTCAGCGGAAACTCCAGTATCGAGTACTTTGCCAATTCCCATACGGCGGATTTGAACCTGATCATGTGCCACCGATCGATCAATTACGTGGCCGAAATGATGGAGACCAAGTACGGGCTGCCCTGGCTCAAAGTCAATTTTATCGGAGCCGAGGCCACGGCCAAATCGTTGCGTAAAATCGCCGCCTACTTCGAAGATAAAAAGCTGATGAAACGGGTCGAGGCGGTCATCGCTGACGAACTGCCGGAAGTTGAGCAGGCGGCGGCTGACATCCGGCCACGGACCGAAGGCAAACGGGCCATGCTGTTTGTAGGAGGGTCGCGCGCCCACCACTACCAGGAATTGTTTGCGGAGTTGGGAATGAAGACGCTTTCGGCCGGATATGAATTCGCACACCGGGATGACTACGAGGGGCGCCGCGTTTTACCGGACATAAAGATCGACGCGGACAGCCGCAATATCGAGGAGTTGGAAGTTGAAGCCGATCCCGAAAAATATGTTCCGCGAAAGAGCGAGAAGGCCATGATGGCTCTGGAAGCCGGAGGCCTCGCCTTTTCAGAGTATGATGGCATGATGCCGGAGATGGACGAGGGGGCGCTGGTGATCGACGATATCAGTCACCATGAGACCGAGAAAATGATCGCCGTGTTCAAGCCGGACATTTTTTGCGCCGGCATTAAAGAAAAATATGTTGTGCAGAAGCACGGAATTCCTCTCAAACAACTGCACAGCTATGACTACGGCGGCCCCTACGCCGGATTCAAAGGCGCCATCAATTTTTACAGGGAGATCGACCGCATGGTCAACAGCCCGGTCTGGAGCTATCTCAAGGCCCCCTGGCAGCAGCAGCCCGAACTGGCCGCTACTTACGGAACCCAGTAATTCAATCAAATTCAACGGAGTACGAATAACATGCTACTCAGACATACAACGCAAGAAATCAAAGAACGCAATGCGCTTACGGTCAATCCGGCCAAAACATGCCAGCCCATCGGCGCCATGTATGCGGCACTCGGTGTTCACGGCTGCCTGCCGCACAGCCACGGTTCGCAAGGGTGCTATGCCTACCACCGCAGCACCTTGACGCGGCATTACAAGGAGCCGGTGATGGCGGCTACCAGCGCATTTACCGAGGGTGCCTCCGTATTCGGCGGACAGGCGAACCTGGTTCAGGCCATTGACAATATCTTCAAAGTCTACGACCCGCAGGTGATTGCCGTTCATACCACCTGTCTTTCGGAGACCATCGGCGATGACATTCCCCAGATCATCAGCAAGGCGGAGGCGGACGGCAAAATTCCGTTGGGTAAATACGTCTTTCACTGTAACACGCCATCTTATGTCGGCTCGCACATCACCGGTTTTTCCAACATGACCAAGGCCATGGTGGACTACTTCGCCCGGCGAAACGGCAACCGTACAGAGACCATCAACCTGATCCCCGGATTCGTCGAACCATCGGATATGGCGGAGATTAGACGCCTGGCAGAGATGTTGGGCGTCAAGAGCATTATGTTTCCCGATACCTCCAACGTACTCAATGGCCCCCTGACCGGAAAGTACAAGATGTATCCTGAAGGGGGCGTCACGCTTGACCAGTTGAAAGAGGCCGGCTCCAGCACCGGTTCCATCGGACTTGGGGAATTGGGGTCGGGAGCGGCGGCCAGAGCGCTGGATACCAAGTGCAAAGTGCCTTGCCAGGTTCTCAATCTGCCCATCGGTCTGCACGACACCGATATATTTATCGACACCCTGCGGCGGATGGCCGGCGTCAACGTTCCCGATGCTCTCAATCTGGAGCGCGGGCAGCTGGTGGATGCCATTGCCGACTACCATCAGTATGTTCATGGCAAGCGTGTCGCACTGGTGGGGGACCCGGATCAATTGCTGGCCCTGAGTCGATTCCTCGTGGCCTTGGACATGAAGCCGGTCTATATCGTTACAGGCTCTCCGGCAGGCAAAAAGTACGAAGCGGCTCTCAGAGAAGCGGTCGCCGATGTCGCTGACGAAGTGAAGATTAAAGTTCCCGGAGATATGTTCCTGTTTCACCAGTGGATCAAACAGGCGCCGGTGGATCTGATCATCGGCAATACCTATGCCAAATACATTGCGCGCGATGAAGACATCCCGCTGGTGCGGCACGGGTTTCCCATCCTGGACCGCATGGGGCACAGTTACTTCTCCACGTTTGGCTACCGGGGTGCGCTGCGTCTCCTGGAAAAGATGCTCGACGCGATCCTTGACCGGAAAGAGCGCGACAGCAGCGAACCCGAATTCGAACTGGTGTTGTAGCCATAACCATCAGCAACCAGGAACCCGAAACCGGAAACCGGAATGAAATTATTCTCATGACATCTATTCCCATCCTCGAAGAACGCCGGCAGCAGATCTATCACAAAGGTGAAATGCCGTTCGAGATGACCTGCGATAAACACAGCCTGGCCGGATCCGTCAGTCAGCGCGCCTGTGTGTTTTGCGGATCGCGGGTGGTGCTGTACCCCATTGCCGATGCGTTGCATCTGATTCACGGCCCCATCGGCTGCGCCGCATATACCTGGGATATCCGGGGGGCGCTTTCATCGGGCCCCCAACTGCACCGCCTGAGTTTTTCTACCGATCTGCAGGAAAAGGAGGTGATCTTCGGTGGAGAGCCAAAACTGTATCGAGCCCTGGGAGAGCTGATCGACACCTACAAACCCAAAGCGGCTTTTGTTTACAGCACCTGCATTGTGGGAATCATCGGCGACGACGTTGAAGCGGTGTGCAAAAAAGTGGGTCGGGAAAAAGGAATCCCTGTGTTGGCCGTCCACTCCGAAGGCTTCAAGGGCACCAAAAAAGACGGTTACAAAGCGGCCTGCGACGCGATGTTTCAATTGGTCGGTACCGGGGCCACCGACAAAATCTCTCCTGCCAGCATCAATATTCTCGGAGAATTCAATATCGGCGGGGAAGCCTGGATGATCAAAAAGTACTACGAGCAGATGGGCGTTGAAGTGGTGTCGGTCATGACCGGCGACGGCAGGGTGGATGAGATCCGAAAATCCCACGGAGCCGCCCTCAACGTCGTACAGTGTTCGGGAGCCATGACCTTTTTGGCTGAGATGATGAAAAAAAAGTATGGCATTCCTTATATCCGCGTCTCCTATTTCGGCATCGACGATATGGCCAAGGCCCTGTACGACGTGGCGGACCGGTTTGATGGTGATCCTGACATCAAAGCGAGGGCTCAAGCGCTGGTCCGCCAAGAGGTCAATCTCATCTATCCGCAACTGCAGACGATCCGGGAAGATCTTCGCGGTAAAAAAGCGGCTATCTACGTCGGCGGCGCCTTTAAAGCCTTCTCGCTGATTAAAGCGCTGCGGTATTTGGGCATGCAGGTCGTGCTGGCCGGATCGCAAACCGGCAATGCCGAGGACTACCGGACGCTGCAGGATATGTGTGACCCGGGAACAGTCATTCTGGACGATGCCAACCCGCTGGAACTGTCAAAATATATCATTGAAAAAAAGGCCGACCTGTTCATCGGCGGCGTCAAAGAGAGGCCCATCGCCTACAAACTTGGCGTCGGTTTTTGCGATCACAACCACGAACGCAAGATTCCTTTGGCCGGGTTTGAAGGCATGCTCCATTTTGCCCGCGAAATTCACACATCGGTGACAAGCCCTGTGTGGCAGTTCGTACCGTTCCGCCAAAAGGAGGCCGTGTGATGGAAACCGCCTATCGATTGAAAAACCTGAAAACCAGACCGGCGGCCGCCGCGACCCAAAATGCGTGCAAGTTGTGTTCGCCCCTGGGGGCGGCGTTGGTGTTCAAGGGCATTGAAGGTGCCATCCCCTTGCTGCACGGATCGCAAGGCTGTTCGACTTACATCCGGCGCTATTTGATCAGCCATTTCAAAGAGCCCATGGACATCGCCTGCTCCAATTTCGGGGAACAGACGGCCATCTTCGGCGGCGGTGCCAACATCAAACTGGCTCTGGACAATATTCTGTCACAGTACACGCCGAAGCTGATCGGGGTGGCGACGACCTGCCTGGCCGAAACCATCGGCGACGATGTCTCCATGTTTATCGGCCAGTACCGCTCGGCACGACCGGATGCGGCATTACCTCCCATGGTGCATGTCTCCACACCGAGTTATCAGGGTACGCACATGCAGGGGTTTCACAAAGCCGTATTGGCAACCGTCAAGGAACTGACCAAAGCGTTTGGCTCTGAATCCGCGCCGGCGGGCGTCAATCTCTTTCCGGGCATGGTCTCGCCGGCCGACCTCAGGCACCTTAAAATGATATTTGAAGCGTTCGGCTGCAGCGTCATGGTGCTGCCCGACTACGCGAAGACCCTGGACGGCGAATTGTGGTCAGAGTACCAGCGCATTCCCTCCGGCGGCACGACGGTGAAAGCCATCGCCGCAGCCGGCGGGGCCTCGGCCAGTATCGAGTTGGGTCGTGTGCTGGCCGAAATGGACGAGACGGCAGCCACCTACCTGCAGGAACGCTTCAATGTGCCTGCCTTCCGGTTGGGCCTGCCCCTGGGTATTCGCCGCACAGACCATCTCATGCGGACATTGGAGGAGATCAGCGGCATCCCGACACCGACGGCTTTTTCCGAATCGAGGGGCCGGCTGCTGGATGCACTGGTGGACGGTCATAAGTACGTCAACGGCGTCCGTGCCGTGGTTTACGGCGAGGCGGATCTGGTGGCCGGCGTCGTGGATTTTCTCTCCGAAATCGGGGTGGTGCCGGTGGTTTGTGCGACGGGCGACGGCGGCGGCCATCTGGCGACGGCGGTATGTCAAACTCTGAACCCGAAGCTGCATGACGAGGTAGACGTCATCGAGGGCGTCGATTTTGTCGACATCGAAGATGCCGTGCGTGCCGCTCGACCCGAAATCATGATCGGCCACAGCAAAGGATACAGTCTGGCACGCAAGCTGGGCATTCCGCTGGTGCGAATCGGTTTTCCGGTCCACGACCGCGTGGGCGGCAGCCGTTTGCTGCATGTGGGGTATGAAGGGGCCCAGGCGCTCTTTGACCGGATTGCCAACACA